>CAOJUB010000010.1 GCA_948443805.1 uncultured Clostridia bacterium | reverse complement strand
AACTTCACCGTTAACGGATATTTCACGGCTGACAAAACCGCCGTTAAGGACGTTCTGCCGCGCACGCATCACGATTTTATAAAGGCCTTCGGTATCAACATTGACCTTATATTCCACCCACTGGCCGGGGATCGACCATCTCGGGTCGCCGGTCGTATTACCGCCCATCGTGTTGAGTTTAATCGTATCCAAACTCGGGGGCTGTGTCGCAGAAGAAGCGCGGTCATACGACGCAAATAACATCGGGGTATTTTTCGCATCGGGCGTCTCCGCCTGCACGGTTTCAATCAGATTACTTCCGCCAAGTGCAAGAAACGCATTGTCCAGATAAAACTCTCCGTAAGAAACCGGATTGCTCTGACCGAACAAATAAATCCGGGAGAAAGCAACCGAACCGCGGATCGAAGAAAGGCGGATCACGTTCCGGCCTTTTTCCAGATAGAATTTCAGGTAACCGTTGTATGTAGAGGAAGAATCCCTGAATGCAACGTTATCCACCCAGCGGGGAGACTCTACCTGAGATTTTCTGACCTGGTTTCCGCTGTCGTCCGAAGAAAAATACGACTCCTTGTTGCTCGTATCTTCCACATCGTCCTGATAAATACGGTCCAGACCAATCGAATGTGCCTCGGTAAAAGGATATTCATCGTTGATCGTTACCGACCGTTCAATGGAAGAACCGCTGCCGGCGATCTGATAATAAGAAACGCCCAGGCAGTACATACCGGTAACAGGAACATTTACCTCAAATTCAATATCACTGTCTTCATGGGAAAGCAGCGCTTCCCGGCCGGCAACCGTTTCCAAAGAAACATTCTCCGCCTTCAGAAGATTTTTCAGGTCCACCTCCACGACTTGCGTCGGTATGGTATCCCGGATATGATTCTGCAGATACTCTCCATAAGAGCCCTCAGTGTATACGGGAACAAAGGGAATCCCCTCACCGCTGTCCGAGGCTGCAAAAGTCACAAGCGACAACGCCAGAAGCAGGGCAACCGCCGCGGCTATTGTCAGAACCTTGTTTTTGCGCACTGAAAACACCGTCCTTTACTCACTTTTTGGCCGAAAAAAAATCCGGCCGTTCGTACGCGAAAAAACACAAAAAAGAGCAGACAAGCCCTTCGGAAAGGTAATTTTCACACTTTCCGAGGGGTTGCGTCTTCTTTAAAATAAAACCGTTTGATCCTGAAAAAGAAAACCCTCTGGAAAAATGGGCGGACGAGGGTTGTCTATCCTGAATCAAGTACATACTTATTATATATTCAACTTGTGAAAAAGTCAAGCAGGAGAAAAACCAAAACTTTTTACAAATATGTGTTTTCCACCCCAACGACTAAAAGATCAACAAATATTCAAGAAAACAATATTATATTTTTATCTATTTTTTACGATAAAAGAAATTTTAATGTTATGCATGATTTACACATAATCCACAAGATATTCGACAAATACGATAAAAATAAGACAAAATATGAGAAGTCCCACAGCAATATTTTTTAAATAGTCGAATACTGATTTGTGCAATTTGACGACTGACATTCCGTCAAAAAAAATCTTCAATTATTTCACAAACCCTGCTTTTCCCCGAAAAAACGCCGTCCCCAACCGGTATCCGCAACCAACCGGGCGAAAAGGAACGAACCGAATTTGCTGTAAAAAAGCCCCAGAAGAAAACCGAAGAAAACATCGGAAAAATAGTGAACATGCAGATAAACGCGGGAAAATGAAATCAACAGCGCAAGAGAAAAAAGCAGAACCGAAAACCACCGTTTTTTTCCACTGAAAGAAAGAGCGCCGCAAGAGGAGGAAGAGGCATGGCCAGAAGGAAAGGAATAGCCGCCCGGCGCGGGAATTTTCAGCCGGAGCGAAGGATCGGAAACAAACGGCCGCGGCCGGCAAATTAGATTTTTCAGAATGAAATTATTGCAGACGACCATCAATCCCAGCGAAAAAAGTGCGGCGCAGCCCTGCCGTCTTGTTTTTTTCCGGATTAGAAAAACGGCGCCGACCAAAACCCACAAACCATAGCAAAGATAGGTCAAAAAAATCATACACGCGTCAAGAACCGGCGATGCCAGATAGGTTTCAATCCAATCAAAAACAGCGCGGTCAATCGGCAGAAGCCAGTCGAACATCCGAAACATCTCCTTCTTTCAAACCAATAAAATTATCATATAGCATAGCACAAAAAAACATGCCTGTCAAGAATTCCGAAACATTTCCTCCTCTTCCCGCCACAGGAAAGACAAGAAAAATCCGGTTCTGAATATGAACAAATTTGTGAAAAAAGAAAGATACTTTAGGCAACTCTCTTGATTTTACATCCGGCGTAGTGTATAATAAGTACGGAATTGCGGTAATTCACCGCGCGGAAATGAAAAAACTGAAGATATGGAGCTTGCTATGAATAATCAGGAATTTGCAAGAGAAATGCGGAAACTGATTCTTGAAGGAATTTACAGGGCTAAAAGCGGCCATCCGGGAGGTTCGCTTTCCTGCACCGACATTCTTGCCGTTCTTTTCAATGAAGAATTAAAAATCGATCCGAAAAACCCGAAAATGGAAGACCGGGACCGCTTCGTTCTGTCAAAAGGCCACGCTTGTCCGGCTCTTTATGCGGCGCTCGCCCTCAAGGGCTTCTTTTCGACCGACGAACTAAAAAATCTGAGAAAAATAGACAGTATTCTGCAGGGACACCCCGATATGAAGCACATTCCGGGCGTCGACATGTCCACCGGTTCGCTCGGCCAGGGGATTTCCACCGCCTGCGGCATGGCGATTTCGGCAAAACGAAACGGAAAAGAATACCGGGTTTATTCGGTTCTCGGCGACGGGGAATGTCAGGAAGGCCAGGTCTGGGAAGCCATGATGTTCGCCGCGCATTACAAGCTGGATAACCTTTGCTTTTTCATCGACAATAACGGGCTGCAGATCGACGGAAAAATCACCGACGTCATGTCGCCCCTGCCCTTTGAAGAAAAACTGCTGGCTTTCGGCATGCACCTGATTCAAATTGACGGACATGATTACGGCCAGATTAAAGCGGCGCTTGCCGAAGCAAAAACCGTCAAAGGAAAACCCACGGCAATTCTGGCAAAAACCGTCAAGGGCAAAGGCGTTTCATTTATGGAAGACATCGCTTCCTGGCACGGCGCTGCGCCCAGTGAAGAACAATACAATCAAGCCATCGGGGAGGTACGGTAAGTGAGTGAAATGAAAGCCCTCAGAGACGCTTACGGCGAGGGAATTGCCGAACTGGGAGAAGAATTTGACAACCTTTTCGTCCTGGACGCCGATCTGACAAAATCAACCAAAACAGAAGTTTTTAAGAAAAAATTCCCGGAACGGTTCATCAACTGCGGTATCGCCGAAGGAAATATGATGTCCGTGGCCTCCGGCCTCGCCACCTGCGGAAATATTGTTTTCGCTTCAACCTTTGCGATGTTCGCGGCCGGAAGGGCTTATGAACAGATCCGCAACTCCATTGCCTACCCCAGAACCAATGTCAAAATCGTGGCGACCCACGCAGGGCTGACCGTCGGCGAAGACGGCGCAACCCACCAGTGCCTGGAAGATATGGCGCTGATGCGCGCGATTCCGGGCATGACGGTTATCTCGCCGTCCGACGCGGTTCAGACAAAAGCCGCGCTGCGCTATGCCTGCGAAACGGAAGGGCCGGTATATATCCGGGTCGGAAGGCTTGCCGTTCCGGTCGTTCACAAGGAAGGATACCGTTTTACCCCCGGTTCTTATGTAAAAATAGCCGAAGGAAACGATATGACGATTCTTTATACCGGTCCGTTTTATCAAACGGCGCTGGACGTAAAAGAAATCTACGAAGCCAAAGGAATATCGGTCAAGGTTCTTGATGTTCCGTCAATCAAGCCAATGTCGGAAGAGGCGGTTAAAGAAGCGGCGAAAACCGGTTTTATCGTTACGCTGGAAGATCACAACACGGTCGGCGGATTCGGAAGCGCCGTCTGCGAAACGCTGGCGTCCCTGCCGGCGGAATATCCTTCGCCGAAGGTTCTCCGGCTTGGAGCCGACGATCAGTTCGGAACCTCGGGAACGCCGGCGGAAATTCTGAAAAAATACGGGCTTGACGCAAAATCGGTTGCCGTCCGGATTGCGGAAGCAAAATACCCCGAATGGAAAGCCGAGTTTGAAAACCTTTAACCTGAACAAGGAGGTCAACGACGATGAACGAAAATGAAAACAAAAACGATCTGAACAACACGGAAAAGGCGCCGGAAACCAAAACGCCGGCAGAAGCAGAAAAAAAAGAGGCCGCAGTGGAAAACAGCGCCCCACAGCAGCCGGTTTCCAGAAGACGGCAGGCACAGGCAGCAAATAACCAGCCGCCTGCAAAAAAAACGAAGAAAAAGAATAAAAAATTCGGACCGGTATCCATTGTGATCCTCGTCGTCTGCGCCCTCGTCTTTGTCGGCGCCGTGGCCATGATTATCAAAGGCGTAGTCGACGAAAAAAAACAGCAGGAAGAAATCAACAGGCTCAAAAGAGAAGACGAAACCTACAGCATGGAAGCAGGCGATGAAACAGAAGCGAACCAGCACAAGAGGGACGGTGAATCCGGTGAATCCGGCAAAAACGCCCCGATTTCCGAAATTTCGCTGGACGAAATCAGCTACCTGAAAGTCAACAACTTTGAGCATTACAAAGAAATCAATTCCGATATGGTGGCATGGCTCTATCTCCCCGGTCCCACGGACGTAGCCGGCCTGCCGATCGATATGTCGGTCGTCCAGACTACCGATAACGCTTATTACCTTGACCATACGTTCTACAAAAACGAAAATGTCAACGGCTGGCTTTTTGCCGACTATGAAAACGATATGCAGGATATCGGCAATTCCTATAACTCTGTTTTCTACGGTCATGCAAGAAGCGACAATATGTTCGGCGGCCTGAAATACCTGAACGACAACCCCATCTGGTACGAAAACGGCTACAACCACTTCATTAAAATCACCACGCCGACAGAAGAAACCGTATGGCAGGTTTTCTCGTGGTATGAAACAAGAACCGATTTCTATTATATTCAGGTCAACTTCAATTCCGGCGAAGAATTTGTCGACTTTGCCAATCTCGTTCAGAGCAAAAACGCGATCAAGGACGCCGCCGGCAATTCGGTCTTCCAGACCTTTGAATTCACCCCGGATTCCCGGATTATCACCCTTTCAACCTGTAAGGGTCTGGATAAAAACGTCCGCGTCGCCATGCACGCGGTTCTGGTCAAGTCCCAGCCGAGACAGCAGTAAAAAAGAAACCCAAAAAGTTATGATTTTCGACAAACCCGGCGGAGAAAAATTCTCCGCCGGGTTTTTATTATTCAAACAGAAACTACTGTTTTTTCACCTTAAAGCAGCTTTTCCAAATCCGGAAAAAGCGACAGGCTGCGTTTTAGGATTCCTTTCATATAAGCAATCGCAATCCCGTAATTCGTAAAGGGGACACCACCATCGATCGCGCATTTTTTCCGATAACGAAGTTCCCGTTCATTCAGCATACAGCCGCCACAATGAATCACCAGTGCATATTCTGCGAGATCCTCGGGGAAATCCCGTCCGGCAGAATTCTCGCAGACAAGGTTCTTTCCGGTAAATTCCCGCAACCACCGGGGGATTTTCACACTGCCGATATCATCGCACTGCCGGTGATGCGTACAGCCTTCGGCAATCAGAACCCGGTCGCCGTCTTTCAGCCGGCCGATTGCCGCAGCGCCCCGCACGGCTTCTTCAAGAAACCCCTTATACCGAGCCATCAGGATCGAAAATGACGTCAGCGGAATCTCCGGCGGCGTAACTTTGGCCATCCATTCAAAAATCTGGCTGTCGGTCACAACCATAACGGGCGGCGAAGATAATTTCTTCAGCGCGCTTTCAAACTGGAACTCCTTCACAACAACAGACATTGCGTCGGCGTCGAGAATATCCCGGATCATCTGCTGCTGCGGTAAAATCATCCGCCCTTTCGGCGCGGCTGAATCAATCGGCGTAACCAAAACGACCAAATCGCCGTCCGATATCAGATCCCGGATCAAACTCCGGTTTTCCCCGGTTTTGACCAGCTGCGCAATCCGCTCCTTCAGATCCCAGACATTCGCCCCCGTTTCGGCGCTGACCAAAAGTCCATCGGAAAAAGCATTCTTCTGTCCGGCAAGAAGATCGCCTTTATTATAGGCTACAAGAAACGGAATCTCTTTTTCCTGAAACAAGGCCGTCAGTTCTTCGTCTGCCGCTGTTTTTCCAACCGATGCGTCAACGACCAGCACGGCGCAGTCTACACGGTTAAGAATCTGCCGGGTTTTTTTCACGCGAAGTTCCCCAAGCGAGCCCTCATCGTCAAAGCCCGGCGTATCAATGATCAACACCGGTCCCATCGGCAGCAGTTCCATCGATTTGTAAACCGGATCGGTCGTCGTTCCCCGGACATCGGAGACCACCGAAAGCTCCTGCCCGGTTACCGCATTGACAAGGCTTGATTTTCCAGCATTGCGCCGTCCGAAAAAACCGATATGAAGCCGTTCGGCCGAAGGCGTTCCATTCAATCCCATCGTTCTTCCTTTCTTTTCTGACCGGTCAAAACCGGAAGTCCCGGATTCCCTGTTCAATCTTCGCAAGATG
The DNA here is from genome assembly GCA_948443805.1 of uncultured Clostridia bacterium. GTDB lineage: Bacteria > Bacillota > Clostridia > Oscillospirales > UBA644 > CAOJUB01. The sequence goes on along the minus strand of CAOJUB010000010.1, from coordinate 59,528 downwards.
ATCGCTGCATAGGGTCCGAACCTTATCGGTCGGAATATTGTTCAGTTCCGCCGCAATCAACGCCTCGCCGATCTTCTTTGTTTCCTCCGATGCGTAATCGGTCAAAAATTCCTTCAGCGTCATCAAAGCATTGGGATGGCAGCAGTTCTGAATCTGTTTGCTCTTGCAAAGAGCCATAAAACGGTCGCCGGTCCGCCCCTCCCGATAACAGGCGGTGCAGAAGGAAGGAATATATCCCATCTCCATCAGCCATTTTACCACTTCGTCCAACGTCCGCTGGTCGGAAACGTCAAACTGTTCGGTATCGGTCGGGCGCTCTTTTTCGCAATATCCGCCCACGGAGGTTCTTGAAGCGCCGCTGACCTGTGAAACGCCGAGACGGATCACCTTTTCACGAACCTGCTGACTTTCCCGGGTAGAAATAATCATCCCCGTATACGGAACGGCAATACGAATCAGAGCGCAAAGTTTTGCAAAAATTTCATCGCTGATCCCATTGTCAAAGACGTCCGGATCAATATCGTCAGCACGCTTAATCCGGGGAACACTGATCGTATGCGGCCCCACGCCGTGTACAGCTTCCAGGTGCTCGGCGTGCATAAGAAGCCCTGCAAACTCATATTTATACAGCTCCAGCCCGAACAGAACGCCAAGCCCCACATCATCAATCCCGCCCTGCATGGCACGGTCCATCGCCTCGGTATGATAGGTGTAATTGTGCTTCGGCCCGGTTGGGTGCAGCGTCTCATAGCTTTCTTTATGATACGTTTCCTGGAACAGGATATAGGTTCCGATTCCGGCCTCTTTCAGTTTCCGGTAATTTTCCACCGTCGTCGCGGCAATATTCACATTTACCCGGCGAATCGCTCCGTTTTTATGTTTGATGGAATAGATGGTGTTGATACACTCCAGAATATATTCGATCGGGTTATTGACCGGGTCTTCGCCCGCCTCGATCGCCAACCGCTTATGCCCCATGTCCTGCAGCGCAATAACCTCATTTTTCACTTCTTCCTGCGTCAGTTTCTTACGGGCAATATGGGTATTTTTCAAATGATACGGGCAGTACAGACAGCCGTTGACACAATAGTTTGAAAGATACAGCGGTGCGAAAATCACAATCCGGTTTCCGTAAAAATCTTTTTTGATCTGCTCGGCGAGTTCAAACATCGCGCTGTTTTTTTCCGGATTTTCACACGCGAGAAGAACCGAAGCCTCCCGGTGCGTCAGCCCTTTTTTCTGCCGAGCTTTTTCCAAAATCTCGTCAATGAGAATAAGATTATTTTTATTTTCCTCCGCAAATGCCAGCGTATCAAGAATTTCCTCATGGCTGATAAATTCTTCCGCTTTCATTGATTTCGGATTGTACACTGCGATCAAGTCCCTTCTTTTTTCCATATTCTCATGGTTTTGGCGCTGTCAGGCCGTTTCCGTTCCGTTTTTAACCGCCGAATAGGCCGTCTTGGAAGAAACGCCCGGTAATTTTCCGATTTTTCCGGAAAGAGCCGCAATAATCTCCTGCGGCGCATCCACGGCAAGGCTGATAATACTTACCTTTTTCTGCCGGTACGGAATCCCCATCCTGCCGATAATCCACTGCCGGTATTCATGCAGGATTCCGTTCAGAATTTCAGTGGATTCCGGATTTTCAACAACAACGCCGATCACGGCGATCCGGGTTTCCATTCTTTCACAACCTTTTCATAATAATAAAAAATGCCGTACCTTTCAAAAAGGTACGGCAACGCAGAACAGGCTGCATAAAAACACTGTTCCGAAAAACATTATCAAGCCGAACCTTTCCCCTCAAAAATCTTTTTTGGCGTCAGGATACAAATATAGTATACTCGGGATACGGTCATCTGTCAACCACAAAAAAATGTTATTTTTGTAAAAAATAATCCGCTCTTTAGGCTGTACAGATTTCAAGTAAGCCTAACCGATGCCCTTTATCTCTGCCTTCTTTTCCAGCCGCAGCGCCGAGTAAAAAGATCCGTTTTTTTTCACTGCCGCAGCGAGTCTTACTACGATAGAATTTCTGCCCCATACCCTCCGTTATCTTGCGGTTTACTAATTTTCGGCATGGATTTCAAAATAACTCCGGGGATGGGCGCAAACAGGGCAAACCTCCGGCGCTTTTGTGCCGACGACGATATGACCGCAGTTGCGGCATTCCCAAACCTTAACCTCGCTTTTTTCAAATACCGCCGCGGTTTCCACATTTTTCAGCAAGGCGCGGTAGCGTTCCTCGTGATGTTTTTCAACAGCCGCTACCATACGGAATTTTTTGGCAAGTTCCGGAAAGCCCTCTTCTTCTGCCGTCTTGGCAAAGCCTTCATACATATCGGTCCATTCGTAATTTTCACCGTCGGCGGCTGCGGCAAGATTAGCAGCAGTATCGCCGATCCCCTTCAGTTCTTTGAGCCACATCTTCGCATGTTCTTTTTCATTGTCGGCCGTTTTCAAAAACAAAGATGCGATCTGCTCGTAGCCTTCCTTTTTCGCGGCAGAGGCAAAATAAGTGTACTTGTTTCTCGCCTGAGATTCCCCGGCAAAAGCCGCCTCCAGATTCTTTTCGGTTTGTGTGCCTGCATATTTGTTGCTCATGATAAAAACCCTCCTATTTGTAATTTACAATTTATTTTTCCGTATAATTTATAGAAATCATACAAAAATCCGTCATTCCAGAACAGAAAGAAAACGCCGAAACAGATAATCTTATATTCTAAAAAACAGAAGATATTCCCATTTTACATTTTGTTGGCAGACAATATCATGCCCGCGGACGAAAAATCACCAAACGGTACTGTACCGCGTTGAAACGCAGCAGAAACCTGACTAAGGCGACAGAAATAGTCTGCCGTATTTTCTGCCGATCTTGATACTAAAAGGGATTCTTCCCTTTCTCTCTGCAAACAGGACAAAGATATCCGATTTTCAAATCGTAAAAAAGAACTTCGTCTTCCATTTGCAGTTGCAATTGTTCCGTCAGATCCTTCAACTTAATATCCGCCAGCCTTCCGCATTTTTTACAGATCAGATGATCGTGCTTTATTATCTTATCATACCGATCGGGCCATCCCTCCACCGAAATTTTACGAATCAGCCCCTGCGAAGAAAGATAGGCCAGATTATTATAAACGGTGGCCAATGCCATTTTACAGGAATTTTCTCTGAGCTTATCGTAAATTTGTTCTGCCGTCGGATGATTGTCGGAGCTCTGAATCAGCTCCAAGATATGCGCTGCGTTTTTCGTCATCGTCTCACCACTGTTTTAGAATTATTCTAATTATAATCTATTTTTTTAAGTTTGTCAAGCCCTTTTGTAAAAAATATTTTTTATCCGACAAACACATTCCGAGAACCGTATCCAAAAACCTGACAGATTCATCCCGTTACCGCTTATCAAAGAAAAAAAACCGATAAAAGAAAAAATGTTGACAGAGGCCGACGGCTGTGTTATGCTATTGTTGTAAGGAGGCAGTAATCATGCGCATTGAAATCCGGATCGACCAAACCTGCAAAGAACCGTATATAACGGTAACCGCGCCGGCCGTCACCGAAGAAATTGAAACCTTGATAAAAAAATTATCGCAGGAAGAAGCATCATTTTTGCCCGGTTTCCGCGACAACGGCGTGACAATGCTGGAACCGGCGGAAATTTTTTCTGTTTTTTCCAGCGACGGAAAAGTATTCGCCGCGACGGAAAAAGGGGAATTTCAGCTTCGGCTCCGGCTTTATGAAGCCGAGGAACGGCTGACAAAAAAACAATTTGTCCGGATTTCTCAATCCGAAATCATCAACATGAAAAAAGTAAAAAATTTTGATGTCAGCCTGTCGGGAACCATCCGCGTAAAAATGAAAAACGGAACCGAAACCTATGTGTCAAGACGATATGTAACAAAAATCAAACGTGTTCTGGGATTGTGAGGGAAAAACATGAAGAAAAAAATTTTACTTCGGGGGCTGATCGGCCTTCCCGTCGGAATCAGTATCGGGCATTTGATCTCGGTTATAACTTCCCTGATCTGGGGCGGCGGCGCCTATTCGCCCTGCGTACCCGAACTGGTATCCTCCGTAGGAAACGAGGTCGGCGCGGTGCTTTTGCAGACAATTCTCTGCGCGATCATCGGCGCGGTATTTGCCGGAGCTTCGTTGATCTGGGAAATAGAACGCTGGAGCATTGCCCGACAAACGGGGGTATATTTTCTGCTCTGCGGTTCGGTTCTTCTTTCCGCCGCCTATATCCTGTATTGGATGGAACGGAGCTTTTGGGGCGCGCTGCAATACCTCGGTATTTTTGCCGTGATTTTTTTCGTCATCTGGCTAATGCAATACGGACGAATCGCGAGAAATGTAAAAAAAATGAACCAAACCCTGCAAAAAACAAAAAAACAATGAAAAAGCGAAACGTTGAGAATAAACAGGTTGAAAAAAGAAGCAGGAAGCTTGTGTGATCTTTTTGGCACACAGACTTCCTGCTTTTTAGCCGCATCGGATAAGCAAGCCGGTTTTTACGGCGGCAATTTTGGTTCTGAAAAAAAACGAAACCGTTAGGAATGACAATGATGTTCGTTTCCTGAACAACCATGTTTCTCTTCACCGCAATGGTGTTCTCCGCAGCGGTGTTCATGGTCATGGTGGTTGCAGCGGACATTCGGATTGTATACAAGCGTTTCCGAAAGCAGCGAAGCGACCGCCTCGTCCGCGCTTCCGGATACGCCTCCGTACCATTTAATTCCGGCTTCATGAAGCGCGTTCTGAGCGCCCGCGCCGATTCCGCCGCAGATCAGGGTATCGACCTTCCATTCGCAAAGCATTCCGGCCAAGGCGCCGTGACCGCTGCCGTTGGTAGGAACGACCTGAGAATCCGTCACCTTTCCGTTCTCAACCGAATAAATTTTGAATTGTTCCGTATGGCCGAAATGCTGAAATACGTCTCCGTTTTGATAAGTTACTGCAATTTTCATTTATGAACTTCCTTTCTGATAATAACAGCCTTCGGAAAGGCTGAAAAATTAACACGATCCTATTACAAAACGATGATAACCGAAATCCGAACAAAAATCAAGGTCTTATCGCAGTTATTGGTTATTCGCTATTTATCTTTCCCCCAGACAAAAATGATATTCTGTGATTTAGTCACGGAAACAGAGATAAAAATAGGGGTATAATAAGAACAGTAAACGGTTCTTGGGAATAACATCTTTCGGCTATCCCGCCGAACAGCGCATTGCGCCGCCGCCGTTTTCACAGAGAACAATTCAGCGCATTATACAATTCTCACAAACAACAGAAAGGAAGTTATAAACGATGTCAGTTTTGCATGTAAACAACACAAACTTCAATTCGGTAAAAAACAGCGACAAGCCGGTTCTCCTCGATTTTTATGCCGACTGGTGCGGACCGTGCCGCATGGTATCCCCGCTGGTGGATGAAATTGCAGAAGAAAACCCGCAGTACCTGGTCGGAAAAATCAATGTAGACGAAGAACCGGCGCTGGCGCAGGCTTTTGGCGTGGCAAGCATCCCCATGCTGGTTGTTATGAAAAACGGGAAAATCGTTCAACAGGCCGTTGGTGCAAAACCGAAACCGCAGATACTCGCCATGTTAGAGGGCTAATTTCCGCAGCCGCTTTTTGTCAAGAATTTTTATTCCCTTGCGGGAGACTTCAACAAGGCCTTCATTTGCAAAATATTTCAGCATTCTCGAAACGACCTCACGGGCAGACCCCATATAGCGGGCAATCTGCTCGTGAGTCAGCAGAATCATATCGGAATTTGTCCGGGCAGATTCGTCTGTGAGAAAAATGGCAAGCCGCTTATCCATACTCATAAAAAGAATCTGCTGCATTACCCACATCACATCTGAAAAACGGCTGACGGCCGTTTCCAGGGCAAATATTTTGATTTGCGGATTCCGGGCGGCAACTTCCGCAAAAGCAGGGCCGCTGATCACATAGCACTCGCTGTTTTCCTCCGCCTCGACAAACACGTCAAAAGTGATAGACTGCAACACGCAGGAAGCGGACAGCATACACATATCCCCCGGATGCAAACGGTACAGGGTAATATCCTTGCCGTTCTCCGACATCATAGAAAGACGAAGGCTACCCGAGCGGACAAAAATCACACCGGAGCATTCGTTTCCGTCATGAATCCCCGCGCCCTTTGGATAGGTCAGAGAAAAAGAATTCCGGCAGATAAACTCCCGGTCCGATTCCGGAATTTCATTCCAAAACGGAAAAATCTTCCGGTAAACAGGCTCAAACAAATTTTGTCCCATAGCAAAAATTCCTTTCGGAAAGAAGGTTGATATATTAATGAAAACAGTGATTATCGGCGGCGTTGCCGGCGGCGCTTCCGCAGCGGCAAGGCTGCGCAGGCTGGATGAAAAGGCGGAAATCACCATTCTGGAGCGCGGAGAATACGTCTCGTTTGCCAACTGCGGACTGCCGTACTTTATCGGAGGCGTCATCCCCGAAAAAAAGAACCTAACGCTGCAAACGCCCGAAAGTTTTCAGGCAAGGTTCCGGATTCGTGTCCGCGCGAACTGCGAAGCGATAAAAATCGATGCCCAGGCAAAAACTGTCACCGTAAAAAACCGGAAAACGGGAGAATCCGATATTGAAAACTACGATACCCTGATCCTTTCTCCCGGCGCGGAACCGATAAAGCCGGACATCCCGGGAATCGACAGCGATAGAGTGTTTACGCTGCGCAATATTCCCGATGCCTTACGGATAAAAACTTTTATCGAAAACAAAAAACCAAAATCGGCGGTGGTCATCGGAGGCGGTTACATCGGCATAGAAATGGCCGAAAATTTAAAAGAGGCCGGGCTGAAAGTCTCGGTTGTGGAACTTGCCGACCACCTGATCGCGCCGCTTGATTTTGATATGGCAGCGGAGGTTCACCGCTATATCAAATCCAAAGGAATCCGGCTTTATCTGAACAACGGCGTACAGGCAATGAACGGCCGCACAATCCTTTTGCAGAACGGTGAAATCAGCGCCGATATGGCGATTCTGTCGGTCGGCGTTCGTCCGGAAACCGCATTGGCACAGGAATGCGGCATTCAGACCAACCGCCGCGGAAGTATACTTGTTGACCGAAACATGAAAACCAATATTCCCGATATTTATGCCGTAGGCGATGCGGTTGAAATCCAAGACTTTATTACCGGAAAACCGGCTTTTCTCCCGCTGGCCGGTCCGGCAAACAAGCAGGGTCGGATTGCGGCCGACATCATCGCGGGCTTTGACAGCGAATATACCGGAACGCAGGGTTCGGCCATCCTGAAGCTTTTTGATATGACGGTGGCAGCCACCGGGCTGAATGAACAGCAGGCCAAGGAAGCCGGGATCGATTACGATAAAACCTATCTTTACTCCGCCCCGCACGCTTCCTATTATCCGGGCGGCGTCAATATGTCGATCAAAGCGCTTTGGGATAAAAAAACAAAGAAAATCCTCGGGGCACAGATCGTCGGTTTTGATGGGGTTGACAAACGCATGGACATACTCGCGACAGCGATTCGGTTCGGTGCGAAAATCACCGACCTTACAACGCTTGAACTGTGCTATGCGCCGCCTTTCGGCAGCGCGAAAGACCCGGTCAATATGCTCGGTTTTGTCGGAGAAAACATCGTCACAGGAAAAATCAAACAATTTTTCTGGCACGATGTAAAAAAACTGCCCCGAGACGGAAGCGCAACGCTCCTTGACGTAAGAACAGAAGCCGAAGTCCGGCATGGAAAAATAGACGGATTTATGAATATTCCGCTGGATTCGCTACGGGAACGTATCGGTGAGATCCCCAAAAACAAGCCGGTTTATATTCACTGCCACAGCGGCCTGCGCAGTTATATTGCCTGCCGCATTCTTGCCGGAAACGGCTATGATTGTTTTAATCTAGCAGGCGGCTGGCGGCTCTATGAATCGGTGATTCATGAAAAAACCGTTCCCGAATACAGCTGCGCCAAACAGAAGTAACAGATAGCCGTACCGATCCCAACAGGTACGGCTTCTTTTTTTATTGATTCTATACCGTGTTCCGCACGGAGCGGCAAAGCCGCAAAGTTTTGCATAGCAAAACTTTCTGCGTATATATTTTACCATGAATTCTGCACCGGAAAAAAGAGGGAATCCGGAACAGAACTTCAACCGAATGGTTGAAACGCTTTTTTCCCAAGAACAGTTTACTGTTCTTTAGAACAAGTTTACTGTGCTTTAGAACAAGTTTACTGTGCTTTAGAACAAGTTTACTGTGCCTTAGAACAAGCTTGCTGTTCTTTATTATACCACGGCCTATGCAGAATTGCAAGAGAATTTTCATGTTCGTTGTTCCATAAAACCATTTATAACAAATAACGATCCCATTCTTTTTCAGATTTCGCAATTTCTTCAAGAAAAAAGCGTTGACAACCGCAACCGAAAAGTGTATCATGAAGAAAACGGCGGGGAGGAAGAGCCTATGATCTATTATTGCGATACGCTGCACCAGGTTGATTTTTCACATTTTCTCCGCTTTCTTCCGCCTGACCGGCGGCAAAAAGCCGAAAGATACCGAAACCCCGGCGATCAAAACAACTGCGTTGCAACCTATCTTCTGCTGGCGCTGGCGCTGTATCAGGAATACCGGATTCTCCTGCCGAAAAACGAACCATTTTCCTATACCCAAACAGGGAAACCTTATTGGAAGTTTACGTCGGCCTGTTTCAGCCTGAGCCACTGCCAAAAAGGCGCGGCCTGTTCCCTTTCGGATCAAACCGAAGGAGAAACCGGGATCGACATACAGGAACCCCGCCCGGTTTCCCCGGCTGTTCTCCGGCGGGTATGCAGCCAGAAAGAACAGGCGGAAATTGCATTGTCGTCAAATCCTCAAGCAGCCTTTACCCGATTCTGGACATTAAAAGAAAGCTATGTCAAACAGACCGGAAAAGGAATTTCCGGAGATCTTTCCCAGCTTGATTTTTCTGAATCCGGCCACTTGTTCCATCGATATGAAAAAGATTTTTATCAAATGAGTCATCCCGACTTTTCCCTTGCGCTATGCCAGAAAAAAATAGACACACAACCAACGCCGATAGCGGTTCATGCAAAAGAAATCCTCGCCTTTGCCGAATCAAAATATTCGGATTGAATCGGCAAACCAAGCGAAAAATTTCCTGATTTCAGAAAGGAGCGCGCAATAAAAATGTCCGGTAAAAAACAAGGCGGATTCAACGCCAATCAATTGAAGATTATTGCCATTCTCGCGATGACTGCCGACCATCTTGTCTCGGTGATTTTCCCGAATTACCCGAAAGACTGGTGGATTCTTGGGATTCATATCCTCGGCAGGCTGACCGCACCGATCATGTGGTTTTTTATTGCGGAAGGCTACTTCTACACGAAAAATTTAAAAAAATACGCCGGAAGACTGTTCTTTTTTGCCCTGATTTCCCATTTCGCCTATAATTTTGCATTCGGCATCCCCTTTCTTCCGTTCCAGACTTCCTTTTTTAATCAGACCAGCGTAATCTGGTCTCTAGCCTGGGGGCTAATCGCTCTTGCCGTTTCGGAAAATCCCCGCTTGAAAAACTGGTGCAAAACATTGATTTTGCTGGGGATCTGCCTGATAACTTTTTGTTCCGACTGGAGCTGCATTGCCGTTATGGCGATTGTTTCTCTCGGCCAGAACCGCGGAAATTTCAAAAAACAAATGGCGTGGATGTTCTTTTGGACGGCCATATATGCCGCCGTATATGTGCTCTTTATCGATCCGGTCTACGGTGTCATTCAACTGTTTACGGCGCTGTCTATTCCTCTGCTGAAGCAATATAACGGAACAAGGGGCAGCTGGAAAGGCATGAAATGGTTTTTTTATCTTTACTACCCGCTGCATTTAATCCTTTGCGGAATCCTGAGAATTGTTCTGTACGGAAATATCGGGGTTATGATCGGCAGTTAAAAAGAGAAAGAGAAAAAGAAAGAAAGTGAACCATTATGTTTGATCTGTTCAGGGCGGCCTGCTGCGTACCCGAAACGGAGGTGGCCGATGTTCCGAAAAACACACAAAGAATTTGCCGGCAAATTGAACAGTGCCAGAAAGAAAAAGCTGACGCTGCCGTGTTCCCGGAACTCTGCCTCTGCGGCTATACGGCGGCGGATCTCTTTTTTCAGGAACCGCTGCTTTCGGCGGTATATCAGGGAATCAACGAAATAGCAAAAGCCTCCCGCCGGTTCCGCGGCATTGTCGCAATCGGCGCTCCCATAACAATCGGGGGACAATTGTATAATTGCGGTATTGTTCTTTTTCAGGGGAAAATCTATGGAATTGTGCCGAAAACTTTTCTTCCGAACTATCTGGAATTTTACGAAAAACGCTGGTTTTCTTCGGCGTCAGCGCTTTCAGAAACCGAAATCAGCGCCTCGCTTTTCGGCCTGAAACAAGAACCCATTCCGGTAGGAAACGATCTGATTTTTCAGGCTGGCGGTTTCCCTTTCGGCATAGAAATTTGCGAAGACCTCTGGGCGCCGGTTGCACCCTCGGCCTTTCTTGCAATGAACGGAGCGGAAATGATTTTTAACCTTTCGGCAAGCAATGAACTGATCGCCAAGCGGGAATACCGAAAAAATCTGGTAAAACAGCAGTCGGCAAGTCTGCTCTGCGCCTATGTCTACACCTCTGCTGGCGCGGGGGAATCCACAACCGATCTTGTTTTTTCCGGGCACAGCATCATTGCAGAAAACGGAACGGTTCTCGCCGAAAGCGAACCGCCGGTCACCGAAAAAACGCTTGTCTTTGCCGACCTGGATCTCGGAAAAATCCGCACGGACAGAAAAAAACAGAAAACCTTTCAGGACGCCGCAACCTATTATCCCACCAAGCCGTTTCGGAAAATAGAGATTCCCGGATTTGTTCCGGCAAGCGACGGAAAATTCCTTTTTCCGGAAAAACAACCGTTTGTCCCTGCCGGCGAAAAAGTCCGCAGAGAACGGTGTCTGCAAATTTTCGCCCTGCAAACAGCCGGGCTGAAAAAACGTCTTTCGGCAACCGGCTGCCGTCCGGTTGTTGGGGTTTCCGGCGGGCTGGATTCCACCCTTGCCCTGCTGGTCTCGGTTCAGGCGATGAAAGAACAAAACCGCCCGGTTTCCGATGTTATCGGCATTACCATGCCGGGATTCGGCACGACCGGAAGGACCTATGACAATGCAACAAAACTCATGGCACTTCTCGGCGTGACGGCGGAAGAAATCAATATCAGTGAAGCCTGCCGGCTGCATTACCGGGATATTGGCCAGAACGAAGCCCAACACGACCTGACCTATGAAAACGCGCAGGCACGGGAACGCACCCAGATTTTAATGGATGTGGCCGGCCGGAAAAACGGGCTTGTAGTAGGCACCGGCGATTTGAGCGAACTTACGCTAGGCTGGTGCACCTATAACGCCGACCATATGAGCATGTACGGCGTCAATGCCGGCGTTCCGAAAACCCTGATCCGGTGGATGATCGAAAGCCTGATAAAATCCCGTTTGTTCCCCGAAAGCGCAGAGGTTCTTTCCGATATTCTGCAAACGCCGGTCAGCCCTGAACTTTTGCCCCCCGAAAAAGACGGAAGTATTTCACAGAAAACCGAGCAGCTTGTCGGGCCGTATATTCTGCACGATTTTTTTCTGTATTATCTGCTCCGCTTTGGCTTCTCTCCGGCGAAAATACTCTTTTTGGCCGAAAAAGCCTTCGCCAAAGAATTCAGCAGGGAAGAAATTCTCCATTGGCTGAAGAATTTTTGCCGGCGTTTTTTTTCTCAGCAATTCAAGCGCAGCTGCCTGCCCGACAGTGTGAAAATCGGCAGTATCAGCCTTTCTCCACGGGGAGACTGGCGAATGCCGTCCGACGCCTCGGCGGCCGTTTGGCTCACGGAGCTGGAAGCACTGGAACAGGAGCAAACCCCATCATAATCGCCGGATTTTTTTGCGCCATGATTCTATTTTTATCGAAAGCAGGACATTGTATGAAAAAAAAGAACAGCCGTTTCTTCCGGCATTTTGCTATTCTGTTTGCGGCGGCTTTTGCCGTACACTTTTTCCCGGGAGTTTCCGTTCCCGTTAAAGCGGCGGACATTGAAATTTCGCTTCCCGGCGTCGTCGGGGGAACGCTGACCTTCGATGAATCGACCGGCACGATCACCGGATGCTCCCCGGCGGTAACTTCCGCGGAAATTCCGCCGGAAATCAACGGAGTAACCGTTTTGGAAGTGGGGGCAAACGCGTTTGCCTCCTGCCGGCAGCTAACCAAGATTTCTTTCTCGGAAGGGTTATTTATCGTTCCGTTCGGCGCCTTTTCCGGCTGTTCCTCACTGGAACTGGTTTCTTTTCCGGCAAGCTTGGAATTCCTCGATCAATGGGCCTTTCTCAATTGTTCCAATCTGAAAACAATCGAAATCTCTCCGCTGAACGAAACGTATACAGTTCAGGATAACATTCTGTATACAAAAGATCGAAAAACTCTTCTCTTCTGTCCCAGCGGACGAGACACACCGGTTCGCTCGATCCCGGAACAAACAATCCGGATCGATCAAAATGCGTTTTCATCTTGTGCACACTTGTCAGAAATCATCCTTCCCCACACAATTCAGGAAATCGGGATCGCCGCATTTTCCGGCTGTTCAGCGCTGCCGAAACTGAATCTTCCGGAATCTTTGAAAAAAATAGAAGACTATGCCTTTCTCGACTGCACTTCTTTCAAACACATCGTTATTCCCGAAAATGTAACAGAAATCGGCTACGGGGCGTTTTCCGGCTGCATTTCGCTGCAATCCATCTCAGTTTCACCAAAAAACCCGACCTATACGGCGCTCGACGATATCCTGTATACCAAAGACAAAAAAACGCTGCTTCTCTGCCCGGAAGGGCAAACCCTTACCGTACGGTCGATCCCATCCTCCGTAGAACGGATCGAATCGCTGGCTTTTCATAACTGCCAGAAGCTGGAACAAATCTCCATTCCTGCCAGCGTGACAGAACTCGGGAATACGGTGTTTTCGAGTTGTCCTTCTTTAAAAAACATCACCATACCGTCAACGGTTTCGACTTGCGGCTCTAACCTTTTTTCGTTTTGTCCCTCTTTGGAAACTGTAGATTTTCTGGCCTCGGTTTCAGAGCTGGAATACCAGATGTTCCAATCCTGTTTCTCGCTGCAAACAGTAACGCTTTCCGGTACGATCAAAAAAATCGGTTCTGAAGCTTTTTTTTCCTGTCAATCGTTATCAACACTCGTTTTCCGGGGAACTGAAGAATCATGGAACGGCGTTACAATAGAAGAAGAGGGGAATGACATTCTGCAAAATGTAGAAATCTCCTTTCTCCCGCAAACGCCCATCGAAGTCTCTCTCCCCGGCGTCATCGGGGGAACGCTGACTTTCGATGAATCGACCGGAACGATCGTTGATTGCTCTGAAAATGTGACTTCTGTGGAAATTCCTTCAGAAATCAATGGAGTCAAGGTAACGGCCATTGGCAAAGATGCGTTTTCTTACTGCTCACATTTAAAAAAGTTAACAATTCCCGAAGGAATAACAACCATTGAAGACCATGCTTTCGGCTGTTGCACAGCACTTACCAATATCATCTGCCTTCCAGTCTAAATACACTTGGATCAAACGCATTTTCATCTTGCACATCACTTGAACAAATAATCATTCCAAAAAATGTTTTGTCGGTAAAAGAATGGACTTTTAACAGCTGTGTTTCATTAAAAAAAGTTATTCTTTCAGAAGGGGTTAAAACAATTGATGATTTCGCTTTTATCGCTTGTTCTTCGTTAACGCAGATAGAACTTCCAATGAGTATAACGAAAATAGGTTCGAATGCATTAAACGGATGTACTGCCCTAAAAAGCATTGCTCTTCCGGAAAACATAGCAGAAATCGAAAGCCAAGCATTTTCCGGTTGCCATTCCCTGACAGAAATAACGATCCCATCAAACGTAAAATCATATGGCTCTTTTGTATTTGACCAATGTATATCATTAAAAAAAGTAAATCTTCCTGACAGTTTAACCGAAATCAGTATGGGGATGTTCAGCCATTGCTCTTCTTTAACAACGATTACTGTTCCAAAAAATATAACCAAAATTCATTCATTTGCCTTTTCCGGCTGCACCAGTCTGGAAAACGTAACCATTCCCAAAAGCGTAACCATCATCGAACCGTCCGCGTTTGTTTCCTGCCCAAATCTGTCGCAGATCATCTATTTGGGAACCGAAGCCGAGTGGAACCGGATTATCAATCTCTCAGGCGACTACGGAGATTTGAAAGGACTGCCCGTTGTATTTCAAGCACAGGAAACCGAAGAGATTCTCCTCGGAGACGTGGATCAAAACGGAAGAGTTGAAACCAAAGATAAGGTGCTTGCTTCCCGCTATCTGGCAAAATGGCAGATGGACGGAAAGTTCAGCAAAAAGGCCGCAGACTTTAATAACGACGGAGACATTACCGCGGCCGAGGCAGTCGTCATCGCACGGTATCTGGCAAAATGGAAAAACCTGCCCTATCCGGTCGGCACACGAAAAACGGCTGAATAGAAACGCATCCATATAAAGATAAAGAAAACGCACCGGAAAACGGTGTAAAGGAGGAGCCAATGAATTTTTTCAAACAACAGTTTTCGCTTGTGGAAGAAGCAAAAAAAACAGGAAAAGGCCATAAACTCTGGCTGGAAATTCTGATTTTTATCGCGGTGTTTTTTAGCGGTACCGCCGTTGAAGGCGCTGTTACCGTTGTCTTTATGATTGTACGTCTGTTTCTTTCCCCTACTTTTTTCTCCGCCGTATTTTCAGACGATCCGGCTTCGCTGGTTGAACTGCTTTCCGACCCAGAAGGGCTTTTCCCCGACGGAACAATTCTGTTCAGCCTGTATCTGACGCTGGCCGCGACCGCTGTTTATCTGCTTTACTGCCGTTTTTTGGAAAAACGGAATCTCAGAAGCGTCGGTTTTCAACAAAAACATGCGCTGATTCACTACGGAAAGGGTCTCCTGATCGGGCTGCTTCTGTTCAGCGCCGTGGTTTTGCTGGGAATGCTTTTCGGAGGATTCCGGTTTATCGGCATTTCCCCCGATTTCTCCCCGATAATGCTGATTTTTTTCTTTTTCGGCTTTGTTTTTCAGGGGATGAACGAAGAAGTCCTGTGCCGGGGATATTTTATGATCTCTTCGGCCAGAAAAAATTCCGTCATCGCCGCCGTTCTGACCAATTCACTGCTGTTTGCCCTGCTTCACTCGCTGAACAGCGGCCTGTCTACGCTTGCGGTAATCAACCTGTTTTTATTCGGATTCTTCGCCTCGGTATACATGCTGAAAAGCGGCAATATCTGGGGCGTTGCGGCGATCCACTCCATCTGGAACTTTGCGCAGGGAAATCTTTTCGGCCTGAGTGTCAGCGGAATGCAGGGAATGCCCTCGGTGTTTGTTTTTGAACAAACCGGCAAACCGCTGCTGGATGGGGGCGCTTTCGGGCCGGAAGGCGGGCTCCCGGTGACGATTGTTTTGCTGACGGCGATTCTCTGCGTTCTTTTCATTTCCCCCAAAAAAGAAACAGCCCCTCCTCTCTCCTTGTGAAAATAAACCGAAATCTATCAAACTTTGCCTGTGATTCCATCTATTTTACCAGAAAATAAGTTTTCCCGGGAAAAAAGGGTTGACAAAACGGCATTGCTGTGGTATAATCCAAATAGAAAGGCAAAGACGCCGGAGTTTTCTCCGGCGTCTTTCTTTTTTTGAAAAACCGCTTCAAGCAGGCGCCGCTTCCGGACGGTTTGGAATAAGAGGAGGAAGAGATAAAATGGATATGACAGTATGGTTTCTGATGGGAACCGCGTTGGTTTTTTTCATGCAGGCAGGTTTTGCCATGGTAGAATCCGGATTTACCCGAGCCAAAAACGCGGGAAACATCATTATGAAAAATTTAATGGACTTTTGTCTTGGCACAGTGGTTTTTGTTCTTTTAGGCGGCGGCCGGATGCTGGGCGAAGACGCTTTTTTCGGGCTGATCGGAACGCCTTCGCTCCGCCTGTTTACCGATTTTACCGGATATGACTGGGCAAATTTTGCTTTTAATCTGGTATTCTGCGCCACAGCGGCCACCATTGTTTCGGGAGCGATGGCGGAACGGACAAAATTCAGCGCCTACTGCATTTATTCCGCGGTAATCAGCGCGGTTGTCTATCCCATCGAAGCGCACTGGGTCTGGGGCGGCGGATGGCTTCAGCAGATGGGTTATGTAGATTTCGCCGGTTCTTCGGCAATCCATATGGTCGGCGGAATTTCAGCCCTGATCGGCGCAATCCTTCTCGGGCCCCGGATCGGGAAATATTTTAAAAACAAAAAAACCGGAAAAACCGAAGTCCGGGCAATCCCCGGCCATAACATCGTTATCGGTGCGCTCGGCGTTTTCATCCTCTGGTTCGGCTGGTACGGCTTTAACGGAGCAGCGGCGGGCGATACGGCAGAACTGGCCCAGATTTTCGGAACAACAACCATAGCCGCGGCGATTGCCACCGTTTCCACCATGACCTTTACCTGGATCAAAAACGGAAAACCGGACGTCTCCATGTGTCTGAACGGCTCTCTTGCCGGCCTTGTCGCCGTTACGGCAGGCTGCGCTGATCTGGACGCCATCGGCGCGGCAATTGTCGGAGCAATTGCTGGAATTCTGGTTGTTGTCATAGTAGAACTCTTAGATTTGAAATTGCATATCGACGACCCGGTCGGTGCGGTCGCCGTACATGGTGCAAACGGTCTGTTCGGCGGAATTGCCGTCGGCCTGTTCGCTACAGGAAACGGAACAACCCCCTTAAAAGGCCTGTTTTACGGCGGCGGTTTTCAGCTTCTCGGAATTCAGGCGCTCGGTGTCGGAGCCATCGCGCTTTATACGGTCATTCTGATGACGGCAGTCTTCTTTATTATAAAAAAGACGCATGGTTTGCGGGTAACGGCGGAGGAAGAAATTGCCGGGCTGGATTCAACAGAACACGGACTTCCCAATGCTTACGCCGATTTTGTTCCGACCGTGGAAGCCCTTTCCGGAGACGCGCCGGTGGAAGTAACCGGTACGGTTCCTGTGGCCGAAGCCGTTGAAGTTAAGAGTATTCCCACCTTTGATCAGCCGGAAAACGGGCTGAAAATGACAAAAATAGAAATTGTCTGCAAGGAAGCCCGCTTTGAAGCGCTGAAAAACGCCATGATGGCAATCGGAATCACCGGAATGACAGTATCGCACGTACTGGGCTGCGGATTGCAGAAAGGCCGTCCGGAATACTACCGGGGCGTAGAACTGGCGCCGTCGCTGCTGCCGAAAGTTCAGGTAGATATTGTTGTCTGCAAGGTTCCGGTCAGCACCGTTATCGAAACCGCGAAAAAAGTTCTTTATACCGGCCATGTCGGCGACGGAAAAATCTTTGTTTATCATGTGGAAAACGTAGTCAAGGTTCGTACCGGAGAAGAAGGCTATGACGCATTGCAGGACGTGGAATAAAAAACCCGTTCCGAGGTTCGGGGAAACACCTCTCTGCTTTTCTGCCGGCTCAGGCAAGGTATCCCCGCATGGAATCGGAATCTTTCACAGCCGCGTTAGAAACAAGAGATAATCCTGCAAAAAAATAATGAGATTTCACTGAAAACTTAAAAATCGAGGTGCAGTCTGTTGACTGCACCTCGATTTTCACTATAGATAACCTTCTGAAAACATAAAACTCACAATAACGCTTTCGGGCAGCGCCGGCAAAGATGCCTGCTCATTTTACACAGGAACCACAGGTAAAAGAAAATGGTACGTTTTACCAGCAATCCACCCATCCTTATTGAAGCATTCATGTTCATTATCGAAATGAAGCCGGATGTTTTCATTCCATCGATAACCGATTTCCTTAACCAATTCGTAAGCACCGATTTTGTGCAAATTCTCAGTAGACTGTTTGTCCTTCGTTTCATAAAGTACCCATTCCGAAGCGTCCAAGTGGAATGCAGATATTTCGCCGTCAGCAAATTTGGAAAAATCGTGCGCCGCTGTTTTTTCAACACAAACTCTGCAACAAACCTGAAAACCAGAACAACCCAGGCCACAGGACTGACAGTCCGATAAACAGACCCATATCTGCTGCGGCGCCGCAAGTGTTTCTTCCAATTTTTTTATTTTTCCGTCTTCAGTCAGCCGATGAATAAACGCCCCGATGGAGCCGTCGCCCAAATTCACCGGCTGTTTGTATCCCACCATCTCAAACTCCGGCTTTTCAATAATGGTTAGTTTTACTCCTTTTATAAAGAACTCCTTTGTTTGCATAGGCAAATCTTCCCCCTTTTACACAAATATTCTTTCATTGTACCATGAATTTTACGCCGAGAACAAGCGGTTATCCGGAACGGATATTCAACCGAAAGGTTAAAATGGTTATTTTTCATAAGAACAGATTACTGTTCTTTGAAACAGCTTGCTGTTCTTTTTTTGCACCGGAAAAACACCGGTGGCGCAACGCTACGGGGCGACGGCAACCGCAAAAGCTTACAAAGCAAGGTTTCTGAGACCACAAAGCCTACGCCAACCTCAGCGAATACAAAAAGCCTGTTTATCGCTCCGTTTCAATTACAAAAGAGTTATCCTCCTGTTGAAGCGGCGGCGTTTGCTGTTCGGGATCCGGTTTGTTGATATGATAAAACATCAGTCCTAAAAAAGTGATGACAAGAAAAACATAGAGAGCAAACGAGGTGAAAACAGCCCGGAGAACCTCTTTCCCGGAATACTCATTTTTCTTGGTTCCGGGTTCTTTTTTCAACAAAAACCAACAGCCGATCAGACCGGAGACGCCAACCGCCCCGCCGATAACCGCGGCCGTTACGGAAAGCGAATCAAAGACCCAGAGCGCAGCAATCACGGCATTGGTCACGGCATTTGCAGCAGCTGTCAGCACAATCGAATTGGTTTTGATATAAAGCCAGCTGAGAAGCAAACCGCAAACGAAGGTATGCGGAATAATATCCAGCGATAAATGACAGAAAGAATAAACCATCGCCGAAAGAATCACAGCCGCCGCCGGCGACCAGAACTTGAGCCTTTCCGCCAGAATCCCCCGGAAGGCCAGTTCGTAAAAAACAGCAGGAATCAGCGAGGAAAACAGGATAAAAAGCGCCGGGTTGTAGGTTGGGGGAACCGCCCGGGTAAAAACAAAACCCGAAGCTTCCATTGCGCCGGTAAGCTGCATGGAAAAAAAACGGAACAGAACGCCGAAACCGCAGACCGAAAGAATTCCGCAAAGCAAAACCAACGGATTTACCGACAAATTTTCTCTTTTGAACAGCGGCGTGATTTTTTCACCGATCAAACGGTTATAGATATAAAAAGGAACAAGGACAGAAATCCCGGAAAACAGAAGCGGAAGAAGCAAATACAGCAAAAAAGAATCCTCCGATTCAGGTACCGAACGAAAAATCTTATCCTGCAGTGCACCGAGAAGCACCTGCAGAAAACAAATCAAACAGGCGGCAACCAGCGGCGAGGTAAAACCGTCGCTTATTCTTTCCCTCCGGACTTCTTCTTCAAAAGTCAGGTCTTTTTTCATAAAAATCTCCATTCCGCCGCCAATGGCGGCACAAATAACGGCGAAAACCAGCGAACACAGTTTCTTCCGGAACAAGCCCCGGTTGTCTCCTTATTGCCATTCCGAATTTTCTGCGAAAGAAGAAAGCGGAACCCTTCCGGCGGAAGGAAACCGCTTTTTGCCTTGATGATTAAACAGGATCTCTGTCCGAGCCAAGGAAAAACAGGGCAACGGTACCGTCTCCCGAATGGGAACCGATGACCGGACCAATCATATGAATCATATTTTCCTGAATTCCGAATTCTTTTGTCATCCTGTCGGCGACATACTTCGCGTCGTCATAACAGTCTCCGTGGCTGACAAAGAATTTTTTCGCCTTCTCTTTATCCAGCTTTTTCATTGCCGCATTAACCAGATAATCCAGTGAAGCTTTGCGTCCGCGAACCTTGGCGATCGGAATCAGTTTTCCCTCGTTATTTACATGCAGAACCGGCTTAATGCCAAGCATGGAACCGAATACCGCCGATACTTTGGAAACACGGCCGCCCCGCTGCAAATGAAATAAATTATTAACGGTAAAGAAATGGCACAGTTTCTGTTTGTCACGCTCCAGAATCTCCGCCGTTTCTTCCATGCTTTTTCCTTCGTTGCGCAGCGTTACGGCATAATCCAAATACAGTCCCTCACCCATAGAAGCGCAGAGAGAATCAATCACAATCACGTTCCAATCGGGATATTTTTCCTTGAGTTCTTCGGAAGCGAGCAAAAAACTGTTATAGGTGCCGCTCAGGCCGGAAGAAAAGGCAATATGCAGCAGCGGTTTGTTTTCCTTTGCAAACGGCTCCAGTTTCTGCAGAGCGCCGTCCAGCGTGATCTGCGAAGTTTTCGGCATGCTTCCGTTTTTCAGTTTGCTGTAAAATTCTTTATCGTCCATCTGAGGAAGGCCTTCGCCGCCGTATTCCTTTCCTTCCATGATAAATGTCAGCGGGGAAAGAACGATTTCATTTTCCTCATAGTAAGACATCGGCATATCACAGGTAGAATCGGTAGACAGAATAAATTTCTCCATAAACTGAAATCTCCTTTGTTCTTATTTTTTATTATCTGTTATTTTCTTCTTTTGTCAGGCAGCCGGCCTCTTCCAGGCCGTCAAAACCGGATTGGCGCAGCGCTTCATAAATAACGATTGCCGCAGAATTGGAAAGATTCAGGCTCCGCAGCGTTTTTCTCATAGGAATCCGGACACAGTTTTCGTAATGCGCTCGGAGCAGTGATTCCGGCAGCCCGGCCGTCTCTTTTCCGAAAAGGATAAAACAGCCGTCAGGATAGGAAACCTGCGTATGATTTTTTCCGGCCTTAGTCGAGGCAAGAATCATCGGTTTCCCTGCCGCAAAAGCAAGAAAATCATCCAGACTTTTGTGAATCGTCAGATCCAGACTGCTCCAGTAATCCAGCCCGGCACGTTTCAGGTACCGGTCTTCCAGCTTAAACAGAAACGGCTCCACCAAATGCAGGCGGCATCCGGTACAGGCGCAGGTTCTTGCGATATTTCCGGTGTTCTGAGGGATTTCCGGTTCAACAAGAACAATATTCAGCTGTTTCATCAAAACCTCCTGCCGCCGCAGCGTTTCTTTTTCTTTTTTTAGTATAACACAGAATGAAATTTTTTACAAGATTTCACAGCTCAAAATTCAGGGAATATTCATAAAATTTGTGTAAATAATATTTGACAGAATGAAGCGCCGGTTTCAAAAAACGGCGTAAAAGAAAGGAAGCGTTTTTATTGGATCAACCGGAAGAAAATCCGATGCCGGAAGAAGAAGCCGGCTCAGAAGCCCATGACGGCGCCGTCAGCGTCGCAGGGATTCATTGCCTGACGATCATCGGTCAGATCGAAGGTCACTATATGCTCTCCTCTCAGAATAAAGCCACCAAATATGAACACGTTTTGCCGTCGCTCGTCGCCATCGAAGAACGAGACGATATCAAAGGTCTTCTGATACTCCTGAATACCATGGGCGGCGATGTGGAGGCCGGACTTGCTATCGCGGAAATGGTCGCCGGCATGAGCAAACCGACAGTGTCTCTTGTGTTAGGCGGAGGTCATTCCATCGGCGTGCCGCTCGCCGTCTGCACCTCCTACTCCTTCATTGCGCCGTCGGCGACGATGACACTGCACCCGGTACGGATGAACGGGCTGGTTATCGGCGTACCGCAGACCTATTCGTATTTTGAACGAATGCAGGAACGAATTATCCGTTTTATCTCCGATAATTCAAAAATTTCTCCCGAAAGGCTGCGCAATCTGATGACCTCAACCGACAGCCTGGCAACCGATATCGGAACGATCATCGACGGTACAGAAGCGGTCAAAGAAGGCATTATCGACCAAATCGGCGGACTGAAGGATGCGCTGGCAAAACTGCGGGAACTGATTGCAAACCAGAAAAACGAACCCGGTTCATAAAGAATCGGGTTCGTTTTCTGCTTTTTTCATATTTTTAAAAGGCGCGGCAAGCCGTGCGGTAAAATCCCATTGCCGGCGCATATAGGCAGCCAAAGGCTGTATCCTTTCCCGATACCGTTCCTTTGCCTTTTCCGGTGTTTCCCAGGCAGACGCGATCGCATAGGCCGCATGATATCCGCTTTCTATCGCAGCGGAAATGCCTTCGCCCATAGGATTCAGAAAACCGGCAGTCTCTCCGGCAAAAAGAATACGGTCCGATCCTGTAAAAACCGGACATCCCGGAAGAATTCGGGGCATCAGCCAGGACTCCTGCCGGAGTTGCTCCTGTATACACAGCTGATGATGTTCGGCCAGATACGCAGTGAACTTTTGATAAAAACCGGAAATTTTACCCCGGTCTTTGACAGAAACGCCCAAAACCAGCAAATCGTCCTTTACATTAAACCAGGCGTCATACTCTGAAAATTCCGGCTGCAAATAGGCGTAAAAATAATGCGAATCAAGCGCAACCGTCCCCCGGTTGAAGGTTTGAAATGTCGTGATAAAATCCCGGGCGCCCCCCGTCAGTTTTCGTTTCAGGACGCCGGTAACACCTTCGCAGTCGACCAAAAATTTGGCTTGTACCAAACCGGTTTTCTTTCCCTGCAAGGCCGCAAGAACGCCGCCGTCCGTTTCTTTGCAGTCCGTCACTTCAGTGCCGTCCAGAATCTCCGCGCCACAGCGGGAAGCTTCGCTTGCCAGCCAGAAATCAAAACGGTCTCTCCAGACATTCAGCCCCGGCTGTTCAAAGCGGTAGGACTTTCCTCTGTCATCGGTAAAAACCATCCCCCGGTTTTCTGCCGGCGAACAGGTAACCAAAGCGGGCGGCGTCTTTCCGAAAATCTGACAGATCAGCGTCATTGTTTTCTGAATCAGAACGCCGGAACAGGATTTATACCGGGGCAACTTACACCGTTCGGCCAAAAGAACGCGAAACCCCTTTCCGGCCAGAACCTTTGCCGCAGTAGTCCCTGCAGGTCCGGCGCCGACAACCAAAACGTCGACTGCCTCGCATTTTACATCCAGTGAATGCATGAATTCTCTGTTCATAAGCTACAACCCCAACGCGCCCTTAGCCAAAAGATCCGCCACTTCGTTGAGCGGAACGCCGGTATGGCTCTTTACTTTCCGGAAAGAAATTAAAAGACTGTCCGGAAGTTTTTTCATAAAGGCAACATAATTTCTCGCACAGTAACTCTCGGCCTTCCATTCCCCCCGGTACCATGCGGCGATTCCGGTGTAATCATGGTGAACGATCAGTTTTTGATAGCCGTTTTTTACGGCGTAAGCCGCCGCCTGCATCGTGCCGCTGAGTTCCCCCGCTACATTTCTTGCCGCCGCGGCTTCTTTATTTTCGCCGACTTCCGCCCGGGTTTGCAGTCCGTCTTTTTTTGTCAGCAGCACCACGCCGCAGGCATATTTCCCGGTTTTCCCGTCAAAACTTCCGTCAACATAGGCAACCACCGTATCGTCGGGCAGCGCTGCGAAATCAAAAGAATTCCGGCTTTCCTCCAAATAATAAGCAAGGTCTTTTTTCTTTGTCCTGCCGGTCTTTTCCTTCGGTTCGGTTTCCGGTTCTGCGCCGTCCAGATAGCCGAGCGCCTCTTTTTTCGTCGGAAACGATTTGAATTCCGCCCCGACAAACCCCGTTACCAGCGGTTCACATTCCGACCAGCTTTCAAACAAGCCGGTTTTCACGCCTTTCCGAACCGCATAATATTTTTTTTTCGCCATGGTATTTCTCCGGTTTCTTCTCTATTTTTATCCGACTGTTTTTTCGTCGTAATTTATCTTGTTTCCCGCCGTTAGCGTTACCTCAAATTCAAACACATCGGTATCGCGCAATACCGAAATTTTGACCGAATCACCAGGCTGGAAAGCCGAAACAAGGCTGACAAATTCCTCGGTGGAACGAAGCCGTTCGCCATTCAGTTTGGTAATGATATCGCCGGGAAGAATTCCCGCCTGTTCTGCCGGACCGTTCGGCGCAACTTTGACAACCAGCGCGCCGCCGACCGAAGAATCGGTCTGGCACTGAACGCCGATGACCGGACGGACGACCGCTCCCTGCCGGATCAGATCGCCCGCAATTTCAAGCGCTGAATTGATCTGTATGGCAAAACAGATATTTTCAAACGAGTTCCCCGAAATTTTGACCGAATTGATTCCGACAACCTGTCCGTACATATTCACCAGCGGTCCGCCGGAATTTCCCATATTAATTGTCGCGTCATGCTGGATCAGGTCAAGAACACTGCCGAGAGACTCAAAACGGAAATTCTGATGCATATTGGAAACAATTCCCTTTGTTGCAGAATACGCAAGCTTGTCCGAATAGGGATGGCCGATAGCGATCACCTCGTCACCCTTTTCCAGCAGCGAAGAATCGCCAAATTCCGCGGCGGGAAGACCGGCAGCGTCAATTTGAAGCACGGCGATATCCGAGACCGAATCCGCCCCCAGAATTTCGGCGCGGTACTCGGTTCCGTCTTTGAGCTGAACCGATATCGACTCCGCGTTGGCGACAATATGTGCGTTCGTCAGAATCTGTCCGTTTTCCGACAGAATAACGCCGCTTCCCATCGATTCTCCGGAAAGAAATGTGCCCGAAGACACCGTAGCCCGGATCATTACAACGCTGGGTTCCACCTTTTGAATCACCTGTTTGGTCGTTAACTGCGTATTCTGCGGCGTGCTGACAGAAAAATCAACCGAAGGCGGAACCGACACCGAGTTTTCCGGATTCTGCGGAATGTCTACAGACTGCCCGCCCGCATTCTGATCCTTACCCGGCCTGGATTCTCCGATCTCTCTTTCCGGGCTGCCCGATTCCGAGGAATGGGCGGCGAGAAACAATCCGCTGACAAACAAAACCAGTCCGACCAGGGAAACGATCACCGCAAGAAACAAAACCGCGGCATTTCTTTCTTTTTTCTTCCCGGAAACCGGAATCCCTTCCGGCGTAAAAGCCGGATTCCGGATGACCGACGGTTTAGCCGCCTCTGCGGAACCGGAGGAGCTATCTGTTTTTTCAGCCGAAGCTTCCGTCCGGCGTTTCAGTTCTTCAAAAACCGTGTTCTCTGTCCGGTTGAAGTCCGGATTCTGTCCGAAAGACGGTATCGTCTCCTGCGAATTCACCGGTTCCGGAACCGTCGGAAACTCCGTTTGATTTTCCCTTTCGCTTTTTCTTTCTTCCTCCATATTGGATTCCGTCCTTCCATTTTTTATTCAACAAAATCTGTCCGTTTTTTCAGGGCTGAATTTTTTTTGCCTCATAGCGGTAAATCTCTTTTCCGTGATGTTTTCCGCCCCGGCACTCTCCCTTTTTTTCAAAAGAAAAGCCGCATTTTTCAAGCACGCAGAGAGAAGCTTTGTTGTCAGGAAGACAAAGCGCGTACAAACGAGAGAACTTTTCCTGTGAAAAAACATACGTCTTCAGCGCGGCAAGCGCTTCGGTAGCAAAACCGTTTCCCCACCGTCTTTTTTCGATAAAATAACCGATGTAGGCAAAATCCTCGGAAAGGGAGGAAAGATGAATGATCCCGATCACTCGTTTTCCGTTTTTTTCTTCGATCATCCATTCCGTACCGATACCCGCCCGGTCTTCCTGTATCAGCCGTTTGAGAAAACTCTCCGAATCAGCAAGGGTGCGATGGCGGTCGACGTCGATATACCGGCAGACCCCTTCATCCGAAAGACAGCGGAAAACATCCGCCGCGTCGGAGAAAAGGGGCCTGCGCAAGATCAGTCTGTCTGTTGTCAGCGTTTGATAACAAATCCGCATTTTTATACATCCGTGCCTTTCCGTGTTTGAACAATCAGAAAATCGACATCGTCAAAAATACCGTAGAAAGCAGCGAAGCAATCAGAGAAACCACGGTAATCTGCGTATTAATCGACGGTCCTGCGGTGTCCTTAAAGGGATCGCCGACCGTATCGCCGACAACAGCGGCCCGGTGCGCGTCGGAATTCTTTCCGCCTTCCGCGCCGGCTTCAATATACTTTTTCGCATTGTCCCAAAGCCCGCCGGCATTGGACATGAACAGAGAAATCAGCAGACCGCTGACGATGTTTCCGCAAAGAAAACCGCCGATGGCGTTCACACCGCCGATAAAACCGGTGGCCAGCGTTGCCGCAATGGCAAAAAGGCCGGCCGGAATCAACTCGGATAGTGCGCCTTTGGTTGCAATTTCAATACACTTGTCATATTCCGGCTTAGCGCCCGGCCGTCCCTCCCGAAGCCCCGCAATCGTACGGAACTGCCGGTGAATCTCCGCCACCATCCGCTGCGCATTGCGGTCGACGCCAAGCATCAGCATCGCCGAAAATACGGCCGGAACCGCAGCGCCTGCAAGCATGCCGAAAAAGGTCAGAGGATCCTGAATATCAAAACCGGAAATCTGGGGAAGCCCCAGGGATCTTGCCGCGGTGTTTACCTCGCTGATAAATGCGCCCAGCAGCGAAATGACCGTAAGCCCCGCCGCGCCGATCGCAAACCCTTTGGTAATCGCCTTCACGGTATTTCCCGCACTGTCAAGAGAATCGGTAATTTCAATCACATCTTCGCCGAGGCCGCCCATTTCCGCAAGCCCCCGCGCATTGTCAACAATTGGTCCGTAAGCGTCGTTGGAGATAATCATTCCGACAATCGAAAGCATTCCGACCGCCGCCATGGCAATGCCGAACATGGCGTACCCTTCGCCCAACGGTTCGCACAGTTTATAAGCGGCAAGAGCAGACACCCCGATTCCCGCCATCGCAGGCAGAGCGCTGATAAAACCGTAAGAAACGCCCGAAAGAATAGTAAAGGCGGGACCCGACCGCGACGCTTTGGCTACGTTGTGCACCGGTTTTCTCCGGTCGTCGGTAAAATAATCGGAGGCAATTCCGATAAACACGCCGACAATCAGGCCGATCGCCGAAGCGCCCCAAATCCGCCATTCCAAATCAAGAAGCGCAGTGATGCCGGCGGTAAGTACCAAAAAAATAACGGTAGTTAAATATGTACTGCTGTTGAGCGCCGTCGTCGGGTTTCCGTTTTTCCGGATTTTTGCCGTAGCTACGCCGATAATGGAAGCCAGCAGCCCTGCCGCCGCATAACAGAAAACAGAAATGACATTAAAATCTGTGCCGCAGGCCTGATCCAGGCCCGAAGCAATGACCAGAGCCGCCGCCATTGAAGCAACGTTGGAATCAAACAAATCCGCGCCCATGCCGGCAACATCGCCGACATTATCGCCGACGTTATCGGCAATCACCGCCGGATTCCGCGGATCGTCTTCGGGAATGCCCAATTCCACTTTTCCGACAAGGTCTGCGCTGATATCGGCAGTTTTTGTGAAAATTCCTCCTCCTGCTTTGGCAAAAAGCGCAAGCGAGGAAGCGCCGAAGCTGAAGCCGAGAAGTGCCGTGGTATTTCCGGTATAGGCATAGAGCAGCGCAACGCCCAGAAGGCTGCTGCCCACAACCGCCATCCCCATGACCGCCCCGCCCCGGAATCCGCACATAAACGCCGGACGAATCCCCTGCTTGGCCGCCTCGGCGGTCTTCATGTTCGCCTTGGTCGCCACCGCAATGCCGATCTTCCCGGAGATTGCCGAAAAAAGCGTCCCCGCGATATAGGAAACGGTCATAATCACGTTCGGGGTAATATCCCCTTCAAGAACCGGTTTCGGAAGAAAAGCAAAGATCAGCGCCGCCGCGATCAGAATAAATTTTGAAAGCGACGCGTACTCTTTTCGCAGAAAGGTGTTCGCGCCTTTTCGTATCAGTTTTCCGACCCGGAGAATCTCCGGGTTTTTGCATGGGCATTTTGCTACCCAGCTGTAAAGATAGGCCGCAACAAAAAAGGAAAGCGCAGCAATCCCCACCGCAGCCATTTCAAAAAAGGATAAACTCATATCCCCACTCCGTTCCGGCGGAAATCCCGCCATTTTAAAGCCGGCTTGCCCGGTCTCTAAAACATCTTATGCGGAGGCGGGGACAAATATTTGTGAAAATTTCGATTTCAGCAAAAGAAGGGGGAAAACAGCCGGTTTTACATATTTTCCACCGCTTCGATTCCCAGGACATCAAGATGCACCAACAGCATTTTTTTTGTCAGCAGCAGCAAAGCCAGCCACGATTCTTTTTTCTCCGGATCGGCCTCGTCAACAACACGGTTGTCGTGATAAAAACCGGAGAAAAGCGAAGCCAGCGTAAAGGCGTTGTCGCAGATATAGTTAGGGGCGCGTTCTTCCAGCGCTTTGACAAAACGCTCGCCGGTCAGCAGCAGATTCAGCAGCAGTTCCCGTTCGGTTGCGGAATAAATTCCCTTAATTTCGGGGTTTTCCTCCGGCGATACGCCGGCTTTTTTCAGAATTGAATTGATTCGGGTAATCGTGTAAAGAATATAGGTTCCGGTCTTACCCTCGAAAGCAAGGAATTTATCCAGATCAAAAATATAATCTTTCGCACGGTGGTTCTGCAGGTCGCCGAATTTCACCGCCGCCACCGAAACTTTCTGCGCAATCTGTTTCTTTTCTTCCCCGGAAAGACTCTTTATATAAGCCGAGGATTCCAGCTTTTCCAACGCGGCGTTTTCGGCAAGATCCAGCAGATCGCTCAGCCGCATCACACCGCC
The DNA here is from genome assembly GCA_948443805.1 of uncultured Clostridia bacterium. Classification (GTDB taxonomy): domain Bacteria; phylum Bacillota; class Clostridia; order Oscillospirales; family UBA644; genus CAOJUB01. The sequence goes on along the minus strand of CAOJUB010000010.1, from coordinate 30,825 downwards.
CTCACGGGTCTTATACGGCTTTCCGTCGGCGCCGTTCATCGTTCCAAAACCAAGAAATTCCGGCCGGATGCCATCGGTGATCCCGGCTTTTTCCGCACAGCGGAACACCTGTTCAAAGTGCAGCCCCTGCCGCGTATCGACAACATACCAAATCCGATCAGGCGAAAAATCTTTCTTTCTCTGAATCAGGGTCGCCAGATCGGTCGTCGCATACAGATTGGAATGATCTGATTTTTTGATGATAATCGGCGGCATGGGCGCTTTATCACTCTCTTTTTCCACATCCACCACCAATGCACCTTCGCTCTCCCGCAAAAGCTCTTTTTGGGTCAGAATGCGCATCAGTTCATCCACATACGCGTCGGCATCGCTTTCCCCATACCATAAATCAAAATCCACATTCAGCCGCTGATAACTTTTTTTCAAATCGGCAATCGATACGCGCATAATTTCTTTCCAGAGCGCAATATAACCCGGTCTCCGGTTCTGCAGGTCAAACGTCGCCGCCTGCGCCTGCTCGCGGAACACATCGTCTTCCTTGCTCTTTTTGCTGGCTTCCGGATAAACCTGGCTGAGAAGATCACAGTTCAGCACCGGAACCGAATCTTTTTCCGGGTCGAAATCCTCGGAAAAACAGCGTTCATCCGGCATTTGTTCTTTCAGTCCGCAAATAACAAGCCCGATTTGCAGCCCCCAGTCGCCCAGGTGAATATCCCCCGTAACCTTATGGCCGCAGATGCGCGCCAGGCGTTTGAGCGCCTCGCCGATGATTGCCGAACGCAGATGTCCGATGTGAAGCGGTTTTGCTACATTCGGACCGCCGTAATCAATCAGCAGCGTTTCCGGATTTTCCGGCTGGGGAATGCCGCTTTCCGAATCGGCGTCAAGTTCTTTTGCCAAAGCCATCAGCGCACTGTCTTTCAGGGTCAGGTTAATAAAACCGGGCGCCGCGGCCTCCGCCTTCTCAAAAATTTCTTCCATGGCAAGCGCCCTGCATACCTCTTCCGCAATCATCATCGGCGCTTTCCGGTATTGCTTCGCACCGGCGAACGCGCCGTTGCACTGAAACTGGCACAAATCCAGCCGATCTGAAGAGGTAACGGTCCCCAGTGTGGAATCGTATCCGCATGATTCAAAGGCTTTCGCCGCATAACCGCTAAGTATTTTTGTGATTGCCTGCATGGTTTTTCATTCCTTAATTATAAATTTTAGTTTGCCTAAAGTATAGCATAAAAAAGTTTTTCCGTCAAGATTTTCCCGGGAAAAGCCAAAAAAATGCCTGTTTTTCTTCGTTTTCAGAAAACTGATCCGGGGAATTTTATGGGGGGGGGCTTGCATTTTGTCTCAAAAAAAAGTATAATAAATTAAGTAATAAATTGAGATTTGTTAAAAACGGAAAAGGAGTGAAAAAAATGGGGGATTCCATACTGATCGTAGACGATGAGCAGGAAATTGCGGATTTAGTGGAAGTTTATCTCCGCAATGAAAATTACAGAGTATTAAAGTTCTATAATGCCACGGACGCGCTGCAGTGTGTAAAAGCAGAAAAAATCAGTCTGGCGATCCTGGACGTCATGCTGCCGGATATCGACGGCTTTTCGCTCTGCCAGAAAATTCGGCAGGACTATCTGTTTCCGATCATTATGCTGACCGCACGGGTGGAAGACGCGGACAAGATCACCGGCCTGACCTTCGGCGCCGACGATTATATCACCAAACCGTTTAACCCGCTGGAACTGATGGCGCGGGTTAAAACGCAGCTGCGCCGCTATACCCGTTATAACACCGCAGAAACGGGGCATCCGGAAACCGATGAAAAATATATCCGGGGACTGCATATCTCACGCGCCAGCCATAAATGTTCTCTTGACGGAAAAGAGCTCTCGCTGACACCGATCGAATTCAATATTCTCTGGTATCTGTGCGAACGACAGGGGAATGTGGTTTCCTCCGAAGAACTGTTTGAAAACGTCTGGGGCGAAAAATTCTGGGATAACAACAATACCGTCATGGCGCATATTGCTCGTCTGCGGGAAAAAATGAACGAACCCGCGCGCAAACCGCGCTTTATTAAAACCGTCTGGGGGGTCGGATACACCATTGAATAAAAAGAAAAAACCGTTGACAGGGCTGAGCATCCGGCTGTTTTTGCAAATGCTGGCCTTTGGGGCGCTGTATACATTTCTGGGGATCGCGCTTTTCTGGCTCTTCGGGAATCTGTACCATCGGACCGCTTATCAGGCCGACGACCTGATTTACCGGATTGTTCAATGGCTGAAAATCCGTTGGGACCTTTTCGCTATCGGATATTTTGCCGTCGGATATCTTGCCATCCTCTTCTATTTCTGGCGGAAACCCTTTGCATATCTGCAGGAAGTCTCCGATGCGACCGACCGGGTTTACCGCGGTGATAACCGGCTGATTGAACTTTCCGACCCGCTCAAAGAAATTGAAAAACAGATGAATCAGACCAAAGTCGATCTGATCAACAAGGATAAAATAGCCAAAGACGCGGAACAGCGGAAAAATGATCTGATAACCTATCTTGCCCACGATCTGAAAACCCCGGTAACTTCGGTGATCGGATATCTTTCGCTGCTGCGCGATGAACCGGATATTTCAGCCGAACTTCGGGCAAAATACACCGGAATCGCCCTCAATAAAGCGCAGCGGCTGGAAGATTTGATTAATGAGCTGTTTGACATTACCCGGTTCAGCCTTTCCAAACTGACGCTGGAACCGGAACGGATCGGCCTGAGCCGGATGCTGGAACAGATCACGAGCGAATTCATTCCGATTCTGGCGGAAAAAGAGCTGGTTTTCCACACAGAAATCGAACCGAATATCGAAATCGTCTGCGACCCCAATAAACTGGAACGGGTATTTGACAACCTGATCCGCAACGCCGTCAGCTACAGTACCCGGAAAACTGCAGTTTTTCTTTCTCTTCGCCGCATCGAAGACGCCGTAGAAATCATTGTGCAAAACAAAGGAAAAACCATTCCTGAAGAAAAACTGGAACGGATTTTCGAACAGTTTTTCCGGATCGATACCTCCCGTGCGTCAGCTACCGGCGGAGCCGGACTGGGGCTGGCTATCGCAAGAGAAATTGTGGAACTCCACGGCGGCAAAATCCAGGCGAGAAGCGAAGAAGAAACCGTCACCTTTACGATAACCATCCCGGCAGACTGTCAGAAAATCGTATGATTTAAAAAAGAAAAAAACAAGATTTCCAAAAGAAAAACTGAAAACAAAAAAACGTCCGCTATTGTATACTAAAGATACAGAGCGGGCGTTTTTTTATGACGGATTCGTAATTACTCAGTCACCGGAGAGTCATCTTCGCCGGTTATAATGAAAGACACAAACCAAACAGACATGCACAGAGAGGACAGGTTATGGGATTCAGAGAACGGATCATCGATTATTCGAAAGGCGATTCCCTCCGCCGTTTCTGGCGGCTGTATCACCGGCGGGAAAAACTGAAAAAAGGCCTGCGGTATGATATTCTCACCTTTTTGGTGAACCGGTGCGCGCAACGCCGCGGCGGCTATGTCGGTCCCGGCGCAAAACTGAACGGAGAACCGGTTTTTCCGCACGGACTGCACGGCGTGTTCATCTCCCGGTATGCCGAAATCGGAACAAACTGCCGGATTTATCAGAATGTAACGATTGGGGAAATCGACGGACAGGCACCGGTCATCGGAAACGGCTGTCTGATCGGCGCAGGCGCTGTTGTGGTAGGAGGAATCCGGATCGGCTGCCAAGTCAAGATCGGCGCAGGCGCCGTTGTCTGCACCGATATCCCGGATCACTGCACCGTTGTCTGCCAGCCCGGCCGGATCATCATCAATCCCAAAATAAATTTTTCAGAAACAGACGAAAACGTCAACGAAAAAGAAGAAAAGGAGCAGAAACCATGATAAAACCGTATCGTCTCGCTGTTTTTTTCGGCGGATGTTCTTCGGAATACAGCGTTTCCCTGCAATCCGCTTACGCCGTTCTCCGAAATATTAACAAAGCCCGTTTTCAAGCAATTCCAATCGGCATTTCCAAAAGCGGAGAATGGTTCTTTTTCCGGGGAAATACTGAAAAAATCCGACAGGATCGCTGGCTGAATCAGGCCGACTGCACGCCCTGCGTCCTTTCCCCTTCCAGAGAAAATCACCGCCTTCTATTGCTGCGGGAAGGCAAAACCGAATCGATTCCCGTTGATCTGGCTTTCCCCGTACTGCACGGAAAAAACGGAGAGGACGGAACGGTTCAGGGGCTGATCGAACTGGCCGGCATTCCTCTTGTCGGGTGCGGCGTTCTTGCCTCGGCGCTGTGTATGGATAAAGACCGCGCGCATATTCTCGCTGCGGCAGCTGGTGCAGACATCCCCCATTCATCGGTCTTTTTCCGAACCGACAGCATAGAAAAAATCCGGATGTTTGCCGACAGAATCGGCTTTCCGCTGTTTGTCAAACCGGTTCGCTCCGGATCTTCTTACGGCATTACCAGAGTAACCTCCCCGGATCAGCTGCCAAAAGCCGTCGCTTTGGCATTCCGGCATGACGGTCGGATTCTGCTGGAAGAAAACATCGAAGGGTTTGAGGTCGGCTGCGCCGTGCTGGGAGACGAGCAGCTGACGACCGGGCAAGTTGATGAAATTGAACTGGCAGGCGGTTTTTTCGACTTTACGGAAAAATACACCCTGCAGACGTCGGCAATTCATGTCCCGGCACGAATCCCGCCGGAAAAAGCAGAAGAGATCAAACAAACGGCAAAAAAAATTTACCGCGCTCTGGGCTGCTCCGGTTTTGCCCGGGTCGACCTGTTTGTCACCCCCCAGGGGCGGATTGTTTTCAACGAAGTCAACACCATTCCCGGTTTTACCGAACACAGCCGCTATCCGGGGATGATGAAAGCAGCCGGAATTTCTTTCGGAGAACTGCTGTCCCGCATGCTGGAACACACGCTGAAAACCGGAACGGAAAGGAACGGTTCCGTATGAAAACCCTGACGCTGAAAAACGAAACCATATATACCGGAGACCTCATTCTGGTGAACCGGGATTACCGGTATCATGAAAAAAAACAGATCCCGCTTTCAGAAATCCCGGAGAATCACGGCTCCGTGCTGCTCCACCACCGTGCCGCACGCGCTCTTTCTTTGCTGATGAATGCCGTCAGCGGCTGGCAGGGGATTGTTGCAACCAGCGGCTGGCGGCCTTTTTCGGAACAGCAGCGGATATGGTCGGACTCCCTGAAAGAAAACGGCAGGCATTTTACCGAAACCTATGTCGCCGTTCCCGGACACAGCGAACATCAGACCGGGCTCGCCGTTGATCTTGCCCTGAAACAGCCGTTGATTGATCCCATCCGCCCCCATTTTCCTTATGAGGGAATCTGCCAGCTTTTCCGGGAAAAGGCTCCCCAATTCGGTTTTATTGAACGCTATCCCGACGGACGGGAATCCATAACGGGAATCGGCCATGAACCGTGGCACTTCCGCTATGTAGGAATTGCCCATGCACGGATCATAACCAAAAACCGGCTGACACTGGAGGAATACATAGAACAAATCAAAGCCTATCCGTTCGGAAAACGAGGATTATCCTATCAGGGAAACGGCCGGCATTTTACCGTTTCCTATCAAAAAGCCTCCGCTTCGGGCACAACGATACTGGAAACAGAAGACAATGTCTGCTGTTCGGTTTCCGGCAACAACAGCGACGGGTTTATCATTACCGAATGGAAACAGACTGAAAAGGCGTAAAAGAGGATTTTTTATGAAACAACAGCAAAACGCCCCGGTTTCAGCCAACGGCAGAGCATGGGTGGAAATCGACCGGCAAGCGTTACGGGAAAATGCAAAAACTCTCCTTGCTCTCTGCCCAAAAGGCTGCCGGCTCATGCCGGCTGTAAAGGCAAACGCCTACGGACACGGCGCCGTCGGCGTAGCGCGGGAACTGAATCAAATCGGCGTAAACGCCTTTTGCGTCGCCTGCGTTTCTGAAGGGGTTGAGCTCCGCAAAGGCCGCATAAAAGGGGATATTTTGATTCTTGGCTACACGCACCCGGACGATTTCACACTTCTTCACCGATACCGGCTGACGCAAACCGTCATTGACGCAGCATACGCCAAACAACTGAACCGGTACGGAAAAAAACTCGCTGTTCATATCGGTATCGACACCGGTATGCGGCGGTTGGGAGAAAAAAGTGAAAATACCGATGCGATCCTCTCAGTTTTCCGGATGAAAAATCTCATTGTCAACGGAATATACAGCCATCTTTGCGATGACGACAGCCTAACGGAGGAAAGCCGGGCATTTACCGAAAAACAGGCCGCGGCCTTTGAACAAACGGTAGCAGAAATTCAAAAACAGGGAATCCCACGCCCTAAAACGCATTTGCTTTCCAGTTACGGTGCGATCCATTATCCGCAGTACGGCGGAGATTATCTGCGTGCAGGAATCGCTCTTTACGGCATTCTCAGCAAAAAAGCAGATGCCGATGAGTGTCCGGTACCCCTTATCCCCGCCCTGTCGCTGAAAACCCGGGTTGCTTCGGTCAGGGAGATTCTTGCCGGAGAAAGCGCCGGATACAACCGGGCGTTTACCGCAAAACAAAACCGAAAAATCGCCTCACTGGCAATCGGCTACGCAGACGGGGTTCCCCGGGCTCTGTCCTGCGGTGTCGGCTCGGTGCTGATCCACGGAAAGAAAGCGCCGATTGTGGGGCAAATATGCATGGATCAAACAATTGTAGACGTAACGGAAATCCCGGAAATCAATCCCGGAGACACCGCCATACTGATCGGCCGGTCGGGCGACGCCGAAATCACCGCCTGCGATATCGCGGCCCAGTGCGGAACGATCGCCAACGAGATTCTAAGCCGTCTGGGAAACCGCCTTACGCGAATCATAACATAAAAACGGACGAAAACCCGGCAGGCTTCGTCCGTTTCTTTTTCAGGTAAAAAATTTTCTGGCTAATTTCTCCTTCAGTGCCGGATCCCGGTCGATCACGGTCAGGATAACGCCAATGGCAGACAGCGCAACCAGAGGATAAAGCGACCAGACCGGCATGCTGTGAAAATGATAGGCCCGGTTCAGCAAAATTTCCAATCCCAGGCAGAAAAAGCCGATCTCGGTCAGAATCAGCGCGGCAAACCGAAGGGCGGAAATTTTTGTTTTGATCCGAACGACCCAGGCGATATAAACCTCCGCCGCCGCAAGAAGTAAAACCTGCAGCGAAGATTCCCAAAACCAGTTTCCGCCCGTAAACGCGCAGAGAAAAGCAAGGAAACCGCCGACTGCGGAAAAATCCAAGAAAAAATAAAACGGAAGGAATTTTTTTCCCTTCCATACCGGAGGCAAAATAAAAACACCGGCAAGAAGAATACTGGCCAGCACAATATAAGACCAGCCAAGCGAACGGTCGGGAACAAAATCGCAGATCAGACAAACCGCAGGCGGCAGAATCAGAAGCAATTCAAGCAACAGCGCAACGGTGCTTCGCCGGATCCGCTGACCGGGCGGCGATTTCGGATTCCGAGGAAAAGTCGGAACAGCGGTTTCTTGCTCTTCCGGAGAAATGACCGCCGTTCCGCAAAGCGGACAGCTTTTGCTTCCGGGGGACAGTTTCACCCCGCATTTCACACAATAAGACATGCAGTCTCCTTTCAGGCATTAATGAGGAAGATCTTCCTGATAAAAATTGCTTTCAATTTCAACGGGTATTCCCTTTTCAACCAAAAGAGGAAACAGTTCCCGCTCAAGCAGCGGTTCTTTTACGCTCCTTGTCACATTGCAGTATAATTTTCCTTGATAGGACAGCACGGCGCAGTTAAAATTATTTTTCGCCTGCGCGCCAAGAACAAAATCAAAACGCCGGACATATTTTTTCATTTCTTCCGGAATCTGAATCGGCCCGAGATTAGAAAGCGTCAGGCAGGATTTTTTTTCACCGACCAGATTATAGACAAGCCGCATCGCCCAGTTTTTGATAAACAGCGGCATAATCTTCAGAATAAAGGCCTTTTCCGAACGGACATTGGCCCGGATTTTGGCGTTAAAGTTTTGCCGGGTCAGTTCGCCGCCCATTTGATGATGCACCGCTTTCAGCGTCTCTTCAAAGGTATATTCGCCCGATTTCGGATCAATGCCGGGCGTGATATACAAAACAAAATTCCGAAGCGTCTCACTTTCATAAAATTTCCGTAGATCAACGGGGATCAGCAGCTTGACCGGCTTATAATGTTTTCGTTTTCCGACCGTTTTTTTCTGAATATGTTCAATTGCACAGATCAAACATGCCGCCAGATAAACCGTTACGCTGACATTTCCCTGTTTGGCCTTCTCCGTCACGATATCAACGGGCATCATCCCGGTAGTCAGCGACAGAAAATCCGTCCGGAAACGCGTTCCTCTCAGATAGAAAGCATTGTCGGCGCCTCTTCCCGCGCTGACGCAGCCGTCTTCATTTTTCAGAAAACTATCTTCCAGTTCCTCCGGTTTCGGTTCATCGTTCAGATTCAGAACCCCAGCTTCCGAAGGAATTTCCGCCCCGTATTGAAGCCGGAGATATTCCGCCACCAGAGATTTCAAGAAAATCATCGCGCCGTTTCCGTCGGTAACCGCATGGAAAAGTTCCACGGCGATCCGATCCCTGTAATACAGAATCCGGATGGCGCACCGGGACAATTCCGCCCTTGTCATCCGGCGGCAGGGAAAAGCGTCGTCCTTTTCCGGCGCCGGCGCCGGCACTTCCTCAAAATAATACCAGAACATGCCCCGCCGAAGCCGGACGAAAAACGAAGGAAACCGCTTTGCGGCGCGGCGGATCGCTTTTTTCAGCGTCAGGGGCGAAATTTCCTCGCTGAGCGTCACCGAGACCCGGAATACGGAACTCCACCGCCGGCGTTTCGCCGCCGGGTATATTTTCGCCGCATTATCCAGCTTCAACCAGCGTTTTTTTGCTTCCGCCATATCCCTTTCCTTTCTTTTAACCCTCGATTTTCTTAATAAAATCCCGGATTTTGTTCATATCTTTCTGCGACTCTTTCAGTCCGTCGTAAAGCGTATAGACATGCCACATATCTTTCGTCACGACCAGCCGGGACTGATTTCCCTTTTCCAGCAGCGTATTATGCAGAAGCACCGAATCGTCCAGCAAAATCTCTGCACCGCCGACAAATACAATCGAAGGCGGCAGCCCCTCCAGATTTCCGAACACCGGAGACACAAACGGATCCAGAGCATCTCCCCCATACAGAGAAGCGTAATATTCCAGCCGCTCTTTTGTCAGCGACGGGTCTCTGTCCTTATTGGTCAGAAACGATTTTCCCGAAAAGGTCAGATCAACCCAGGGAGAAAGAGCAATGACGCCGCGGGGCATCGGCAGGCCTTTTTCCTTCAGCTTCAGAAGCAGCGCATAAACCAATCCGCCGCCGGCCGATTCACCGCAGAGAAAAATATCTTCGGCGCCGTATCCGCAACTCAGCAAATATTCATAACTTTCCAACACGTCTTCCAACGCGGCAGGATAAGGCGATTCCGGCGCAAGGCGATAAGCCGGCGCAAAAACTTTCCGTTCGTTTTCTTCCGCAAGCATAGAGCCGAACCCGTTGACATAATCCAGTTCCCCGCAGACATAACCGCCTCCGTGCAGAAATAAAATCATACCGGAGCTGCGGCATTTTTTCGGGATAATCCACCGTCCCATGAAATTTTTGAAAACTTTATTGGAAAACCGAATCTTGGAACGTCTTTTCGTTCCCATCAGCGCGCCGATCCGGTCCTGCGTAGCGCGAGCCAATTCAATAGAACAGTTGTTCGCCAGCGGCTTGAGAAGATTCAGCTGCATTCGCAGCAGTTTTGTGGAAATAGCCATGAGGTCCCCTTTTTAAATATGGTTTTTAAAACTACGTCACATAGTATATCAGATATTCCCGTTTTTGTCAAGAGACCTGCTATTGACAAAAACGGGACTTTGTGTTAGAATAGACCCAGCGGAAAATCAGCCGCTGACAACAAAAAAGGAGCGGGTTATGTCGTCTAAAGTTTTATCGGTGACCCTCGGAGGCGTTCTCGGCGCGCTGGCGGTTCTTGTTATGCTACTCTGCACCCCTCTGGGTATCGCAACCTATATCGGCGCAATGCTGGCAGGGCTCTGCCTTTTCCCGGTTCGGATCGAATGCGGAATCCGGCTCGCCTGTATTTCTTTTGCCGCAGCCGGCGTTCTCGCCCTGATTTTGATACCCGATAAAGAGATGGCGTTTTGTTTTCTATTTCTGTTCGGGTATTATCCCATCCTGAAAGAAACGCTGGATCATATCCGGAACCGAATTGTTTCCTATCTTTTAAAACTGGCGGTTTTTAATGTTTCGGTTATCGGCATGTATTTTCTTCTGCTGAAAATCATTGCGCTGGAAAGCGTCATTCAGGATTTTTCCGAAAACAGCGGTTCCTATATGATGGTTCTTCTGCTGCTCGGCAATTTTACCTTTCTTATATATGATCGCCTGTTAAACATGCTTCAAACCCTTTATTGGAAAAAAATCCGGCCAAAATTCCGCGGTGGAAACGAATCCCCGTAAACTGGCCTTCATAACACAAGAAAAAAACAGAAAAGGGGTTCTCTATGAAATTTATTAAAAAATACGGATCAATTCTGGTAGCGCTGTCGCTTTTTTTGGGGCTTTGTCTGCCGCTGTCTGCCGAAAGCCGAACCGAGCAGGTCACACGCAAAACCTGCCTTGCGGCAGCTGAAGCGTCTCTGCCGTATTCTCTGGCATTTTCAGAAAACGGCCAAACGGTTTACAACCGGATTGTAACCTGTCTTACCAAAGGAGAAGAATCTGCCTCCTTTGAGGACTGCATGATTTCTGCGGATGAACTGCATCAAATCGTCACGCAGATTAGCCATACCCATCAGGAATTTTTTTATTTTTCCGGGGTATATACCTATTATTATTTTGAAGAAAACGGCCAGACTTTCGGATTTGAACCGCAGTATTATACCTACGACCAGCCGCTGGCGGAGGTAAAGAAAATTTTTAACCGGGAAACTTCCCATATCCTTTCACAGGTCGGCAGTTCCTGGTCAGAGGTGGAAAAAGCGCTGTTTCTGCACGATTATCTCGCCGCCAATTATGCCTATGACAGCAACAGCGAGATTTTCGATCTCTACAACTTTTTAACCAAGAAAAAGGGCGTTTGCCAAGCCTATACCGATTTATACCAATATTTGCTCAATAAAGTAGGGGTAGAAGCATCGGCGGTCGCGAGCGATTCGATGAATCATACCTGGAACGTGGTAAAAATCGGCGAAAAATGGTATCATGTCGATATCACATGGGACGATCCGCTTTCGCAGGACCAGCAGGACTATTACGGCGTTGCACGGCATGATTTCTTTTTACTCAGCGATCAGGCCATCCGCGAACGGGAACATTCTGACTGGTACTGGATAACGGAAGAACAGGTCTGCGACGATCCGTCTTTTGAACAGGCCTATTGGAAAGACAGTATCGCTCCGGTTGCAGTCTGCGGCGGAAAATGGTATTATATCGGAAATAATGGAATTTACTGCACGGAAAATCCGGCGGCCGTCCTTCTTCCGTTCGATCAGAAATGGTCAGTCGCAGGAGCTCCCGCCTACTTCAGCATCGCCTTTTCCGGCCTGGCGTCTTTCGGCGGACTGCTGTTTTACAATACCCCCTCTGAAATCCGTTTTTTCGACCCGGTCTCGGGAAAAACTGAAACACTGTATACCCTGCCGGAAGAAGGCAGCCAAATTTTCGGACTGACAATGTCGGACGGCATAATTCAATACGTTGCGGAATCAACGCCCGGAAAAATTTCGGAAATCAAGACGCTGAAAGTAAATCTGCCGGATATGCTGGGCGATATCAACGGAGATCTCGCGGTGAATACGAAGGACGCGGTTTCTTTCGGACGGATGCTCGCCGGCTGGTCGGGAATTTCCTGTTCATTAAAAACCGGGGATATCGATGGCGATCAGGCCGTAAACGTGAAAGACTGCGTACTTTTGAAGCGCTGGCTGGCAAAATGGAATATTCCCTACCGGATCGGAGCCTTTGTCTTCTGAATCTGAAAATTTCTGATTACATACATAAAAAATCCGGCGTAAAAACGCCGGATTTGTATTTGATTACTGAGGTGCGGCAAGCGTGATGATCAAAACGCCGGTATAGCTGACATGAAGCCGATACCCCTTCTCATTCTCCGCTGTGAAAATATAGGTGGAGGAATCGATTGCGTCTTCGCTGACATTCAGTTCAAAACCTGCGGTTTTGCATTTCTCCGCATAGCTTTTTGCATATTCGGCATCGGTTTCCAGAATATCGGCGCGGAAAAAGGTCCGATCATCGGTAATTTGATAGATTGTTCCCTTTTCCGGTGTGGGAATTCTTTTGGCAATACCGGTTTTGGGCCAACCATTGATAATCGGAGAATCTCCGGACTCGCCTTCTTCTCCGTCCGGTTCCTGATTCTCTTCCGGCGCCGGCTGTTTGTCATCGGTTTCGTCCGACGGCTGATTGGGGTTTTCTTCCGGTTTCGGAGTCTGCGTTTGCTGCCCATCGTCCGGAAGCGTTGGGGGCTCCGGCTGTGTTTTTTCACAGGCGCAGAGAGAAAGACAAAGCGCCGCTGCTAAAAAAAGAAAGAATAATTTTTTCATCATAAAACTCCGTTCTGCCGCTATGCGGCGGGTTGATGCGGGACCGCCGGAAAGGCGTCCCTTTATTTCCACGGTGCTTACCACCGAAGGAACACAAAATGACAGCAGGCGTTCTCTTCTATTCTCCGGTTTCCGGAGCGTTTACCATAAGAAGAAAATCTTCGGGCAACGGCGAAGAGAAAAACAATTCTTTTTTGGTCAGCGGCTGAACCAACCGAAGCGCCGCCGAATGAAGCGCCTGACGAAAAGTATCCTGTTCTCGGCCATAGAGCCAGTCTCCGGTCAAGGGATAGCCGAGATGGGAAAAATGGACGCGGATCTGATGCGTTCTGCCGGTTTCCAATTGTATCTTCAGCAAGCTCCGGCCATTGATCCGCTCTAACACCCGGTATTGCGTAATGGCTTTTTCTCCCTGCCCGTCCGGACAGACCTCTCGCTTAATCGTCGCTCTGCCGGGGATCCGCCGGATATCGGTTTCAACCGTTCCTTCCGATGGAGTCACAATCCCCTCGGCAAGCGCCAGGTAAGTCCGTTTCAGTTCGCCGGTGTTCATTTGTTCGGTCAGCTTATGATGCGTATAGGCGTTTTTGGCGACCGCAACAAGTCCGGAAGTATCTTTATCCAGCCGATTTACACAGCGAAACGTAAACTTCAGGCCTTTTTCGGCATAATATCCGACAACGCCGTTGGCAAGACTGTCCCGGATATGCCCCTTTGAAGGATGAACCGGCATTCCGGCCGGCTTGTCCAGAATCAAAATATCCTCGTCTTCATAAATCATTCGAAGCGGCAGTTTTTCAGGAAAAATATTCTCGGAATAGTCCTCTCCGCTTTCCAGAATCACCCGAACTTCATCGCCTTTGTTTACTTTGGCTGTGACGAAAACCGGAACGCCGTTTTGGGTCAGCCCGTTCGGAATGTTTTTGATTTTCGCAAGCAGACCGAACGACAGGCCAAGTTCCCGGAACAGTAAGTCCCGGACTATTTCTTCTTTGTCGGCCCATAGCGTAACGGTTCGCTCCATGTCTGCGTCCCTCCGTAAAAATAATAGCATAAAACCGGGGAAAAGTCAAGCGGAACTTGACTTTTTCGCCGAAAAGGAATATAATGGAAAAAGAATCGAAAAAAAGGAGGAAATCAGATGAAAAAGATGAAATTTCTCCCCTGTCTTTCTCTTTGCCTGGCGTTTCTTTCCTTTCTGATCCTGGAATACCGTCCTGAGAAAACGGCCGAAGAACCTCTTCGCTTTTCAGCTTCTGCAAATGAAACCTTTGTCGCTTCCGCAGAAGAAAAGCTTTCGGGAGAACTGATTTATTATACCGCGAACGGAACAAAATATCATCTGCGGCCCGACTGCAGAAGCATTGCCGGGAAAACCGTTTACAGTTCAGATAAAATCTTTGCCGAATCGAGCGGCCGCACACTTTGTTCTGTTTGTAAAAACTGGTTGGAACAAGCCTCGGCTCCGGATTCTCCTGAAAACATAGCGCCGGAACAGAACCCCGCTTTGCCTGAAATCGCGTACTGCACCGCCAGCGGCAGTAAATTTCATCTTGACCGCAACTGCCACTATCTTCACAACAGCAAAACGGTAACAGAAATCAGCCGGGAAGAAGCAGCGTCAAAAGGGCTGTCGCCTTGCTCTGATTGTGCCGGAGGATAGGATCGGCAGCCTTGAAAAGTATCCTTTTCGCTTCATAATTTGTTTACAATTTTTTTTTCCAAAAAGTATTGACAACCGATTCGGTTTGTGGTATTATATATAGGCCGACAGCAAAAACAGCGGTTTTCCGTTTGGGAGTTTAGCTCAGCTGGGAGAGCATCTGCCTTACAAGCAGAGGGTCACAGGTTCGAGCCCTGTAACTCCCACCACGCTTCGGTTTTTCTATGGCTTCGTAGTTCAGCTGGTTAGAACGCCGCCCTGTCACGGCGGAGGTCGTGGGTTCGAACCCCATCGAAGTCGCCACTTTCTTTTTTAAGAAAGTCCCGTAAGGGAAAAAGGGTTATGCCTCTGTAGCTCAGTTGGTAGAGCAGAGGACTGAAAATCCTCGTGTCGTTGGTTCGATTCCGACCGGAGGCACCATCCTTAGACTGTCGGAACCCAACGCTCCACAGTCTGTATGCGGAATTAGCTCATCTGGTAGAGCGCAACCTTGCCAAGGTTGAGGTAGCGGGTTCGAGCCCCGTATTCCGCTCCATTTTACATCCGGAAAAATGAGCACGCAAGTGTTCGTTTTTTACTATAACGGCAAAGCTTGTCTTTTATTCCATTGCCGTTTAAAACGGCGCCATAGCCAAGTGGTAAGGCAGAGGTCTGCAAAACCTTTATTCCCCAGTTCAAATCTGGGTGGCGCCTCCAAACAAAAAGAATCACCTCACCGGTGATTCTTTTTGTTTTATAGTGTCGCCTCTCCCCTTCCTCCTGATAACCTATTTATTAAAGGTCTCTCAATAAAAGAAAAAAGAGCTTCGGTTCCGTAAAAAATAAATAAAAAGGAGTTTTTTATGTCCCCGGAACAGATCAGAACACACATTCAGTCCGATACTGTTAAAAATATCATTGTCGACTGCGATGCCGGCGCCGACGGAGACGACCAATTCGCTCTTACGTACGCCATTGCTTCGCCGCATAAAGTCAGGGTGCTGGCCGTATGTTCCGCGCCGTATAACGAACCGGAAGAAGCTGTTGCCGCCGGAAAAGCGGAATGCGAAGAAATCATTTCAGCGGCAGGCGTTACGATACCGGTATATGAAGGCAGTCCGGCATTTATCCGGGAAACAAAAAAACCAATAAACAGTCCGGCGGCAAAAGCGCTGCGGGAACTGGTTCTGTCAAACAGAGAACCGATATACGCCGTCATTACCGGCTGCTGCACCAATGTGGCAAGCGCTCTTTCCCTGTATCCCGAAATCCGGGACAAACTTATCGTCGTCTGGCTGGCGCTCGATCATTTGCAGGGACAAAACAATACCGACGAATATAACTATCGCAACGATATCGAAGCCGGAAAAATCCTCTTTGACTTGGCTGAGAATATGGCGCTGGTATGCGCGGGACGTGTGGTCGCGCCTTACCGCAAAAACAATGACGAAATTGACGAACTTTTTTCCGCTTCCCGGCCGCTTCCCACCTGGCTGCGCCGCCGTTTCCGCGAAATTTCCTGGGCGCAGGGGCTCTGGGATCTTTGCGCCGAAGGCCTGCTGATCCGGCCGGATGCCTGCAAAATGGAAATTTCTGCACGCCCCGTTTTCGGAGAAGACGGAGAAATCGAAAACTTCGACAGGAAGCGGCCGATCGTTGTCGTCAATCAGAACAAACCGGATGTCATTATCGCCGATGCGGCAAAGCAAATTAATCATTGGGGAGAATGAAACCAGCAGAGGGAAAACAAGAAACATTTTCTTATGGAAACCGGCTTGACACCCATACGGATTTATGATACACTAAGAGTAATTATAAAAAGAACCGCACCAGGGAGAAAATCAATCGCAAATAACCGAAAGGATTGCAAACCAATGATCGAACTACCCGAAACAACCGTACTCGCAGACCAAATCAGAAAGAACCTGATCGGGAAACAAATAACCAACGTTCAGGCCAATACCCATCCGCATAAATTTGCATGGTATACCGGCGACCCGGGGAATTATCCGGCGATGCTGACAGGGAAAAAAATCACCGGTTCGGCAGCCGGAGCAGGTTCCGGCTGCGGATATTCGACCATGATTCTCTGTGAAGATACGCTGTTAGAGCTGGGAACCCCAATCCGATACTATCCAAAGGGAAGCCGCCTGCCGGCAAAACATCAGCTGTTATTAACTTTTGATGATGATTCTTTCATCAGCTGCACGGTGAAAATGTGGGGAGCGCTTTTCTGCATACCGGCAACGGCTTTTCCGGACGACAAAAAACCTTCGCCGCTGACCGACGCCTTTGATGAACGGTATTTTGAGCAGCTTTGCAGCGCCTCGCCGAAAAATCTGTCCCTGAAAGCGCTGCTGGCGACAGAACAGCGAATTCCGGGGCTCGGCAACGGCGTTTTGCAGGACATCTTATGGAATGCGGCGCTTCATCCGAAACGAAGCCTACTATCTCTGAACGACAAAGAACAGCTGCGGCTATATCAAAGCATAAAAGAAACGTTAAAAGCAATGGCCGAGCAGGGCGGACGGGATACAGAAAAGGATTTATTCGGCAAGGCCGGCGGCTATCCTACGGTATGTTCCAACACTGCTCTGTCCCGTCCGTGCCCGCGGTGCGGCGGGAAACTGATCCGTCAATCCTATCTGGGCGGCGCCATTTATTTCTGCCCGGTCTGCCAGCCGGAACCCTATAAAAAATGAGCTCACGCCCAATAACAGGCTGTGACCTCCGAGAGGAGCCTATCGCTTTGGAACAAAAACCGCTTCTGCAAAAAGCAATACCGCTGATCATCGCCTGGTATCGCGCCAATCAAAGACCGCTTCCGTGGAGGCTCAGCCCGACGCCGTATCATATCTGGATTTCAGAAACCATGCTGCAGCAAACCAGAATTGAAACGGTTATTCCGTATTACGAACGGTTTTTGCAGGAATTGCCGACAGTAAAAGAACTGGCAGAAACAGACGATGACAAACTGATGAAACTCTGGGAAGGGTTGGGCTACTACAGCCGTGCAAAAAATCTGAAAAAAGCCGCGCAGATTGTATGTTCGGCCTATGAGGGGAAACTGCCGGAAAACGCGGACGAACTGCGGAAGCTGCCGGGAATCGGAGAATATACCGCCGGCGCGATCGCCTCGATTGCTTTTGGACGGCCGGAACCTGCTGTCGATGGAAACGTACTGCGGGTTTTAACGCGGCTGACCGCCTGTGAAGACGATATTCTGGCGGCAAAGACCAAAAAGTCGGTGACAGAAACGCTGCGGAAGCTCTATCCTTCCGGCCGGGAGGCGTCGCTTTTAACCGAAGGCATTATGGAGCTGGGAGAAGTTATCTGCATTCCAAACGGAACCCCTTTATGTCAAAACTGTCCGCTGCAAAAAGTTTGTCTGGCACACCGCAGCAACACCGTTTCCCGTTATCCAGTGAAAAGTCCGAAAAAGGAACGAAAAACAGAAACTCTTACCGTTTTTCTCCTCTCCTGCAACGGGAAATACGCGCTCCGGCAGAGGGAAGAAAAAGGGTTGCTCGCCGGTATGTGGGAATTTCCGAATGAAAAGAAAAAAATGACGAAAACCGAAGCGGAATCCTTTCTTTCCGCGCAGGGCATTCAAACTTCATGCCGTTCCTGCGGAAAAGCAAAACATATTTTTACGCATATTGAATGGCGGATGAACGGATATCGGGCGGAATGCCGGGAAGAGTCTCCGCTGTTTATCTGGAAAACCGCATCAGAAATTCAGAACGAATATGCAATTCCATCTGCGTTCCGGTTCTACTGGAAACAAATTTTTGAAAAAGAAGCAGAACGCAATCCTTAAAGGATTGCGTTCTGCTTCGCACCGAATAGTCACAGAAGAATAACCGCAACCGTTTCTTCCCGAAATCACCGGAAAACCGAACCGTTTTCAAAATCGGCGCCCCAACGGAAACCGGAAGAATTTTCCGCATCGAAAACATATCCGTCGCCGTCGGCAAAAAAGAAATACACCGCGCCGTCGTCGGTTCTCAAAATCAGTTTATCGCCATTGATCTCATAGGTTCCGACCCCGACATAACTGCTCTCCGCCGAAAAAGTGAAGAGAAAACGGTTCCCTTCCTCTAACACAAAATTGGCCGGAACAACATCTTCCGATCCCTGATATACATATTTCCGCAAACGGTTCCCTTCTAACGAAGGCAACGTTTCCAAATCAAAATCAACCCATGCGCGATAGGTATCCTCTTCCTTTCCTTCAAAGAAAAACTCGGTAACAAGCCGGTATTTTCCGACCGTCAGATCATAGGTATCAAACGGACGGTAGGTATGCGTCCGTGAAGAATACGGAGGGATCATATACGCCGGCATGGAAAAACCATGGCCGGGCCGCGGTTCAACCCGCTGCCAATCATTTTCTTCCCATCGGTAAATGTCAAACGGTTCTCCGTACATAAACTCGTTCAATGTAGAATTTTTCCAGACAATTTCAAGAGAGAAAGCCGCCGCGTCTCCGGAAACGGCTCTGGCTTCAAGCGTCACGCCGCTATAGTCGCTGCCGGTTTCCAAAAGAACCGAACCGTCGTTTTCGGGAGAAAGCGTTGCCGTCCGGTGGGTTAAAAAACAAACGGCAGTAACCGCGCAAAGAATAACGGCGGCAAAAATCATCCAGAACGTCGGCTTTTTATAATGCAATATCGCCCGTATCCGCTCTTTTACCCCGACTTCACCGAAAGTCAGCGGAGAAACAGCAAAGGTCCGGCGGTTTACGCTCAGGTTTAAAAGCGTTTGCGAATATTCCCGCTTTTTCTCAAAATCCCAGTTTTTAACCACCCGTTCATCGCAGGCAAATTCCATATCCCGGCAAAAAAGGAAATATCCCAGCCAGCAGAGCGGATGAAACCAATACACGGCAAGAAAGCCGTATGCCAACGGTTTCCAGAGATGATCCTTTCGGGACAAATGCGCCCGTTCATGTGCAAGAACATAGGGGACCTGCGCAGAATCAATATTCGACGGAAGATAAATTTTCGGTCTGAAAATACCGAAAATAAACGGCGTCTGCACAGTATCGCAAAGAAGAACACCCTTCTGATACGGAACCGACATTCTGATTTTTCTGCGAAGACGGAGCACACTCCAGATTCCGAATCCGAAAACCACGACAACCCCCGCAAGCCACAAAACAGAAAAAAGAAAAAGCGGATTGCCGAACAAACTCTTTGCAGAAACCGTTGTGCCTTCCCAATCCGATAGGTTCAGCGTAGCGTCTCCCACAGGATCCAGCGCGGGAACCCCCAGATGAACCCCGGTATTTACCTGAAAAACATCGCTGCGGATCGGCTGCGAACTGGGAATCAAGCTGAAAAAAGATTCCGGAGAGAACGGACAAACCAACCGGACCGCAACAAACGCCCACAGAACGCAGCAAACCGATTTCGGCGCTTTTTTCAACAGTTTCCGGAGAAGCAAGACTGCAAAAATCAGCCATCCGGCCGTGATACTCATATTGACAATCTGCAAAAAAATCTGCGGAAGCAGCTGCTCTGCCAAGGTTGCCATCACAATTCCTCCTTCGCCGAATCAATCATTTTCTGAATATCTTCCACTTCCTGAACTGTCAGCTTTTTCCGGCTTGTAAAAGCCGCGATAAAAGCAGGCAGCGAACCGGAAAAAACGTCCTCCACAAATTTCGCACTCTGCTTTCCCTGCAGCTCTTCTTTTGTCACCAGCACGCTGACAAACCGGTTTTCCATCCGGAAAATCCCATTTTGGCAGAATTTACGGATCGCCGAATATGTCGTGGGTCGTTTCCAGTGCAGTTCTTCCTCGCAGCGTTTCACCAATTCCCCGGTTGAAATCGGCGCGTTGCGCCAGACAATATCGGCAAATTTTTCATCAACAACGCCTAATTTTAAATCATTCATATCCGTCACCCCTGTTTGTTTGTAGGCTACCAACACTTATAGTTTATAGCCTACCGACAAATTTGTCAAGCCTTTTTTCAAAAAGACATAAATTATTCAAAAAATGCCGGTTTTTTCTCGGAGAACAACGACCAAGGAAGACATGACAGTTTTTATCTTTCCATTGCAGAAAGGAGACGTAGAATGACAACCTGCTACGAATGTCCGCGGAACTGCGGCGCAGACCGAACTTCCGGACTTGGATTCTGCGGCTGCGGAAAAGAAATTGAAATTTGCCGGGCATCCAAACATTTCTGGGAGGAACCCTGCGTCAGCGGAGAGAACGGTTCGGGAACCGTTTTCTTCTGCGGCTGCAATCTCGGCTGTGTTTTTTGTCAGAATCATCAAATCAGCCGAAAGTTGACGGGAAAAACATCCCCTGTTCACTGTTTTTCCCAAACGGATTTTTGCGAGCTTCTTTTATTTTTACAGCAGACCGGCGTAGAAAATATCAACCTGGTAACGCCGACGCATTTTACCGAAGAAATTGCAAAAGCGCTCAAAACTGTTCGGCCGAAGCTCTCCATTCCGGTTATCTGGAACAGCAGCGGTTATGAAAAACCGGAAACGCTGAAAAAACTGGACGGACTGGTTGATGTTTTTCTGCCCGACCTGAAATTTTTTTCTAAAAAAAACGCCGCAGCGTTTTCTTCTGCGCCGGATTATTTTTCCGTTGCCGTAAAAGCAATAGCCGAAATGCACCGGCAGCAGCCCAAAACGGTTCTTGAAAACGGCCGGATCAAACAGGGCGTGCTCATCCGTCATTTGGTTCTTCCGGGAATGACGGTGGAAAGCATAAAAATCCTGCATTGTATTGCAGAAAAATTCCCCCAAACCCCAGTCAGCGTCATGTGCCAGTACTATCCCGCAGGCCGGGCGAAAGAATTTCCGCCGCTTGACCGAAAACTGAAATACCTCGAATATTCTCTCGTAAAAAAACAGGCGAAAAAACTGGGGCTTACCGGTTATTTTCAGGAAACGGATTCGGCGACGTCGGTATACACGCCCGATTTTTCCGACAACGGACTGCTGGATCTGTTTTTTTCTCCACGCTAAAAAAGGAATCGCGGAGAGCAGTGCTCTCCGCGGAAGAATTCAATATTTCGTTCGATAAGAACGCTGAAAACTTACTTTCCTTATTTCAGGCCGTTTTCGTAAGCCTGGATCATCTTTTTAACCATCTGACCACCGACGGAACCAGCCTGCTTCGAAGTAAGATCACCGTTATAACCGTTTTTCAGGTTTACGCCGACTTCAGCAGCAGCTTCCATCTTAAACTTATCAAGACCTGCTTTAGCTTCAGGAACAAGTTTGTTATTCTTAGCCATTCTTTTTCACTCCTTTTTATGCGTGAAGCGAAAGCCTTCGCCTTGCGTCTTCACTTGATTCTCAGGAGCAAAACTTGTCTCTCCCGACTGAAAGAGACAGGTTTTTCGTCTCCTGCAAGTCTATTATGTGCCGCTGATTCCTGTTTTATAATTATCAATTTTTGGAAATTTTTAAACCGCGCAGGCTTGACAATAAAAAAAAATTTCATTATAATAAAAACATCAAATAAACGATACAAATTACGGAGGGTTCTATGGCTGTCAGATTAAATGAAAATTCAGACATTGTAAAAACAGTAAAAGAAGGGCTGAAAAAAACCGGGGGATACTGCCCCTGCCGTTTGGAACGGTCGGAAGAAAATAAATGTCTCTGCAAAGAATTCCGCGAGGCAATCGCCGACCCCAATTTTGAAGGCTACTGTCACTGCATGCTTTATTATAAAAGCAAAGACTGACGAAAACCGGGGCGGAAGCTAAGATATTCCAACCTGAGAACCAGACAGACACCGATTTCTGCTGAAAAACAGAAATTTCTCGTTCCGTGTCGTGTACTTTCTTCATCCGATATGCTATAATCAAGGCAGAAGGAGGGCAAATTCTGATGGATCAAAAGAAAATCGGCGGATTCTTAAAAGAGCTGCGCAAAGAAAAACAGCTGACCCAGGAGCAGCTGGCGGAAATACTTGGCGTGACAAATCGCAGTATTTCACGATGGGAAAACGGCGTAAACATGCCCGATTTCGATTTGGTGATTGAAATCGCCAATACGTATAACGTCAGCATTGAAGAAATTTTGGATGGAGAAAGGAAAAGCGAGATGATTGACAAAAAAACAGAGCAAACCCTTTTAAAAGTAGCCGACTACGAAAGCCATGAAAAGCAGCGATTTTCCAGGCGCGTCTGCGGATTATTTATTGCGGCAATTGTTGCCTTTATTCTCTATGCGGCGCTGAATGCAACCGGACTTGACCTGAAAAACGGAGGGGAGCAGATCGCCTCCTTTTCTCTTGGGATTGTCGGCGGCACGCTCCTGGTCGGCGCGCTGTACACCAGCAAATATGGAGAAAAAATACAGAAACTCAAACAAAGATTGCTGTATAAAATCGGGAAGTCAAATCGAGATACCGAACAAAACAACCATGAAAAAAGCGAATAAAGCAGGGGGAACAATCCTTGTTTTGAACCTATCGGCAGCGGGATTTATTTTTCTCATCACGGCATTGTTCGGGCATTCTTCCGCCTATTCGGCAACGGTGGCCTACTTTTGCGCCGCCGCGGTTTGCTGGCAGAATCTCCCAAACCGAGAATAAACTCTTTTCACACAGAACAGAAAAAACGAAAACCACCGGCATTCTATAGAATAACCTTGCTGCTGACAATTTTGCTCCCAGCTGAGAAATTCAGAACTTTTTCAAAAAAATAAGAAAAACGGCCTGTACCCAACCATTCAGAGTACAGGCCGTTTCCTTTTATCGCAGCGAACCTACCGCAAAGCCACGAAATTTTTTCTTTTCAGCTTTCCTTTTCGGTTTTATCCAGAATCCGGTTGATCTGCCATGCCGCAAGAAACGCCAGAACCAAACTGATAGCGTCTTTTAAAAGATACGGAACACTGACCAGAAGCGCCGATTCAAAATACGGCCGATGCGTCAAAAGCGAATATTGCAGAACGCCGAGCGCATGACAAACGATCAACCCGGCAATTCCGAGCAGCACCGAAATCCATTTTTTCCCGGTTTTACTTTTCAGTCCGCAAAGCAGTGCAAAGAAAATAAATCCCCAAAGAAATCCTCCCGTCGGGCCGGCAAGAACCGAAACGCCCCCTTTCATTCCGGAAAAAACCGGCAGACCGACAGCGCCGATCAAAATATACAGAATGACAGCTGCCGTTCCTTTTTTAGCGCCGAGAAGATATCCGGCAAGCGCAACCGCAAAAGTCTGCAAGGTAATGGGAACGCCGGTCGGCATGGGAATAGTAATCAGGGAACACACGGCAACGACCGCCGCAAGCAGAGCCGTTACCGCCATATCCCTCACTTTCAGTTTCTTTTTTGCTACAGTGGTTTCCATCTCTTATTTTCCTTTCTTTTTCTTTTCTTTTTTATCAACCAAACAACATTTGATTTATCCGAAAAAATCAGGATTCATTCCCGCTTGCAGAAGATGACAGTCGAACCGATACCTCGCCGGACCGGAGCGTTTTCTCCCCTGTTTGCGTCCGGACCCGCAGTCCGAATTCCTCATCGATATAAAGAGCCGTTCCTTTTTCAGGCGAATTGGAAAGAATGGTGATCTCTTTCCCGGTTACCAGAGAACGCGACCGGTATTCTTCCAGAAATTCCTTTTTTTCCAGCGCATGATAATAATGAAAGAACTGCGTAAGAATTGCCGCCGCAAGACGGCTGATTTCGATTTCGGTTGGTTTTTTATCAAAAATTCCGCAGGCGATTTCCTCCAATTCCGCAGGAAAACCTCTTTCCGGCGGACAAAGATTCACGCCAATCCCAAGAACCGCGTATTCCAGCCCGCCGCTTTCCAGATCAAGCGAGGCTTCCGTAAGAATTCCGCAGCATTTTTTCCCGTTCAAAAACAGGTCGTTTACCCATTTAACGGCAACCGGCTGACCCGAGGCTGTCTCGATAGCTTTCGCTGTTGCCGCTGCGGCAGCAGTTGTGATATAAAGCGATTTTTCAGGAGAAATTGTCGGCCGCAGAAGAAGGCTGAGATACAGCCCCGTATTTTCCGGAGAATAAAACGGCCGCCCCATACGGCCTTTGCCTTCGGTCTGCCGCCGGGCAAGAACAACCGTTCCCTCCGCCGCGCCCTGCGCCGCTTTCTGCTTTAACAAGGCGTTGGTTGAAGAAACACAGTCGAAAACCGAAATTTCTGCCGGAAAATTTTCAGGGAGAAAACGCCGAATCAATGCCGGAGAAAAAATATCGTTTTCATCGCTGAAACAATAACCGCCCTTTTTGGAAGCGGAAATCTGATATCCGTCTTCTTTCAGCTGATGAATCGCTTTCCAAACCGCATTTCTTGAAACGCCAAGCCTTTCGGACAGCTCTTCCCCGGAAAAAGAAACGCCCCGGTTATTTTCAAATATTTCAAGCAGTGTCTCCCGTACCGTCATCGGCCTCCTCCTTCGTCCCTCGTATCAAAAAAAATATCTGTCTGTTTGTTATTATAACGCCTTTTTCAGCTCTTGTCAACCTAAAAACAAAAAAGGTTGACAAAAGTTTTCAATTGCTTGACAAACCGGGAAGAATGTTATATAATAAAAACAACAAATGCGAAGAAAGGACTGTATATCATTGCTTACTGTCCGAAAAGCAAAGAGACAAGATGCCGAGCAACTTCGGGAACTTTACTTTCATCATTTAACAGCGTTTCCTCCGGCAGAAAAACAAGATATGAAAAAATGGGAAAGCATGATCCAATCCTTTGAAGAAAATCTATTCTATCATCTGCTCGTCGGAGAAATCGGCCATAAAATCGTATCCTCGGTTACCTTAGTCATTATACCAAACCTGACGCACAATTGCAGGCCTTATGCGGTAATTGAAAATGTCGTAACCCATTGTGATTTTCGCGGGAATCATATTGCGACAACGCTGATGGCTCACGCGAGTGAAATAGCAAGACAGGCTGATTGTTATAAAATTATGCTGCTGACGGGTTCGAAAAAAGAAAGCACGCTTCATTTTTATGAAAATTGCGGTTTTGATCAGCATATTAAAACCGCATTTCTGAAAAAGATATAAAACTTTAACCGGAAACGGCGGAATGGAGAAAGAAAATGAATTTTACCCAGCTCGATCAATTTCTCGACAGTCTCTGGGATTTGGGAATCCCCGGCGGAGAATGCTTGATTTATCAAAAAAGAAAACCGATTTACCGGCACGATTACGGATATGCCGATAAGGAAAGCCAAACAAAAATAACGTCCGAAACCTTATTCAATATCTATTCCCAGACCAAAATTTCCACCTGTGTGGCCGCATTACAGTTATATGAACGGGGGAAATTTCTTCTGACCGACCCGCTTTCAGAATATATGCCGGAATTCCGGGACATGACGGTATCGGCTGAAGTTTCTCCCGGAAAATGGGAAACCGTTTCGGCCAAAAACAAAATTTACATTCACAACTTGTTTTCTATGTCCTCCGGCTATACCTACAATTGCGAAACCGAAGAAATCAAAGCCGAAAAAGAACGGTCCGGCGGGCATTCTACCACGTTGGAAATGGTTCGCGCCATGGCAAAAACACCGCTGGCCTTCGAACCAGGAACGCAGTGGTGTTATGGCCTGAGCCATGATATTCTGGCCAGACTGATTGAGGTTGTTTCGGGGAAACGTTTCAGCGTTTATCTGAAGGAAAATCTGTTTGATCCGCTCGGCATGAAAAATACCGGCATGCTGGCCGATGAAGCGGTAAAAGCCCGCATGGCAAGCCAGTATACCTACAACCGGGAGAAAAAATCGGCCGATAAAATCGGAAAAGAAAACACCTTTTGCTTGGGCAGCCGCTACGAAAGCGGCGGCGCGGGGCTGTATTCCTGCGTTGATGATTATATCCTGCTTGCCGACGCCTTGGCCAACGGAGGAACCGGCCTGTCGGGGAACCGGATTCTCAGCCGGCGAACGATTGATTTAATGAGAACCAACCGGCTTTCAGACGAAATGCTGAAAACCTTTGACTGGGACGCTCTGGCCGGTTACGGTTATGGGCTCGGCGTTCGCACCATGATTGATCCGGCCGGGGGCGGCGCGCTGAGCCCTGCGGGAGAATTTGGTTGGAGCGGCGCTGCCGGCGCGTATTTTCTTGCCGACCCGGAAAATGAACTGGCCGTCTTTTATGTTCAGCATATGCTTGACAATCTGGAACCGTATGTTCATCCCCGGCTCCGCAACCTGATTTACGCAGGACTGGACTAACAGAACCAAATCTTCTCTATAAAAACAAAAAAAGGACGAAGACCTTCCGGTTTCCGTCCTTTTTTCACTATTTGATTAGAATTTCTGTTTTTTACAGCAGATTTTTACGCAGGAAATCTCCGTTCTCCGGATGCAGATATGCCGGCGCGATATCAAACACCGTTTTACAGCCGCTCATGCCCTCCCGGTTCATCCGGCAGGCGGCTCTTGCGCAGGCAACCAGCACTCCGGTGGTAAATTCGGGGTTGGAATCCAGCGACAACCGGTATTCGATCACATGACGGTTTTTTCCGTTCTCCCCGGTCGTTCCCGTACGGAAAACAACGCCGCCGTGAGGAATCCCCGCATGATTCTGATCCAATTCCGTCTGCGTAACAAAATGCACGGTCGTATCATAATCGGCAAAATAATTCGGCATGGTTTTTATCGCTTTTTCAATCGCGGTTTTATCAGCCCCGTCCTCGGAAACAACATAACATTCGCGGGTGTGTTTTTCACGAACGCTGAGTTCCGGCGCTTCGCCGGCGCGAACTCTTGCCAATGCCGATTCCGATGGAATGGTATACTGCCTGGCATCGGCAACACCGCTGATCCGGCGGATGGCGTCAGAATGCCCCTGGCTTACGCCCGGTCCCCAAAAGGTATAATCGGCGCCGTTAGGCAAAATAGCCTGTCCGTACAGACGGTTCAGAGAAAACATGCCCGGATCCCATCCGGCAGAGATCACGCTGATTTTTTTACTTTCAAGACTGGCTTTGTTCACTGTTTCAAAATGTTCCGGAATCTTCGCATGGGTATCAAAACTGTCTACCAGATTAAAGAATTTTGCCAGTTCCGCCGTCTGGTGGGGCAGGTCGTTCGCGCTTCCGCCGCAAAGAATCATCACATCGATTTCATCCTGAAACCTTTCTACCTGTTCCATCGTATAAACCGGAACGCCGGTTCTCGGCCGCACACTTGCCGGATCCCGGCGGGTAAAGATGCCTGCGAGCGTCATATCCGCCGCCTGTTCCAGGGCATATTCGGTTCCCCGGCCCAGATTTCCATAACCAACGATTCCTACTTTTATTTGATTCATATTTCTTCCTCCGTTCTTTTTCCGTCTCTTCAGCCGGCGGCATTCTTGCCGCAGAATCGGCCTGTCTGATTTTTATCATACCACAAAACAGGCCGGATTGCAAGGAAAAGAAAGTAAATTAACTTTTACAAAAAGCGCGCAAAAACGACGATAAAAAACTTTTTCCGATAAAAACAAAGAAACACCCGGTAAAACGGCGTGTTTCTTCTTGGCAGAATGCGATTCTTACAGATTTTTTTCAGAACTTGTTCTTTTTTATAACGAAGATAGAAAATCCTTTCTGTCACAATTTTCAAGAGAAAATCAGCAATCAACGAAAAGTCATTCATACCTTTTTGCGTAAACTTTTTTTGCTTCCCGCGTCCATTTCCGGATAAATGCCGTTTTGGCTTCGGTGTAGGCGTCCCGGTTCCGTTCAAACTGTTTCCATAACCGTAATTTCAGCGCTTCATATTCCCCTGCAACCGGCGGATGTTCCTTCAAATAATCTCGGAAATACAATTCATCGTGATCCCCCGCATAGCGAAGGTGCAGGTGAAACACTTTCGCGGCAAATCCGTCTTTGGTATATCCCCGGTTAAAAGAGATTCGGCTTTTTTCAGCCGACATTCGAATCCAGCCGTTTGCTTCTATGACCGCTGCCGTTTTTTCCATATCAGAATTTTGGGATATTTCGACCAAGATATCAATAATGTCCTTTGCCCAGATCCCGGCGATAGCCGTACTTCCGATATGGCTGATTCTCTCAACCGGACATACTGACAATACGTTTTCCAAAAAGACCGACATTTCATGATAATCGATTTCCCAGGTATCCTTATACGAAACAAGGGAAATAGGAAACAATTCCCATAATTCTTCGACTGACATTTCCGATAATTCTTTTCCCATATCCCCCGCCCTTATCAAGAAAGAAAAGCTTAAAGCCTTTCAAAAAACGCGCAGTGAAACACAAAATTTCCAGCCTTCTCCGATCGGCAGCAGCGCTCTCATAATATATCAACGGCTTATTTCGCAGTCGGAATTTGCATTTAGTGCTACCACTCCAATTCCCCTTCCCCGTGTCCATGACCGCCCATCCAGGCGTTGCATACATCACACCAAGTACAGTCACACGAGTTTCCATAGGTTATTTCCCTGCCAAAAAGAGAACAAGAGCCATCAGATACATCTCTTCTGTCAAAGGTCATGGTTTCGGCCGGCATACTGATAAAATTTGAGTAGGTAATTTTAACGGTAATTGAATTTTCATTGAAAATCAGCGTTCCTTTTACCTCCACGGATGCATCCTTATAAGCAAAGGAAGCGATATTTCCATTAAGCGTTGCTTCACAATCTATAGCACATTCATGCCAATAAAAAAATCCCAAGGAAAGTTGATTACCTTCTAATTTGGAAATAGACAAGTTCCTTTCATAGGTATCATAATCATTGATATATGAACCGTAACGCCAGTCTCCAACATAATCATCTATATTTATCGCAGCTGCGCCGATATCTGTTGAATTGCCTGCGGCGCCTGAAGAACTTAACTGAAATCCGTAGTCTTCCATCATGGTGCGTAAAGACTTCCAGTAATAGTCTGTAAATAGGTACTTAGGGTCGGACGGTTCGGTATATTGATCGGCAGTCTGCAAAAATGTTGTTTCGTCCGCTTCTTCGCCATTGACTTTAACATATTTATCTCCCGGACTTTCATAGTATAACAGTTTATCAAGCGGCGTTAATTCTCCATTTTCCATGGAAAAATACGCCTTTGACTTTCTGCAAAAGGCGTAAACAAAAACGTCCTTGACAGAATAATCCTATCTGTCAAGGACGAACAATACAAACATTATCCGCGGTGCCACCTTGATTCACGGTATAATCCGCGCTCTTAGCAGGATACCAACATATCCCCGGCAACTGACGTATGCCCGCACTTTGCAGAATACTCTGTAGCTAGCTACATTTGACTGCACCCTCAGCGGTCCATTTGACAACTTGTTTCTTGCCTGAATCTCAGCATCGCAGGCTCTCTGTAAAGGCATCATTGCCGTTATCTCCGCGTCAACGGTTTTATTTATTTTTTCATATCATATCATAACACTATGATTTTGTCAAGAGATACGCGCATATTTTTAAAAAAGTTCAATAACAACGCGGAATGTACAACTCATTATTTGCCAAAATAGCGGTTTGCATCAAAACGAAGTCCGATTTACCAATGATTTTCATTTCTTTACAGAACAAATTACCGCCTGTACCATCATAACGGCACAGAAAACAAACGAATTCAGACATCATAAGGGCAGAAAAGACTGACTGCTTGCAAATGAAGTTTCATTCATATTGTTTATTCGGCAAACATGAGAATGAAAAAGTGATAATTCCCGTATCGGCAATCCGGCAGGCTCAACAGAAGAAATTAAAAAACACAGGCTGTGTTATTGGATTCCGATCGGCCGGCGGTTACAACCGATTCTTAGATATTACTTAGCCTTCCCATGCAAATTCTTGCCATTTTCGAACCGAAAAAATATAAAACCTCAACTATAGCAGAAAAATAGTCATTTTCCAGAATTGAGGGCGCCATTGGGAAATGACTGTATTGAAAATTCCCCGATAATTGTTCCCTTAACGCCAATTTTCATTACGGCGAATTCTCCATAATGAAAAGTTTACCGGATTGTTATAAAAAAAATCTCACTTTTTCCTATTTCTTCCGGATTTATATGCAGATAAATTCGAACAGAAGCTGATTTTCTGCATATAATATGATAAATAATATGCAGAAACAGATGGTTTAGCGAGAATATGAATCCATGATTTCAAACACAGTCATGCTTCCTTGCTGGCCAATGAAGGAATCAATATCCAAGAGATCGCCCGGAGACTCAGACATGCTATAATAGAACAAACATGGAATACCTATTCGCATCTGTATCCAAGAGAAGAAGAACGCGCGATTCAGATTCTAAACCGAATAAAATAGTGAGAAACGTGTAAAAAACATGTACGGAAAAGAAAAAACCGCCTGATTCCAGGCGGTTTTAGCTATATGGCGGAGAGAAAGGGATTCGAACCCTTGTGGGGTTTCCCCCAAACGGTTTTCAAGACCGCCTCGTTATGACCACTTCGATATCTCTCCCAATCTAACAAAAAAAATTTAGATAAAAAGATAGAGTCGGCATCGACTTATCTTCCCGGGTCGTCGCCGACCAAGTA
>CAOJUB010000009.1 GCA_948443805.1 uncultured Clostridia bacterium | reverse complement strand
TGCCGGCAGTGAGCTTTCGGCGGCTGACGCAAAGGTGATCGACATTGCGCTGAAATACGGTTATGAAAGTCCTGAAAGTTTTTCCCGTGCTTTTTTTCGGTTTCATGGAATAACGCCGTCGGAAGCGAAAAAGGACGGAAAAAAACTGAAATCGTTTTCCCGTGTTTCCGTACAGATTTTATTGAAAGGCGGAGATGTAATGGATTACAGAATTGAAAAGAAACCGGCATTCCAGGTTCTGGAAAAAAGAGAATTGCAGTGTATTGAAGATTCGCAGAACAAAAATACGATCCCAGATTTTTGGTCCCGTTCCCATATAGACGGAACGGTGGCGGCATTGTTGGCGCAGGCGCCCGACAGAACTTTTATTTACGGCCTTTGCTATGATAATCAGCCTTCGGACAGTAAAACTTTTGATTACGGGATCGGGGCGCTGTACGGCGGCGGCAAAATTCCGGAGGGATATCGGGTTACGGAAATACCGGAACGGACATGGGCGGTTTTCAGCGTGACGGGTGCGATGCCGAACGCGATACAGGAAACCTGGCATAAAATTATCACCGAGTTTTTTCCGACTTCTGTATATCAGCCGACAAAAGAGATGGATATCGAGGCTTATACTGGCGGCGCTATGGATTCAGATGGTTACAAAAGTGAAATCTGGATTCCTGTCGTCAAGCAGAAATAAGAACGGTTCTTGTTTTGTGCTTTTTTGAAAAAAAATAGCCTTCCTGAAAGAAGGCTATTTTTTATGGCTGCCGGGCGAAAAACCATGATATTTTTTATGAGCTTTCGCGTTCTTCTTCGAATCCGCTTTCTCCCAGGCCGAAACTGACCGAAAGCGCTTGGTTGACCTTATACATCGCCGTTCGGTCCAGATGACCCATTTTTTCCTTGAGCCTCCGTTTGTCCAGCGTGCGGATTTGTTCCAGGAGTATCACCGAGTTTTTCGCCAGCCCGTAAACAGAAGCGTCCACTTCGATGTGGGTCGGCAGACGGGTTTTGTTCAGGCGGCTGGTGATTGCCGCCGCAATCACGGTGGGACTGTATTTGTTTCCTACGTCGTTCTGCACGATAAGTATAGGCCGGATTCCTCCTTGCTCGGAGCCGACAACCGGGCTCAGATCCGCGTAAAAAATATCTCCTCGTTTGACTGATAGCATTTCTTTAACCATGCCTTTCTTTGTTCTCGCAGAAGCTTTGTCCCGATTCCTTTTTTGAAGAGAACCGCATAAAACTTCCGGTCTGAAAACCGAATCGGTTTCAGGTTTTTTCCTCCGTTTTGTATGCTTCGGTATCTATATTTTCCTCTGTTTTTCAAATAATATGCAAAAAAGAGCCGTTAAAAACGGCTCTTTTTTTATTTTTTTTGTTTTGATTAGTCGCAGCAGTTATTGGAGCAGCAGAAAACGATAACAGCGGCAATGAGAAGAGTCCAGAAGCAGTAGTTGTTCATACACATAATATTTAAGTACCTCCTGACGGGGGCTTAGGCCTCCGTTTTTTTTATTCGGGAGATTTTTTCATCTCCTAATGTATAGTATGTCGGGGGCGGGGGATTGGTTCCTTGTTTTTGCACAATTTTTTTAGATGGATTTTATTCTGGTAACCGTGCCTTTTCCTAAAAATAGTTCTGTGTGAATTTCTGTATGCGGTGCGTTTTGCCGCGGTCTTTTCCGATATAAAAAACACAAGGCTCTCCATGCGAAAGCCCTGTGTTTTTATTTATAGAAAGAAGTTTTCTTTGCTGAAATCCGGTGCTTCTTTTTCCGCCTTCTTTTTGATCCCTTCGGCGATATGCCGGGCGATGTTTACACCGGAAATCTCTTCGGTTGCGGTAAAAATCGCGTTGGAATTTACTTCGCAGACATAGGGGAAGTCGTCTTCTGAAAAAAGAAGGTCGACGCCGCCGAAATCCAGATTCAAAAAGCGGCAGGCTTCTTCGGCAATTTGCCGTTCCTGTTCGGTGAACTCGTGGTTTTCCGCGATTCCGCCTAAGGCGATGTTAGAGCGGAAATCGGTTTTATTTTCTCTTTTTACCGCAGCAACGGCTTTTCCGTCGGCATAATAAACGCGGAGGTCGCGTCCGGCGCTTTCTTGAATAAACCGGCAGTAGAGGTGCGGAACGGCATAATATTTTTTTTGAAAATCAATGATTTCCGCAATGGAATGCAGTAAAAAAACCTGCTGCCCCCAAGAGCCGAACGCCAGTTTGGCCACAAGCGGCAGGGTCAGCTTTTCTGCCGTTTCGGCGGCAAACTGTTCAAAAAAAGGCGGATCGGGAGCATAGAGCAGCGGGTAGCAGACTGTTTCCGGTATCTTAAAGGTTCCTTGGAGAAACTCGGCTGTTTTTCGTTTATCGTCGCAGAGCTCAATACTTCCGAGATTGTTGAATAACCGGACGCCCCATTGTTCCAGCCGCTGCCCGAGTACGGCGTCTTTGTCAAGAAAAACGCAGTTTTCAAAAAAAAGGTCGTCTTTTTTTATCTGCTGTGCCGTTCGGTTATCAAAAATACGGCACGGCTCTCCGAGGCGCTGAAATTCTTTTTGAATTTTTACACAGAGAGGCAGAAATGCAGTTTCAATTGATTTGTTATAGACAAGCAGTGTCATGTAAGATTCCTTTTTCAGATTGATTTTACTGAACCGGTTCCTAAGCTTCTTCCGTCAGCATTTGCAGGGCTTTGATGATCGCCAGTTTTCCGCTGTGATAGGTCAGACCGCCCTGAAAATAGACCGTATACGGCGGTTTGATCGGTGCGTCGGCAGAAAGTTCGATTGATGCGCCTGAAACGAACGATCCTGCCGCCATAATCACCGGATCGCTGTAGCCCGGCATAGCCCAGGGTTCCGGGACAACATAACTGTCAATCGGCGCTCCGGCCTGGATTCCCCGGCAAAAGGCAATCAGCGGTTTTTCTTTGCCGAAGGTGATTGTCTGAATGATGTCTTCTCTTTTTTCTTCCGGGGAAGGGGAGACGGCAAACCCCATCTCCGAAAAGAGCGCAGCAGCAAAAACGGCGGTTTTCATTGCCTGTAAAACGGTGTGTGGCGCCATGAAAAATCCCTGATACAGATACCGGAGCTGAGAAAGAGAAGCGCCGCATTCTTTGCCGATTCCCACCGCAGTCAGCCGATAGGCGCATTTTTCAATCAGGTCTTTTCTTCCGGCGATATAACCGCCCGTCTGCGCCAGGCCGCCGCCCGGATTTTTAATCAGCGAGCCTGCAATCAGATCGGCGCCGACAGCTGTCGGTTCTTTTTCCGCGGCGAATTCTCCGTAACAGTTATCCACCATAATCACGGCGTCAGTCAGATTTTTGACAAAGGTGAAAAACGCTTCCATTTTTTCAAGAGATATTGTCGGGCGCTGGGTGTACCCACGGGATCGCTGAACGAAAATCATCCGGATTGAGGGATCGTTTTTGATCTCTTTTTCTACCGCGCCGTAATCAAAATCTCCGTTTGGTAAAAGTTCCGTTTTTTTGAATTGAATCCCAAAATCCTTCAGCGATCCGCCGCCCGGTTCTCCGGTTACGCCAATCGTTTCAAGCAGCGTGTCATAAGGATTTCCGGAAACTGAAAGCAGTGTGTCTCCCGGCCGTAAAACGCCGTAAAGTGCCGTCGCCAGCACATGAGTTCCCGACACGAAATGATGCCGGACCAGCGCGTCTTCGCAATCGAAAACGTCCGCATAAATTTCGTCAAGCACATCTCGTCCCCGGTCATCATAGCCGTATCCGGTCGAACCGTGCAGCATGGCCTCCGAAACCTTGAACCGATGAAAGGCATGCAGTACCTTTTCAGTATTTTTTTCACAGATTTTGTCAAGTTCGGCAAACTGCCCGGCTAATTTTTTTTCTGCCGTATCGGCAAGGGGTTTGATATCTTCTTTCGTCATATGCGGTTGTGCCCTTTCTGGTTTCTGTACAGGAAAAAAGTCTGTTTTTTATAAATAGTATAGCATGAAAAGAAGGAAAAAACAAGGGAGAAAGATTGACATTCCTGATCTATCGGAAAATCTTGACAAAATTCTTGTTTTTTGGTAAAATAAAGAACAGCAAGCTGTTCTTAGAAAAAACATCTTTCGGCTATCCAGCCGAACAGCGCGTTGCGCCGCCGGTGTTTTTCCGGTGCGAAATTCATGCTATAAAAAGAACCGTAAACTTGTTCTTAGGAAAAAATCGTTTCAACCATTCGGTTGAATATCCGTACCGGACAACCGCTTTTTTCCGGTGCGAAATACATGGTCAAATAAAGAATAGCAAACTGCTCTAAAGAACAGCAAGCTGTTCTTGGAAAAAAATTGTTTCAGCCATTTGTCGGAGGAATTTTTATGGAAGTTATTGCAGCAAGGTCTATGAATCTTTTGTATATCTGGATAGATATTGCGTTTCTGCTTATTTTTAGTGGCGTTTTGGTTTATACCAAACGCTATCAGGCTCTGATTGCGGGGCTTTTGGGCGGGATATTATATTTTGCTGTGGATTACGGTATTTTTTATCTGTTGCTGGGAACCCGAACGGTTGTGGGGGCTGATCCTGCGCTGTTTCTTTTTTGGCTTTCCATGAGCTATGGCCTGACCAATTTTGCCTGGATCTGGCTGTGGCTTGACAAAGACGGTCATACGCTGGAATGGTCGCTGCTGATTTTGTCCGGCTGGCTTTCAACGGCGCTTTTGTCGCAGAATTTCGGAAGCGGTTTTCCTGAAATTTCGATTTCGCGGGGAACAGGTTCTTACCACGGCGTGATGGCTTTTTTGCTGTTTGCCGGATATCTATGGCTGATTCTCCGGAATATCCGGTTCGGCGAAAAAATCGATATCCTTTGGATTCTTGCCATCGGCATACTGGTGCAGGGAGGCTGGGAATTTGTGTTGGCCATTACTGGCATCCGGAACCTGAGCTTGCAGACCTTTATCGTGAATTCTCTTCTGGAAACGAATATGGGACTGCCGTATCTTTGGGCGATTCATCATGCGCTGAACCGAAAGTTCGGGGAGGATCTGTCTCCTGTTGCAAAGAACAGGTTTTTGCCGGGGTAAAGGTTTTGTGAAATAACCGTTTTTTAGACAAATAATAAGGGCGAAAGTTTTTGTTGTTTTCTTTTGGCGGATTTCTTTATAGAGATGATACGTTGTAGGTACAATTCCTTACAATGATGAAAAATCAGGATTTTAGGAGCAAAATCATATGGCGATGTGGAATCCTTGGCGAGGCTGTAAAAAATGTAGTGATGGGTGTTTGCATTGCTATATTCATAAAGGAGATTTAAAAAGAAAAATAAATACAAATGAAATTATCAAAACAAAAGATTTTGAAAAGCCTGTAGCGAAATTAAAAAATGGAAATTACAAAATGAAATCCGGTATTGTTTATTTATGTTTTTCTACCGACTTCCTAATTGAAGAAGCCGATGCGTGGCGAAAAGATTGCTGGAATATGATAAGGGAAAGACAGGATTGCACTTTTTTATTTTTAACAAAAAGAATTGATCGGTTTATGAGTTGTATTCCCAATGACTGGGAAGATGGATATGAGAATGTAGTTGTATGCTGTACGGTTGAAAATCAAAAAAATGCAGATTCTAAATTATCAATATTTAAAGATTTGCCGATAAAGCATAAATGTATTACAGCACAGCCATTATTAGAGAATATTGAGATAGAAAAATATCTTGATGATATTGAACTTGTCGTTGTTGGCGGTGAATCTGATAGAAATGCCAGACCACTGGAATTTGATTGGGTATTAAATATCAGAGCACAATGTATTAGAAAAAATGTCAATTTTGAATTCAGACAATGCGGAACTTATTTTATAAAAGATGGGAAGCAATATCAATTGCAGACAAAAGATTTGATGAAACAGGCAAGGCTGGCAAATATTAATTATAAGAGCAATCATTAAATACCAATTTGTTCAGCAGATGATTATAGAAATCTGTTTGGGTATTCATAATTTCTGTTATAAAAAACCGCGAACAAAATGTTCGCGGTTTTTCTTTGTTATCGTTTAAAACGTTGGTTTTCTTTGTTTCAATCAATCATGCTTTCTTCCCAGACCGAAGGGGGATCTAATTCCAGGAGGGTTGCAACGGTTGCCGCAACGTTGGCAAGACCGAAATTTCCCTGCTTTATTTTGAGCTCGCTTCCTTCCGGATCATAAATGATAAAAGGAACCGGATTGAGGGTATGTGCGGTTTTGGGCTTCGGATCGCCGCCGTTTTTGGCTTTTTCGTACATTTCGTCGGCGTTTCCGTGGTCAGCGGTAATGCAGACATAAACGTTGTTGGCTTTCGCCGCTTCCAGCACTCTTGCCAGTGAAAGATCAACCATTTCCACCGCAATTTGTGCCGCAAGGTAGTTCCCGGTATGCCCGACCATATCTCCGTTGGGGTAATTGGCGCGGATAAACCCATATTCGCCGCTGTTGATGGCCGCGATAATTTTATCGGTTACTTCCGCAGCTTTCATATAAGGCCTTTGTTCAAAAGGAACAACATCGGACGGAACTTCTTCAAAAATTTCCAGTTCCTCGCTGAATTTTTCGCTCCGGTTTCCGTTCCAGAAATAGGTGACGTGGCCGAATTTCTGCGTTTCGGAAACGGCGTACTGTTTGATGTTGTTTTTTACCAGCAGTTCGGAAAGGGTGTTCTGTATGTCCGGCGGGCTGACCAGATATTTGGACGGGATTTTCAGGTCTCCGTCATATTCCAGCATGCCTGCAAACAACACTTTGGGGAATCTTTCCCGGTCGATCGGGCAGGTTTCCTGTTCAAACGCTTTGCTGATTTCAATGGCGCGGTCTCCCCGGAAGTTAAAGAGGATGACGCTGTCGCCGTCTTCGATTGTTCCGACCGGCGTCCCGTTTTCCGCTATCACGAACGGGGGCAGATCCTGGTCGATGGCGCCGGTTTCTTTCCGGAGTGTCTCGAGGGCTTCCATGGCCGTGGCAAACTGCGGTCCTTTGCCCAGCACATGCGTGTCCCAGCCGAGTTTTACCATATCCCAGTTTGCTTCGTAGCGGTCCATTGTGATTTTCATTCTTCCGCCGCCGGAAGCGATTTTCCCTTCAAATTTTCCGTCGTTCAAACCGGCGAGGGTATCTTCCAGATCCTGAATATAAATCTGCGCCGAAGTAGCGGGAACATCTCGGCCGTCAAGCAGGATATGCACGCGGCATTTTTCGATTCCTTCTTCTTTTGCTTCCGCGAGCATGGCTTTCAGATGCGTGATGTTGGAATGCACGTTTCCGTCGGAAAGAAGCCCGAGGAAATGAAGCGTTGATTTTTTTGCCTTGCAGTTTTCGATCAGTTCTTTCCAGGTTTCCGACTGATACATTTTTTTTGATTCAATCGATTGGTTGACCAACTTTGCGCCCTGCGCATAGCATTGGCCGCAGCCGAGCGCGTTATGGCCGACTTCGCTGTTGCCCATGTCGTCGTCGGTCGGCAGGCCAACCGCAACGCCGTGCGCTTTGATCGTTGTGTGCGGGCAGGTTTCTTTCAGATAATCAAGGGTGGGTGTATAAGCGCTTTTTACAGCGTTTCCAAAGGCGTTTTCGTTTTCTCCAACGCCGTCCATAACAATAAGAACAACCGGTTTTTTCATGTTTTCTTTCCGTTCCTTTCCAATGGAATACTTACAGTTTCTTTTCCAGATTTTCAGCGATTTTTTTGGTAAAGGCCTCGCCATCGACGATTGTTTTGTTTTCAATGGTCGAAAGGGCTGCCAGGCCTTTTGTCATAATGCCGTTTTCAATGGTCTCCACGCAGGCCTTTTCCAGTTTTTCCGCAAATTCGGAAAGTTCTGGAATATCGTCGAGTTCGCCGCGTTTTTTCAGAGCGCCGGTCCAGGCAAAAATAGTCGCGATCGGATTGGTCGCCGGTTTTTCCCCTTTCAGGTGCTGATAATAATGACGGGTAACCGTTCCGTGTGCCGCTTCGTATTCATAGCATCCATCAGGGGAGACGAGAACCGAGGTCATCATCGCCAGGTCTCCGAAAGCGGTTGCGATCATATCCGACATCACATCGCCGTCATAGTTTTTGCAGGCCCAGATAAAACCGCCTTCCGAACGGATTACCCTTGCTACGGCATCGTCGATCAGGGTGTAAAAATATTCGATTCCCGCGGCTTTGAACTTTTCTGCATATTCATTCTTGAAAATTTCGGCGAAAATATCTTTGAAGCGGTGATCATATTTTTTGGAAATGGTATCTTTGGTTGAAAACCAGAGGTCTTCCTTCATATCCAGCGCATAGTTGAAGCAGCTTCTTGCAAAGCCTTCAATGCTGGCGTCGATATTGTGCATGCCCATAATAATCCCGTCGGAAGTAAAATCGTGAATCGTTTCACGGATAACCTCTCCGTTTTCCTTGGTTACAACAAGCTCCGCTTTCGCCGGCCCTTTTACCTGCATTTCCACCCCTTTGTAAATATCTCCGTATGCATGGCGGGCAATCGAGATCGGCTTTTTCCAGGTCGGGATAAACGGCGTGATCCCGTTTATCAGAACCGGAGTTCTGAAAACCGTTCCGTCCAGAATGGCGCGGATGGTTCCGTTCGGGCTTTTCCACATTTTTTTCAGGTCATATTCCTTCACGCGGTCGGCATTGGGGGTAATGGTGGCGCATTTTACGGCAACGCCGTATTTTTTAGTTGCCAGCGCCGATTCCTCGGTGACTTTGTCATCGGTTTTGTCCCGGTTTTTCAGACCGAGGTCGTAATATTCGGTCTTCAGGTCTATGTAAGGTTCGAGCAGAAGCTGTTTGACCCATTGCCAAACAATTCTTGTCATTTCGTCGCCGTCCATTTCGACCAGCGGTGTTTTCATCTGTATCTTCTTCATTGTCTTGACCTCCTTGTATTTTCTTCAGGACGGGAACAGGTTTTCTCCGGTTTTCCGGCTGCCGCAGATCGGTTTGGCTGCCGAACCGGAAATCGTTCCGATTTTGGATTTATTTTATCATAGATATGTGAAAATTTTATCTTTTGATTTGTTACAGAATTAAGAATTTTCACGGTTGTCAAGAAATGGATAAGCAGGTTCGGAAAAAGTTGGCTGATGGCAGAAAAAGGATATATTTCGGTTTTTTGTCACAGAATCCCGGTTTTTTTTCGGGAAATTCTCTTGATTTTCCGGTATTTTTATGGTATAATGACATTACCTTGCAGCAAGGTGTTTTTTTTTGTTGCAGAAAATGCTTTGCCGTTTTGGCAAGGGAGGCTTAATTTTTACAGGAGGTGCCGAAATAATGGGTAAAGACAAGGTAGTTCTCGCATGCGGTGAATGCAAGCGCAGAAATTATAACACTACCAAAAACAAACAAAATAATCCTGACAGGCTGGAGATGAACAAATACTGCAAGTTCTGTCGAAAGCATACCCTGCACAAAGAAACCAAATAAAGGAGGGAATCACAATGGCTGAAGAGAAAAAGGCGGTCGAGAAAAAAACAGAAAAGAAAAAAGAACCCGGCAAAATCAAAAAGTTCTTTTCTTTTTTCAGAGAAATAAAAAGCGAACTGAAAAAAGTCGTTTGGCCCAGCCCGAAGCAGTTGCTGAACAATACCTTGGTCGTTTTGGTTGTTGTCATCCTTTCTGCGGTATTTATCGGGGTTGTTGATTCTCTGTTTAAATTCATCGTTGGTTTTCTGGCGTAATAAAATAAACGGAGGAACGGCAGATGGGCAAGGAAGATGCGAAGTGGTATATTATCCATACCTACTCAGGATATGAAAATAAAGTTGCCACGAGTATTGAGAAGATCGTAGCCAACAGAAATCTGGGAGATATTATTCTGGATATTCTTGTTCCTATGACAAAGGTTACAGAAATCAGAAACAATGAACAGGTTGAGATTGAGCGCAAGCTTTTTCCCGGATATGTTTTTTTGCATATGATCGTTGATGACGATACCTGGATTCTGATTAAAGGAATCCGAGGCGTTACCGGATTTGTCGGACCGGAGGGAAAACCGATTCCCCTGACGGAAGAGGAAATCGCGGCTCTCGGCATGCGGCAGGAAACGGTTGAGGTTCCTTATCAGGTGGGAGACAATGTAAAAGTCGCCGACGGTTCAACGATGAAGGGCTTTACCGGTGTGGTGGAAGAGATTAATCTGCAGACCGGAAAGGTTCGGGTTATCATTTCCATGTTCGGAAGAGAAACCCCGGTTGAATTGCCGATCGGTCAGCTGGAACTTCTCTGATTTTTTCAGGCAGTCTACCATCGTAAAATAAAATCGCCGCAAGACCGTATCAAGTTACGGATTCTGTCGCGGCAGAACGGAGATTATTATGGCTCAGAAAATTATAGGTTATATAAAATTGCAGATCCCCGCAGGTAAGGCAAATCCTGCACCGCCTGTCGGCCCGGCTCTCGGTCAGCACGGCGTTAATATCATGGCCTTCACCAAAGAATTCAATGAGAGAACCAAAAACGATATGGGGCTGATTATTCCGGTTGTTATTACCGTTTATGCCGACCATTCGTTCTCCTTTATTACAAAAACTCCGCCCGCCGCGGTTCTGATTAAAAAGGCCTGCGGAATTGAAAGCGGATCCGGTGTTCCCAATAAAACGAAGGTTGCCAAAATTACCAAAGCGCAGCTGCAGCAGATTGCGGAACAGAAAATGCCCGACCTGAACGCCAATACCGTTGAAGCGGCTATGAGCATGATTGCCGGAACGGCCAGAAGCATGGGCGTAGAGGTCGCTGAATAAGATCATCCACTTTCAGAATAGCAGTGGGAGGATTTTTATCCGTAAGGCGAAAGCCTTTTATACCACATAGGAGGAAAAAACATGAAAAAAG
Source organism: uncultured Clostridia bacterium (assembly GCA_948443805.1). Lineage (GTDB taxonomy): Bacteria > Bacillota > Clostridia > Oscillospirales > UBA644 > CAOJUB01. The sequence continues at coordinate 57,928 of CAOJUB010000009.1, read as the reverse complement.
GTAAGAAATATTTGGAAAGCGAAAAGCTTGTTGATAGAACAAAACTTTATGATTCCGCTGAAGCTGCCGATTTGGTTTGCCAGACAGCAAAGGCAAAATTTGATGAAACCGTTGAGCTGCATGTAAAGCTCGGCGTTGATTCCCGTCATGCCGATCAGCAGGTCAGAGGTTCGATTGTTCTTCCGCACGGAACCGGTAAATCGGTGAAGGTTCTTGTTATTACCAAGGGCGACAATGTGAAAGCTGCGGAAGATGCCGGTGCAGAATATGTCGGCGCAGAAGAATATATCACCAAAATCCAGAGCGAAAACTGGTTTGATTTCGACGTTATGATCGCTTCTCCCGATATGATGGGTCTTGTCGGCCGTATCGGTAAAGTGCTTGGCCCGAAAGGCCTGATGCCGAACCCGAAAGCCGGAACGGTTACGCCTAATGTTGCGCAGGCTGTTCAGGAAGTAAAAGCCGGTAAGATTGAGTATCGTTTGGACAAAACCAATATTATTCATTGTCCGATTGGTAAAGTTTCTTTCGGAAAAGAAAAGCTTTCCGAAAACTTTGACGCAATCATCGGCGCTATTGTAAAAGCAAAACCGGCTGCGGCAAAAGGTCAGTATATCAAGAGCTGTGTAATTGCTTCCACCATGGGGCCGGGTATTAAGATCAACAGTGCGAAATACCTTTGATTTTATCAAATCTTTTTCGTTTTGACGAATCAATTGAAAGAACCTCGTTTTTGGCGGGGTTCTTTTTTACGGCTTGACTTTTTTTCCGGTTTATGGTATAATAAAGAACAGCAAGTTTGTTCCCAAGAACAGTTTACTGTTCTTTAGAACAACCTCTTTCGGCTATCCAGCCGAACAGCGCGTTCGCCGCTGGTGTTTTTCCGGTGCGAAATTCATAGCACAAGAAAAAAACTGTTTTTCGGCAAATTGGATGGTTTGATAGCACACATTACTTTGTTCTTTTTTTCAGAAAGGATTTACATAAAATGATTGAAAATGTTGCGATTACCGCAGACAGCACCTGCGACCTTTCGCCTGATTTGATTGCTCGGTATGGGATTCGGATCATCCCTTTGCATGTGACGATGGGGGAGGATACCTATACAGACGGCGTTGATCTTTCCGCGCCTCAGATTTTTGATTATGTTTCAAAAACCGGAATTCTCCCCAAAACTTCGGCGGTCAGCATCTCCGAATATGCCGAAGTTTTTTCTTCTTTGGTTTCGTCGGGCAGGCAGGTGATCCATATCAATATCGGTTCCCAGTTTTCTAGTACCGGTCAAAATGCGCGCCTTGCTGCGGAAGAGGTCGGCGCCGGAAAGGTTTTTGTGATCGATTCGGAAAATTTATCGACCGGCAGCGGGCATATTGTTCTTTCGGTTATTGATTTTCTTGAAAACGGCGTTGCGCCGGAAGACATTCCGGAAAAAATAAAAGAGGTAATTCCCCGCGTTGACGCCAGCTTTATTTTGGGAAACCTGGAATATATGAAAAAGGGCGGCCGTTGTTCTTCCGTTGCGGTTCTCGGCGCCAATTTGCTGAATTTGAAGGCATGCATTGAAGTAAAAGACGGTGCGATGGGCGTTGCGAAAAAGTACCGGGGAAATTTGGAAGATGTTCTGAAAAAATATGTTGACGACCGGTTGTCTCAGCCTGCGGAAGCATATGAAACAAAACGGGTTTTTATTACTTCTACCTGTACGAAAGATCGGATTCCTCTGATGATCCGGGATTATGTTGCATCAAAAGGGATTTTTGATGAAATACTGGTTACGACGGCCGGTTCGACCGTTACATCGCATTGCGGTAAAAATACGCTTGGCGTACTCTTTATCAGAAAATAAAAATTTATAAAAAAAATGGAAAGCGGTGAAAAAATGCGCAAATAAATCCTGCATAAAAGGTTATATCGGATAACCGGCGGAAGTCTCTGCCGGGCGGGGTGTCTTATCTCCTTGAAGATATACCGGCAGGAAGGCGCATTTTTTCCGCAGACCGGATTTTTTTATCATTCCGGAATAGGTTGCGGGAAATACTTCCTGCAACCTATTTTTAGCTGCAAAAGCGGTAGAAACGGAGTGATTTTATGTCTTTGATTCAAATATTAGATTGTATGTTTGGTTATGAGGGCAGCGCGGAGAATGTCTTTGACAATTTGTCTCTTTCTTTGGATACTTCCTGGAAACTCGGGTTAGTGGGAAGAAACGGGAAAGGAAAAACAACGCTGCTTCGTCTTTTGGCCGGGCATTTTGCTTATCAGGGAAAGATTCTTTCCGACCGGAAACTGGAATATTTTCCTTATTCGATTGAAAATCCGGAGGATAAGGTGCTTTCTATTCTCCTTGCTTTACTTCCGGATCGGGCCGAATGGGAGATACGGCGAGAACTTTCTATGATTGGGCTTTCCGAGAATGTTCCAGAATGTATATTTTCGGCTCTTTCTCAGGGGGAGCAGACCAAAGTATTGCTTACCGCGCTGTTTTTAAAAGACAATTCCTTTCCTTTGATTGATGAACCGACCAATCATCTGGATTCGGAATCCCGAAAAACGGTATCGGCTTATCTTGGCCGCAAAGAGGGATTTTTGCTGGTTTCGCACGACAGAGATTTCCTTGACGGCTGTATCGATCATGTGCTTGCCCTGAACCGGGAAGGGATGGATCTGCAAAAGGGCAATTATTCCTCTTGGTTTGAAAATAAAGAACGGCAGGATGCTTTTGAGGCTGCAACGAATGAAAAATTGAAAAAATCGGTTGAAAAGCTGGAGCGTTCCGCCCGGCAGGCGGCAGGGTGGGCCGAACAAACTGAAAAAACAAAAAAAGGAACAAAAAATTCGGGACTTCGCTCCGACCGCGGATATATCGGCCATCAAGCAGCGAAGATGATGAGCCGTTCCAAATCGATAGAAAGGCGGAAAACGGCGGCTGCGGAAGAAGCGCGGAATTTGCTGAAAAATATCGAAGAAACCGAACGGCTGATTCTTTCGCCCCAGCCGTTTCATTCCGAAACTTTGCTGGCGTTCCGTGATTGTTCGGTATCATTTGACGGAAGGAAAATCCTGGATTCGTTTTCTTTCTCGGTTCATCAGGGAGAGAGGATTGCCCTTTGCGGAAAAAACGGATGCGGAAAGTCTACTTTGCTGAAAATTATTAATGGAGAAAAGCATTTTCATACCGGTGAAATTTTTCTTCCAGAGCTGGTTATTTCGTATCTTCCGCAGGATATTTCTTTTTTGTCGGGAAGTTTTTCCGAATATCTGCTTACTTCTCAAATCGACCGTACGCTCTTTTTTTCGATTTTACGGAAACTTGATTTTCCGCGTTCTTCTTTTGAAAAGCGGTTGGAAAAACTCAGCGACGGACAGAAAAAGAAGGTTCTGATCGCTTCGTCGCTCTGTCGGCCGGCTCATTTGTATCTCTGGGATGAACCGCTGAATTATCTGGATGTTTTTTCGAGGATTCAATTGGAAAACCTGCTTGCTGAGTCTTCTCCGACAATGGTTTTTGTCGAGCATGACCATGCGTTTGTTTCCCGTGCCGCAACGCGGATTGTTGCAATGGACTGCTGATACAATAAAAAAAAGAACCCCTCTTCCGAATGCAAACCGGAAGAGGGATTTTGTTTTTATCAGGAACGGTCTTCTACGTAGATGGTTCTTACACCGTCTGCGGAAGTCGGTTTTGCCGCCGCTTTTTCTGCTGCGGGCGTTGCCGGTTCGCGTTTTTCGGGATGATCCCGGTAATCGAAGAATTTAGAAGCTACCTGAGGGAAAAGAGCATAGCTGAGGACATCCTCTTCGCATTTTGCGATTTCTTTTGTTTCCTCGGTGTATTTTTCCAATTCCGGCTGCAGCAAATCGGCCGGCCGGCAGGTGATGACTTCGTCGTTTCCGATTGCTTTTTTACGGACTTCTTCGTTTACTTCGCCCGGAACCTGACCGTATTCTCCGCGGAGAAGGCCTTTCGATTCCTTGGTAATCATTTTATACCGCTCGCCGGCAAGAACGTTCAGAACTGCCTGCGATCCAACAATCTGGCTCGTCGGCGTGACCAGCGGGGGATAACCGAAATCTTTTCTGACATTCGGGATTTCGGCTAGAACGTCATAATATTTATCCTCGGCGTTCGCCTGCTTCAGCTGCGAGATCAGGTTGGAAAGCATACCGCCGGGAACCTGATAAAGCAGGGTGTTGGTATCAACGTTGAGAACCTTCGGGTCAAGACTGCCCTGTTCTTTGAGCTTTGCCGCGACCTTTCTGAAATGCGCCGCCGCTTCGCTGAGTTTTGCCAGATCCAGCCCGGTGTCTCTGTCGCTGCCTTTCAGGGTGGCAACAAGCGCTTCGGTTGCCGGCTGGGAAGTACCGTTTCCAAGAGGGGAGAGGGCACAGTCGACAATATCCACGCCTGCCCAGGCCGCCATCAGGTTTGTCATATCTCCGGTACCGGTTGTATTGTGGGTGTGCAGATGGATCGGTACGGAAACTTTTTCTTTTAATTTCTTGACCAAATGATACGCATCGATCGGCAGAAGAAGGTTCGCCATATCTTTAATACAGATAACGTCGGCGCCCATTTCTTCAAGCTGTGAAGCAAGATTGACAAAATATTCTTCGCTGTGTACCGGGCTTGTCGTATAACTGATAGCCGCTTCGCAGACACCGCCGTATTTTTTCGTGCTCTGCATAGCCTGACGCATATTTCTTGTATCATTGAGCGCGTCAAAAATACGGATGACATTAATTCCGTTTTTGATGGAAAGACGGACGAAGGCATCGACAACATCGTCGGCATAATGTTTATACCCGAGGATATTCTGTCCGCGGAGAAGCATCTGCAGTTTTGTTTTGGGCATTGCTTTTTTCAGCGCGCGGAGTCTTTCCCAGGGGTCTTCGTTCAAAAAACGCATGCAGGAATCAAATGTTGCGCCGCCCCAGCACTCCAGGGACCAGTACCCCATGTTGTCGAGCAGTTCACAGGCGGGAAGCATATCTTCCAGACGCATACGGGTTGCGGCCTGTGACTGGTGTGCATCACGGAGTATGGTATCTGTTATCAATAAAGGTTTTTTTTCAGACATGATATCGGTTCCTCCTTATCCGATTAACCGAACATGGACAGGAGAATTCCGGCTGCAATGGCAGAACCGATAACTCCGGCAACATTCGGACCCATAGCGTGCATCAGAAGGAAATTCGAGGGGTTTTCTTTCTGCCCTACGGTCTGCGAAACTCTCGCCGCCATAGGAACCGCCGAAACTCCGGCTGAGCCGATAAGGGGATTGATTTTGTTCTTTAGGAACAGGTTCATAAATTTGGCAAGCAATACGCCGCCGGCCGTACCGAAACCAAACGCTACGATTCCCATGCAGAGGATTTTCAGCGTTCCCCAGTTAAGGAAAGTAGAAGCCGTGGCCGTTGCGCCGACAGATATGCCGAGGAAAATCGTTACAATGTTCATCAGTTCGTTCTGCGCCGTTTTGCTGATTCTCTCAACAACGCCGCTTTCTTTAAAGAGGTTACCCAGCATCAGGCAGCCGACAAGGGGCGCTGCGGAGGGCACCAGAAGCGCAACAAAAATGGTGACGATAATCGGAAAGAGAATCTTTTCTCTCTTGGAAACCGTGCGGAGTTCCTTCATAACGATCATTCGTTCTTTTTTTGTTGTCAGCGCTTTCATGATGGGGGGCTGAATAACCGGTACGAGCGCCATATACGAATAGGCGGCGACGGCAATCGGGCCAAGCAGTTCCGGCGCCAGTTTCGTGGTAACAAAAATTGCGGTAGGTCCGTCGGCTCCGCCGATGATACCGATGGAAGAAGCCTGTGCTTCGGTAAATCCCATCAGCCTTGTTCCGGCAAACGTCATAAAAATACCGATTTGCGCAGCCGCGCCGAGAAGCAGGCTTTTTGGATTGGCGATCAGCGGACCGAAATCGGTCATCGCGCCGACGCCGAGGAAGATCAGGCAGGGATAAATTCCCAGTTTTACGCCGAGGTACAGATAGTCAACCAAACCGGCTGTAATGGAATTCCCGATATTGTTCTGCAGATACGTCAGAATCGTTTCGCTGACTTCCGCCTGTCTAAATGCGTCTACGGTTGCTTGTGTAATCGGGTTTCCTCCGAAAAGATCCCAATGGATATGACCGCCGGCAAAAAGTACTTCGTGGAACATTTCCGCTCCCGGAAGATTGGTCAGCAGCATTCCGAACGCGATCGGCAGCAGCAGAAGCGGTTCGAATTTTTTCACGATTGCCAGCCATGCCAGAAAACAAGCAACGGCGATCATAGCCAGATTCAGCCAGTTGTCTGCGAGCATGGCAAAGCCCGTGCCTTTTATAAAATCTAAAATAGCATCCATTCTTACAATCCTCCGCTGTCCTTATTCAATAACGCAGAGAACCGCTCCGGAATCAACAGTTGCGCCTTTGGAAGTATTGACTGCAACGATTTTACCGTCTCTGGGGGACATAATTTCATTTTCCATTTTCATTGCTTCAAGAATCATCAGTACATCGCCTTTTTTTACCTGGCTGCCGGCTGAAACGTTGACGGCAAGGATATTTCCGGGCATCGGCGCCTTGACTTCTTCACCCGCGCCGGAGGCTGCGGGCGCTGCTGCCGGCGCAGGAGCGGCTGCGGGAACGGTTTTGACGTCGTTTTCGTCGATTACTTCAAGAGAAACTTCATAAAGGTTTCCGTTTACATTTACTTTATACTTTTTCATAACAATCTCCATTCTGCCGCGGTTCTGCGGCGTCGTCCGTAGGTATTTTTTTGTTCGTAGATTCTGTTTCAGGAAAATTTAGATTTTTTTCACGGAAAGAATCCGGAGTGCGGAAACATCGGTTCCCAGATCCTCGGCTACTGCCGCCGCAATGGCCGCGATCATTTCCTGCTTGTTCTGAATCGGTGCTTCAGTCACGGACTGAGCCGCCGGCGCCGTATTTTTCTGGGGCGTTTCTTTGATCGTTTTTCGGCAGAAAAAGCTCATGATATAGCAGAGCATAATGATACAGATCAGGCCGGCAAAAACGACGCCGATTCCCATAAGACATACGCTAACAATACTCATCTTTCGGTACCTGTAGGGTCAGGTATCCCCCTTTCTTTTCATTTTCATGGGTTCGGCGGGAATACTCCCGCCGAAAATTGTGCTGTTTTTTAGTCGATAAATCTGACTTTGATTACATCTTCAATTGCGGAAAGCGCGGAAACTTTTGCTTCTTCGGTTTTTTCGCTTGTATCAATAATTGCATAAGAAACATCGCCGCGGCTTTTGCTTGTGATGGTTTCGATATTGATATTGTTTTTGCCGAGGATATCGGAAACCTGGGAAATGACGTTCGGAACATTTTTGTGGATTACACAGATTCTGCTTCCGGCGGTTCTTTCGCAGGAAACAGAAGGCAGATTCACACTGTTGATGATATTTCCGTTACAGATATATTCAGAAATTTCATTGACCGCCATGACGGCGCAGTTGTCTTCCGATTCCGGAGTGGAGGCTGCCAGGTGGGGGATTGCCGTTACATTTTTCATGGCCAGAACTTTTTCGTTCGGGAAATCGGTTACATAACCTGCAACTTTTCCGCTTTCAAGCGCTGCCGCCAAATCATCGTAATTGGCAATTTCACCGCGGGAGAAATTCAACAGACGAACGCCGTCTTTCATCATGGCAATGGCTTCGGCATTGATAGAGCCTTTGGTGTCGGGGTTCAGCGGTACGTGATAGGTGATATAGTCGCATTTCTCATAAATTTCTTTTTTATCGGCCGCTTTATGTACCGAACGGGAAAGGTGCCATGCGGAATCAACGGTAATAAACGGGTCGTAACCGTAAACTTCCATTCCCAGATGGGTGGCGGCGGAAGCTACCATGGCGCCGATCGCGCCCAGGCCGATAACGCCAAGTTTTTTACCCTGAATTTCAGGACCGACGAAGGTGCTTTTGCCTTTTTCCACCATCGGAGCGATTTCATCGCCTTTGCCTTTTAATCCGGCGGCCCAGTTGATTCCGTCTACGATTTTTCTGGAACTCAAAAACAGACCGCAGAGAACCAGTTCTTTTACAGCATTTGCGTTCGCACCGGGGGTGTTGAAAACGCAGATTCCTTTTTCGGTGCATTTCGGCAGCGGAATGTTGTTGACGCCGGCGCCGGCTCTGGCAATAGCGAGAAGGTTGCTGTTCGCATCAAAATCATATTCGTGCAGAGAAGCGGAGCGGACAAGAATTCCATCAGGATTTTCCGTACTGTCCGAACAGGAGAATACTGCTTTGTCGAAACGGTCGGTTCCGACGGCTGCTATTTTGTTAAGAGTTTTTATCTGGTACATTTGTTTTCCTCCCTGCGCTTAGTTGTTTTTTTCAAAATCTGCCATGAAGGCAATCAGTTTTTCTACGCCTTCAACCGGCATCGCATTATAAATGCTGGCTCTCATGCCGCCGACGGAGCGGTGCCCTTTCAGATTGACAAGACCGGCGGCTGCGGCTTCTTTTACAAATTTAGCGTCAAGCTCTTCATTTCCGGTAACGAAAGGAACATTCATGAGCGATCGGCTTTCCGGAGAAACCGTTGCTTTGAACATGCTGGAAGAATCCAGGAAATCATACAGCATTTTGGCTTTCTTTTCATTGATTTCCTTCATTTTTTCAAGGCCGCCGATGTCGTTTTTGATCCATTCCAGAACCAGTTTGCAGATATAGATAGCATAGGTCGGCGGGGTGTTGAACATCGACCCGTTTTCAACATGCGTGGAATATTTGAACATGGTCGGCGTAAAGTCTTTGCAGTAACCCAGAAGGTCTTCTCTGACGATAACAACGGTCAGCCCTGCAGGTCCCATGTTTTTCTGCGCGCCGGCAAAAATCAGGCCGTATTTCGATACGTCGATCGGTTCGCTGAGAATACAGGAAGACAGGTCGGAAATCAGCGGTACGTTTCCTGTTTCCGGCAGTTTATGGAATTTGGTTCCGTAAATGGTGTTGTTTTCGCAGATGTAGAAATAGTCTGCGTCGGGGTTGAATTTAGAACTGTCGAGTTCCGGAATATAACTGAAGGTTTTGTCTTCGGAACTGGCAACAACATTTACTTCGCCGTAACGGGAAGCTTCCGCTTTTGCTTTTTTTGCCCACTGACCGGTAAGAACCAGGTCGATTTTTCCTTTTCTCATCAGATTGAGAGGAATCATGGCAAACTGCGAGGAAGCGCCGCCCTGAAGAAACAGCACTTTGTAGTTATCAGGAATATTCATGACTTCGCGGAGCAGGGATTCCGCTCCGTTGATGATGCTTTCATACACTTTGGAACGGTGGCTCATCTCCATGACGGACATGCCGCTGTCTCCGTAGCAAAGCATTTCTTCCTGCGCTCTTTTCAGAACCGCTTCGGGCAGTACGGAAGGCCCGGCCGAAAAATTGTAAACTCTGTTCATTCCGTTACATCTCCTAAAATAGTTTATCGTTTTTATTTGAATCGGGAAAATCCCCGAAAAATGCGCTTGTTCTTATGAGAATTTGTTTGTTTTGCCTGAGGCAAACAGACAAAAATCCTAATATTACCCATTATTTATTAGTATACAATATGTCGTGATTTTTGTCAATGATTGAATATGTCAATTTTTTAACACTTTAATTATCAAAAAACAAAATCTTTGTTTTCCCGGATTTTCCGCCGGGAGAATTTTATTTTTTGCGGCATGCGGCCGTTTCTTTTATGACGGAAGACGAACGGTTTTGCTTCCTCGGAATAAAATGAAAATAACCGGATCGTTTCCTTGGGTAAAATGAGAACTCTTTTGGGGGGAACGATTTGGCAGATAATGAAGTTTCCGGTATTTTTCGAAACTTCATAGAAAGGAATGGTTAATAAATGAATTTTACTACCATATTTTTAATAACGGCCGGTGTTGTTGCGCTGTTGTTGTTTGCGGCTGTAGTTGGTGTTTTTCTTTACCGCAAAAAGACTTTTATTCCTACTTCCGATAAACAAAAACAGCTCGAAAATTTAAATCAGGATCTTTTTCCTTCCGGTTTTGCTTATTCTCCTTATGGTGATTATTTTTATGCTTTAATAGATTGTTGGCAGAGAAAAGCCGGGTATTGCCGGCTTTATGATGAAGGGGCTGCCGCATTTAATATGGTTATGGATTGCGAGCCTGTAACATTTTCTTATGCCGGAAAGCGTTGGCTGATCGAATTATGGAAAGGTCAATACGGTCTTACAACCGGAGCGGAAGTCGGAATTTACAGTACTTCCCGAAGCGATATATCGGCTGACCGGTTTCACGGAACTTTTTATGAGAGCGTTTCAAATTATGACATGCTTCCGATTTCTTTTATCCTGAAAAAGAACGGAAAGGTATTAATTCGCCGAAGCGGTATTCATTGGTGGCTTACTGGTTTTAAACTGGGAGAATTTTCAGATCCTTCGGATCTTACGCTTGATGTAAAGATAAAATTCCGTGAACGGGGAATGTGCCGTGCGTTTTGTGAAGCTCTTGAAAAACTTGGTTATCGGCGAGGTGAGGTTTCTGTTTTGGGAAATCTTGTGTCGCTTCATTTTTCTTCGCCCCATACAAAGCAGCCTCTTCCCCAAAAAGGTTTGACCGCTGCTACCGCACAGGAGTTGAATAAGAAAAACTGTAAAATTTTTCAAGAGGCCACAAAAGATTATTGTGATGCGCCCGATAAATTAGAGTATCTGAAAGCAATGTTTCCGGGTTTATATCATTTTTTCCTGAAATCTCTTTACTCGAAAGCTTTTTTCGATGTCTTTTCTTGGTTGCTTGAGTTGATTTTTGGGAAATCGCCCGCGCCTTCGCCGTGTCCTCCGGTTGATCCTTGTCCGCCCGAGCCTCCGACGCCGCCGTGCCCTCCGGTTGACCCTTGTCCGCCCGAGCCTCCGACGCCGCCGTGTCCTCCGGTTGACCCTTGTCCGCCTGAACCTCCGACGCCGCCGTGCTGTTCCTGCCGGCCGCATTCGTGTAACCCCTGCGACCGGTCTTGTTCAGTAAATCATGGGAGTTGTCATAATGAGAGAAATAACAGCGCTCCAGAAAAAAATTCTGATAACAGTGAAAATTTATGCGGATTGACGCCAGAAAAGATAAAGTCAAAAAACCGGAGAGAAAATACAATCCCTGAACCTCCGATTTTTAATCCGGAATCCGCATTTTGGGATGATTAACTGTGTCGCGGATGAATCGGCGGTTGCAGGAAGTTTATAACAAGTCTCCCGTTATTTCTTTTGACTCTTCTTCTCGGATAGTGCTGATGAGCGACTGTCACCGGGGGCAGGGAACAGAAGGCGATAATTTTCTGAAAAATCAGAATTTGTTTTTAGGCGCACTGGAATATTATAATCACCGGGGGTTTATCTATATTGAACTCGGCGATGGCGACGAACTGTGGGAAAACCGGAAAATTGAATCGATTACCGAGGCGCATAGCGAGGCTTTCGGTCTGATGTCCCGTTTTTATCGGGAAAACCGGTTTTTTATGATTTACGGAAATCACGATATTGTAAAACAGCGTCCGTCTTTTATTTTAAAACGGTGCAGCCAGTATTATTGTTATTCCCGAAACAGCTGCGTGCCTTTGTTTCCCGGTATTTGTGTTTCCGAAGGGCTGATTTTAGAGAATCCCTGTTTGAAGAGGCGGATTTTTCTTGTACACGGGCATCAGGGCAGTTTATTAAACGATACCCTGTGGCCGGCGGCTCGGTTTTTGGTCCGCTATTTTTGGCGGCCTCTGGAAACCGTCGGGTTTATAGCGCCGGTCGGCGCAGGTCGTTCGAACCGGACGAAAGACCATATTGAGAAAAATCTGGCGGAATTTGCAGAAAAGAATGGGGATATTCTGATTGCCGGCCATACGCACCGCCCGGTATTTTCGCACCCGGGGGAAGGGCTGTATTTTAACGACGGTAGCTGTGTTCACCCCCGCTGCATGACGGCGATTGAGATTGAAAACAATCAGATTAGTTTAGTGAAATGGTTTATTTCAACTCGTCCGGATCGGACGCTTTATGTTGAGCGCGAGGTTTTGTCCGGCGCGGAAAATTTGGCCGATTATTGAGCGTTTCTCTGGGAAAAAACGAACGTCGGAAATTCTGTTTCCCTTCTTTTATTTAGAAACAAAAAAGAACCTCATGAATATCATGAGGTTCTTTTAACCGGAGCATGTAAAGTCGAAATTCTAATTTCAGCGCAAAATCGAATCACGGCATTTTTTTTCTTGGCAGGCTTACCGTATTTCATATGGCAATTGCATGGTGGTATTTTTTTTCTTTAATGAAAAAAAACGATAGGTTTTTACAGGAAAACCTACCGTTTTTGGAGCTGATGATCGGGATTGAACCGACGACCTCGTCCTTACCAAGGACGCACTCTACCGACTGAGCTACATCAGCAATTATCGACCTGACTATTATACTATACTGCCGATGATTTGTCAAGAGGTTTTTTAAATGTTTTCATTTTTGCCATATTTATCTTTTGTTTTCCAAAAAGACAGGACTGCCCAGGTCATAAAGCGGAAGGGAGGGCGTCCAGCAAAGTTCTTTTTTATGTTTTCGGCAGAATTCTTGTATTCTTTCAAAATCCCTGTGCCGGGTAATATCTCCGGTAAAAAAAACAACGCCGTTTCCGCTGACGGAAGCGCCGCCGATCAGTCCGTTTGAAAATCCCTCCAAATAAACCCCGTCATTTGTTGTCAGAAGAAAATCCAGGCCGTTTCCCTCGGCTTTTTCCGCAATTTTTAGATCTGCGGTAATCAATGCGCGGTCTGTAACCGGAATGATGCTGCATTTTGCGTATCCCTGGTTGATATCTAAAATTTTCATTCCTGTTTGGCCGGCGGTTTTAAGGATTTCCGGTTCGGTTGCGCAGTGAAAACAGAAAAGAAAGTCTCCGACCTCCGCCGCATTATAGGCGATATCGTTCGGATATCCGGAGGTCGGTTCTTTTGTTCCGCAAAGGAGCGGCCAGGATAGTTTTTGGTTTTTGAGATACAGAAAGCAGGAGGGGGAACAAACAAGTGTATTTTTCATTTTGCAGCAGCTTAGGTCGGTATGATAGGCGAGTTCCGGCGGCAACAACGGTGCGTCCGGCAAGTAATGGGTTTCTCCGAAAATCTCATGCGCCCGTTTTTTGATGGCTTCCGGCGCTTTTTCTGTTATTAACAGCATTTTATATCAGCCGAAGCACATTGTTCCGGAGAAAATCCGTGGAACAGAGATAAAGAATTTTTCCTTCCGGATCGGTAATGGATACATTGCATTGGGCAATGCCGCCGCCGTTCCGGTTTTGTGTTTTTACCGCTTCCTGCACATCGGAATGGATTTTTGTCAGAGCCTCTTCACCGGAAAGGCTTGTGGAAATCCGGATATTGACCGAAACTTCTTTTCTTTGCGGTAAATTATTCTTGATATAAATCTGTGGATAAGCGGCTATTTTGATCCCCGTACAGGAATAATCGGCCTGCGCGAGATCGGAACGGAGTTCAAATTCCAGCAGGCTGGGGTCTCTTTCCGAAGGGGTGCTTTTATATTCCAACGCAGAAGCCGTTCCGTTAAATTCGGCAAAAACCGTTCCGCAGAGATTCAGCCGGTCTTCATTTTCCAGAACAATTTCCCAGTTCGGGTCAAAATGCAGTTTTTCCGCCGTTTCCAGAATATATCGGAATAACAGCATGTCTTCTTCTGTCAGGGCGATATTCAGCGATTTGAAAAAGAAACAAACCTGATTGTTTGCGGTTTTTACTTCGGTTACCGTAAGGCCGTAGGTTTCAAACTGCGATTTGATTTTTGATATTTTTCCGCTTTTTTCAAAGCCGTATGAAAGGAAAACAACCCCTGCGGACAACAGACAGGCAAGAAGCAGGACGGCTAAGGTTTTCAGTTTCATTTCTGTCTCCATTCTTTTTTGCCGGGACGGCGGTTTCTGTGTATTTAGGGATGGGAAGAGCCGTTTGCTTATCGGTCTTCTCTGAAATAGGGGATACCCAAGCTTTCCGGCGGCTGGTTTTTCTTTTTCTTGGTGCGGCTTGTCAGAATCAGAACCAGAATGGTAACCACATAGGGCAGCATTTTAAAGAGTTCTTTTTGTGCGCCGGACAGACCGGGAACATAAACATCGGCAATGTAAAGTCCGCCGAAAAGCGCCGCGCCAAGAATGGCAAGATCCGGATTCCAAATAACGAAAATAACCAGGGCGATTGAAAGCCAGCCCCGTTCACCGAAACTCTGCGTGTCCCATGTCCCGCGGGAGTAATCCATAACGTAATACAGTCCGCCGAGTCCGGCTATCGAACCGCCGATACAGGTGGCCAGATATTTATATTTTGTCACGCTGATGCCGGCTGCATCGGCGGTTGCCGGGTTTTCTCCGACTGCCCGCAGATTCAGCCCGGTGCGCGTATGCTTTAATATATATGCCGCCAGCACGGCGATAATGATACTGAGATAGAACAGAAATCCGTGTTCGAGAAAGATCGTTCCGAACCAGCCGAGATTTTTGGCAAACGGCAGTGTTTTTTTATAGGTATCAACCGTCATTAGAATCGAGATATCGTTAATTCCCATCAATTTACCGATTGCTCCGCCGAAGAAATTTCCGAAACCGGTTCCAAAAATGGTAATGGCCAGTCCCGTTACATTTTGGTTGGCGCGGAGGGTCACGGTAAGAAAACAGTAGATGAGGGAAACAAGTCCGGCGCAGAGTATGGCAAAAAGAAACGAAATGCAGACGCTGACAATGCCGATGGGATTGGCTGCGGTTTTTTCATAAACCGTCGCGCTGATCATCCCGGCCACGCCTCCCGCGACCATAATGCCCGGAATCCCGAGATTCAGATTTCCTGATTTTTCGGTGAGGATTTCTCCTGTCGAACCAAAAAGCAACGGCAATGCCTGTGCGATGGTTCTTTGCAGAAAATAAGCGATCGCGTCCACGTTATACACCTTCCTTTTTGCGAGGATGTCTTAAAAATAATTTATATTGAATAAAAAATTCACACCCGATAATAAAGAAAAGAACAACGCCGATGATAATATTGGAAGCATAGCTGTTCAGGCCGCAGGCCGAGGCGATCTGAGCCGTGCCGCGGTTCAGGAAAACAACAAGAAAAGAGGTTAGCAGCATATAAAACGGATTCAGTTTGGCAAGCCAGGCAACAATGATCGCGGTAAAGCCTTCGCCGCCCACAATTCCGGTGTTGATGGTGTGATGCGTTCCGGCGATCAGCAAAAATCCTGCGATTCCGCAGATAGCGCCGGAAATAGCCATGGTTCGGATAATTACTTTTTTTACGTTAATGCCCGTGTATTTGGCCGTATTGACGCTTTCTCCGACAACGGCGATTTCATACCCCTGTTTCGAATATTTCAGATAAATATAGGCGACAACCGTCAGAACGGCAACAACAAGAATATTGATTCCGTAATCCACGCCGAACAGTTTCGGGAAATTTCCTGCCGGAAGAATACCTACATCGTTTGATCCGGGCTGTCTTTCCCAGAGAATGACGCAGCAGCGGACCAGCTGCATTGCCACGTAATTCATCATCAGGGTAAAAAGCGTTTCATTGGTATTATATTTTGCTTTGAAAATGGCCGGAATGATTCCCCAGACAGCGCCGGCTATCACACTGGCGCAGAGCATCACCGCAAGCATGGCAGCCGGCGGCAGGAAGGGCATTTTTTTTATGACGGTTACGGCGGCCAGCGCGCCGATAATTGCCTGTCCCTCAGCGCCGATATTCCAGAATTTCATCCGGAAAGCCGGCGCTAAAGCAAGCCCCAGGCAGAGGAGCGCCGAAATATCTCGCAGGAACATCATAATACGGCGGGAGGAACCGAACGAGCCTTTGAACATATCTGCGTAAACCTGAAAAAATCCGGTATTTCCGCCGGTAATGGCCATGACAATAAGAGAACAGAGAAGCAGCGCGATCAGAATGGCGGCGGCGCGGACGGCAATCGCCTGAAAAATAGAAATATCCGTTCTTTTGGAAAGGCGGATAAGAGGTTCCTTTCCGGTGTGTTTGACTTTCATTTGCTTTCCTCATTTCCCGTTTCGTTTTTCACGGTTGTCATCATGATTCCGATATCTTCTTTTGTGGTTTTTCTTCCGTCCACAATGCCGCTGATTTGTCCGTGACACATAACCAGAATACGGTCGCAGAGTTCGATCAGCACATCAAGGTCTTCTCCGACAAAAATAACCGCCGTTCCGTTTTCTTTTTGTTTATTGAGCAGATTATATATCGTATAGGAGGAGTTGATGTCCAGCCCCCGTACCGGATAGGCCGCCATGAGAACCGTTGGCGCGGCTTCGATTTCCCGTCCGACAAGAACTTTCTGAACATTGCCTCCGGACAGTCTCCGTACCGGCGTGTCGCTTCCTGGGGTGACGATTTCCAGTTCCCGGATAATTTTTTCCGCCAGGCTTTTTGGCTGTTTTCTTTGCAGGAAGGCGCCTTTTCCTTTTTTATAGCTTCGAAGCATCATGTTATCGGTAATGCCCATATTCCCAACCAGTCCCATTCCCAGCCGGTCTTCCGGAACAAAGGAGAGGCGTACGCCGAGATTGCGGATCTGCATGGGGGTCTTGTCCCGAAGGTTTTCTTCCTTGCCGGTCTGCGGATTTTGATAAAGAATACTGCCGCTCTGAATCTGGCGCAGACCCGCAATGGATTCCAGCAATTCTTTCTGCCCGCTTCCGGCAATCCCGGCAATGCCGAGTATTTCCCCGGATTTAGCAGTAAAGCTGACGTTTTTCAGCATAGCGACCCCTTCTTTATTGGTCATGTTGACGTTTGTCAGGGAAAGCCGGACTTCCTGATTTTTCGTTTCCGGCCGTTCAATATTCAGGCTGACCGCTTTTCCTACCATCATTTCCGTCAGGGATTTTTCGGTTGCGTTTTGGGTTTCTACCGTGCCGATATATTTTCCTTTCCGAAGAACCGCGACTTTATCTGAGATCGAGAGAACTTCGTGAAGTTTATGGGTGATGATAACAATGGCTTTCCCGTCCTGTTTCATATTGCGGAGAATCTGGAAAAGCTTTACCGTTTCCTGCGGCGTCAGAACGGCTGTCGGTTCGTCAAGAATCAAAATTTCCGCGCCGCGGTAGATGACTTTGATGATCTCTACCGTCTGTTTTTCGGAAACGCTCATTTCATATATTTTTTTATGGGGATCTATTTCAAAGCCGTATGCGTTGGATATTTGTTTAATGCGTTCGGCTGATTTTTCTACGTTATACCGGCCTTTTTCCTTCAAGCCGAGAATGATATTTTCTGTCGCCGTCAGTACGTTGACCAGTTTGAAATGCTGGTGGATCATGCCGATTTTATAATCGTAAGCGTCTTTGGGGGAGTGGATGGCGGCTTCTTCTCCGTTTACCAGTATTTGGCCTTCATCCGGATGATAAATACCCGCGATCATGTTCATCAGGGTTGTTTTGCCACTTCCGTTTTCACCTAAAACCGAGAGGATTTCTCCTTTCCGGATTGTCAAAGATATATTTTCGTTGGCTACTACCGAACCGAACCGTTTGGTGATTCCACGGAGTTCTATTGCCGCTTTGTTTTCCATGATATGCTCCATTCCGCCGCTTTGCGGCAGCATCTTTAATAACTTTGCTTAATTAAGACAGACAAGCTTGAGATAAAAGACGGAAATCCCACAAGGGAGAGGTTTTTGCAGGGAAAGCGATTTAGCGGAGAGATCAACTCTCCGCTAAATCGGAATGTAGGCTTCTTAGCTGGGATTTTCAGCGGTAACCCCGTCAATGATAATATTGAAGTAAGGCGCCGAACGAACGGTGGATTCCTGGAACTCTCCGTTGTTTACGACCTGCGTGTCGGGGGTGAAGGCTTCATCGGCAACAGCGTCTGCCATATATTCGGTCAGATGGCCGTCGGCGTCGGTTTTTGCGCTGTCGTTGGCAACTGCGGTTACAGTAAAGGTCGAAGTATCAAAGACTTTGATTTCTCCGGCTTTGATTTTTTCTTCAACGGCGTTGATATCAGCTTTCATTTCTTCGGTAACATTGGCGTTGTTATAACCGATCAGCAAAGTTGAACCTTCCGCAAATCCGCCGCACCAGTCGGTGTCTACTTTTTCGCCTTTCATGATGTTGCCGAAAGCGTAAACAAAATAAGGCGTCCAGTTGATTTTGGAAGATACCAGATTGGCTGTGGGCGCTACGTTGGTAAAGTCGATGTTATATCCGACATGGTAGGCCAGCTTGCCGTTTTTCATCGCTTCTTCACAGGCTTCCGGAGAACCGTTGGTATCCGCGTGCTCGCTGATCAGAACGCAGCCGTCGTTAATCAATTTGTTGGCCGCTTCTTTTTCGAGCGCATAGTCTGCCCAGGACGAAGTGTAGGTGACTTCCATTGTAGCGCTGGGGCAGATGCTTCTTGCGCCGAGGAAGAAGGAGGTGTAACCGGAGATAACTTCGGCAAAGGGCCATGCGCCTACATAGCCGATTTTTGCCTGCTCAGCGGTGATAACGCCGTCGGCGATCATTTTGTTGAGCTGAAGGCCTGCGGTAACGCCGGCAAGATATCTTGCTTCATAAATTTTGGCGAATGCATTATGGAAGTTCGGCAGGTTTTCAATCTGGGCATTCTGACCTGTCGCGTGGAGGAATTGAATATCGGGGTATTCCTTTGCGGCTTTCAGCACATGCGCTTCATGGCTGAAACTGTCTGCAAAGATAACGTCGCAGCCTTCCTCCGCCAATTCTACGCAGGCGTCATAACATTTTGCGTCTTCAGGCACGTCTTTTTTGTAGATGACCTGCGACTGGCTCAGGCCGAGCTCTTTGACCGCAGCGTCAATGGCGTCAATGAAGTTTTTGTCGTATCCGACCGTGTCGTTGTGGAGCAGGATAATACCGATTTTGAAATCTTTGTCGGCGCTGTCCTGTCCCGGTTTGTTTTCATCGGGCGCCGGGGTTTTTGTACATGCGGCCATGGCGAAAGTGAGACATACGGCCAGCAGTACTGCAAAAAACTTTTTCATGAAAATTCCTCCTTGCCTTTCGGCAGATTTTATGTAAAATATTTACACCAAAATGAAATTCTCCGCCCTTCGTTTTGCGGTGTTATTGGTCTGCCAGTGTGATTTTTCCGTCCCGGATACTTTCGATCGTTGCCAGAGACTGAATGTCCAACCCTTTTTTCCGAAGCCGGTCGCCGCCGCCCTGAAACGCTTTTTCAATAGCGATGCCGATTCCTTTGACCGTTGCGCCCGCCTGATTGGCGATATCCAGGATTCCGGACAGGGCGTGTCCGTTCGCGAGGAAATCGTCAATGATCAGAATATTGTCCTGCGCCGAAAGATATTTTTTCGAAACCGTAATCAGATAAGAATCCAGCCGGGTGAAGGAATAGACGCTGCTGACGTAGAGATCGTCCCCGATATTGCGGGATTTGCCTTTTTTGGCAAAAATTACCGGAACCTGGAAATAACGGGCCGCCATGCAGGCAATCGCGATACCGGAAGATTCAATAGTGACGATTTTGTTAATTTCCCTGTCGCCGAAAAGCCGGTGAAATTCTTTTCCCATTTCGTCCAGAAGCGGAATATCAATCTGATGGTTGAGGAACATATCTACCTTCAGAACATCATCGCCGACGACCTGCCCCTCGTTAAGAATTCTGTCTTTGAGAAGCTGCATGTCCGCACCTTGCCTTTCGTCTACATTCCGGTTCTAAAGCCGGCAACCGTTTCTTTATTATTTTCTATATCTATATAGAAGATAACGCTTATGTTATAATTATATCATAAAAACTTCAAATATCAATAGGGGACACATTTTTTTTCGATTTATCTTCATAATGCACAAAATATCGACGAAATTTAGCAAATAATGAGTAAATATTTCTATAAAGTGAAAATAATAGAAAAATTTTCCCTTTGTATCTTATGATTTCCATCGGCAGGGGACGTTATCGGGAAAGTGCACATAACCCAGCGCCGCGTCATATGCTGGTATCGGGAGGCGGTAGCGCCTTCTCAGAACAGAATAGAAAGGAACGAAAAAATATTGTTAAAAGATTTTTTTGATGATAGAGACCCGGCTTTCTCGGTCTACGGTCCGGCGGTGCATGACGACAAAATCGAAGAAACCGCAGAAATGGTGAACGCCGCCGTTTGCGGAAAAGGGAATCATCCCTGCGGTCCGTGCGACTGTAAGCAGAAGACCAGCAGAGAAAACCAGGCGATAAACAGTCTTCCTCTCGCGATGGCGTATGTTCCCATGCAGGCTTTCCGGTGTCTGCATTCGCCGGAACAGGCGCTGGAATCCGGTACGCTTTTCAAGGAACTTGATTTGCCCTTTTTAGGCGGATGCCAGGGGAGGGAACGGCGATGAGCGAAAGAGATTTTATGCTGAAAAAATTGATGGAAGCAAGGTTTTCTCTTTTAGAGATTACGTTGTACCTTGATACGCATCCGTCCGACCGAGAAGCGCTTGCCGCTTTCGGCGATTACCGGGAAAAATATTTGGTTTCCCGGCGGGAATTTGAAAAGAAATTCGGACCTCTCACCCCGTTTTCCGAAAATCCGTCGGAAACTTCATGGTGTTGGGTCAATGACCCCTGGCCCTGGCAATAAGGAGGAAAAAGAAAATGTTTTTTTACGATAAATCATTGGAATATCCGCTTCATATAAAAAAGGCAAATCCCAAAGCCGCAAAAGTGATTATCAGCCAGTACGGCGGACCGCACGGAGAGATCGGCGCTTCGCTTCGTTATCTGAGCCAGCGTTACTCGATGCCCTATCCGGAACTCCGGGCTATTCTGACCGATATCGGGACGGAAGAACTGGGTCATTTTGAAATGGTGGCATCTATGGTTCATCAGCTGACAAGAGGACTGACCGAAGAGCAGATTAAACAAGGCGGTTTTGAAGATTATTTTGTCAATCATACCGCAGGCGTCTATCCGCAGGACTCTGCCGGCGTTCCGTTTTCGGCGGCAACCTTTGCCGTAACCGGTGACCTTCTTTCCGATCTGAACGAAGATTTGGCGGCAGAGCAGAAGGCGCGGCTGACCTATGACAATATCCTGCGCCTGGTTGACGACCCCGATGTTCGGGAACCGATCAAATTTTTAAGAGAACGGGAAATTGTTCACTATCAGCGGTTTGGCGAAGCGCTTCGTATTGCGCAGGAACGGATGGACTGTAAGAATTTCTATGCCTTTAATCCGTCTTTCGATCAGAAATAGCGTTTTTCAGCATCTTTTCAGCCGGACTTTTTGGGAAAAACAGAAAACCCGCAGCGGTAAATTCCACTGCGGGTTTTCTGTTTTTCAGGATGTTTTCAGCTGCCGGTAGGCCGTTGCAATATTTTGATCGTACTGTTGAAGTTTTTCAAAATAGAGGACGGCCGTTTCTTCCGGAACGAAGTTCAGGTTGTGAAGCAGGACATTTTTCTGTTCGTTCATTTCCCGTAGCCGGTTTCTGATCTTGATTTTTTTTTCTGTCTTTAACATAACCGTTTCCTTTCCGGTAGTGATGATGCGGTTCTGCTATTATTTTTGACAGGAATAAACCGGTTTATACAGAAAATTGGAAAATCAGTTCAGATAGCGGCCGATGAGACCGAAAATTTCCCATTCCAATATGGTATCCCAATGCAGTGCGATTCCGATTGCCATTGCTGTGAAAAGAAGAATTCCCAGTAGTGAAAGAAAAATTGCCGCCCAGGAAAACGAACTTTTATGATGATTCAGTTTCAGTCCGTAAATACCCAGCCCCAGGCTAAGAAGCTGCACCGGCAGAGCAGGAAAGCAGAGACAGCCGCAGCAGGATAAAAGAAAAGCCGTGAGGGGTACTTTCTTTTGTAGATTCGCCTTTTTTTTCTCTTCCGTTTTCTTTTTTTCTTCTTCCAGGTTGACACCGCAAGCGGAACAGAAGACCGCCGTTTCCGGATTGTTTTTTCCGCAGTTTTCGCAGTAATTCATTATATTCTCCGTTTTGCCGTTAAAATTAGTCAGTAATTGCGGTGATATTGAATTTTCCGAGGTTTGCCATATCGTTTCTTGTGATCCCTGTTCTTGCACAGCTGACGGTTTCCAGAGAAGAACATCCTGTCAGAACAGAAATATTCGATGCGGTATTTCCGCTGATATTCAAAACCTTCAGATATTTCAGTTTGATAATTGCCGATACGTCGGTAATTCCGTTGTCGCTTAAATCAAGCGTTTCCAGGGTCGGCACCGAACAGACAACGGAAAGCCCCTGATCTCCGATAGAAAGCCCGGCAGCATAAAGGCTTTTCAGCGGCAGGGAGAGTATCGGGGACAGATCGGTAACCTTGGTTTTAGAAAAATTCAGATTTGCCAAAGAGGAAAGGGCGGATAAAGGCGCAAGATTCGCGACTCCTGTATCTGAAATATTCAGGTTCATCAGAGATTGGCATGAAGCGGCAAAATCGATGCTTGATAATCCGGTATTTCCTGAAAGGTTGATCGTTTTGCATCGGGAAAGATTTTTCAGCGGTTCGGCCGAAGAAATGCTGTTGGCAGAAAGGTTAAGGTCGCTGACCGTCTGAAGAACCGCAAGGGGCGAAATATCATTGATGATATTGTCTGACAGATCAATTTCCCGCAGCGCTGTCAGGTCGGAGAGGTCTGCAATATCGCCGAGGCCATTTCCGGAAACCGAGAATTTTGTCAGTCCGGTAAAACCGGAAATTCCGTCAAGGGTTTTAATGGCGTTTCGGTTGAGGGAAAGGGCGGAAAGTTTATTCATGCCGGAAAAAGAAGTAAGCGTAGTGATCTGGTTGTCATTCAGTGTCAGGTTCTTGAGCCAGATCAGCGACGTCAGGCTGTTTTTTACGGCATCATCCGTAATCGCGCAGCCGGAAAGCTCCAGGTCGGTCAGATTTTTCATTGTCAGTAGCGGCGAAAAATCTGTAATACCGGTTTCATTTTTTATTGTGATTCCCGTCAGGTTCGGCATGGCTGCGAGGTCTTCAAGGGTTGTCATAGCGCCGGAAAATGTCTGTCCGCTGATTTCATTGGAAAAAACGCCGATATCTTCCAGGTCTCCGTACAGGATGTTTCCGGTCGGTTTTCCGATCATACTGCGCACGATCTGTTCGGTTTTTTCATCTTTAAAAAGATAGGGGGAATTGCTGTTATAAATACGGTAGGTGGCAGAATATTCATCGCTGATCAGACCGGCCTGATTGATAGCAAAAGCTCGAAGATTTGCAGTTCCGGAGGATATAACGATCGGGTCACCCATATATTTTCCGGTTTCGGTCGTCGGATCGCTTCCGTCAAGGGTATAGTATACTTCGCAGCCTTCCGGAACATTGAGCGTAACCGAAATTGCCGCGTCATAGATCCCCGGGTCGGGCGATGATACAAAGTTTGACGGACGGACGGCGGCGAGTTTTATGGTGATATAGCTCGAGGAAATCGAATTGATAAAATCGTTGGCTTCTTTGACCCTGTTCTGTTTGACAAGCGCTTTGATATAAAGGATATAGAATTCCTGATTGCGGGGATGAAGTTCAATTCCCGTTTTCAGAATATCAGAAGCCTTATCGTAATGGCCGGTTGTAATATACAAGTCGGAAAGGGCAATCCGAGCCGTGGAATATTCCGGGTCTTTTTTCAGGCTTTCCAGATATTCTTTTTCCGCTTTTTCGTAATCTTCGGCTGCCATATATTCTTCGGCTTTCTCATAGTGCCGCCGGCTGAATCCAAAAAACCGTTTGTCATTGCTGTAGACAAAAATTAAAACGGCAATCAAGCCGAAAAGAATAAACGACGCGCAGAAGGAACAATAGAAAGTCCGGAAATAACGCTTCTTTATTTTTTCGGTTTTCGGCTGTTTTTTATGGTTTTCTTTTTTTGTGATTTTTTTTGCCATAGAAATCTCCGTTCCGCCGTACCGTAACGGCCTGAAAAACAAGATCAAATATATTGTCTATCTATATCAGTATACTATTTTTTTGTTGTTTAGTCAAGTTGTCGTGCTTTTTTTCCGTAAAAATTTTCTTTTTGGGTATATCCTTCGTTTTTTTCGCATAAGAATGAAACAAAAGGAATTCCGAGAAGTGTCTGTCGGCTTTTCTCTGAAACGAAAGGAAGGACAAGTCATGAAAAAAATTGTTCAGACAGCATTGGTTTTGATCCTGTCTTTTTTATCGGTCCCCATTCTCTGTGTGACCGCACTGGAACTGACCGCCGATCCGGAAAAAAATGTTTCGGCGCCGGTTGCTTCCGGTACGGTTTATCCTCAGGAGAAAGAGCAGCAAACCGGAGAAAATCTCGCGAAAGTTCAGGAACATTGCGTCCCGGTTTATCTGCACGAGGAAGACCGGGTGGAGAAGATCGATATCGTAACGTATCTTTGCGGCGTTCTGAATGGCGAAATGCAGCCGAATTATGAACCCGAAGCGCTGAAAGCGCAGGCGGTTGCCGCCTATACGTATCTGATGTATCAGTATACCGATAACTATGAGACCAAACGGGAAGCTCATAAAGACGCCTGGATCTGTACCGATCCGTCTCACTGCAAAGCGTATCTCAGTGAGAAAGACGCGCGGGCTTCCTGGGGAGACGCCTGGTTTGATAAGTATAAAGACCGCGTCCGGAATGCCGTTACCGAAACGCTTTATCAGACGATGGTTTGTCAGAGCATGCCGATCAATGCGGTGTTTCACAGCCTTTCTTCCGGGAAAACCGAGGCCGCTAAAGATGTCTGGGAATATGATATCCCCTACTTGCAGGAGGTCGACAGTTCTTTTGATGAAACGGCAGAGGATTTTTTATCGGAAAAAAGCGTTTCGCTTGAAGAATTTAAAAATACGCTGAAAAATTATGACGGGACGATCGTCTTCCCGGATTCCGGTGATCCGGCGGTTGAAATCACCCGTTCCGATTCCGGCGGTGTTTTAGCGATGAAAATCGGCGGAATTGAAATAAAGGGCACACAGGTTCGGACGCTTTTCGGGCTTCGTTCGGCGAATTTTACCGTGGAATTTTCGAATGGTCAGGTTCTTTTTCATGTAAAGGGATATGGTCACGGCGTTGGCATGAGCCAGTATGGGGCGAACTGCCTGGCCAAAGAAGGGAAAACCTATCAGGAAATTCTTCAGCATTATTATACCGGTATTGAATTTACTGAAATGAACATTTTCGAACAGAAAAAGGAAGGCTAAACAATAAAATTATAATAGACCAGAATAGCCAGCGCGGCGGTGAGAAGAATCAGCGCGCGGGTTGTTCTGGTTTTTTCCGTTTCTTTTCTGAGCCAGAAAAAAACAGCATAGCCAATCAGCAGCAGGGTTGCAATACCGGCCAGTATGAAATTGAAAATCCGGTTTCCCTCAGCAGTAGGAATAAACATCCAGAGTAAGACGGCAATGATGGCGGACAACCCCGTGACCGCAGTTCTCTGGAGAAGATAAACGGTTTCTTTTTTCATTCTTGACGATAACCTCCGGTTATGGTATAATAAAGAACAGCAAGTTGTTCATAAGAACAGCAAGCTGTTCTTATGAAAAAAGCGTTTCAACCGTTCGGTTGAAGTTCCGTTTCGGATAACCGCTTTTTTCCGGTGCAAGTGAACGTTAATGGGAACAGAAATAACGGTGGTATTTCATCTGTAACTTTAGTATAGTATCAGTTCCTCGGCGGTTCTTTTGGGAACGGTTTGTTTTCCGTTTTCCCTGGAATAGGCAACGTTTCCGTCGGCAGCATCGGTCAGCAGGACCGAATCTTCTGATTTTCCGAGCGCCAAGAGCAGCATGGGTATCAGATTCTCCGGCAGACGGAGTTCTTTTTTGATTGCTTCTTTTTCAAAACTTCCGATCATACAGCCGCCGATTTCTTTTTCTGCCGCCGCAAGCATAATGGTTTGTGCGCAGATGCCAACATCCTTCAGAAAAATTTCGGGGGAGGGATGGATTGTCGTATCATGACAGATCAGGATATAAGCGGTCGGCCGGTGGCCGTCCGGCGGCAATTTCTCATTTTTAATCAGCCCGGCCCATTTTGTCAGCGGAAAGACGCAGTCGGTTTCTTCTTTCTTGAAAACCAGCCGGTATTTGAGCGGTTGCAGATTGATCGAGGACGGGGCGAACCGGACAGTTTCGATCAGCTGAGCCAGAGTCTCCTTGGTATAATGAACGCTTTCATCGAATTTTCGGCAGCTTCTGCTTTTTTTAACCAGGTCGATCAGCATTATCGGTTCCTCTTTTTATATCAGTTTTGTTTGGCGGCAGGAAAGGCTGTTTCCAACGCCGGATCTTTATTTTAGTATAGCATAAATGGTAGGAAATGTCAAATGGATTATCAGAAAAAACGGTTTCGTTCTTTGAATGAAACGCTCCGGGAACGTTTCGGGGAAAAAATTTATAAAATTGCCCTGAACGGGGGGATGTCCTGCCCGAACCGGGATGGGACGATCGGTACCGGCGGCTGTATTTTCTGCAGCCGGGGCGGTTCCGGTGAGTTTGCATCGGATCGTACGCTTTCGATTACCGATCAGATTGAACAGGGGAAGCGTTCGGTTGGAAAGAAAATCAAAAACGGCCGGTATATTGCATATTTTCAGGCGTTTACCAATACTTATGCGCCGGTAGATTATCTGGAAAAAATTTTTACGGAGGCCATTTGTCATCCCGACGTCGCCGTTCTTTCGGTTGCCACCCGTCCGGATTGCTTGCCGGACGAAGTTCTTTCTCTTTTGGAACGGCTGAACCGGATCAAGCCGGTCTGGGTCGAACTCGGTTTGCAGACGATCCACCAGCCGACTGCCGATTTTATTCATCGGGGGTATTCGCTTTTTTGTTTTGAGTCTGCGTTTTTTGCTTTGAAAAAGGCGGGAATTGAAGTCGTTGTCCATACGATACTGGGCCTTCCCGGGGAAACGGACACCATGATTTTTGAGACGATGGACTATCTTTCCCAAATTGGTATTGATGGGATTAAACTGCAGCTTCTGCATGTCCTGAAAGATACAAAACTGGAAGAAATTTACCGGGCGGGGGAATATATGCCGCTGACGATGGCGGAATATGTCGATTTGGTTATCGGCTGTATCGAACGGCTGGATCCTTCGATTGTGATTCATCGGATTACCGGAGACAGTCCGCATGGGCTTCTTGTTGCTCCGGCATGGTCGGAACAGAAATGGACGATCCTGAATACGATCAACGATACGCTGGAAAAGCGGGGTTCTTTTCAGGGAAAAAATTTTCATTCAAATTTTATTACATGAAGTTATAACCGATGTTTTTTCTGGTTTGTATGAGTGTTAGTTTTCTTTGTCTGGGCATTGTCTGGCTTTGGCTCTACTTCCGTGATGAACGGCGGGAATATATTCTTCTGTACGGAAGAGTGATCCGGTATGATCTGAAAAAAAAGATTACAGCCGAGAGATTCATCAAAAGAAGCTATGTCCCTGTTTTTGAATATGAGTATGCGGGAAAAACCTATCAGAAGCGGCACCGGATTTCGTCTTTTCGGTACGGAAAGGGAATAAAACCCGAACCGAATTCCAAGTATAAAATAGGCGATCCGGTAAAACTCCGGGTTTATAAAGAAGCGCCGGATTATGCGTTACTCAATGATACGCACAATATCCGGCTGCCCTTGTATGTCGGCATTCCTTTGATTTTTGCCGGCGCAATTTTGTTTGCTTATTGGGTAAGCGAGTGTTTTTTTTGATCGTCTGTCGCCTTTCTTGTTTGTGCTGAAAATCCAATTGCTTCCCCCATGGGGAAAGCGATTCCTATGAACGAAACAATCAGCCGAAAGAAAAGATTCGGCTGATTGTTGTTTGTTATGGGACAATTTTATCAAATTTTGTCATATAGAATACAGGTTTTTTGATCGGCGGTTTATAAAAACCCCCGGTTCTTTATTTTTCTCTACAGGAAAACCATGTTGTATAAGCGCTTCCGGTGGTTCCGAGGCGATAAAAATCGCAGAGCGTCATGTCTTTTGTTTCCAACACAATTTTTCCGTTTTCTCTCCGTTTCGGACGAAGGTTTTCCATTTCGGAGAGGGAAAGTTCCGGCAACGCGTCCAAAGCCGGCCCGTTCTTTTCCGAAAGATCATATCCGTAAAGAATCGGTCCGTAATAAAGACTGTGTTTTCCGGCGAAATCTTCTTCGCCTTTGAGAGTTCTCAGAGAGAAATCAAAGCGGATTTGTATTTTTTCTTCCGGAAGCTGTTCCAGCAGAAAATAGGTTCCGGCCGGGGGAGAGAAGGATTTTTTTCCGATGGTGATTACCGTATTTTTTGACCAGGCAGGAATCCGGATTGCCACTTTTTGCGGCTTCTTTGACCGGAGAAGGACGGTAACCTCTCCGCTTGCCGGATAATCTCCCGTAACGATCATGGTAAGGCCGTTTGTGGTTTGGCAGGAAAAGGGGCCGAAATAGTTCAGGTAAACCGTTTCGTCCTGTTCGGTTACCGCCCATTCCGTCAGCATGCCGATCCCCCGCGCGGCATTGGCCGAACAGCAGTTCAGTTCGGGGGAACCGGGGCGGCACTGGAACCAGATACTGTGATGATTGGCGTCTTTTTCGCCCTCCATCGGGGTGTTGTAGGTTGACCACCGTCCGCTCGGAGAAAAAGAACCCATGACCGCGTTATAGAACGAAAGTTCCAGAAAATCGGCGATTGCCGGATCGCCGGTTATCCGGAAGAGCGAGCAGGCGAGCGCGTTGTAGGCGATTACGCAGCAAAGTTCAATATTTCCTTTTTTAAACGGCGTGCCGACTGCCTGTTCATCGGTGGAAAAGGCGCCGGTATTGTGAATATCGGTCTGCAGAATGCTACGGAAAATCTGTTCTGCGGATGTTTTATATTTTTCCTCGCCGGTAGCCCGATACATTTCGGCGATTCCCATAATGATATGCATGCTTTCCCAACGCGGTTTCGGACATTGATAAAAGGGGGTTCCGTTCCGGGCATATTCCATGTAGTTTCCCGCCTCCGGAAGGGAAAGGTCTTTTTCTATTTCCCGGGAAAAGGCAAGATATTTTTCATTTTTGGTTTCCTGATAAAGCAGCGCAAAAATATGAATCGGCGCCAGATTCATTTCGGTTGAACCGATTTCGGCAAGCCGTTTTTTTCCGTCATAAAAATGAGTCAGGAAAAAGTCCGCAATTTTTTTAACCGCGTCAAAAAGGCGCTTATCGTTGGTTTCTTTATACCATAAGAACAGGCCGAACATGGTGTGATAGTGCGCCCATGCGTCCCAGGTCTCTCCGGTTTTTTCAGGGGACTGCGAAAATGCGCCGGTCATCCGGCATTCTTTTCGGTAACAGCCGGCGTATCCGTCGCTGTCGATGCAGGTCAGCAGTTCGTTGATAAAGTTCAGAATATAGGCGCGTAAATTTTCGTTTCGGTTCATTTGATAGATATAGTAGGCGCCGGTAATATATTTTCCGGCGAATTCACCCGACCACGGCAGCATGTCGCGGTACGGTTTTTTGTCCCGGTCGTGAAACATATCCAAAATGGCAGGGTTGCTTTCCCTCAACCCAATCAGCCAATTGTTTGTAATATTGTCGGCCAGTTTCCCGACGGCGCCTCCGAATTCCGGAGAGAGAAGAGAAGCGGTTTTCATTATTTTTATGTTCCTTTTCTTTTTGTTGTTCTTGTTGGCGGTATACGATTTTTCCTAAAAGTCTTCAGGTCTTTTTTATTGAAAAGTAAAATGAAGGGGCAGACCGTTCTTTTTCGGAATTTCCACTTCGCCCTGAATCAGCGGAAGCAGCTGGCGGAGCAGTTCATCGGTTACGTTGTTTCCTTCGGCGTTGATTCCGTTTCTGTTAACGTTGGAAACCTGGTTCGCGACCAGAGCCACGTTGGCCGTTTCAACGGTAACTTGATAGTCGTTTCCGGGTTTTCTCCGGAAGACGGCGATATTCCCTTCGCCCGGTTCTGCTTTTTCCGCCATCGTTGCCGCCGTTCTTCCGATCGTCAGCGATTCTTCGATATCACAGCCGGAAAGACAGTGCGCCGCGCAGCGCTGCGGAAGACTGAGTTCGACCGCCCGTACTTTGCAGCTGATTTTTTCCCGGATCAGGCTTTCAAGAACTCTTGCCGCGCCGGCCAGATACTTATGTCCGAAAATATCAACGGCGCCGCTCTGGCCGCCTTCACCGATATAGTTTCCGTCTTTGTCCCGGATTCCTTCTGAAAGGGCGACGACAACATTCGGCTTTTCGTTCAGGCATTTCTGTACGGAGGCAAGAAAGGCTTCTTCATCAAATATGGTTTCCGGCAGGTAGATGAGGTCTGCCGTCGGCTGTCCGGAAAGGCGGGGAAGGCCGGCGGCCGCTGTCAGCCACCCCGCGTCTCGGCCCATAATTTCCACCAGCGTCACGGCTTTTACGGTGTACACCGCGCAGTCGCAGGCAATTTCCTGCAGGGTTGTGGCAACGTATTTTGCCGCTGAACCGTATCCCGGCGTATGGTCGGTGCAGGCCAGGTCGTTGTCGATAGTTTTCGGTACGCCCATCAGTTTTATCGGCCAGGTTTTTCCTGCCGGAGTTTGCGCATAGCGGGAGAGTTTGTCCACGGTATCCATGGAATCGTTTCCGCCGATATAAAAGAAATACCGGATATTGTACTGACGGAACAACGAAAAAAGTGTTTCGAAAAAACCGGGATCTTCTTCCGGCTGCGGCAGTTTTTTCCGGCAGGAACCAAGCGCCGCCGACGGGGTGACCGAAAGCAGGGAGAGTTCGTCTTGGGTCAGCTTGGTAAGATCGATCATTTTTTCCTGAAGAAACCCTTCGATTCCGTTTTTCATTCCGTATATGGTATGTATGCTTTTATTTTTTTGCAGACCCTGTATTACGCCTGCCAGTGTTGCGTTAATTGCACAAGTCGGTCCGCCCGACTGCCCGATAATGGCGTTTGCCGTAAAATTCATAGTAATTTCTCCATTTTTTAAGTTTTATTGGTTGCATTTTTTCCGGATTTGTGCTATACTGACTAAAAAATACACGGAGGCGTTTATGCGTGCAAGAAAAAAGAAAAATACAATTCCCCGGCTGGAACGGTGTTCCGAATATTTAACGGAACAGATTGTCAGCGAAACCGGGCGGGATTTTTATATCGAAATCGGCTGCGGAAAAGGGAAGTTTATTACGTCGCTTGCCGAAAGCCGTCCGGACGATTTTTTTTATGCCGTTGAAAAAGTCCCTGACGTTCTGGTTATGGCCGCAGAAAAAGCCAAGGCGAAAGAACTGACGAATCTAAAATTCCTTCTTGCCGATGCCGACGATCTTCCGGAATTGTGTCCGGCCGGTTCTATTCGGGGAATTTACCTGAATTTTTCCGATCCCTGGCCGAAGAAAAAAGGGGCGAGGAAGCGGCTGACCTATCATACTTATCTGGAAAAATATCGGAAGATTCTTGCGCCGGACGGCGTTATTTTTATGAAGACGGATAATCAGGGGCTTTTTGATTTTTCTCTTGCCGAGTTCCGCCGGTATGGCTATGAACTTTTTGACGTGGTTCGCGATCTGCATGCGTCGGATGTCGAAAATTGCTTTACCACCGAGTATGAAGACCGGTTCACGGCGCTTGGTCAGCCGATTTTTCATTTAAAAGCACGGCCTGTTCCCGGGTATGAACCGCCGGAAGATGAACGGCCAGTTGCCGGAACAGAAGATTCCGAAAGGAACATAGAACTGGATTCGGTTCCGGAAAGATAATATTTGAATGATGCCCGCTGAAGCCTCAGCGGGCATCATTTTTTAGAGTTTTTCCAAAAGACCGAAACTGTTGCTGACAAAACCGGAAAGTTCGTCGGCTGTCAGCTGCCGCTGCCCCATCAGGGTCAGCAGATAAATCTGTTTGGCAATGGTTTCGGCGGTTTCGGGCGCATCTTCGGCCAGCGTTTCAATTTTATGGATCAAAGAATTCTGCCGGTTGAGCAGCAGGGTAGACTCTTCCGAAAGCGGCGATCCCGGCATGGATTCGGAAACTCGGGCATACATTTTCATCATGTCGTTAAAGCGGCGGCTTTCTTCCGAAAGGTTGAGAACGGCGGGAACGGTCTCGTCTTTGAGTTCGGTTACTGAAACTTTCAGCTTTTCGTTGCCGGAAACCTTCTGGAACAGTTTTTGGAAATTCTCGTTTTCCGCGTTTTTCGCATCGGTTTTAATGGCATCGGAGTCGGCGTCAACCCGGAAAAACCGAAGATTTTTTTCTTCCTGCTCCAGCAAAGAGATAAAGTTCGTGTCGATCATGGAGTTGAGCACGACGATTTTTACGCCTTCTTTTTTGAAGAGGTTGACATAAAGCGCCTGGCGCGTCGGATCATCGGTATAATAGATTTTTTTCTCTTCCTCGGAATCGGCTTTCTCTCCAAGCAGTTCCCGCAGTGTCAGATACTCGCCGTCAACCGTTTTGAAAAGAGCAATGCCATGAACCTTTTCAAAAAATTTCCGTTCCCTGAGGCAGGCGTATTCCACAAACGTTTTCAGATCTTCGTAAAAACTTTCATATTTTTCCCGGTCGGTATTGAAAAGCGCATTGAGTTTGTCGCAGACTTTTTTGGTAATGTGCGCCGAAACTTTGGCGACATAGCTGTTTGTCTGCAAAGAACTTCTGGAAACGTTCAGCGGCAGTTCGGGACAATCGACAACGCCCTTGAGCATCAGCAGATATTCCGGAATAATTTCTTTGATATTATCGGCGACAAAAACCCGATTATAAAAAAGTTTGACCTGCCCTTCCAGGGTTTCATATTCATGCGAAATTCTGGGAAAATACAAGATACCTTTGAAATTGAGCGGATAGTCGGCGTTGATGTGGATCGAAAAGAGCGGTTCTTTATAATCGTGGAATGCTTTCCGGTAAAATTCCTTATATTCTTCTTCGGTGCACTGCGAGGGATTTTTCAGCCACAGTGGATCGGCATCGTTGATCGGCTTTTGTTCGCCGCTGTCTTCTTCTTTTTTTTCTTCAGCAAGATAAATCGGCGTTGCCATGAAAGCGCAGTATTTTTCCAGAACCGAGCGCAGTTTATTGTTGTCAAGATATTCTTTTTCTTCTTCCGCGATATGAAGGATAATATCGGTGCCTCTTTCTGCCCGGGCACCTTCCGCCATTTCATAATCGCCGTCGTCGGAGCATTTCCAGCTGACTGCCGGCGCTCCGGTAAAGGATTTGGTCTGAATTTCCACTTCGTCGGCTACCATGAAAGCAGAGTAGAAACCAAGGCCGAAATGCCCGATAATGCCGTCCGGGTTCGCTTCCTTTTCGGTTTCTGCATTATCGTATTTCTGAATAAAATCCAGCGCGCCGGAAAGGGCGATCTGATTGATGTATTTTTTTACGTCTTCTTCGGTCATTCCAATCCCGTTATCGGTGATTGTCAGCGTGTTTTTTTCTTTATCGGCTTTTACCGTAATTTGAAAATCGTCGCCGATTCCCTGTGCTTCCCCGATGGAAACCAGATGTTTTAATTTCGCTACTGCGTCACACGCATTGGAGACAAGTTCTCTGAGAAAAATTTCCTTTTCAGAATAAAGCCATCTTTTGATAATCGGGAAAATATGTTCGGTCTGTACCGAAATGCCGCCTTTTTCTGCCATAGCAATACAATCCTTTCTTTTTCTGCCGGTATAGAATACAAAAACCGGAGAAATTCTGGTTGGTTCCGGTTTTGTTCTTTTTTCTGTTTTCGTTATTGTATCATCTGAATGTGAAAAAAACTTGAAAAACAAGTGTTTTTTTACAGAAGATCGAATACAAGAGAAATCCGAAACAGCCCCGCTTTTGCGGAGCTGTTTCGGATGCCTGCCGGATTATTTAAAATATTCATACACTTCGCCGATCGTCCGCAGTTCCTGCGCTTCTTCATCGGGGATAACAACGCCGTAATCATCTTCCAGCGTCATCAGCAGGTCGACGATATCGAGCGAGTCGGCGCCGAGGTCTTCCATAATCGTTGTTTCCGCTGTGATTTCTTCGGGCGATTTGCTGAATTTTTCCGCCACCAATGTTTTAAACTCTTCAAATTCCATCATTGAAATGTACCTTCCTTTTTCTTATTTTTCCTGTTGGTTGGTGTGGGTTGATTATTTTTATTATAGCACCGGCAAACGCGGCTGTCAAGCCGTATTTTGCCGCCGGAAATCGACATTATTCGTTTTCTTCTTTTTTGATTTTGATTCCGGTTAACGTATAAACGGTCCGTTCGATCGCGTCACGGCTGTTTTTCCAGTCTTCTTCCTTGTACCGATAGTCAAATTTTTTGCAGAACCAGTCGATATCTCCCTGCAGGGTTTCCAGATACCGGTTTTCGATTTCCTGCAGTTCTTTGGCAAAGACGTCATATTCTTTTTTTGAAAGAAATTTTTGGCCGTATTCCAGTAACTCCCGGTAATGCGGCAGGCAGAACATTTCCTGCGACAGGAACCGTTCTCTGAAATTTTTTTCGTTTTTATACAGATGGAAAAAATTGCTGAAAATGCTGTCCATGTTTTTTTTTATCCGGTTGCAGACGTAACAGTTCTGTTCCAGCGCCGCGAAAAATTTCGCCGTATCTTTTCCGTTCTTCTTTTTCGTTTTGTCCCGGATTTCTTCCAGATGGGACTGCATAATTAGCGCGATCGGCAGACGTTTTCCAACGGTTAGCATCAGTTCGAAGTGTTTATGGCAAAAACCCTCGCTGTTTGTTTTGACCCGAACGGACGGTTCCATCATTGACGCGCCGGTAATGGTTTCGATTTCGTTCTTTTCCAGCATATCGAACAGGCTGCAGAGAGGGCATCCGTCATGTTTTGAAAAATGGTCGTTGAGGGGAATGGTATAGATATGTTCGCTCATGTTCGTTTCTCCGATCCTTTTAAAACTAAAATTCTTTTTCAGCGGATCATCTGTTCGAAATCCAGTTCTTCCGTTGACTGCAGATGGATGTCCGGCTCTTGCGAGGTTATGGTAACATGAATGCCGATAGCCTGCATGCCGGCGGCTTTGATCGCTTCAATTCCTGCCTGGGCATCTTCAATTCCAACGCAGTTTTCCGGTTCGACCCGGAGTCCCTGGGCGCAGTCCAGGAAAATTTCGGGATCCGGTTTCGATTTTTTGATTTTTGCCGCATCGGCAATGTAGTCGAACTGATCGGCGATTCCCAGTGCGGAAAGCAGAGCGCCTGCATTTTTTGAGACCGACGCTACGGCGAGTTTCAGCCCGGCTTTTTTTGCATGGCCGATAAAAGGAAGAATTCCCGGAAGGATGTCGTCCGGCGTCATGGTTTTTATGTAGTCGACATAGATACGGTTCTTTTTTTCAATCAGTTTTTCTTTTTCCTGAACGGAAAACCGGTCTTCTGCGTGGTTGACTTCCAGAATGATCTGGAAAGAATCCATACGGCTTACGCCCTTGAGCCGTTCGTTAATTTCTTTGTTGAATGTCAGCCCCAGTTCTTCGGAAAGGGTTTTCCAGGCTAGGTAGTGATATTTGGCGGAGTCAGTCAAAACGCCGTCCAGATCAAAAATAATGGCTTTCGTTTTCATTTTCATTTCTCCTTTTCAGCAGGGAAGGGTCAGTTTGTCGGTAAAGGTATACCGTTTTCCGTTGTTCAGAATGGTTACCGGTTCTTCGGCCGTTTCGTTTACGACGGTAAATTCCTGGTGGGAGATTGTCAGGGAAAGGCGCTGGCCTTTCCAGTAAATCGGGGCTTTGAGTTCCGACCAGTTGTCGGGGAGCGCCGGCTGAATTCTCAGATCATCGCCGTAAAGCCGGACGCCGCCGAAACCAAAAACGGTGCACTGCCAGATTCCGCCGAGAGAAGCGGCGTGAATGCCGGGATTGGAGGAATTCATTTTAGGCCCGAGATCAATCATGGAAGCGCGTGTATACAATTTGTAGGCCTGTTCTTTTTCTCCGAGATCGTTTGCCAGGATCGAATGGGTTGAGAGACTCAGGGAAGAATCATGGAAACAGCGTTTTTCGTAATAATAAAAGTTCTTTTTCTTAATTTCCGGAGAGAACAGGTCTTCCAGCAGGAAGAACAGCACCATAACATCGGCCTGCTTGGAAATCTGTACGTTGAAATAGCCGTATTGGCCTGCGATTTTCTGTGATTCTTCAATTCTTTCTGACAGGCTGTAGTCTTTGTCTGCAATATCCCGCAGGGTCAGGAAAGTGTCGTCTTCGGGAACCAGTCCGTCGGCGTTTTCCCGCGGCAGATATATTTTTTCTGCTTTCGCGCGTCCCTCGGAAAGAATATGCGAGAGCGAACCGTCCTGATCGAAGGCTTCAAAGGCATAGGGTTTGTTTGTCCGCAATGATTCCGCATACTGAACGGCGAGCATGATATTCAGATGCGCCATGTAATTGGTATATGCGTTGTTGTTGACATCTTCTTTGTATTCGTCCGGTCCGATGACGTGGTTGATTTCGTACCGATCCAGTTCTTCGTTGTATTCCAGACGGGAAATCCAGAATTTTGCCGTTTCAAAAATCATTTTGTATCCGTATCGTTCCATAAATTCAAGGTCGCCCGATACGGTATAATAGGAATAAACGCCGAAAGCAACGTCAGCGGTGATATGATGTTCCATCAACCCAGTCAGCGCCCATTCCGGCGTTACTTCTCCATCGGTGATCCAGGCGCTTTCCCAGGGGTACATCGCTCCTTTATAACCGTTTTTGGCCGCGTTTTTCTGTGCGGCTTCCAGGCTGTTGTAGCGGTGTTCCAGAAGCGAACGGGCTTCTTTCGGGCTGGAGAAGATAAAATAGGGGAGCATGAAAATTTCAGTATCCCAGAAAGAATGGCCTTTATAGCCGGGACCGGAAAAGCCTTTTGCACCGATGTTCATGCGGTTGTCATGCGACGGCGTCATAATGGTCAGGTGGTAAATGGCGAAACGAATCGCCAGCTGGTCTTCTTCGCGGTTACTGTCGATGAGAATATCCCGCGTGTCCCAGATCCGTTCTTTCCATTCTTTTTCCGATTCTTCTGCTATAGATTGGAAGGTCCGTTCCCGGACGGCTTGCAGGTGTTCCAGCGAACGAGCCTGCAGTTCTTCCTGGGAAAGGGAATCCGCGCCCTTGTCTCTCGTTGTAAAGACATTGGAAAGCTTGGTGAGCGAAAAGGTTTCGCCCTTGGCGACGGCCGCCGCCGTTTCGGTATAGATTTTCATTCCGCTTTCGGCCTGCGTCCGTGCGGTGATTTCCGTCTGTTTTCCGCCGATTTCCGCTTTTTGTACGGAAGACAGCGAAAACAGGACGCCGGACTCGTTGGTTTTCGCCGTTAGGTTCAGCATGCCGTTATTTTCCTGTTTGCCTTGCAGGGAAAAATGCACCGGCGCGGGAATCCTGTCTCCGTCAATGCCGGAGCGGACGGAAAGGGAAATATCTTGGTTCAGCGCGGTGATCTGAATTTTAGACGCGATCAGATGGAGGTCTTTCAGCGAAACGACCCGCCATGCTTCAAATTGGATTTCATCGCCTTTTTCGCTTGTCCAGAGAAAGGAGCGTTTCAGTATTCCGTTTTTTAAATTCAGGGTTCGGCTGTAATTTTTGCATTCGCCTTTCGTCAGGTCAAGCGGTTCTCCGTTGATCCGGATGTCCATTGCGGTAACGTCTGCGGCGTTCGGCAGTTCCGTTGCATCATCGGGCATTTTGTCGAAGGTTCCGGCAACAAGAAGGCTTCGGCGCGTATTTTCATATTCTTCTTCCGCCGCTGCCCGAAGGCCGAGATAACCGTTTCCCTGGCAGAAAATCGATTCGCATTTGCCGAGCGCGCCGCTGTCAAAAATTTCCTCTTCAATGATCCAGTTTTTCAGTTCGCCTGTTCCTTTATTATAAATCATAGTAAATCCTCCCGTGTATTTCAGCTGGTCTTTGGCTATTATACAGAAATTTTATTACAAAAAATAGCCTTTTTGCATAATTCGGAAAATGTTCAAGAATCCGAACCGGGACAGCCTCCTTTTTCCTGTGTATGATTTTCTGAAAAAAAGTGAAAAAAATGAAAAAAAAAGATTGACAGGGTAGATAAGTTATGATATAATGGCATTAGAACCGGATTCGGGTTCGGAATTAAATTTGGAAGAAAAAATAGGACGGAGGGAAAAGATGAAAGGGAAAAAGAGACTTCTGTCGGCGCTGCTGTCGCTGGGAATTATCGCTTCGGCGCTGACAGGCTTTGCCATGCAGGCCACAGTGGAAAGCAAACTTTACGGCGACCTGAACGGCGACGGAAATATTACGACGGCTGACAGCGTTCTTTTGAACCGGTATAACGCGAAATGGGCGGTGGCGGAACAGATTGATCCCCGCGCAGCGGATGTTGACGGGAGTTCTGAAGTCGACGTCAAGGACGCCGTTCTTCTGGCGAGACATCTTGCCAAATGGACGCTGGAAAATTCGTTGATCGGACAGCCGATCGGTAAACAGCATGTCGATCATCCGGAACTGCCGACGGACAAAGCGTCGATTACGCTGAAGGTTTCTGCCGAGATGGAAAAGGGTTCGACACAGCCGCTGACCTTTGATTTTGCTGCTGAAAAAGAACCGACGAACGTGGTGTATACCTATCGTTCTTCGAACGGAGATATTGTAGACGCGGCTGCGGACGGCGAGGCAAAAGGCTTGTTGACCGCAAAGGCGGTTGGCGTCTCCACAGTGGTTGTTACCGCTTGGATGTATGACGAAGAAACCGGAGAAACATCGAACGTCAGCAAATCGATGGATATTACCGTTGTGGATTCCGGTGAAAAGCTGACGGCCGGTGCAGATTATACAATTCGTGCCATGACAAGCAATGCCAATAGCTACGCGGATTATCTGAAGCAGGAATTGTCCGACAGGGGCACGGCGATGAATCTCAGCAGCGAAGTTGCGGCGAAAGAAATTGTTCTTTCCGTCGGCGCGATTGCTGATGAAGGCCTCACCATGGACGGACTGCAGGATTCCGGTTATCGGGTAAAGGTTTCCGGTGAAAAGATTTTTGTTGCGGCAAAATCTGAAAAAGGTCTGGACAGCGCGGTTCGTTATCTGATTAAAAATTATGCGGCGATTTCCGGAACGATCAGCATTGCCAAAACGACCGATATTGTGATTGGTCAAGGCGCGGCGGTCAAGGCTCTGACCATTGCCGGCAACCCGATCGATCAATATGAATTGGTTATCCCGGACGATTATTCGCCGAGTATAGAGAACGCAGCGAAAATGCTTCGTCGTTGCATTGTTCTCTCAACAGGTCTCTATCTGGATGTGAAAACGGCGTCTGAAGCGACCGAAGGAAAGAAACAGATTCGGTTTGTTGTCGATCCGACGGCAAAAATTGCAAAAACCGAGGACGGCAAGAACCAGCTGACGGAAAAAGGGTATCATGTCGTTGAAAGCTATGGCGAACTGAAACGCGCCGGGTATCTGATTGAGGTTTCGGACGACGGTGGAGTTCTTATTACCGGCGGCGCCGACGCAGGAAACCTGTACGGTGCGTTTGAATTCGGCGAAGAATTTGTCGGAATGCGTTTCCTTGATACCGATCAGTATATGTATGTGGCGGATAAGACGGACATTCCGGCCGGTCTGAAACATAAAGAAGTTCCGGCGTTTGATTATCGTTATGTCGGCGGTCCCCGGTCTATGGGTGAGATTGAAGACTATTATTATGCGCCGAGAAAACTGAATGCAACCGAGCTGCAGAAGGTGAACAATTCGAATTACGGCGATGCGGTTGGAACCATGTTCTGGCACGCTCATTCTTTCTACAGTTTGATTACGGAATATTTTGAGCAGAACGATTCTTCCCGCGGAACGCTTGGCAAGGATATTTATGAGAATACCCAGCCCTGTCTGACAAAAGAGGCGAACTACGAAGAATTTATCCGCAAGGCGGAGGAAGAAATCCAGCGCCGCCTGAAGATGGGTTATGTTCCCGGCGAACCCGGTATGCAGCAGCTGACGGTTGCATGGAACGATAATGAAGAATATCATACTTGTTCGGGACGCGGAAATTCCTGTACGAACGTAAATCGGGAAGAGGGAAGTATCTCCGGCACATTGGTTCGTTTCGTCAATAAAGTGGCGGAATGGCTGGAAGATACGCATCCCGAAATGACGATCTTTACGATTGCCTACGGAACGGAAGCGAGAAAGCCAACGGTAACGGCGCTACGTGACAACGTGGTTCTCTGTTACTGCTGGAACGGCTGCAACAACCATCGTTTTGACGGCTCGGCTTGTTCTTCCGGCGGAACGGGAGGCGATAAACGTTTCCAAAATAAGGATGATTCGAAATATTTCCAGAAATGGTCGGATCAATGTTCCGAAATTTACGCATGGTATTACAGCACAAACTATTATGCGTATCTTGCACCGCTGTCCACAACTTACAATATTCATTACGATTTCTTCTGGTTTGCGGAAAACGGATGCGACGGTATTTATGCGGAATCGCAGAGCGCTTCGGACTTCAAAGGTCTGGAAAAAGCGCACAGTTATCTGATTTCAAACTGTCTGTGGAATCCGTATATGTCAGAGGAAAATTATCAGCTTCTGATTGAAGAATATTATCGCATGACTTACGGCGACGGCTGGCGTTATCTGCTGGAGTATATGGATATGTGGATTGAAGCCGGCGATCAGCTTGGATGCTGGTTGAGTAACTTCTCGCAGCCGCAGGAGGTTCTCAGCGTGAAATATTACGCGGAGAATTATGAAAAGATGCGTGAACTGTTTGATAAAGCGCTTGCAATGGCGAACAATTCGGATCAGCAGCGTTTGATCGAGCTGGCAAGCAGCCATATGGAATTCCTTGCGCTGTGCGGACAGTATGAAGCGCAGTATGAAAACGGTACAGAGGAACAGAAGGCTGCTTATACTGCAAGGTATGAAGCGTTCTACAATATCCTGAAGAAATACAATGCTTCAGTCGGCGATCCTTCGATTCCGGCAACGGCCGAAATTACGGCAAATCCCATGAAGATGTATTATAATATCGATACGATTGAACCGAGATGGAAATAAAAAGAAAAGGCGGCCATTGGCCGCCTTTTCTTTTTTGTCTTTTGTGAAAGAATTCACCGGAAAAAAAGATTGACAAAAATAGAGAACTATGGTATAATATACGCAGAAAGCCTTGCATAGCAAGACTTTGTGGCTTTGCCACTCCGTGCGGAGCACGGCTGCGATATTGAATCACGTCGCAAAGAATGCCAATGCAAATACTATTTGCATGAAGCAAACATTTTTGCTTCATGGTATAATAAAGAACAGCAAGCTGTTCTTGGGAAAAAAGCGTTTCAACCGTTCGGTTAAAAATCCGTTCCGGATGCCCGCTTTTTTCGGCGCGAAATTCATGTTATAAAAAAGCGTTTCGCTTATTTCGAATAAAATTTGTTTTTCTGGCGGTATGACAAGATGAAAGGAAGAATTATGAATCAGCTGAAATATGAACGAATTCTGGTTAAAATCAGCGGTGAAGCGTTAGCCGGAGAATGTGGGCACGGTTTGGATTTCGGAGTGCTTGAAGGCGTGTGTTCTCAGATCAAAAAATGCTGCGAGATGGGATGCCAGGTTGCTGTGGTCGTCGGCGCGGGGAATTTTTGGCGCGGACGGAACGGCAATGAAATGGAGCAGTTCCGTGCAGACAATATGGGAATGATGGCAACGATGATGAATGTGCTTGCTTTGCAGGATACCTTCCTTCGGATTGGCGTTGACGCCCGTGCAATGTCTGCGGTGCCGATGGAGAAGTTTGCCGAAACGTATTGCCGGGAAAAAGCTGTTTCTCATTTGAAAAAGGGAAGAGTGGTTCTTTTAGGCGGCGGTACGGGGAATCCTTATTTTACTACGGATACCGGCGCGGTGCTTCGTGCCGTTGAACTGGGTGTCGATGTGGCTCTTCTGGCAAAAAATATCGATGGCGTCTATACTGCAGATCCGAAAAAAGACCCTTCGGCGGTAAAATTGTCAACAATTTCTTACGCAGAACTTCTTCGCCGGGATTTAAAGGTCATTGATGCTGCTGCGGCGGCTATGTGCCGGGATAATGCCTTAAAAGTCCTTTTATTCGAATTGGGCGACGGCAGCAATATTGTAAAAGCTGTTTCCGGCAACGATTCGGTGGGAACACTTCTTGAAAACGAGGAATAATTTTTGATAAAAGATAAAACGGAGGTATGAAAACGATGAAACCGCAATATAAAGAAATAGAGGAAAAAATGAAAAAAACTTCCGCGGCTCTTGCCCGTGAGTTTTCGCAGATTCGTGCCGGTGTTGCGAATGCGGCTGTCTTGGATAAAATTTCAGTGGATTATTACGGCGCAGTAACGCCTGTGAATCAAATGGCGAGTATCTCCAATCCGGAAGCCCGGATTTTGGTGATTCA
This sequence comes from uncultured Clostridia bacterium, assembly GCA_948443805.1. Taxonomy (GTDB): domain Bacteria; phylum Bacillota; class Clostridia; order Oscillospirales; family UBA644; genus CAOJUB01. The sequence goes on along the minus strand of CAOJUB010000009.1, from coordinate 15,557 downwards.
GCCGTATGACATGTCTATCTTGAAGGAAATAGAAAAAGCGATTCAGGCATCGGATCTTGGCATCAATCCTCAAAACGACGGGAAAGTAATCCGCCTTGTCTTTCCGCCGCTGACGGAGGAGAGAAGAAAAGAAATTGTAAAAAGTATTCATAAAACCGGCGAAGAAGCAAAAGTTGCTCTTCGAAATATCCGGAGAGACGCGCTTGAAAAGTTTAAAGCCGATAAGAAAAAAGGCGAGATTACCGAAGACGATCTGAAATCCGCCGAAAAAGATATTCAGGACGGTACCGATCAGTATGTGAAAGAAATCGATGCTCTTGTTTCTGAAAAGGAAAAGGAAATTCTCTCGGTATAAAAAAGGTTCGTTTCGGATGTTCCGGCAGTCCGTATCTGCCAGAACATCCGCGGAAGTTTTGTTGGAACTGCAGACATGGATAGCTTTGTTTTTTTGTAATTCCCCGGAGCCAGCACCTTTTGTCTGCGATTTTTATTTTAAAATGAAAAGGTTTTTAATATGGCAGAGATGACAACCGGAACGCTGCCGCTCCGTCACGCCGCCATTATTATGGACGGCAATGGACGTTGGGCGAAAAAAAGAGCGCTTCCGAGGAGTGCCGGGCATGTGGCCGGTGTGAGAACAACAGAAAAAATTATCGAATATTCCTGTAAGATCGGTTTGGAATATTTAACGTTATATGCGTTTTCCACTGAGAATTGGAAACGGCCGGAATCAGAAGTTTCCGGATTGTTAAATTTATTGAACTCTTATTTGGATCGTTTGGTTTCCCGGCTTCGGGAGGATAATCCGGTTTACCGCTACGCCGCGATCCGTTTTCTGGGCGATCTTACGCCGCTTTCAGAGGAAATGAGAGAAAAGATTGCGGTTTCCGAAGCGTTTTGCCGTTCGAAACCGGAGATCCGTACGCATGTAAATATTGCTTTTAATTACGGCGGAAAAGATGAAATTGTTCATGCTGTGAACCGGTTTATCTCAGAAAATCCGGGGAAACAGATCGACGAAAAGGCGCTTTCTTCCTATTTATATTTTGCCGGGCAGCCTGACCCGGATTTGATTATCCGGACCGGCGGAGAAATGCGGCTTTCGAATTTTCTGATGTGGGAATCCTCTTATTCGGAATTTTATTCGACAGCGACATTATGGCCGGATTTTTCTCCGAAGTCTTTTAACGAGGCTTTGACAGCTTATTCATCCCGGTCCCGCAGATTCGGGGGCGTGTAATTTTTAACGGGTGGTGTGTGATTTGAAGACAAGAGTTCTTTCCTCAATCGTACTGGTGTTTCTTCTGATTTTGTTATTTATTTTCTCAGATGTCCCTTTATTTATGAGTTTTGTGATTTCGCTTCTTTCTGCAGCGGCTCTTTATGAAGTACTGGTAGCGACGAAATATGTGGAGAGTAAGTCTTTGATCGTGATCTCTCTTTTGTTTGCTGTGATTGTTCCTTTTACTCATTACACTCCGGAAAAATTAAGAACTTCTTTTTCTGCCGGAGTGTTTTTGTTTGCCATGGTTTTATTCATTTCTCTTTTAATCTGGCATAAAAAATTCAGCTTGGAACATTTGAGCGTTATATTTCTTCTGTCTCTGATTATACCGATGTTTTTTTCCACGATTTTGTATTCCCGGGATCTTCCTAACGGGCTTTACAATTTGATTCTTGTTTTTCTTCTGCCTTGGGCTACCGATGTCGGCGGTTATGTTTTCGGAAGGCTATTCGGCCGGTATAAACTGGCGCCGGTAATTTCTCCGAAAAAAACGGTGGAAGGCTCTGTCGGAGGCGTTGCTTCTGCTCTTGTGATTTCTTTTTGTATTGCTTATATTCTGGATCTGTTTGATCCAGCGCTTTCCGTCAATTATGTCTGGCTGTTTGTCTGCGCCCTTCTCTGCAGCATACTTTCTATTGTCGGTGATTTGATAGCTTCTGTTATTAAACGGAATTTTAATATTAAGGATTTCGGCAATATTATTCCCGGTCATGGCGGTATCATGGATCGGTTCGACAGCGTCGTCTTCGCCGCCCCGGCTTTTTATCTGCTGGTCGTGCACTATCCAATCTTTTTTTAAAGGAATTTTTATGATGAAAAATCTTTTGCTTCTGGGCGCAAGCGGTTCTATCGGTACGCAAACTGTAGAAGTTCTGCGTCATTTGAAAGATACAGAATACGCTTATACTCTTTCCGGTTTTTCGGTTTACCGGAGTATCGATTTTGCAGAACGGTTGATTTCGGAATTCTTGCCGGAATTTGCAGCGGTTGTTGATCCGGAAGCTGCAAAAGAGCTGGAAAACCGACTTCCGCCGGATGTAAAAACCAAAGTCCTTTCCGGAAGAGAAGGACTTTTTTATCTGTGCCGGAACGCCGAGTGCGATTTGTGTGTAAACGGTATTGTTGGAATTGCCGGGCTGGAGCCAACAGCAGAGCTGCTTTCCAGAGGGATTGACGTTGCGCTTGCCAATAAAGAGACGATTGTTTCAGCAGGGGAGCAGGTGATGCGGCTTGCCCGGGAAAAGCATTGCCGGATATTACCGCTTGACAGCGAGCATTCGGCAATTTTCCAATGTTTGCAGGGCGGCAATAAGGCGGTTCGAAGAATTATTCTTACGGCTTCAGGCGGGCCTTTTTTTGGTATGAATTGGGAAAATTTGCGCACAATAAAAAAAGAAGACGCCTTGAAACATCCGAGTTGGAAAATGGGACCGAAAATTACGGTGGATTCCGCCACGCTGATGAATAAAGGTCTGGAAATTATTGAGGCTGTCCGGCTTTTCGGTTTGTCGGAAGACCGTATTGATGTGCTGGTTCACAGGGAGAGCATTATTCATTCAATGATTGAATATGAAGATTTTTCAACGATTGCGCAGTTGGGCGTTCCGGATATGCGGGTTCCGATCCAGTATGGGCTGACCTATCCGAACCGGACGGAATCGCCGGCCAAGCCGCTGGATCTTGCCGCACTTTCCCGGCTGTCGTTTTATTCGCCTGATCCGGTGACTTTTAAAGCATTAACTTTGGCGAGGCAGGCGGTTCGTACAGGGGGAACGGCGCCGACGGTTTTGAACGCGGCGAATGAAGTTGCCGTTGAAAAATTCCTGCGGGATGAAATCGGCTTTTTGGAAATTGCCGATTCTGTGGAAGATGTATTGAACCGGACAGAGATTATCAGCCAGCCTTCGTTAGAGGATATTTTGTTAACCGACAGGAAAATAAGGGAGAAAAAGATGTTATGAATATTGTTCTTCAAATTATTTATACCGTGCTGGTACTCGGCGCTTTAATTTTTATCCATGAATTGGGTCATTTTCTTGCTGCCAGAGCTGTCCGGATTGAAATTTTGGAATTTTCTCTTGGTATGGGACCAAAATTATTGCAAAAAGTCAGTAAGAAAAGCGGAACAGCTTACACGCTTCGGTTGCTTCCGATCGGCGGGTTTGTCAGTATGGCGGGAGAAGACGAGGAATCGGATTCTCCGAATTCTTTTGATAAAAAACCGGTTTGGGCGAGAATGTTGGTTACCGTTGCGGGTGTTGCGATGAATTTGCTGCTCGGTTTTATTATTACTGTTTTTCTTGTTTCGTTCATGCCGAAATTGCCGTCGCATACCGTTGCGGAATTTTCCGAGGGGGCGGTTTCCTGTCAGTACGGTTTGGAAACCGGCGATGAGATTGTACGCATCAATGGTATGAAAGTCAACAGTTATTCCGATCTTTCCGCAGCCTTTACCCGGTGCTACAATACGGATACCGTTGACTTGGAGGTTCTCCGGGACGGAGAAAAGATAACGCTGGCCGGCGTGAAGTTCCCGACCTTTGAGGCAGCGGAAAATCTTTCGGTGATCGATTTCGATTTTAAGGTTTACGCGGAAGATAAAAATGTGGGAACCGTTTTGAAAAATGCGTTTTTTCAGACGGGTTCCTTTGTAAAAACCGTTTACGGAACGCTGTTTGATATCCTTACCGGTCGTGTTTCGGCGCAGTATCTTTCCGGCCCGGTCGGCACGTCGAATGTGATTGCACAGGCAGCGTCTACCGGCGCGTATACCTTGTTCTATTTGGTTGCCTTGATTTCAGTGAATCTGGCTGTCGTTAATATCCTTCCTTTGCCGGCGCTTGACGGCGGACGGATTCTGTTTTTACTGATTGAACTGATCCGAAGAAAACCGGTGAGTAAAAAGATTGAAGCCGCCATTCATTTTACGGGAATTATCCTTCTTTTTTCGCTGATGATTCTGATTACTTTTAAGGATATTTTCTTCCCTGTTTCTTAAGGAGCAGGGAAGCGGCCATTTTTCAGAACGGAGAATAGTATGAGAAAGAAAGTAAAAATCGGTTCGGTTACGATCGGCGGCGGCTATCCCGTCGCGATTCAGTCTATGTGCAATATTCCTTTTTCCCGGTACGGCGAATTGGAAGAACAGGCGTTGGCTTTGCAGGAAGCCGGGTGTGAGATCCTTCGCGTATCGGTTCCCGATCAGGAATCTGCCTCAGGATTGAAAAAACTGAAAAACGCCCTTCGCATTCCGCTTGTCGCCGATATCCATTTTGATTACCGCTTAGCGCTTGCCTCTATTGATTCCGGTGCGGACAAGATTCGGATTAATCCGGGAAATATCGGTGGAAGAGAGCAGGTTTATGAGGTCGCTCACGCGGCGCAGCGGGCGGGGATTCCAATCCGTGTCGGCGTAAACGGCGGTTCGCTTGAAAAAAGTCTGCTCGAGCGGTATCGTACCCCGAATGCAAGAGCTATTGCAGAAAGCGCGTTTATGAATACCGTCATGCTTGAAGACGCCGGTTTCAGCAATATCGTTGTGTCCATGAAATCCTCCGAGGTGAAAACGATGGTGGAAAGCTATCGGCTTTTTGTCCGGAACAAAGATTTTTCTTATCCGCTGCATGTCGGCGTTACCGAAGCCGGTACGCCGTCGCTCGGTTTGCTGAAATCTGCTGTCGGGATCGGTTCGTTGCTTCTTGACGGGATCGGGGATACCATCCGGGTTTCTCTGACGGCCGATCCGGTTGCGGAAATCCGTGCGGCGAAAGATTTGCTCAAAGCGATCGGGCTTCGGCGGGAAGGGATTGAGGTCGTTTCCTGCCCCACCTGCGGAAGAACAACCGCCGATACGCTTTCTCTTGCCGAATACATAGAAACAAATTTCCAGCAGGTGAAAACGCCGATGCGCATTGCGGTGATGGGCTGTGTGGTGAATGGCCCGGGAGAAGCGCGAGGCTGCGATTTTGGGGTGACCGGCGCCAAAGGGGAATATATGATTTTTAAAGAAGGTAAAATAACAAAAAAGGTTCCGGAGAGCGAGATCCGCGCGGTGATCGGTGAAGAGATTGCTTTACTTGAAAAGCGGAAATTTCTTTAAAACCGTATAATTGAACATTTTGAAAACTCTGTTGACAAGGCAGAAGTTTTCCTGTATAATTATTTTACTTAAATAAAGCGATAAAGTGCTAAAGCGGTTCGTTTTGCACCATACCGTGTTTTTGTATTTTCGTTATGATGTGGAAATCTTGTGCGGCGGATAAAAAGAAGGGAAGAAACGGATGAAAGATTGGAAAACGGCGATTAAGGATGGAACCCGGGATTTTATTTTCGGAGAGTGCGAATTAAAGCGGAGCATTTCTACCCGGTATCTGAGTTTATTCCGCAAATGGGGCTATGATGAGATTATGACGCCCGAACTTGAATTTTTAAATGTTTTTTCCGGCGGCAGTATCGACGGCATGGTCAACATTGAAGATATTTATAAACTGACCGATGAAAAAAACCGCCTGCTGGCTCTTCGCGCCGACTGCACAATGCCGATTGCCCGAGTTGTCGCTTCCAAGCTGGATCACTATCCGGCGCCTTACCGGCTTTGCTATGATCAGAAGGTTTTTAACGCATCGGCTATGCAGATTGAAGGTTCTCAGTGTGGGGTGGAGTTGATCGGCGCTGACGATATTCGCGCCGATATTGAAATTCTTACTTTGGCGGTGAAGAGCCAAAAAGAATTTTTCGATGGAAAATTCCGGATCGAGCTTGGCCATGGGAAACTGTTCGGCGTTTTGATGGAAGAATTTCAGATTGACGAGCAGACCGCTTTGAAGGCGCGGGAATTTATTGAGCAGAAAAATTTTGCCGCGATACAGGCGATGGAACTTCCCGAAGCAATCAAATTGCTGCCCCGTATGTTCGGCGATGTTTCGGTTTTGGATTCTTATTCGGCGCTGGTTCAAAATTCGCGGGTGGATGAAATTCTTTGTTATCTGCGGAAAATTTACGATATTCTTGCAGAAAACGGATGCGGGGATTCGATCTGCTTTGACCTTGGCCTGGTTCACCGGTTGGATTATTATACCGGGATTATTTTCCGGGGCTATGTTTCCGGTTCCGGTCAGACAATGCTGTCGGGCGGCCGGTATGATAATCTGCTGGTAAATTACGGACGGCCGTTTCCTGCGGTAGGTTTCGGGATTTTTATTGAACATGCGTTTGATATTTTAAAAGCGGCGTCTTCTGAAAAATCGGTTCCCGATTATCTGGTGTATTACGAAGCGGGCTGTCACCGGCAGGCACTGGATTTTGCCGAAGAGGTGAACGGCGCGGGGAAAACCGTTTTGTTTTTCTGCGGAGAGGCTAGGGAAGAAGCGCGCTGCGAAGCAGAAAAACGGGGAATCCGCGACATTTGCTATATTACAAAAGGGAGCAGGAGGATAGAAAATGTATAACGAAAAGAATGATGCTCCCCTGCGTATTGCTTTGACAAAAGGACGGCTGGAAAAAAACACCATTGCACTTTTTGAGGAGCACGGCGTTGACTGCGCCAATCTTCGTGATAAGGGAAGAAAACTGGTGTTCCCGCTGGATTTCGGGAATAGCATTGTTGCGGAGGTTTTGTTGGTCAAACCGTATGACGTGATTACGTATGTAGAACATGGTTTTTGTGATTTGGGTATTGTCGGGAAAGACACGATTATGGAACATGGAAAGAGTTTCTATGAAGTCGCCGACCTTGGTTTCGGAAAATGCCGGATGGCTCTTGCCGCCAAGGCGGAATATCTGCAAAATCCGGAACAGTTCTATCACGGATACGGGAAAAAGGTAATCGCTACGAAATTTGAAAATATCGCCCGGGAATTTTTTGCCGGAAAACAGAAAGATATTGAAATCATCAAAATTGAGGGTTCGGTAGAAATCGCGCCCCTTCTTGGTTTTGCCGATGGAATTGTGGACATTGTTGAAACCGGGACAACGTTAAAGGAAAACGGGCTGGAGGTTCTGGAAAATATCTGTGAAATTTCCGCAAGGCTGATTGTAAACATTGCTTCGATGAAAATGAAAAATAATAAAATAGATTCTGTTATAAAAAAACTGGGGCTTTAACGCCCGGTTTTCAGAAAGAAAGGTGTCGCATATGAACCGAACCGTCAAAATTATAAAAGCAGACGGAAAGAAAGAATTTGAACTGATAGAGCAGCTGAAACAGCGGAGCCGCGAAGTAGAAGATGCGGTGGTTCTTTCTGTTACGGAAATTATTGATCAGGTCCGGCAGCACGGAGACGAGGCCATTCGGGCGTATACCGAAAAATTTGACAAGGTGTCGCTTTCTTCTTTTGAAGTGCCGAAAGAAGCGTTAAAAAAGGCCTATGAAGCGTGTTCGATCCGTGATTCTCTTTCCCGCGCCGCGGAAAATATTTTTGCCTACCATGAAAAACAGAAACAGAACGGATATTCTATGACCCGGGAAGGTGTGTTTATCGGACAGCGGGTTCGGGGGCTGCACCGCGTCGGGCTGTATGTCCCGGGCGGAACGGCCGCCTATCCTTCGTCGGTTTTGATGAACGCGATTCCCGCAAAGGTTGCCGGCGTGAAAGAGATTGTAATGATTACGCCGCCTGCCAAAAATGGACAGGTGGATACGAATATTCTTGCCGCGGCATATATCGCAGGCGTTGACCGGGTTTTTTCGGTCGGCGGAGCTCAGGGTGTTGCCGGGGTTTGTCTGGGAACTGAGACACTTCCGAAGGTCGATAAAATCGTCGGGCCGGGGAATATTTATGTGGCGACGGCCAAACGGCTTTTGTACGGATCGGTCGATATCGATATGATTGCCGGTCCATCGGAAATTCTGATTCTTGCCGATGACAGCGCCAAACCGCGTTACCTTGCGGCGGATATGCTTTCTCAGGCGGAGCATGATACGCTGGCATCTTCTATTTTGCTTTGCCGTTCCGACAGTCAGGCGGAAAAGACGGCGGATGAACTGGAAAAACAGTTATTGCTTCTTTCCCGGAAAGAGATCGCCGGACAGGCAATTTCGGGCGCTTCTGCAATTGTGGTTTGTGATTCGGTCGAAAAGCAGCTTGATTTGGCGAATCTTTTTGCACCGGAACATCTGGAACTGATGGTGAAGAATCCTTTCGATTATCTGGACGCTGTGGAAAATGCCGGATCGGTATTTATGGGGGAAAACGCGCCCGAACCGTTAGGCGATTATTTTGCCGGACCGAATCATGTCCTTCCCACATCGGGAACCGCCCGCTTTTTCTCACCGCTTTCGGTGGATTGTTTTGTGAAAAAATCTTCTTATATTTACTATACCCGAGAGGCTCTGGAAAAAGTTTCAGAGGATGTTATTAAAATTGCCGAAGCCGAAGGGCTGACCGCGCATGCACAGTCGGTGAAGGTGAGGTTTGAAAATGAAATTCGGTGAAAAGCTCGCTTCAGTTGAAGCGTACACGCCTTTTCCGTATGCCGGTCAGATTCGTCTGGATGCAAATGAGTCGGGTTATGAACTTCCGGAAGATATCCGGAAAAAAATGCTGGAGGCGGTTGCCGCAGTTGATTTTAACCGGTATCCCGATCCGGACGCAATAAAACTTTGCCGGGCTTTTGCTTCCTATTATAGCGTAGCGCCGGAAACGGTGGTGGCCGGAAACGGATCGGACGAACTTTTGTCGGTGATTTTCGGCGGCGTTCTGGGTGAAAAAGACCGTGTTCTTGTTTTACAGCCGGATTTCTCGATGTATCGGATCTACTGTGAAACTTATGGCCGAAAGGTGGATGTTTTTTCTAAAGAAGAGGATTTAACGTTCGATGCCGATGCGGTCTGCCGGTATATTCAGGAACATCAAATCTCCTTTTTTATTTTTTCCAATCCCTGTAATCCGACCGGGCTTCAGGTTTCGGAATCCGATCTTTGCCGTCTTCTGGAAAATACGGACTGCACTGTTTGCGTTGACGAAGCGTATATGGATTTTTCTTCGGGAAGTCTGTTGTCTGAAATCAACCGGTATCCAAATCTGATCATCTTGAAAACAATGTCGAAAAATATCGGTTTTGCCGCCGGTCGCGTGGGATTTGCCGTTTCGGCTGCCGAAAATATTGCGGCGATAAAAAAAGCAAAATCTCCGTATAATCTGAATTCTCTTTCGCAGGCTGCCGCTGCTGTCCTTTTTGAAAACGGCGCATATCTGCAAAAAATCAGCGAAACCATCGTTGACGGCCGAAAACAATTGGAATCTTCCTTGCAGGTTTTTTCCGGCAGTGATTTTCAGATTTATTCTTCAAATGCCAATTTCGTTTACATAAAAACAGAAAAAGCGTCTGCATATTATCAGGCGTTGCTGGAACGGAATATTGTTATCCGGTGCCTGAACGGGCAGTATCTCCGTATCACCGCCGGTACGGCTGAGGAAAACAGACAGCTGCTGCGGGCATTGAAACAGATCATACAACAGGGAAAGGAAGCGGTTTTGGAATGAGAACTTCTACAGTAGCAAGAAAAACCAAGGAAACAGATATTTTTCTTACGTTAAACCTTGACGGAACCGGGAATTTTAAAGGCGGGAGCGGGATTGGATTTTTCGATCATATGCTGAATTCTTTTGCTGTGCATTCCGGGTTTGATTTGTCTCTTGACTGCACCGGCGACCTTCAGGTCGACTGCCATCATACGATTGAAGATATCGGTATTGTTCTCGGCAAAGCGCTTGGAGAAGCGCTTGGTGAAAAAGCCGGTATTCTCCGGTACGGAGATTCGCTGATTCCGATGGACGAAGCGCTTGCCCGAGCGGTTATCGATGTCAGCGGCCGCCCGTTTCTTGTTTTCTCCGCTGATTTTTCCGATGGAAGGGTCGGCGATATGGACAGTTGTATGGTCAAGGAATTTTTCCGTGCTGTTGCTTTTAACGCCGGACTTACGCTCCATCTTTCCCTTCTTTACGGCGAGAATACGCATCATGGGATCGAAGCGCTGTTTAAAGCGTTTGCCCATGCGTTGAAAGAATCGGTTTCTTTTTCCTCTGACGGCGGCGTTCTCAGCGCTAAGGGAGCTTTGGAATGAAGATTGCTGTCGTTGATTATGGCGCGGGAAATCTGAAATCGGTTTCTAAAGCGCTTTGTTATATTGGAGAAGATGTTTGCGTCACCTCGCAGAAAGATCAGATTCGGAACTGCGGTGCGGTTGTTCTTCCCGGCGTCGGTGCGTTTCCCGATGCGGTTCGTTCCTTAAAAAGGGCGGAGCTTTTTGATTTCTTAAAAGAAGAAGCGGACAACAAGCCCTTTCTCGGTATTTGTCTGGGAATGCAGCTGCTTTTTGAAACGGGGCTGGAATTTGAAACCTGTGAGGGATTGGGGCTGATTCCCGGAACTGTGGAAAAACTCTCTTTTTCTGCCGGTCTGAAAATTCCGCATATGGGATGGAATTCCCTGGAATATCAAAATAAATGTCCCCTGACCGAGGGACTTTCCGGGGGCGAATATGTTTATTTTGTTCATTCATACGGGGCAAAGACTGCTCCTGAAAATATTGTTGCGGTTTCTGATTACGGGCAGCCGATTACAGCGGCTGTTTGCCGGGGACACGTGTTCGGCACGCAGTTTCATCCGGAAAAAAGCGGGGAGACCGGTTTGAAAATGCTGAAAAATTTTTGTGATTACGGGAGGCATGCCGGATGAAAATATTTCCTGCGGTAGATATTAAAGACGGCCGTTGCGTACGGCTTTTGCGGGGCGAATTTTCTACTGCTGAAACCGTTTATGAAAGTCCGCTTGCTTCTGCTCTGAATTTTAAGGAACAGGGCGCCGACTGTCTTCATCTTGTCGACCTTGACGGTTCGCTTGAAAAAAAACCGGTAAATGATTCGATTATTGCAGAGATTTGCCGGCAGACCGGTTTGTTCTGTGAGGTCGGCGGCGGTATCCGAACCATGAAAGATATAGAGCTTTATGAAAAAAGCGGAATTTCCCGCGTGATTCTCGGTTCTGCCGCTCTGCGTGACCCGGGGTTCGTCCGTCAGGCGGTTCAGACGTTTGGTTCGCTGATTTCCGTCGGTATTGACGCCAAAGACGGCATGGTCTGTGCTGAAGGGTGGCTGGAGACCAGTCAGGTGCATTATGTTGATTTTGCCAGAGAAATGGAACAAATCGGTTTGCGTCATTTGATCTATACGGATATCGCGACCGATGGGACGCTGCAGGGCCCTAATTTTGATCATTTGTCGGTTTTGCAGAATGCTGTTTCGATGGATATTACCGCTTCTGGCGGAATCCGGGATAAGAGTCATATTGATCGCCTGAAAAAGATGGGACTGTATGGGGCGATATGCGGGAAGTCACTGTATGCGGGAACGCTTTCGCTTTCGGAAATATTATAAAAGCCGGTTCGGATGAGTTTGATCGTTGGATCGGATGAAGATAGGTTGGAAATTGTATGCTTGCAAAAAGGATTATACCGTGTTTGGATATCTCCAGTGACGGTCGTGTGGTAAAAGGCGTTAATTTTGTTGATCTCATCGACGCTGGCGATCCGGTAGAAGCGGCGAAAGAATATAACAGAATGGGCGCGGATGAAATTGTATTCCTGGATATTGCCGCGACGCATGAGGGAAGAAAAAATATCGTTGATGTGATTGAGCGGACGGCGGAGGAAGCGTTTATTCCCGTCACTGTCGGCGGCGGTCTTCGGTCGGTTGAGGATATCCGGACGGTTCTGAATGCCGGAGCGGATAAAGTGTCTCTGAATTCTGCGGCCGTCAGGGATAAGTCGCTGATCGGTGCAGCGGCAGATAAATTTGGCAGCCAGTGTGTTGTCGTTGCAATCGATACCAAAAGAATCGACGGGGCATTTCATGTTGTGGTAAACGGCGGACGGATCGATACCGGCCTTGACGCGCTGACATGGGCGCTGGAAGCGGAAAGGCTCGGCGCCGGGGAAATTTTGCTTACATCGATGGATGCAGACGGAACCAAAAACGGATTTGACATTGAGATTACAAAGATAATCTCCGAAGCGGTTCATATCCCGGTAATTGCTTCCGGCGGATGCGGAAAATTAGAGGATTTTTCCGAAGTATTTCAAAAAACCGAGGCTTCGGCGGCTCTGGTTGCATCGCTTTTCCATTTCGGAATTTTAACGGTTCCTCAAGTAAAAGAATATTTACGCGCGGAAAAGATTCCGGTGCGGGAGGAAAATTCTTTATTGATTTGAGAAGGAGTCTTGAAAAATGGAACAAGTTACTGTCGAAGAGCTTTTTGCAAAAAGCGACCTGATTCCCGCTATCATTACCGATGTTAAAAACGGAGAAGTTTTGATGCTGGCCTATATGAATCGGGAAAGTTATCAGAAAACCCTGGAAACAAAAATGACTTGGTTTTACAGTCGGAGCCGTCAGGAGTTGTGGAATAAAGGCGCGACTTCAGGCCATTTGCAGTATGTAAAAAGTATAAAGGCCGATTGTGATAATGACACTCTGCTGATTTCGGTTGAGCAGGTGGGGGCGGCCTGCCATACCGGAAACAGAAGCTGCTTTTTTAAAACGATTTATCAGGAGGAGAAATAAAATGATGAACGACAAAGTTTTGAATGATTTATATCAGGTAATTCTTGACCGGAAACAAAATCCGGCAGAAGGTTCATATACCTGTTATCTTTTTGATAAGGGTTTAAATAAAATCCTGAAAAAAGTCGGCGAAGAGTGTGCCGAAACGATTATTGCCGCCAAAGAGGAGGATCGACAGGCGTTGACCGGCGAGATTTGTGACCTGGTGTATCATTTGTTGGTAATGGCGGCGGAAAAAGAACTTCCTCTTGAGGATATTCTTGCCGAACTGGATCAGCGGGCGAAAAAAATCGGAAACCTGAAACAAATGAAGGTGGTTGACCGGAATACATAAAAGAAGCGGTTTGGTCATGCCGGCTCTGTTTTTGGGGAGAAAAATAAAAGCGGAAAGAAGCACAGCGGCGCAGGAAACGCGGGCCGCCTGTTAGATGGCATACGCAGGGAAGAAGAATTGGTAAACGCCGGAGGCGATCGCAGAAATGGTTCTTTTAATAACAGGCGCATCTCATACCGGCAAGACGGTTCTTGCTCAAAAAATGCTTGAAAAATATCAATATCCCTATTTATCAATAGACCATTTGAAAATGGGTTTGATTCGAAGCGGAAATACCGGACTTACTGCAAAGAGCAATGAAGCTGCTCTTACGGCATATTTATGGCCTATTGTGCGCGAAATGATAAAAACAGCCATAGAGAACCGGCAAAATCTTATTGTTGAGGGATGCTATATTCCATTTGACTGGGGAAAGGATTTTGCAAAAGAATATCTTGAAAATATAAAATACTATTGCCTGGTTATGAGCGAGAAATATATCAAAGAGCATTTTCACGATATCAAGCGATATGCGAGCATTATTGAAAATCGTTTCGGCGATGATGATTGCACTTTAGAAAGCGTTTTGGCAGAGAATGCTCATAGATTGGAGCAGGCTCGGAAAGCCGGAGTAAATTATATTTTGATAGATAATGCGTACGAAATAGATATGAACGGATAACGAAAGCTTTCGTGTTTCTGTTTTGTATTTGTTTATGAAATCAACAAATTTGTAAAATTTCCCGCTTTTCTTTTTTTTACCCTTGACATTTCGGCCTTTTTTGTGTATAATAATTAAGCTTTCGGGAATTTTTGATTGATTTCTGTCAGCGTTGGATAGGAAGGTGTAGCTCAGCTGGTTAGAGTATCTGCTTGACATGCAGGGGGTCGGTGGTTCGAGCCCACTCATCTTCACCAGAAACTCTGCGGTGACAGAAACTGCAGAGTTTCTTCCTTCTTTTTGATTCGGGCGATTAGCTCAGTTGGGAGAGCGCTGCGTTCGCAACGCAGAGGTCGAGGGTTCGAATCCCTTATCGTCCACCAAATCGGTATCGTGTTTCTCGTCCGGCAGGGAAACAGGAAGAGAAACACGGGCTTTTCTTTGGTAAAATAGAAAAATATCCGTCCTTAGCTCATCTGGATAGAGTGTCAGATTCCGATTCTGAAGGTGGTGGGTTCGAGTCCCGCAGGACGGACCATTTTGTGAAACAGCGCGAGATCGTTGTTTCACTTTTTTATGCCCAGAATTTCAGAGAGCTAAATAATTTTTTTCAGAAATAAAAATTATTTATTCTCCAGAAAATGATGTTTTTTACTAAAAAAATAGTGTTACTTGCCACAAGTTCTTGCTACGAAATTTATGCAAAAAAGAAAGTCCGGAATTTCTCGGACTTCCTTCGTTCCGCTGCTTTTCCGAATATAAATTCGGCAGCAGACAACCCATTGTATACGGACAATGGGTTTTTATCTTTATAGGAAAGGCCGGATATCGACCGTCAGCTTTTCTTCTGATTTTATCAGACGTTTTGTAAGTTCTTTGCTTTTTTCATCGGCAGCTTCATACTGATTCAGGTATCGGCTGAGAGATTTTACTCCCATATTACAGCCGTCGGTAATCAGATCGGCAACTGTTTTGTCAGATTCGTTGAGTGTTAGTTTCATGTTCGTTTTCATCCATGACATGCTTTTCGCCATGGGGTTTGGTTCTTTGCCGTCGTCATGAAAGGTATCCAGCAGCGTCTGTATTTCCGTATTTAATTTTTCATGTTCATTTCTGCAGTCTGTCAAACATTTTCGAAAGGTATCGTTGTGAACATAATTCAGAACATCGTTGATGGACGACGTCCCCATTTTGATTCCGGCGTCGCATTCCCGCAGCAGCCTTATCGTATCTTGCTCAATCATTGTTTTCTCCTTTTTTTCAGATAATATGCTTGTTTGTTTCATCTTCAATGCGCTTATTTTATAATCTTTTTTGTACAGATCATAGTATTCCGAAAAAAAGAGTACTATTTGTTTCAAGACGTGAAAATACCAGAGAAAAAAGAATAAAAATTGTATAAAAAAGAAAAAAATATTGACAAACCATGTTTTTTCCGGTAAAATTAAGAGAGAAAGCAAGGGGCGTATTCTTTTATAAAAGGAATTAAAAAGAGGGAACTATATGAAATTAAATATTGAAAAAAGTGCTATATACAGATAATGAACGAATTGGGAGAAAGAATGCCATATAGCAATGTGAAAGAGTTTTTTCAATTTGACGCTTTTACAGAAGAAGAATATGAACGGTTTGAAGAAAGCCGAAAAAAGGAGTCGGTTTATTATCGAGGGGTTCAATATTAAGGCGGAAACCTGATCCGGGAGAGCTACGGCGACACCCAATTGTGGTTCATGTATG
>CAOJUB010000008.1 GCA_948443805.1 uncultured Clostridia bacterium | reverse complement strand
TACTTGGTCGGCGACGACCCGGGAAGATAAGTCGATGCCGACTCTATCTTTTTATATGGCCCGTTGGTCAAGCGGTCAAGACGGCGGCCTCTCACGCCGCAAACAGGAGTTCGATTCTCCTACGGGTCACCATATGTAAAGGACCATTTGTTCGGTTGGTTTTGCGTGCCGGCTTTGCAGCTAATGGTCTTTTCTTTCACGGGCCATTAGCTCAGCTGGTTAGAGCATTCGGCTCATAACCGACCGGTCCGGGGTTCGAGTCCCTGATGGCCCACCAAGATAAAAATCGACATTTTTTTACAAAAATGTCGATTTTTTTTATTCTATGTAATAAGAGACTCAAGAACCCATGTTCAGCAAACGCATGAGGCGATCAAGAAAAAGGCTGCCAAAGCCAAAGAAAGCGGCGCGAAAGCAAGAAGCGGAGCTGTCGATACTTCGGTTGTTGACGCATGGGTGAAAAAGACCGGAAATAGGCTGACAAAAAAACAAAAGGCCGAGATCGAAGCGGGCAGGGTTATCGCTTCGGAAATCGGCATTGATGTGAAATATGTTGTGAATTTTCAGGACGAAAACGGCAAAAACGTCGGCATGATCGACCCGGTCACCGGAAAGATATCCGGCGCGAACGGCGAAATCAGTTTCCGGGAAGAAACCGGGAAAATCGAAATGATCCTTGATATCAACGCCGGCCTTTCAAACTTTACGACCAAAGAGGGACAGGCTTCGATTCTCCGCGCCATGTCGCACGAACTGACCCACTTTATTGAAAAAATGTCGCCCCGGATGTATCAGGATTTACAGGAATTCATGATCCAGAACATCGATTTCGGAGAAGATTCCTTCCACGGCCTGGTCGCGCAGAAAATGGAAAGCCTGAAGATCGGTGAAACACAGGCCGTCCGCGAGGTGATCGCCAACGCCTGCGAAACCATGCTCGGCGATTCGGACGTGATGGAAAAACTGTACCGTCAGAATGCAAAGCTCGGCGACCGGATCTTAAACTGGCTTTCTGAAAAGATTGAAGCCATCGACCGGGCAATTGAAAAAATCCGGGCAATATTCAAAACCGCATCCGAGGGAGATACCGCGCAATTCGCAGAATCGAAAGCCTTAACTGCAAATCTTGACGTATACAAGCAAGCCTTGCAGAAATGGGAAACCGCCCTGCTTGACGCAGCACAGAACTACCAAAACGGCGGGCTTGTGCAAAGCGGTGATTCCGCTCAATACAGCATTCGTTATACGACCGATAACAAACCGGTTGTTGTGGTTCAGGAGGACATTCTTGACGGCGTACCCAAATCCCAATGGGTAAAGACCGTAAAAGATACGATTTCCGGGAAATTTGCAAACGGCATACCGGTCAAGGGACGGCTGGTCAAGGTGAACGCTGTTACCAGAAATGAGTATATGAATTCAAAATATACAAAACGAATGTTTAAAAGCGGAAATAATATTTATGCCGATAAACTGAAAAGTGCAAATAACCTTGATGAAATTATTCTTGCTTCTACCAATTATATCAATGAAGATTTAAAACACGTAAGAAAGGATAATTTTAAAGAATTCGCAAGAGGAGACATCTTACTCCGTGTTGGAAATCATGATTATTCAGCAAAAGTCATTATCGGAATCACTCCCAAAAATAATATGGTTCTCTATGATATTATTAATTTTACGCAAACATCTATATCATTAAAAAATAAAAGAGACTCCCGGAAGGGCTATGCAGAAAGCAGGAAGCCCAAGGGCTATGCAGAAAGCAGGAAGCCCATGCCGGACGGAGTCTCATTTGACAGCAGTATATCACAAAATGATTCTGATGTCAATAATCAGTATATGCAAAACCGAGGAAAAAATTCCGAACAATCTGTGAAATATTCTGAAAGAGAATATTCCTATGAGGTGCTGACCGCAAAGCCGGATATGAAGGTGACGCAGTTAAAACCTATTCATGATTCTGATATGAAAAAATATCTTAAAGACAGAAACTTATTCGTTCAGGAAATGATGAAACGGGCAAAACAAGGAAAAAATCCAAAGAATACGGACACTCAGACATACTTATATTGTGATGATCTTGAAGCTGATATCTTAATAACTCGTGAGAGTTTTCGTCACGGAGCAGAAAGGTATGGGGCGGAATATGTCAAGATTTGTTCATCTATCAGCGATATTTTAAAGACTTCGATTGTCGTAAATGAACTACTTCCAAGAGAAACAACCAAAGGAGGCTATGTCCTTTTGGGTCTTGCAGAATCTGAAAATACCTACAATTTGGTACGTTCTGTTGTAAACAATAAAACATGGAAACTGACCGATTATGATGTTCTATCTGCGATAAAAAAATCAGGCATAAAAAAAGAAGATGTTGAACAACTTAATGTTCTCCGGATTACCTCCAACTCGGAGGGTTCCTCGCCATCTTCTGTTATTAGTATAGCAGATTTTTTAAATTTTGTCAAGAGCCAAAATTTAGCGAATAGCGTATTTTCTGATGATGTACTGAAAAACCTAAAAGAAAACCGGGGTTCGGACAGTTTGTCTAAAAGCGTTGTATATTCGGAACGAGAGGCTGATCCCAATCCCATGCGGACAAGGCTTTCCCACATAATGGAAGACGCAGCGATCGGAAAGAAAGAGCGGGCGCTTATAAAAGAATATCAGAAACAGAACGAGAATATCAAAAACGAAAGCAATGAACTGTATCAGCTCTATAAAGAATTAAATGTCTATTATAAAGAAGCTGTCGATTCCAATCAGACATATCGCCCCGCTTTGGATCAAGATTACCGCCGGCATCTGGAAGAACAAATTTCTTCTCTTCAGGAAAAAATTAAAGAAAAGGAATTAAGAATCAAATTTGTAGGACGCCGGTTATTGCAGCTGAAAGCGATGCAACCGATCCAAGACATCATAGAAAAGGACAAACGCGCCGCCGCAGAGGAACATAAGAAGAAGGTTTTTGAAAAGGAATACCGGGAGAAAAAGATACGGAGGATTCAGGCGACGGTGAAAAGGATCAACCGTCTGCTGACCAAGCCAAACGGGACAAAAAACGTCAAAGACGGTTTACAGAAAGAAAGCATGAAATTCATGCAGACGTTCCTGAACAATACCAGCGTTTTCAACAAAAAGCAGCTGGAACGGCTGAGCGAGTTCTATAAAAAAATCGACGGTGGAGAAGAAGTCAACACCGGCAACACCGGGGTTTACAACGAAGATATCCAAAACACGATTGACCAACTCAAACAGACGATCGCAGGAAAACGCCTTTCGCAGCTTTCCAAAGAAGAGCTGGAAAAAACCGGCGAACTGGTCGACCATTTCTCGCACATCATTAAAACCGAAAATGAGGTATTTATAATGATTAGTCGGATAAGGGTTGATTCTTTCAGTAAAATATGGTACAATAAAAAATAATAAGTTGTTCTTAGAAAAAAGCTTTTCAGTCCTTCGGCTGAATATCTGTTCCGGATAACTGCTTTTTTCCGGTGCGGAAATCATGGGAACAAAGCGAATAACAAAAGGCTAATTTGAAGTTTGCCGCGCTGATAGCGGCGGTCTCGTCAAACGATTGAAATAATGTTGTAAAGCTTTGAGATATTCCAGCCGTCTGCATGTCGAAATTCATCTTCATATTGGCGGCGGAATTAACGACCGATTGATCAAATAAGGCTAAGTCGTTTAACATTGTGTTGACATCAAAAATTGGTGTCTGCATATTTTATTTCCCCTTTCGGTTATATTGTTTGGAGTTGATTTTGTGAAAAAAAAGTTTAATTGGCTTGGGTGGATTTTTGTCTTAATATATATATTGATTGTTATATTAATTATTTTTTTAGGCAAAAATTTAAGTCAACCAATAAAAGATTATTTATATTTTGGTGTTTTTGTATTTCTTATTTGTTTTATATGGTTGATTCCACTAACATATCTTAATACATTACGGTTTATTTTGCCGTTGAAAAAAGGTCATTCAGTCGTTTTGAGTAAGCCTATACAATATCAAAAATGGTGGATGAATACTTATTCAACTTATATTCCGATTCTGTTTGTGAACTTTCTTCTTGACGATGGTACGAGAAAATCGTGCCGTATGACAGCGAAGAAATATAGGCTGCTTTCATCTGGCGACAGAGGTAATCTATATTATAAAGAACAGGGGAGACGGACTTTTTTTATTGATTTTAAAAAGCTGTAGTACTTTTTGATTGATTTTTAAAATTTGCAAATTTCTCAATCCTTTCTTTCATTTTCCACCAGTCCTGCTGCTCTTTCTGTTCAAATAGGGTAGGAAACGCTTCTTCAAGCGATGGGAATTTTTTCGGGTCGTTCATTGCTACGCCCGTAAGAGCCGCGGTATTATATCCGATCCATGCAAGCATTTTATAGAGATCCTTTTGCTTTTCTGTCTCGACGTCTACTGCGATCCGAACCTCTTCCGGCGTTATATTATCTATTTTGTCAAACGGAATGTTACACCACAGGGAATAACGGATTAACTGTTCCGAAAATTTTTATTGTAGATTCTTGAATCAATGATCTTTATTTTGGCAGATTTTTGGCTGCCGATATCATTTTTACAGGAGGTTCTTATGGAAATTTGGGATGCTTATGACAGATCTTTCAACCGAATCAAGAATCAGACCTTGATTCGGGGCGAGCCTATTCCCGACAATGTGTATCATTTGGTTTGCGAGATTATTGTTAAGCATATTGACGGAAGCTATCTGATTATGCAGCGGGATTTCCGGAAACCTTTCGGCGGAAAGTGGGAATTGACTGCCGGCGGCTCTGCATTGCAGGGCGAAGACGCTTTTCATGGCGCTCTCCGGGAGCTGAAAGAAGAAACCGGTTTGATTGCTTCTTCTTTAAAGGAAATCAGGCGGGTCATAAACGATCAGAACCATACTCTTTATGTGATTTATTTTTATGCTGCGGATTGTCCGAAGGATTCGGTTCTTCTTCAGGAGGGAGAGACGGTTGCTTATCAATGGGTGGACAGAAAAACGTTGTTGGAAATGAGCGGGCGTGAATTGATATCTTATCGGGAAATGGCTTGTATAAAAGAGTTGGATTTGTAGGCTGCTGCCCGGCAAGACGGAACATCGGATTTATAACGTATTTCCCTGTTAAAGGGAAGATGAATCCAGAGGAAAGAATTGACTTTGGCGGTATTTTTTGTTATAATAAAAACAAGCGCTTTCTTAGGTTTGTTTTATGCTTTAAAAAAGAACAATCAGGAACAGCGTTTGTTTTTCTTTTTACCGTTACTCTATTATTCCGCGAGAATGAAGTGAAAAAGGACGGTTAGAATACAATGGTTACTGTTTATTTCGACGGCCGGGGGATTCTTAGGACATAGGAGAAAATTTTTATATTTTGTTCGGTTATCTTTTTAAGGCAGCGCTGTTTTTTTGTGGGAAGGCTGCTGCAAGCGTCAGATTTTTCCGTTCCAGATTTTGTTGTCCATTTCAATCTGCCGGAATCCGTTTTCCCGGCAGAGCATCTGTACCGAATGGTAGACATGAATGGCGCAGACGATATAAATGTTGATCATTTTCTTGACATAGAATTCTACGTGGTCATATCCCATGAAGGCGCACCGGTAAACGCTGTAGAGATAGGCAACCATCGCGGCGCTGCAGCAGTCGTCATAACAGCCGTTTGAACGGGTGATGTTTTTTCGGCTCAGCACGCGGCGCGTATAGCGTTCGGCTTCGGTTTCCCAGGGATATTTTATCATATATTGTTCCAGTTTTTCAACGCCGGTCCGTTTCATTTTCTCGATGGCGGCAAATGAATACTCATTCAAGGTTTTCCGGCAGTATTCATATTTATTTTTCCGGTAGTATTTTTGCTGGTAAGTGAAATGACCGTCTTCTTCTTTGTCCATTATTTTCTCCTGATAGTTTTGATTTTTACCAGTATCACATAGGGACATGGCAAAAGCCGGAACTTGCCGCCGAAAAAACAGGAAAATTGTCGTCCGGTGCAGAAAAACGGCATTATTGCGGTGAGGAGGCGTATCTCTTGCATTTTGCGGAAGTGAAGGGGATTTTATCGGCAAAGAACGGTATGAATCTCTACCGCGGCTGTTCGCACGGCTGTATTTACTGTGATTCCCGGAGCCGGTGTTATCATATCGATCATCCGTTTGAGGATATCGAGGTGAAGAAAAACGCCTTGGAGCTGTTGGAAAGCGCGCTACGGAAAAAACGCCGGAAATGTATGATCGGCGCCGGTTCGATGACCGATCCGTATATCCCTTTGGAGATGGAGCTGGAACAGGTTCGCAAGGCGCTGGCGCTGATTGAACGGTACGGCTTCGGTTTTACGCTGATTACCAAATCCGACCGGGTTTTGCGGGATATTGATCTGCTGCAAAAAATCAATGAAAAGGCAAAATGCGTGGTGCAGATGACGATGACGACGGCCGACGACGCGCTATGCCGGATTATCGAACCGAATGTCTGTACAACGAGGGCGCGGTTTGAAGCGCTGAAAAAACTGCGCGACGCCAATATTCCCACGGTGGTCTGGCTTTCTCCGATTCTGCCGTTTATCAACGATACGGAAGAAAATATAGCCGCTATTTTGGACTGGTGTGCCGAAGCGGGCGTGTACGGCGTGATTAATTTCGGTATGGGGCTGACGCTCCGGGAGGGAAACCGGGAATATTTTTACCGGCAGCTGGACCGGTTTTTCCCCGGAATGAAAGAACGGTATATCCGGAATTACGGACTCCGGTATGAGCTTGATAGCCCGAACCAGGAAAAATTAATGCATTTGTTTCATGAAAAATGCGAGAGATACGGGCTGGTGCACGATAACGGAAAAATTTTTCAGTTTTTGTCTGCGTTTGAAGAAAAAACAGCAGCGGAGCAGATGCCGCTCTGGCCGGAGGAACTGTGAAGTTCGTTGAGGCCGGAAGGCCGGACAAAAAGGCGGAACAATCCGGCGGAGTGAAACTTTTTTATGACATTTGACTCTGCGTTTGGCTGGAGTCTTGAAAAAGTCCGTAAAATATGGTAAAATATTATATTCAGATCGGCGGTTTCGGTTTGTTGAGGCCGGAAGAACGGATGCGGGAAACCGCCGCGAAGAAACGATCAAAGATTTTCTGAGTTACGGACAGGTAGCGGATAGGAGCGGAAAATGGCAGCGTATACGGAAAGAGAAGCCGACCGGTATGTAGACCCCCATGAGACGCGGTCGGAGAAAATCAGACGGCTTTGGGACTATTATCGGCTGCCTGTGATTATTTTCTGTTTGCTGGCTGCGGTGATCGGGTATTTGTTTTTTACTCTTTTCACGCGGGAAAAAAATGATATGCTGGTTTTGTATGTGACCGAAAAACCGGTTAATTATAAACTGGTGACCGATGAATACGGTCAGGCGGTTTCTGTCGAGGGGGACAAAACGGCGGTCTCCAAGTGGGAAGCGCTGCTTGCCGGGTATTCGGCGGATGTGAACCGTAACGGAAAAACGGTGGTTGAGGTGGAAAACCTCTATGTCGGGCCGGACGGAGATAAAAGCGACGCCGCCCGGGACAATAAAGAAAAAATTATCACATTGGTCCGAACGGCGGAGACTATGCTGTTTCTTTGCGATGAGCGCGGGCTGGAGTATCTGATTTCGATCGATGCGCTGGAGGATCTTTCCGGCATCGCAGATTCGGCGGTGTTTGACGGAAAAGCGGTTTTGGTCGGTGAGCCGATTAAAAAAGAACTGGCGCTGGACAACGCGCCTTTGTATCTTGCGCTTCGCAGTTTTACCGGCACGGTGGCGGAACAGTCGGACGAGAAAAAAGCGGCCTTTGCCAATGCAAAGACGGTTTTGTTTGAACTGTGCGAATGATTTTGATTCCGTATTGCGCAGTTTTATGATGGTTTTTCTTGTTTTTTAACCGAATAAATTCCATAATTCCGGGAGAGAATAAAGATAAAAAATATCTTTATTACAGGACGGATTTTTATGGGAGAAAGAAAAATGAAGGCGGTTATTATGGCCGGCGGAATGGGGAAAAGGCTAAGCCCTGTGACCGATCTGCTGCCGAAACCGCTTGCCCCGATCGGCGGGGCGCCATGTATCAAGCATATTATTTCTTTACTGAAAAAACACGGGATTACCGATATCGGTATTTCACTGATGTATAAAGGCGAATTGATCCGGGAGGCGCTCGGCGACTGCCGGGACGTGAATCTCCGGTTCTTTGAAGAAAGCACGCCGATGGGCACGGCGGGTTCGGTGAAAAACTGTTCGGATTTTCTTGACGGGGATTTTCTGGTTATCAGCGGCGACTGTCTGTGTGATTTTAATCTTTCGGAAGCGATCGATTTTCATGCGGCAAACGGGGGCGTTGCGTCAATCGTCTTTACACGCGTCAAAGAACCGCTGGAATATGGCGTGGCTTTGCTGGAAGAGGATTTCCGGGTGTCGCGCTTTATTGAAAAACCTTCCTGGAGCCGGGCGTATTCCGATACGGTCAATACGGGAATTTATCTTTTCAGCCGGCGGATTTTTGATTATATCCGGCTCAAAGACTCAATGTGCGATTTTTCCAAAGACGTGTTTCCCCTGATGATGAAAGAAAACGTTCCGATATACGGAAAACTGATGGACGGTTATTGGTGCGATATCGGCGACTGCCGCGCCTATCTGCAGGCGAATATCGACTATGCGTCCGGGAAAATACAATCGCCTCTCTGGTCGGAAGCGGCGCCCGCCAAAGGAAAAGACGCGTTTTTTTATGAGCCCTGCATGGTGGGAAAAGATTCGGAGATTTCCGGCGCCGTTATCGGACCGAATACGGTAATCGGCAGCCGTTGCCGGATTGGCAGAGGCGCGCGGATTGAAAATTCGGTTTTGATGGACGGCGTGACCGTGGGGGAAAATGCTTCGGTTCGGTTTGGGGTTGTCTGCCCGGATTGCCGGATTGAAAACGGCGCCTCTGTGGGTGAGTTTTCCGTGATCGGGAAAAACTGCCGTGTTGGACGGGGCGCGGTTGTGGCGGCGAATACGAAGATTCATGCCGATAATGAAATTCCGGAGAATGCACAGATCAGCGGCAATATTTTTACCTATTGCGGCGAGCCGGCGCTGGACGGCGGGAAAATGGTGTTCCCCCGGATTGAGTTTTTTGATTCTTCTCATTATATGAAAGCCGGCGCGGCATTCGGAACGGTTCTGCACGGCAATATTGCCGTAGGAATATCGGCGTCGGACTGTCTGTCTTCTGAAATGTCTTTTAACGCAGGGCTGGTGGGTACCGGCTGCGGAATTTTTGATATGGGCGAATGCAGCAAAAATATGCTTCGCTATACGGTACGGAAATACGGTTTTCGGGGCGGCGTGTTTTTTTCCTGCGATGAAAAGGAAACAACGGTCTGGTTTTTTGAAAGCGACGGGCTGCCGCCGGGACGGAATACCGAACGGGATTTTGAGCGCGTTTTTTCTTCCGGAGA
The DNA here is from genome assembly GCA_948443805.1 of uncultured Clostridia bacterium. Lineage (GTDB taxonomy): Bacteria > Bacillota > Clostridia > Oscillospirales > UBA644 > CAOJUB01. Next base: position 64,304 of record CAOJUB010000008.1, on the reverse strand, counting down.
TATCCGGGAAGGGAAGGGTTCTCTGCGGCCGTTCGACGGTTTTAAAACGCTGTATCGCCGGCATATTAAGGCGCTGCTTGGCCGGCAGCGGCCGATTAAGGCGCTTGTAATCGCGCCGACGGTGCTGTCGGAACATCTGATTGTTAAGAATGCCCGTGGGCTGGAACGGATATTTGTCGGCGAGGATGAAATCTTTGTCCGGAAAATTTCGGCGGACGGGAGATCGGAACAGGCCTATACGCCGGAACAGGTAAAAGCGGTTCTGACGTATGTTTTCGGATATTTTTTCGGAAAGGTCTATTTGCCGTATCATTATCCTTTTATCTGCGATGAGGTTGCCAGACAAAACGGTTTTTCGGTGGAACGGCTCACGCTCGAGTCGGAAAACCGGCGGCTGATGTATGAGATTACCGATATGGATATCGCTGCTGCGATCCTTTTCCGGTATCTGTCGCTAAAGCAGTGTTCGTTTGGCGAGATTGCGGCAGGTCTTCCTTCTTTTTCGTCTTTGTCGCGCACGGTGGATATTTCCGGCAGCAAGGCGGCGATCATGCGGGGACTTTCGGAAGAAAGCCGGCAGGACGGGGAATTTGTTGAAGGCATTCGGTTGTTTTTTCCCGGAAAGAGCAGCGGTGTTCTGATCGTTCCCGAAAAATGCGCCGAGCGGTTTCGGCTGTATGCCGAAGCGGAGAGCATGGAAGCTGCCGATGAGATCTGCCGTTTTTACGAAAAAAAAATAAACGGCAAAAAAACAGAGAATTAAAGCAATCTTTTTTCGGAGATTCTGCGGAGTCTCCGTACATAACAATGAATCAGGCTTGCCCGCCCGGAAAAGAACGGCGGGTTTTTGAATGAAAATAAAAATACTCAGGTATATTTAATGGAGGTATCTTTTTGAAAAAATTAGAAAAAATTAGAATTATTCCGCTGGGCGGACTCAATGAAATCGGTAAAAACCTGACCGTTATCGAATGCGGAAAGGATATGATCGCGATCGACTGCGGTCTTCTTTTCCCCGACGATGAGATGCCCGGCGTTGATTACGTCATTCCGGATATGCAGTATCTGATCAAAAATAAAGACCGGTTCCGCGCTGTTTTTATTACGCACGGTCATGAAGATCACATCGGCGCGATTCCGTATCTGCTGCGGCAGATCGACGTTCCGATCTACGGAACCCGGTTGACGCTTGGTATTATCGCCAATAAACTGAAGGAATTCAAGCTGGAGCATAAAGCGCGGCTCATGCAGGTTTCGGCCGGCGATGTGATTGAATGCGGGCTGTTCAAACTGGAATATATTCATGTAAACCATTCGATTGCCGATGCAGCGGCGATTGCGATCCACACGCCGTGCGGTACGGTGTTGCACATGGGAGATTTTAAAATCGATGTTTCGCCGGTTCAGGGCGAGATGATCGATTTGGCGCGCCTGGGTGAGATCGGCAAAAACGGGCTTCTTGCGCTGATGATGGATTCGACAAACGCCGAACGTCCCGGTTTTGCAATGAGCGAAAGAAAGGTCGGCGAATCGCTGAGTTCGATTTTCCGGCGTGCCGATAAACGGCGAATCCTTGTCGCGACTTTTGCTTCAAACGTGGATCGGGTGCAGCAGATTATCAATCTTGCGATTGCCAATAAGCGGAAAGTGGCGGTTGTCGGCCGTAGTATGGTGACGATTCTTGAAGTCGCCCGGCAGCTGGGGTATATGGATATTCCCGAAAACGTGATTGTCGATATCAGTCAGGTGAATAAATATCCGCCGGAAAAAATGGTGATTATTACAACCGGAAGCCAGGGCGAGCCGATGTCGGCGCTGTACCGGATGGCTTATCTGGATCATAAAATGGTGGAAATCAATAATCATGATTTAATTATAATTTCGGCCAACGCGATTCCGGGAAATGAAAAGCTGGTCAACCGGGTAGTGAACGAATTGTTCCGTTCGGGTGCGGAGGTCGTTTACGAGTCTTTTGCCGAAGTTCATGTTTCGGGTCATGCCTGCCAGGAGGAACTCCGGCTGATTCTCGGGCTGACCAATCCCCGTTATTTTATTCCGGTGCACGGGGAATACCGGCATCTGAAAAAGCATGCGCAGCTGGCGAAATCCATGGGGATTCAGAGCGACCGTATCATAGTCGGCGATATCGGGAATATAATAGAATTGGATTCGAAAACCATTAAGGTTGCGGGCAATGTGCCGGCAGGAAAAATCCTGGTTGACGGAATCGGCGTCGGCGACGTCGGCAATATCGTTCTTCGTGACAGAAAACATCTTTCGCAGGACGGATTGATCGCGGTTGTTGCGGTGGTTGATGAAGAATCGCATACGCTGATGACCGATCCGGAGATTTTGACCCGCGGTTTTGTCTATATCAAAGAAAATCAGGGGCTGACCAAAAAATTGAAGGATATTACCGTACATGTGGTGGAAGGCTGTGCCGGCGAAGGGTATGACGAGTGGATTTACAACGCGAAAGGGAAGCTCCGCGATCAGCTGGCCAAATATATTTATGAACAGACCAAACGCAAACCGATGATCCTGCCTGTGATCAAAAGTATTTAATGAAAGAACGCCGGCAACCCCGGAATTGATGAATGGGAGAGTTATCTATGAACGCTACGGAATATTTTAACAGCCTTTCCGGTAAAAAAGTGGTTTTGCTCGGATTGGGCGTGAGCCATAAACCGCTTTTGCCTCTTTTGTTGGAACACGGGGCAAAGGTTCGCGTGTGCGATAAAAAAAGCCGGGAAGAATTGGGCGAAACGGCGGAAAAATATTCGGCTCTCGGCGTGGAATTCTGTTTGGGAGAAGAGTATCTTTCTGGCCTGGAAGGCGATATTTTGTTCAAAACACCGGGCATGCGCACCGACCGTCCGGAGATCCGGGCTTTTGCCGGACGCGGCGGGGTTGTGACCTCCGAAATGGAGATGTTTTTTGAGCTTTGCCCCTGTCCGGTTATTGCCGTTACCGGCAGCGACGGAAAATCGACAACGACGACGCTGATTTCAAAATTTTTGGAGGCCGAGGGCTTCCGGTGTCATCTCGGCGGCAATATCGGCCGGCCGCTTCTGCCGGATATTTTTCAGATCGAACCGAACGATTATGCCGTTGTGGAACTGTCATCTTTCCAGCTTCATACCATGAAAAAAAGTCCGAAAATTGCCGTAATCACCAATATTGCGCCGAATCATCTGGACTGGCACACATCAATGGATGAATATGTTGATGCGAAAAAAAATATTTTCCGGTATCAGGATTCCTCCTGCCGGCTGACGCTGAACGCCGATAATGAAATTCTTTCGCCGTTTATTGCGGAAGCAAAGGGAGAAGTGAATTTCTTTTCGCGGCAGCACCGCGTTGACGGCGCTTACTGCGATGAAAACGGGGATGTATATCTTTCCGGCGGTGAAGCGGATATTTTTGTCATGAACCGCGATTCGATTCTTCTGCCGGGCGATCATAATCTCGAAAATTATTTGACGGCCGCAGCGGCGACAAAGGGGATTGTTTCACCGGAATCGATTAAAAAGGTGGCCGAGACTTTCGGCGGTGTGGAGCACCGTATGGAGTTTGTCCGGGAAAGAAACGGCGTTTTGTTTTACAACGATTCGATCGCAACTTCCCCGACAAGAACCATTGCCTGCCTGAAAGCGCAGAAAGAAAAGATTATTCTGATCGCCGGCGGATATGACAAAAAGATTCCGTATGAACCGTTTGCGCCGTATGCGATTGAAAAAGTGAAAGTTCTGATTGTGATGGGAGCGACCGGGCCGAAAATTGAAAAAGTGGTTCGCGAACATCCGGATTTCGACGCCGGAAAATTAAAAATTCTTCATGCGGAAACTCTGGAGGACGCCGTGGCGCAGGCGGCGCAGGCGGCTGTGCCGGGAGATAAAGTTTATCTTTCACCGGTTTCTGCCAGCTTTGATTTATATCCGAACTTTGAGGCGAGAGGCAATCATTTCAAAAAAATTGTGGAAGCGCTTTCGTAACTGTCGGTTTGGGTTTTTTGAAAAGAGTTATTACTTCCGATTAACCTATTAATCCAATATGTTAAATTCTGTTGTATTTTTTCTGAATAAAAATTGTCCGGTATTGACTTCTCCGGCACACTGTGCTACAATGGTATCGAAAACAGTTTGTTTTGGCTTACCGAAGATGAAAATGCCGGACCGTCTGTTTTTATTGCTATGATTTGTAGTTAAGAAAGGTGATTTTTTTATATGAGGGTTTACGCAGATAATGCCGCGACCACAAGAACCGATCCGGAGATTCTGGAAAAAATGCTGCCGGTATTTACCGAAACGTACGGGAATCCGAGCAGTATTCATACGGCCGGCCGCGATGCTTTTTTTGTTTTAAAAGAAGCGCGGGACCGGACGGCAAAAGCCCTGAATGCGCTTCCCGACGAGATTTATTTTACTTCAGGGGGAACCGAGGCAGATAACTGGGCCATTCTTGGGGCGGCGAAAAAAAAAGCGGCGAAGGGCAGACATATCATTACGTCTGCAATTGAACATCACGCCGTTCTTCATACGCTGGAAAAGGGCGATTTCGATGTTACGTATCTGCCGGTAAACGAACAGGGGTTTGTTTCCTGCGAAGACCTAGAAAAGGCAATCCGGGAAGATACGGTTCTGGTTACCGTGATGATGGCCAATAATGAGATCGGTTCTATTCAGCCGATCCGGCAGCTTGCTGACATTGCGCACCGCCGCAACGTTTTATTTCATACCGATGCGGTTCAGGCCGTCGGACATATACCGGTTGACGTTAAGGAACTCGGTGTGGACATGTTGAGCCTTTCCGGCCATAAATTCAGCGCGCCGAAGGGCGTAGGGGCTCTTTATGTCAGAAAAGGGTTGCTGCTTCCGAACCTGATGCAGGGCGGAGCGCAGGAAAAGGGCAGACGTCCGGGTACTGAAAATGTTCCCGCCGCTTATGGAATGAGCCTTGCGCTTGAGAAAGCAGTGACCGGCCTTGAGGATAAAATGAAAAAACTTTCCGCCCTGCGGGACAAGCTGATAAACGGGATTTTAGATACCGTTCCGTATTGCCGGAGAAATTCTCCCGCAGAGAATTGCCTGCCAGGAATGGTCAATGTTTCGGTTCAGTATCTGGAAGGGGAATCGATTCTCCTGATGCTGGATATGAACGGTATTTGCGCTTCCTCCGGTTCTGCCTGCACGTCCGGGTCTCTTGATCCTTCGCATGTTCTGCTGGCTCTGGGGCTGGATCATGAAACGGCGCACGGGTCTGTCCGGTTGAGTCTCTGCGGACAGAATACCGAAGAAGAAGTGGATTATATTCTTGAAAAATTCCCGCAGATTATCGCCCGGCTTCGGGCCATGTCTCCGCTTTGGGAAAAGGTGGAAAAGAAAGAAGGATAAAGTTCTTTTCCCGGAAATTGAAGAAAAAAGGATTTAAAACAAAGGAAGGAAAGAACGATATGATATACAGCGAAAAGGTAATGGATCATTTCGCCAATCCGAGAAATGTCGGTGAAATTCCGGATGCAAACGGAGTCGGCGAAGTTGGAAACGCGAAGTGCGGCGATATTATGAAAATGTATCTGAAAATCGAGGATAACGTGATTCAGGATATCAAATTTAAAACGTTTGGCTGCGGAGCGGCGATCGCAACCTCTTCGATGGCGACGGAGTTGATTAAAGGCAAAAGCGTGGAAGAGGCCATGCAGCTGACCAACAAGGCCGTTGTGGAAGCGCTTGACGGGCTGCCGGCAGTGAAACTGCATTGTTCGGTTCTGGCGGAAGAGGCCGTGCATGCGGCGCTTTCCGATTATTACCGCCGGCAGGGGTTGGATCCGGCGATGTTCGGTTTGAAAAACTCCTGCGATGGCTGCTGCAGCGGCTGCGGGTGTGAAGCGGAGGAAGCGCATTCGTAACGAAGGGTTTTATAAGAGAAAAAACGTCTTTCGGGATTTTCACCGAAAGACGTTTCTTTTTTTTCGTTGTTTTTAACTTTTTGCTTTTGCCTCGCAGTAAGCGCAGCGGTAAATTTTGTTTTCCCGGTCGGTCAGGTGGAAGATGTGCGGCAGTTCCTGTTCGACCGAAGTAATGCAGCGGGGATTTTTGCAGGTCAGAATATTGGTCAGCTTTTCGGGAAGTTCCAGGTGCCGTTTTTCACAGAGAACGCCGTTTTTTATAATATCTACGGTAATTTCCGGATCAATAAAGCCGATAACGTCAAGATCGAGGTTATATTCGGAGGAATCGATCTTGATAATGTCTTTTTTTCCGAGTTTTTTGCTGGACGCGTTTTTGATCAGCGCGACCGGACAGTCAAGGTCATCCAGTTTCAGAAACTGATAGAGAATCATGCCGGTTCCGGCTTTGATATGATCCAGCACAATGCCGTTTTTAATTGCATCAATTTTCATTTATTCTACCTCCAGCAGTTTCAGAATCAGAGCCATCCGGATATATTTTCCGTTCAGAACCTGTTTAAAGTAGCAGGCGCGCGGGTCGTCGTCGATGGCAACGGATATTTCATTCACACGGGGGAGAGGGTGCATGATTGCCAGCTCTTTTTTTGCGTTTTTCAGCTTTTCCGGCGTCAGAATATAGCTGTCTTTGAGCCGCAAATATTCCTCTTCGCTGAAAAAGCGTTCCCGCTGAACTCTTGTCATATATAAAACGTCGAGCTGCGGCATAACTGATTCCAAATCGGTTGTCTGGCGGTATTCAATCCCTTTTTTGAGAAGAATATCCTTCTTGACATAACTGGGCAGTTTCAATTCTTCGGGGGAAATCAGCACCACCTTGATATTTTCATACCGGGAAAGCGCGGCGATCAGGGAATGAACCGTCCGCCCGAATTTCAGGTCTCCGCAAAAGCCGATGGTGAAATTGCCGAGCCGGTGCATTTCCCGCTGAATGGTCAGCAGGTCGGTCAGTGTCTGGGTGGGATGGTTGTGTCCGCCGTCCCCTGCGTTAATTACCGGAACTGTTGCTTTTTGAGAAGCAACAAGCGGCGCGCCTTCTTTGGGATGCCGCATGGCGATGATATCGGCATAACAGGATATGGTTTTGGCGGTGTCGGCAACGCTTTCGCCTTTTGCCGCAGAAGAGCTTTGCGCTTCGGAAAAACCGAGAACATTGCCGCCCAATTCATACATGGCAGCTTCAAAACTCAGCCTTGTTCTTGTCGAGGGTTCAAAAAAGAGGGTCGCCAGTTTTTTTCCACGGCATTTTTCGCTGTATTTTTCAGGATTTTCTATGATATCGTTTGCTGTTTGAATCAGTTGGTCGATTTCTTCGGTTGATAAATCGAGAATATCAATAAGATTTTTCATCGGAATCTCCATTCTGCCGGTTTGGCGCATTGGTAAAGAAGACGGAATTTATTGAGCGGAAATCCAGCTTTCGTCGGAAGGATTGTTCCGGAATGCGATCAGCCGCTGGATATCTTCCGGTTTGATGTACCGTTCTTTTGCGGCGACTTCGGCAATGGTATCAAAATCCGTCAGGCTGATGTTCTTTACTTTGGCTTCGGCGAGCCGTTCCAGCCCTTTTTTCATGCCGTAGGTAAAAATGCTGACAATGCCAAGCACTTCCGCACCGGCTTCCCGAAGAACATTGACGACTTCGATGACGCTTCCTCCGGTGGAGATCAGGTCTTCCACAACAACGACTTTCTGGCCTTTTTCCAGCTTTCCTTCAATTTGGTTCTGCCGGCCGTGATCTTTATTTCCCGAACGGACATATCCCATCGGCAGGCCGAGAAGGTGCCCGGTGATGGCTGCGTGCGCAATTCCTGCCGTGCTGGTTCCCATCAGAACTTCGCAGTCGGGATAGTGTTCTTTGATGAGATTGGCCAGACCGTTTTCCACGTCGGTTCTGACGTCGGGCGCTGTCAGAGTCAGCCGGTTGTCGCAGTAAACGGGGCTTTTAATGCCGCTTGCCCAGGTAAACGGTTCGTTGGGACGGAAAAACACTGCTTTGATTTTCAGAAGATCTTTTGCTATCAGTTCTTTCATGATTGACGATCCTTTCTTTTATCTTTACTTTTTATCAGCCGAGAAAATCTTTTACGCATGTGCGGTAGGCCGCCACCGGGTCTTCCGCCGCGGTAATCGGCCGGCCGACAACAATATAATCCGAGCCGATCTGCTTTGCCTGCGCAGGGGTCGTGATCCGTACCTGATCGCCCGCCGATGCGCTGTCAAAACGGATTCCCGGCGTTACGGTAAGAAAATCCGAACCGCAGAGTTCATGCACTTTTCCTGCTTCCAGCGGTGAGCAGACAATGCCGTCCAGCCCTGCTTTTTTGGCATTCTGCGCATAGTGCATTACCACTTCGTCAATCGGTTTTTCGATCAACAGATCGTTTGTCATCCGTTCCTGGCTGGTAGAGGTCAGCTGGGTAACGGCAATCAGAAGCGGCCGCGTTCCGTCGGGACGGGTCAGGCCTTCGATCGCGGCTTCCATCATCGGAATGGTTCCGCCGGCGTGCAGGTTGCACAGATCCACATCGAGCCGGGAAAGGACAGCCATGGCTTTTTTTACGGTATTGGGGATATCGTGCAGTTTCAGGTCAAGAAAAATGGAATGCCCCCGTTGTTTGATTTCTTTTACAATATCCGGTCCTTCGGCGTAAAATAATTCCATGCCGATTTTGACAAAAGGTTTTTCCTCGGTAAATTTTCCGAGAAAATCGAGGACTTCGCTTTTGGAGGCGAAATCACAGGCTATAATCACGTCTTTATTCATCGGTGCGCTCCTCCTATTATTTCTTTGATATCATGAATTCCGTATTGATCCAGCAGTCCGGGCAGTTTTGTTACAATATCCCGGCAGATATAGGGGTCGGTCAGGTTGGCCGCGCCGATTTGCACCGCCGTTGCGCCTGCCATCATTATTTCCAGCACGTCTTCCGCCGAGGAAACGCCGCCCATGCCGATAATGGGGATATCGACCGCCTGATAGACCTGCCATACCATCCGCACGGCCACCGGAAATATTGCGCTGCCGGAAAGACCACCTGTGGTATTTGCCAGCAGGGGTTTTCTTTTCCGAAGATCGATTTTCATTCCCAGCAGGGTATTGATCAGGCTGATTCCGTCTGCACCAGCGTCCTGACAGGCTTTGGCAATTTGTACGATGTCTGTTACATTGGGGGACAGCTTGATATAAACCGGTTTCGTGGTGACTTTTTTTACTTCCCGGGTTACTTCCGCCGCCGATTCGGGCGAGGTTCCGAAACTCATGCCGCCGCCGTGTACATTGGGACAGCTGATGTTGACTTCCAAAAGGCCGACCTGCTCCTGCCGGTCTAATTTTTCACAGGTGTAACAATATTCGTCCAGGGAGAATCCGCTGACGTTGGCGATTACTTTTTTGGAAAAGCATTGTTTCAGTTTCGGCAGCTCTTCCCGGATCACGTTATCAACGCCGGGATTTTGCAGCCCGACAGCGTTGAGCATTCCGGCGGGGGTTTCGGCAATCCGGGGTGTTTCATTCCCGAAACGAGGGTCTTTGGTTGTTCCTTTGAAAGAAAAGGTTCCCAAGCAGTTGATATCATAAAGTTCGGCAAATTCATAGCCGTAGCCAAAGGTTCCGCTTGCCGGAATGATCGGGTTGTCAAGCGTCCAGCCGCTCAGCGTTACGTTTGTCAGTGCCATAAGATTTCCTCCTTTTCCAGCACGGGGCCTTCCTTGCAGATTCGTTTATTTCCGGCCAGCGTTTTGCAGGAACAGCCCATACAGGCGCCGAAACCGCAGCCCATTCTTTCTTCAAAGCTGAACTGGCCGCTGGTTTTTGCCTTTTGATAGACGCTTTTGAGCATCGGTTCCGGTCCGCAGGTATAGATATAGGTATAGTCTGTTTCGGCAAAAGCATCGGTGACAAATCCTTTTTTTCCGTAAGAACCGTCAACGGTCGTTACAATGACCGAAGCGCCGAGGGCGGAGAATTCCGGTTCATAAAAGATTTCATCTTTGGCGTTGAAACCAAGGATGACCGTGGGCTTTTTCCCTTCGGCAATGAGTCTTTTGCACAGGTTGTACAGGGGCGGGACGCCGGCGCCGCCGCCGACAAGCAGGGGAGACGCGCCGCTTTTTGCTGTGTCATATCCGTTTCCGAGGCCGGTCAGCAGATCAAATTTGTCGCCCGGCTGGGCTTCTGCCAGCAAGGAAGTCCCTTTTCCGACCGTTTTATAGATCAGGGTCAGCCGGTTTTCCTCCGCATCGCAGACCGAGATCGGCCGGCGGAGAAAGAGCCCTTCTATTTTAATATTGACGAACTGACCGCTTTTTTTGATGGCGGAACAATCGCCCAGAAGGATAATCTGATAGGTGTTTTTGGCTATTTTTTTATTTTCTTTTACAAGAAACTGTTTTTGCTGCATGGGTTCCTCCGTTTCTGCTTTTTCGCCGTTTATTTTTCTGAATCCTGCTTTTTTTCAAACCATACGGTTTTTCCGTTGCAGACGGTCATTCTGCATTTGCCGAAAACTTTTTTCCCGGTAAACGGCGTGGCTTTTCCCTGTGAAAGGAAGTTGTCGGGATCGATCGGATAGGCTTGTCCGAGATCAAAGACGGTAAAATCTGTTCCGGTTTGGAGCTGAAACCGTTTTTTGGGATTATCCGACATCAGCGCCAGCAATTTCTCAATCGGAAAAATTCCGGTTTTGACAAAATCGGTATACAGCAGGGGAAACGCCGTCTCAATACCCGAAATGCCCATCAGGCTTTTTTCCAGTCCCCTGCCTTTTTCTTCAGCGGTATGGGGCGCGTGGTCGGTGGCGATCATATCGATGGTTCCGTCGAGAATTCCGCTGATCAGCGCCGTTCGGTCTTTTTCGGTCCGGAGCGGCGGATTCATCTTGAAACGGCCGTCTTCCTGCAGGTCGTTTTCTGTCAGAATCAGATAGTGCGGCGCTGTTTCACAGGTAACGTTGACGCCGCGCTGTTTGGCTCGGCGGATCAAATCAACGCTTTCGGCGGTGGAAATGTGGCAGACATGATAGGCGCAGCCTGTTTTTTCCGCCAGATAAAGGTCTCTTTCAATCTGCCCCCATTCGCTTTTGGAACAGATTCCCCTGTGGCCGTGTTTCCGGGCGTATTCGCCATCGTGAATATAGCCGTCGTTGAGCAGCGTTTCATCTTCGCAGTGGGCGGCGATGATTTTACCGAGCCGTTTGGCCTTCCGCATGGCTTGTTCCATCATTTTTTCATTCTGTACGCCTTTTCCGTCATCGGAAAAAGCTGCGACGTCCGGAGCGAGCGCTTCCATATCGGAAAGTTCCGTTCCCTTTTCGCCTTTGGTAATCGAACCGTAGGGGAAAACCCTGATTTTTGCATCTTTTTCAATGAGTTCCCGTTGCTTTTTCAGGGATTCTTTTCCATCGGGAACCGGTAACAGGTTCGGCATGGAGCAGACCGCCGTATAACCGCCCCTTGCCGCCGCCGCCGTTCCGGTAGCGATGGTTTCCTTAAAAGAAAAACCCGGTTCGCGAAGATGTACGTGTACATCTGCCAAACCGGGAATAACAACGCAGTGTTCAGAATCCGGAATCCTGAAAGCAACCGTTTCGGTAAAAACGGAATCCTGAATATGATGATGGTTCAGAATTTTTTTTAGGCTTTCCGACAGTATCATTCCGTTGCTCTCCTTTTGTACTTCTTTGCTGCTCTTTTCCGAAAAAAAATCTTGTCTTCCGACAAGATCAGGGAAAATCCGAATTTGATATGAAACCTTATCGGCTGTAAGAACCGGGCAAAGATTTTATTTCATACAGTATACCATATTTCGGAAGCGGTGTCAAGCCGATAATAAAAAATTCAAAATGTCTTTGCAAAGAAAAAGCGCCGGCAGTCTGCCGGCGCTTTTTAAACGGTTTTAGCGGGCGAACTGGCTGTGATACAGTTCGGCGTAAAACCCGTTTTTCTTTAACAGTTCTTCGTGCGAGCCCTGTTCGATGATTTTTCCTTCTTTCATTACAAGGATTTGATCGGCTTTCCGGATGGTTGACAGGCGGTGCGCTACGATAAAGGATGTCCGTCCCTGCATCATCCGGTCGAATGCTTTCTGTATTTTCATCTCTGTCCGCGTGTCGATCGAAGAGGTGGCTTCGTCCAGAATCAGCATCGGCGGCAGGCAGAGCATAACGCGGGCAATGCATAATAGCTGTTTTTGTCCCTGTGAGAGAACGCCGCCCGATTCCCCGATTTCGGTATCGTATCCCTGGGGCAGCCGGCGGATGAAACTGTCGGCATAGGCTTTTTTTGCCGCGGCGATAATTTCTTCTTCGGTTGCGCCGGGTTTGCCGAACGCAATATTCTCCCGGATGGTTCCTGCCTTGAGCCAGGTTTCCTGCAAAACCATACCGAAGCCGGCGCGGAGTTTCTCCCGGGAAATGCCTCGCGTTTCTTCCGAGCCGATCCGGATCTCGCCTTTGTCGATATCATAAAAACGCATAAGGAGATTAATCATGGTGGTTTTTCCGCATCCGGTAGGGCCGACAATTGCAATTTTCTGACCCGGCTGTACCGTAAGATTAAAATCCTGAATCAGTTTCTTTTCTTTATTATAGGAAAAAGCAACATTTCTGATATCGATTTTTCCCTCTATCAGTTTTTCGGGATCAGGATCGTTTGCGTCCGGCGTCTGCGATGGCGCTTCAATCAGATCAAAGACCCGCTCCGCACAGGCGATAGCGTTCTGCAGTTCGGTGAGAACGCCGGAAATTTCATTGAACGGTTTTGTATATTGGTTTACGTAATTTAAAAAGCTGGACAGAACGCCGACCGTTAACGTTCCCGAAAGAACCGAAAAGGTTCCGGCAAGCAGTACGCCGGCATAGACCATCGCATTGATAAAGCGGGTGACGGGATTGGTCGTGGCTGAGAAAAAAATCGCTTTCAGAGAGCAGCGTTTCAACCGTTGATTGACTTCATCGAAAGCGGCAAGCATGTTTTTTTCCTGCCCGAATGCCTGAACGGTTTTCAGGTCACCGATCGCTTCATCGATTAAGGCGGTCTGTTCTCCCCGGGTTTCGGACTGAAGGCGGAACATCGAATGGGTTTTTTTCGCGATAAAGGCTGCGACGAGAAAAGAGACCGGAGTCACGCAGACAACGACCAGCGCAATGACCCAGTTGATGGAGAACATGAAAATCAGCGTTCCGATCAAGGTAACGACGCCCGAAAGAAGCTGGGTAAAGCCAAGCAGAAGACCGTCGGAAAACTGATCGACGTCCGAAATGGCTCGGCTGACGATCTCTCCGCTCGGATTTTCATCGATATATTGTACCGGGAGGGTCTGCAGGTGTGAAAAGAGTTCGTTCCGCAGGTCTTTGACCACCTGAAAGGTGACCCGGTTGTTAAGCACGTTCATGATCCATTGTGAAAGCGCGGTTCCGCCGACGCAGAGAGCAATTTGGATGAGAATGCGGAAAATTCCCGCAAAATCAACCTTCCCGGCCGCGATCATTTGGTCGATGGCCTTTCCGATCAGGATCGGAACGTAGAGCGTCAGGGCGACCGATACCAGGGTGAGGAGAGAAGAAACAAGGACTTCTGCCGAATAAGGCTTGATTTTTTTAAGTACTTTTTTCAGCGTGTCTTTTTTCCGTTCAGTCATTGGCGTTCTCCTTTCCGGAAAACTGTGAATCATAGATTTCCTGATAGACCGGACAGGTTTTCAGCAGTGTTTCATGATCGCCCATACCAACGGCCTTCCCGTCGTCCAGAACAATGATTTTATCAGCGTTTCTTACCGAAGCCGTCCGCTGGGATACGATAAAGGTCGTCGGCGGATTTTCAGCGCTGCGGATAGCCCGGCGAAGATTGGCGTCGGTTAGATAGTCCAAGGCGGAAGACGAATCGTCAAGAATCAGAATTTCCGGCTTTCTGACCATGGCGCGCGCAATGGTCAGGCGCTGCCGCTGCCCGCCGGAAAAATTTTTCCCGCCCTGTTCCACTTTGGTGTCGAGCCCTTGTTTTTCCCTGATAAAATCTTCTGCCTGCGCGGTTTTCAGCGCTTCGTACAGTTCTTCGTCGGAAGCGTTTTTGTTTCCCCAGAGCAGATTGCTGCGAACCGTTCCGTGGAACAGCATGGCTTTCTGCGGAACGATGCCGATTCTGTTCCGCAATTCTTCGGCGTCAAATTTTGTCACGTCGGTTCCGTCAACCGAGACCGTCCCTTCGGAACAGTCGTAAAAGCGGGGGATTAGATTGACAAGCGTGGTTTTTCCGGCGCCGGTTCCTCCGATGATTCCGATGGTCTGCCCGGCTTCGGCCGTAAAGTAAATATCGCTCAGCGAATTTTCCCGGCCGGAATGATAGGCCATGCTGACGTGGGAAAAAACGACGGTTCCCGTTTTATTTTCCGGTTTTTCGGTTCCGTTTTGCTGACCGGGTTGGATTTCCAGCGCTTCGGCTATCCGGTTTCCGCAGGCGGCCGCTTTGGTCATGGTAATGATCAGATTGGCCATTTTAATCAGTTCGATCAGAATCTGGCTCATATAATTATAAAGAGCGATCACTTCTCCCTGCGTCAGGGTTCCGGCGTTGACCCGCAGCGCGCCGACCTGGATCAGCACAAGCACCGCGGCATTGATCAATACATAGGTTGCAGGATTCATTAAGGCGGAAATTTTCCCTACCATTTGCTGGGTCCGCGTCAGCGTATCGTTTTTTTTCTGAAATTCTCCGGTTTCTTGTTTTTCCCGCCGAAAGGCACGGATAACGCGGACGCCGTTCAGATTTTCTCTGGTGGCGCGGGTCAGTCCGTCAAGTTTCTGCTGAATTTTTCGATAACGGGGAATCGACCAGAGCATAATGCCGAACACCACAGCGCAGAGAAGGGGGATTACCGCAACGAAAACAAGCGCCGCCTGCCAATCGATTGTGAAGGCCATAATCATTGCGCCGAACACGATAAAGGGCGATCGGAGCAGCAGCCTCAGCGCCAGATTCACGCCGTTTTGCAGCTGATTGACGTCGGAGGTGATCCGGGTGATCATGGTGGCGGTTCCGAGAGTGTCGATTTCCGCATAGCCGAGTCCCTGCAGATGTTCCATCAGGGAATGCCGCAGGGAAGCCGAGAAGCCGACGGCCGCTTTTGCCGCAAAATACTGCGCGGTCAGCGCGCTGATCAGCCCGACAATTCCCAGCCCTGCCAGCAAAGCGCACATTTTATAAATATAGGGCTTGTCTCCGTTGAATATGCCAACATCGATGATGGCGGCGATGACCAGCGGAACCAATAATTCGAAGGTGGCTTCCAGCAGTTTGAACAGCGGGCCGAGGATACATTCCCTGGTATATTCTCTTAAATGAACCCATAGTTTTTTCATTGTTATGCCCTTTCCTTTTTATGTGAACATAAAAGTATCGACGGTATCAGCCCTGCTTGCCTTAAAGCCGAAAAAAAAACGGTCACAGTTCCGCCGTCAGTAAAATTGCCGTCATGCCGTTTTTGCGGGTTTCTTTTGCAACCGGGGAAAATCCGCATTTTTGGTAGCATTTCAGCGCCGGCAGATTAAAATCGAAGGCGTAGATGCTGAGGGCTGAAAAACCGAGGGTTTCTTTACAGTATTGCTGGAAGGCGGTCATCACTGCGCTGCCGACGCCTTTTGCCGTCCGGCTGGGATCGACCAGAAATTTTCCTGCCGTAGCGGTTGTTTTTTTCGAAAAGAGAATTTCGATTGTTGCGGTGAGGGCTCCGTTTTGGGTGACCTGAAAAATTTCAGCGCCCTGCCGCAGACGGGTTTCGATCTGTTCTGCGGTCAGCGGATACCGGTAATCGTCAACGCCCCACTGATAAAGGAAAGTCTCTCCCTTACCCCGGCACCATGCGGCGATGGTTTCTGCGTTTTCTTTTCGGAAAGGTTCAATGGTATACACGACTTGGAAGTATCCTTTCTATTTTTTCTTCTTCTTTTTTTATTCTGTCTGCATTTTATTTCCCGGCGCGAAATGTTTGCAGCATTTTGCAGAGTGAATAATAAACCGGGATCGTCAGGAAAAGAATCCACAGCGGATGCCAGAGTGCAAAGGCGAATCCGCACCATAAGTAAATAATGACAAGTAGCACCGGGTAGGTAAAAATCATGGCGTTGCGACGGGTAATAGCGCTTACCGCGGTATAATAAAGGGGGATTGTCAGAAAAAGAATCCACAGCGGATGCCAGAGTTCGAAGGTAAAACCGCACCATAAATAAATCATGGCAACGAGAACCGGGTAAGCAAAAAACATGGCGTTGCGATGGAAAAGTGCGCTTACCGCGGTATAATAAAGGGGAATGGTCAGAAGAATAAGCCAGCCGAAAGCCCAGCCGCCGCAGATATTCAGACAGCCGAAAGCCAGATAAGCCGTCGCTGCCAGCAGCGGATAGGGGAAGTGTTTGAAAAAGGAATGCAGCGGCGAAACGCTTTTTTCCGCCACGCGGGCCGGATTGTTTATACGAATTTCCGACCAGTCTACATGGACTTCTTCGCCGTTGTGATTTTCAACATGGATGCCCGAGCCGTCAATATTGACTTTGTCGCCGTTTTTTGCATTGACGTGGATTCCGTTTTGAAACGAAACGGAATCTTCCGGATTTTCTGCCGGCCGGCCGGAATCCTTTTCCGTATCCCGGTTTTTCTCTCCGGCGTTTTTTTCCGGAGTCTCGTCCTGCCGGGCGCCGCTGTTTTTCTGCGTCTTTTTCGGCTCTTCCCGGCTCAGAATCAGTTCGTCCAGCGAAACGCCGTAGGTTTTGGCCAGTAAAATCAGATTTTCAGTGTCCGGCGAGGCTTCTCCCCGTTCCCATTTGGAAACTGCCTGCCGCGATACGCCGATTTTTTCTGCCAGCTCTTCCTGTGAGAGACCGCTGTTTTTCCGGAATGTATAGAGTCTGTCTGCAATTTCACGTTTCATGATTCGTTTCCTCCGTTTTTTCAAATTGGATGAGACTATTGTATCAGAAAAAGAAACCGGAGTCTATACCTTTTGGTTTTCAATTCCGCAACTATCGGTTGCCAAACGAATAATTCCTTTCTATAGTATCATAATTAGTAGCGAATTGCAACCTTTTTCCGTCGGTTTTCAGAAAAATGAAAAGAATTCCTGGATCTTCGGGAGGGGAAGGATGTTGTGTTTTCCTGTGAAAATCGAAAAAATTTGTGAATTTTTGTTTTTCGGAAAGCCGTTTTCCGGGATATCATAGTTCTTTCTTGTTTTTTTATCCGGACATGTCAAAATTTTGTAAAAAAATTATGCTATTCTTTTTGCCTCGATATATTTATCTGAAATCCGTTTGTTTTTTAACAGCGGATTTTTTCTTCCCAAAAGAAAGGGGGCTGTTTGGATTGATTGAAATGAAAAACGTTACGAAAACTTTCCGGGTTGCCAAACGAAGCGCCGGCTTTTCAAAGGCGGTAAAAGCGCTGTTCCAAAAAGAATATACGGATATTCATGCTTTGCAGGACGTGACTTTTACGATCAAAGACGGTGAAATGGTCGGCTATATCGGGCCGAACGGCGCAGGAAAAAGCAGCACGATCAAGATTTTGAGCGGAGTTCTCACGCCGGACAGCGGCTCCTGTCTGGTTAACGGGCGCATCCCCTGGAAAGACCGGGTGGCGCATGTAAAAGAGATCGGCGTGGTCTTCGGGCAGCGTTCGCAGCTTTGGTGGGACGTTCCGGTTGCCGACAGTTTTGAACTGCTTCGCGATATTTATAAAATCGATCCTGAGCAGTACCGCAAAACGTTGGCGCGGCTGACGGAACTGCTGGATCTCGGCGAGATTGTCAGAACGCCGGCGCGGCAGCTTTCTCTCGGGCAGCGGATGCGGTGCGAGATTGCGGCTTCGCTGCTGCATAATCCGAAAATCCTGTTTCTGGATGAACCGACGATCGGCCTTGACGCTGTTTCTAAAATCGCCGTGCGGGATTTTATCAAAACGCTGAACCGGGAGGAAAAAACGACGGTGATTCTGACCACGCATGATATGCAGGATATCGAAGCCCTGACCGAACGGGTCTTGCTGATCGGGAAGGGGCGGGTTTTGCTGGACGGTACGCTTGCCGAGCTGAAAAAACGGCACGGAACCTATAAAATCCTCACGGTTGATTATACCGGCAATGCCTTTGCCGTTCCCCCTGCGGCAGATTTGATTGAAAATCTTCCCGGACATGCCGTACTTTCGGTCAATACCGTTGTGTTATCGGTTTCTCAGGCTGTTTCTGCGATATCTTCGACCGTTGAAGTCAAAGATATCAGCGTGACGGGGGAAAGCATTGAGGAAACGGTTCTGTCACTGTATAAGGAATTTGATATATGAGAAAATATTGGTCTTTTTTCCGGATCCGTTTTATTGCGGGGCTGCAATACCGGGCGGCGGCGCTGGCGGGAATCTGCACGCAGTTTTTCTGGGGTACGATGACGCTGCTGCTGTATCGGGCATTTTATCAAAACGGGGGATCGGCTTTTCCGATGACGTTTCCGGAACTTTCCTGCTATATCTGGCTGCAGCAGGCTTCTTTGGGAATGTTTATGGCATGGAGTTTCGATGAGGATATTTTCAGCGGAATTCTTTCGGGCGGGGTTTCTTATGAACTGTGCCGTCCGGCTGACCTGTATGCCATGTGGTTTACCAAAAATATGGCGCTTCGCATGTCCCGGACGGCGCTGCGCTGTCTGCCGATTCTGTTGGTCGCCGCTTTTCTGCCCGAGCCTTTCCGGCTGCTGCCGCCGCCGGATCTTTTCTGCTTTCTGGGGTTTGTCGTTTCTCTTTTGCTTGGCTTTCTCGTGCTGGTGGCTTTTTCCATGCTGGTCTATATTTCGGCGTTTTATACCCTTTCAACCAGCGGCGTCCGAATTTTGGTGGTTTCTGTCGTGGAGTTCTTTTCCGGGTTTGTCATTCCGCTGCCGTTTTTCCCCGAGGCCTTGCAGCCGTTTGTCCGCGCGCTGCCTTTCGCTTCGATGCAGAGCACGCCGTTTTTGGTCTACTCCGGGAATTTATCGGGCGGAGAACTTGCCGGTGCAGTCGGGATGCAGGCAGTTTGGCTGATCGTTCTTCTTGTTTTCGGGCGGCTTTGGATGGCAAAGACGCTGAAACGGGTTGTGGTTCAGGGCGGATAGACCGGCGCTGCCTTTATGAACGGGGAAGAAAGCACCGTTTTATTTTAGATAAAGAAGGGAAGATTCGGAATGAAGCTGTATCTACAGTATTTTTCTATGCTGGTTCGGTGCCAGATGCAGTATAAATTTTCTTTTTGGATGATGGTCGTCGGACATTTTTTTATGTCGTTCAGTCTGTTTTTCAGCATTTTTTTCCTGTTTTCCCGGTTCGGCGAGGTCGACGGGTTTACGTTTCCGGAAATCTTGCTGTGTTTTGCCGTGGTTTCGATGGCCTTTTCTTCTGCGGAATGTTTTGCCCGGGGCTTTGACGTCTTTCCCCGCTTGATTAAAAGCGGTGATCTCGACCGGATTTTGCTTCGCCCCCGCAGCGTGATTTTTCAGGTTCTCTGTTCAAATATTGAATTCTCCCGGCTGGGGCGGTTTTTGCAGGCGCTGCTGATTCTGATCTATGCGGTTTTAACCAGCGGGTTTGCATGGTCCTTTGATAAAATTATCGCGCTGTTTTTGATGCTGACCGGCGGCTTTGTTACCTTTTCGGCATTATTTATTCTGTACGCGGCATTCAGCTTTTTTACCATAGACGGCTTGGAGTTTATGAATATTTTTACCGACGGCGCAAAGGAATTCGGCCGTTATCCGTTTTCTGTCTACGGAGAGGGGATTTTGAAATTTCTTACATTCGGGATACCGCTTGCGCTCTTTCAGTATTATCCGTTGCTTTATCTGACCGGTCGGTCGGACCGTATCGGCTTGATTTTTTTGCCGCTGATTGGGTTTTTGTTTTTGATTCCCTGCTACGCTTTTTTCCGGTTCGGTCTTCGGCGGTATCAGTCCGTGGGGTCGTAAAGGCTGTTCTCCAGGCCGGGAAAGCCGGCAGACGCACAGGACAGGAAATTTAAATAAAATGTAAAATTTCTGCAAGCGGATTGACTTGCGGCTTTCCCCGTGTTATAATAAAGAAAAGACCGGATCCGGCAGATTTTGCCGGCCGGTAATTTCATCAATTTATCAAGTGCGCCGCTTTTGAGCGGCCGGAACGGAGAGAAACATGAAACATATCAAAACTCTGGAAACCCGCAATCTTTGCGAAAGCGCAAAAAACGGCGGATGCGGCGAATGTCAGACCTCCTGCCAGTCGGCATGCAAGACCAGCTGCGGCATTGCGAATCAGCAGTGTGAGAACGCTGAAAAAGAGAGCAAATAAGAAAAACTCTTCCGAATGTCGCCGTTTGGCGACATTTTTCATGACAGAAACCGGATCGGGTCGCCGGGCGGCGCGTTTTTTTGCCTGACGGCGGTTTGATCCGTGACGGAAAACAGAAAGGGTATTCAAATATGATACACCGTTATAAACTCGGCGGCCTGAATCTGGTTCTGGACGTCTGTTCCGGGTCGGTTCATCTGGTCGACGACGTCGCTTATGATATCATCGGCCTTTATGAGGAAAGAAACCGGGCGGACATTCTTTCGGCAATGCGGGAAAAATATGCAGGCGTTTCTGCCGAAGAGATTGCCGAATGCTACGATCAGGTTGAAGCGCTCCGGCAGGCAGGGAAGCTCTTTGCGCCCGATACATTTGAGCCGATGGCCGATACTTTGAAGCGGAAGAGCGGAAACACCGTCAAGGCGCTTTGTCTGCATGTCGCGCATACCTGCAACCTGAACTGTTCTTACTGCTTTGCCAGCCAGGGAAAGTATCACGGCGACCGGGCGCTGATGCCGTTTGCGGTCGGAAAACAGGCGTTTGATTTTTTAATTGAAAATTCTGCCGGCCGCAGAAATTTAGAGGTTGATTTTTTCGGCGGAGAACCGCTGATGAACTTCGGGGTGGTCAAAGAATTAGTAGCTTACGCCAGAGCCAGGGAAAAAGAGTGCGGAAAGAATTTTCGGTTTACCCTGACGACCAACGGCATGCTGATCGACGATGATGTGATTGATTTTGCCAACCGGGAAATGAGCAATGTGGTCCTCAGCCTGGACGGCCGCAAAGAGATTCACGACCGTTTTCGGGTGGATTATGCCGGGAACGGCAGCTGGGAGAGGATCGTCCCTAAATTTCAGAAGCTGGTTGAGGCGCGCGGCCATAAAAATTATTATATGCGCGGAACGTTCACGCATGCCAATCCCGATTTTCTGGAAGACATCAAGCAGATGCTTGACCTCGGCTTTACCGAACTGAGCATGGAACCGGTTGTCTGTGCGCCGGGAGACCCCTCTGCTTTGACCGAGGCCGATCTGCCGGTTGTGATGGAACAGTATGAAAAACTGGCGGAACTCATGCTGGCGCGTCACCGGGAGGGGCGGCCGTTTACTTTTTATCATTATATGATTGATCTTTCCGGAGGCCCCTGCATTTATAAGCGGATTTCCGGCTGCGGTTCGGGCACCGAATATATGGCGGTGACCCCGTGGGGAGATTTGTATCCCTGCCACCAGTTTGTCGGCGACGAGGCTTTTAAACTCGGCAATGTCTGGGACGGCGTGACGGCTCCCGAAGTCCGGGAAGAATTTGCTTCCTGCAATGTCTATGCCAAACCGGAATGCCGCGATTGCTGGGCAAGGCTGTACTGTTCGGGCGGCTGTGCGGCGAACGCCTATCATGCAACGGGCTCGGTCCGGGGCGTTTATGAAGCAGGCTGCGAGCTGTTCCGCAAACGAATGGAATGCGCGATCATGCTGGAGGCTGCGAAACGCCTGGATCCGGAGGATTATTGAATTTTTAAGAAAGGCGGCCGGACAATGGATACTCCGATTTGCGATTTTGTAAAACGCTATGCGGAAAATCAATTTTTCCGGCTGCATATGCCGGGTCATAAGGGAAAAGCGCTGCTGGGACCGGAACCGCTGGATATTACGGAGGTGGAGGGCGCCGACGTTCTGTATCATGCCGATGGGATCATCCGGCGAAGCGAAGAAAATGCCGCCGAACTGTTCGGTACGGCAAGAACCCTGTATTCGGCTGAAGGTTCGTCGCTCTGCATCCGCGCCATGCTGTATCTGACGGTTCTTTATGCCAAAGCAAACGGCAAGAAACCGGTAATCGCAGCCGGAAGGAACGCACATCAGACTTTTATGACAGCCTCGGCGCTTCTGGATGTGGAAATTCGCTGGCTTTATCCGGAGAACCGGGACGGTCTGATTTCCTGTGATATTAACGCGGCGTATCTGGAGCGGTTCTTTGCCTCTTGCCGCGAACTTCCGGCGGCGGTTTATGTAACAACTCCGGATTATCTCGGAAATCTGTTGGATATGGCTTCTCTTTCGGCAGTCTGTCACCGGTACGGCGTGCTTTTGCTGGTTGATAACGCCCATGGAGCGTATCTCCGGTTTTTGCCGCAGCCGTTGCATCCGGCCGGCCTCGGCGCTGATCTGTGCTGCGATTCGGCGCACAAAACATTACCGGTGCTGACGGGCGGCGCCTATCTGCATATTTCCCGCAGCGCGCCTTCGTTTTTTTTGCCGCCGGCCGAAAAGGCGATGGCTCTTTTTGCATCGACCAGTCCCTCGTATTTGATTCTGCAGTCGTTAGACCTTGCCAACCGGACGCTTGCCGGAGGGTATTCGGCGCAGCTTCGGAGCGTTTCGGAAAAACTGGCTGCAATTAAGAAAGTGCTGGCCGGTTCCGGCTATACCCTGATTGGCAAAGAGCCGATGAAGTTGACCATTGCGGCGAAGTTGTACGGTTATACCGGAACGGAGCTGGCAAAAATTTTATGGGAGAATCAGATTGTTTGTGAATTTTCTGATCCGGATTTTGTGGTAATGATGGTTTCGGCGCAGACGGGAAAAGAAGAATTGGAAAAGCTTTGTGCGGCGCTTTTGCAGGTGAAAAGAAAAGAGCCGATCCAGGCAAGGCCGCCGGCGTTTGGTTTTTCTGTTCCGGCTGTTTCTCCCAAAACCGCGCTTTTTTCGGCGCAGGAAGAAATCCCGGTTCGGGAAGCTGAAGGGCGGATTCTCGCTTCTGCCGTTCTTTCCTGTCCGCCGGCGATCCCGGTTGCCGTCTGCGGAGAGCGGTTAGATAAACAGGCGGTTTGCTGTCTGGAATATTACGGCGTAAAGACCTGTTTTGTCACGGTTGAATCGGGAAACCGGCAGGAAAATCGGGAGAAAGGCGTGAATCGGCATGAATCATGATATTATAAAAGCGGTGACCGATTTTATTTTTCTTGCGGACAAGCCGGAAAAAAGCGATGTGATTTTTCTCCCCGGTGGCACAGACCCCTGTCCGCCGGAAACCGCCGCGCGTCTGTACCGGGAAGGATATGCGCCGCTGCTAGTTCCTTCGGGAAAGTTCAGCGTGAAGCGGGATCGGTTTCCCGGCGTTTCCTGCCGGGCGGATATTTATAACGGAAACTATGAGACGGAGTGTTCTTTTTTTACCGACGTCCTTGTTAAAAACGGTGTGCCTCTTTCGGCGATTGCCGGGGAAAACGAAGCCGTCCATACCCGGGACAACGCCGACTTTTCCCGACGGCTTACCGACCGGATTGGCCTTTCTGTAAAAAAGGCTCTTTTGGTTTGCAAATCCTTTCATGCGCGGCGCAGCCTTTGCTTTTATCAGCTGGCTTTTCCCGAAACGGAATTCCTGGTGATTCCGGCCGACAGTTTCGGCATCTCCCGGGAGAACTGGTTTTGTTCCGAAAAGGGAATGGACCGGGTTTTCGGTGAACTTGAGCGCTGCGGGTGGCAGTTTCTCGGCGATTTGAAGAAAAGCCTTTCCGAAAAGAGCGAAAACTGATTCAGTATGAAATTTTATGTATAAAAATTGAAGAAACGTTATGGGGGCGCTTTCCGCAAGGAAAGCGCCCCCATGATTTATCGTTGTTTTCTTTTTTGATCGCGGTGTCGCAACTCAATGTTTTTTGTATGTCCGTCAAAGTGCAGTTCAAAGAGTTGTTTTTTTACAGAATGGGAATTTAACGTTCCGATTTTAGCAGTGCATAATAGCAAGCGTCACATATTCCCTGGTTATTTTGATCGGCGCTGCGTAAAGTCCCCTCATATTTCATTCCGCATTTTTTCATAACTTTGCCTGAGTTAGGATTTCGCGGATCATGCCGGGCTTCTATACGATTTACATTGACAATATCAAAAAGAAAATCCATAACGGCTTTACATGCCTCTGATGTGATACCGTTATTCCACCAAGTTTTTCCGATACAATAGCCGATATGTGCCATAGAGATCTCTTCGTTCATATGCACGACAGTTATGCTTCCGACGGGTTCTCCTTTTTCCTTCGGTATGATGGCCCAATGATAATAATTTTTGCTGTCATATGCTTTTACCCAATCTTCCACAACTTTCCGGCTTACTTCCTGATTCGGGTGGGGAGGCCATGTTAAGTATTTGGTAACTTCCTTGTCTGCCGCCCAATTTTGATACATGGATAGAGCATCCTCATTCACGAATCTTCTTAAAATGAGTCGCTCCGTTTCTAACCTTTGTGTGCCGCTATGGTTCATAAAGGAACCTCCTGATTTGTCAATTACAATTTTTCGCCGGTTTTCATGTAAATTACCCGGCTGACCAAGTGATCTTCTTCCGGAGTTTCTTTTTTTACCGGCAGGAACGGTTCACTTCTGGTCGGCTGGGTAAACGAGCCCGAACTGTTTCCTGGCTTCGTCCATAATCTCCGCTGCGGCAAGCGAGTAGGCAAGCGGATGGACGGACGATTCCTTTTTCCCGGAAAGAACGCAATCGATAAAATCCCGGATTTCTTCCCGCATGCTTTCCTTTTTCTGGGGCGGCAGAAGAACCGTTTTTTCTTTGCCGGGCGCAAGAATTTCAATTTTTTCGGGGATATTCAGTTTGTCGATCAGCATGGTTGCTTTTTCGCCCTGAATCTGGCAGGGAAGATAGGAAGTCGAAATTTTGGAAAAGGCAACGGTGACGACAAAGCCATCGTACTGCATAATCATGCTTCCCGTTCCGTCCACACCGCCGGGAATAATTTCGGCAAGCGCCCGGATCTGTTTCGGTTTTCCGAAAAAATGCAGCGCCGGCATCAGGCTGTAGAGCCCGAGGTCCAGAAGCGCGCCGTTGGAAAATTCGTTTTGAAAGGTGTTGACGTTTTCTCCCCGCTTGTGCGCGTCGTAACGGGAAGAATATTTGGAAAATTCAAAATAGACGTTTCGGATTTTTCCAAGTGCGGCAAGGTTTTCTTTAATTGCCGCAAAAGCGGGCATAGCCGCGGGTTTATAAGCCTCGGCCAGCAGCACGCCGTTTTCTTTTGCCGCCGCGATCATGGCCGCAGTTTCTTTGCGGTTGGAAGCCAGCGGCTTTTCGCAGAAAACGTTTTTCTTTGCTTTCAGAAAAAGCAGCGCCTGCGGGCAGTGCAGGGAATTCGGCGAGGCAATATAAACGCTGTTGATTTTCGGATCGGCGGCGGCTTCTTCGGGTGAGGTAAACCAGGTTTCCGCGCCGTGTTTCTCAGCGAAGGCCTGCGCTTTTTTGGCATCGCGCGAGCAGACCGCATAAAGATAAAATTCAGGGAACTGTTTCGCGGTTTCGATAAATTCTTCGGTGATCCAGCTGGTTCCGACCGTTGCAAAATAAATTTTCATGGAATCCTCGTCTTCCTTTTGTAAAACGTCATCGTTTTATTTTTCTTATTTCTATAGAAATCCGATAGGAGATGCTTTTGTCAAAAATGCAAAGCCTGTTTTTGGTAAAATTATTGTATCACAGAAATCCTGTTTCGTCAAGCGTATAAAATTTTTTCTTTGCGGGTAAAATACTGGTACGATATCGAATATGAACATAGAACCGCAAGCGGAAATGATACTATTTTGCCGTGATACGGCGGCGGAACGGAGTTTTTATGAAAAAAACAATTTTTGCGCTTATCGTTTTGAATATTCTTGCTTTTTTTGCCCTTCGGATGGTAGTTGCCATCGCGCCTGCAGCGCCGGAACCGGATCCTGTGCCGACACACAGTGAAAATAAACAGTTTATCCGTCTTCATGTCCGTGCCAACAGTGATTCGGAAAGCGATCAGGCTCTGAAACTGAAAGTCCGGGACGGGATTCTTGACTATACGACGCGTTTGCTCAGCGGCGTAACCGACAAAGAGGAAGCAATGACATTGGTTCGGGACAACCTCTCCGGGATTGAATCGGCAGCGGACAGCGTTGTTACAGAAAACGGATTTTCCTATCCGGTCAGCGCGTCTCTCAAAGAGGAATATTTTGAATACCGGGAATACGACGGGTTTTATCTTCCGGCCGATGTTTACGACAGCCTGATCGTCAATGTCGGCAGCGGCGAGGGGCACAATTGGTGGTGCGTTATTTTTCCCGCGGTTTGCCTGAGCGGAAGCAGCGGGCAACCGCAGGAGGAAGAGAAAACCGGAGAAACGGTTTCTTCGGCTTCGCCCGGCGATCCGTTTGAAGAAGAAAGCGTTGCGGCTTCGGCCGCGCCTTCCGTTAGAGTAGATCAGAACGCTGTTCCGGAATCGTATCGGCTTGCCGAGACCCCGGCGCCCAAAGAAGTGAAGTTCGATTTTTGGCTGGTGAAGGTTTTCCGGGATCTGTTCGGAAAAGAGAAATAAGAAAGCATCCTGTTCAGGAAAAATTGCTTTGATGAAAAAGAACGCGCCCCGAAGCGGGACGCGTTCTTTTTATACTTTAAAGATCGCTTTCAGGATTCCCCGGAGAAAACCGGGCGCTTTTACAATAACAATTTTCATAGGGATTCTCCATTCTGTTGATAGTTCTGCTATTCTATTTTATGCTTTTTTTCTCCGATGGGTGCAGGCAGAAGCTTTTTTAAGAAAAGTAAAATTTTTATTACTTTTCCTTAGAGCCTATTGACAAACCGGGAAAAAAGTGGTAGCATAGGAATAGTTTTAGCACTCCTGGTTAAAGAGTGCTAAAGGCGGGGTGAAAAATATCATGGAGTTGG
Source organism: uncultured Clostridia bacterium (assembly GCA_948443805.1). Lineage (GTDB taxonomy): Bacteria > Bacillota > Clostridia > Oscillospirales > UBA644 > CAOJUB01. The sequence continues at coordinate 37,304 of CAOJUB010000008.1, read as the reverse complement.
ATAAAAGAAAACAGGATATTCTCTGCGCCGTAATCAAAGCGTATATCGAAACGGGGGCGCCGATTGGTTCCAAAGCGTTAATCGAGCGGGAGGGGCTGACGGTTTCTTCGGCGACTGTCCGCAATGAAATGAACGAGCTGGAACGGCTTGGGTATCTGCGGAAGCCGCATACTTCGGCGGGCCGGATTCCTTCCGATGAAGGATACCGGTTTTATATTGCAACGGCGCTTTCGGATTACCGGTTGAACCGGGAAGAAAAACAGATGCTTTCGCTGCCGGATCTGGATTTCCGGGATCACGACGGAATGTTTAACCGAATGGTTCAGTCGCTGGCGGAATTTTCAGGGTGTACGGTGTTTGCGCTTTCTCCTGTCGGCAGAGACGGCTGTTTTGCCTTCGAAATTATGCCGGTCGGCGAAAATGCCGTGATTCTGGCCGTGGCTTCCGACCGTACGGTTCATACCTGCTTCTGCAAGATGCAGAAAAGGCCTCTGCCGGAGGAATGCGAGGTTCTGACAAAAATTTTCAACCGGGTTCTTTCCGGGTTTTCGGCGGAAAAAATCGGCGATGTCCGTTTGCTGCTTCTGGAACATGAAGTGGCTGCCAGGCTGCCGCATTTGAAGGACATTTGCGCCGGCGCCAGAAAGCTGGCCGGAGATTTGAAAACCTATACGCTTCATATCGGCGGAAGTACGAATCTTCTTTCGTATCCGGAGTTCGCCAATATCGAAACAGCGCGGGCGTATATCGGTATTTTAGACCGGCATGAGCAAATTGTTGAAGCGCTGCGGAAAGATTTTTATCAGGGAAATATTACCATTAAAATCGGACGGGAAAATTTGGTTTTTGACAGTCCTTATGCCAGCATGATAGAAATTGTTCCGGGAGGAACGCTGCCGGTCATGCTTGGCGTGATGGGCCCGACCCGTATGGATTATTCAAGAATTATCGCCGGCTGCAATCATTTGATTGCATATATCAATGATATTCTGGAAGAATATTGAAGGAGTCGCTGACAGATGAGTAAAAAGGAAAAAGAAACAACGGTTTCCGCGGAGGAAACAGAAAAACAAACAGCAGAGGGAGCCGCAATAAACGAAGAGGCGGAAACTTCTTGTCCGCAGAAGGAAAATCCGCTGCAGGCGGAATTGGCGCAGGCGAATGATAAATTTCTGCGCTTGTATGCGGATTTTGAAAATTTCAAGAAAAGAAGCCGCACCGAAAAAGAAGCCGCATACGCTAATGCAAAAAGCGATACGGTTCTTGCATTGTTGCCGGCGCTGGACAATATGGAGCGGGCGCTTGCCGCTGCCGGGGAAGAGGATACGCCGTTGAAAAAAGGCGTTGATATGGTGCTGAATCAGTTTGCTTCATGTTTTGAACAGCTCGGCGTTTCTTCCTACGGCGCCGTCGGCGATGCCTTTGACCCGAATCTGCATGAAGCGGTAATGCATTCCGAGGAAGAAGGCGTGGAACCCAATACCGTGACGATGGTTCTTCAGAAGGGATATAAACTGGGGGACAAAATTATCCGGCATGCGCTGGTTCAGGTTGCGAATTAATCAATTTACGATATTATCAGACAAAAATTAGGAGGAATAGTTATTATGGCAAAAATTATCGGTATAGACCTGGGAACGACCAATTCCTGCGTTGCTGTAATGGAAGGCGGCGAGCCGGTTGTTATTGCAAACGCCGAAGGCGCGAGAACAACGCCGTCAGTTGTTGCGTTTTCAAAAACCGGAGAGCGGATGGTCGGTCAGGTTGCAAAGAGACAGGCAATCACCAATCCGGACAGAACGATCAGTTCGATCAAAAGAGATATGGGAACAAACAGAAAAGTCAACATTGACGAAAAAGAATATACCCCTGAAATGATTTCTTCGATGATTCTTCAGAAACTGAAAACCGACGCCGAGGCATATCTTGGCGAAAAGGTTACGCAGGCGGTTATTACCGTTCCCGCTTATTTCAACGATGCACAGCGTCAGGCAACCAAAAATGCAGGTACAATCGTTGGTCTGGAAGTTCTCCGTATCATTAACGAACCGACCGCTGCTGCGCTTGCTTATGGCGTGGATAAGGAAAATGAACAGAAAATCATGGTTTACGACCTGGGAGGCGGAACCTTCGATGTTTCGATCCTGGAGATCGGCGATGGTGTTTTTGAGGTTCTTTCTACCAACGGAAACACCCGCCTCGGCGGCGATGATTTTGATAACCGGATTATTGAACATCTGGTTTCGGAATTCAAGAAAGAAAGCGGAATTGACCTGAAAGCCGATAAAATGGCGATGCAGAGACTGAAAGAAGCCGCTGAAAAAGCAAAAATCGAGTTGTCCGGCATGACGACGACAAACATCAACCTGCCGTTTATCACCGCAGATTCTACCGGTCCGAAACATTTGGATATCACTCTGACCCGTGCGAAATTCAACGAACTGACCGCCGATTTGGTGGAAAACACCATGATTCCTGTCAGAAAAGCGATGGAAGACGCGGGCCTGACTGCCGGTCAGATCGACAAAGTCCTTCTTGTCGGCGGTTCTTCGCGAATTCCCGCTGTTCAGGAAGCGCTCCAGAAATTTGTTAATAAAGAACCGCATAAAGGAATCAACCCCGATGAATGCGTTGCCATCGGTGCGGCGATTCAGGCCGGCGTTCTCGGCGGAGACGTACAGGGACTGGTTCTTCTTGACGTAACCCCGCTTTCTCTTGGCGTTGAGGTCTATGGCGGAATTACGGCAAAACTGATTGAAAGAAATACCACGATTCCGGTTAAAAAGAGCCAGATCTTTACAACGGCCGCCGATAACCAGACCAGCGTTGAGGTTCATGTTGTTCAGGGCGAAAGAGAGATGGCGGCGGACAATAAAACGCTCGGCAGATTCAGCCTGGACGGAATCCCCCCGGCACCCAAGCAGGTTCCGCAGATTGAGGTTACGTTTGATATCGATGCGAACGGTATCGTCAACGTATATGCCAAGGATAAAGGCACCGGAAAGGAACAGCATATCACAATTACAGCGTCTACAAACATGTCCAAGGAAGACGTTGAAAAAGCAGTAGCCGATGCGGAAAAATATGCTGCGGAAGACAAAAAGCGCAGAGAAGAAGTAGAAGTCAGAAACAACGCCGACCAGCTGGTTTATCAGTGTGAGAAAACGATTGCCGATATGGGCGATAAACTGTCCGATGAGGAAAAAACGCCGGTAGAAGAGCAGATTTCCAAACTGAAAGAAACCCTGAAAGGCACCGATACCGAAGCTATCAAAGCCGATACGGAAGAATTGCAGAAACGGTTCTACAAGATCGCGGAAAAAATGTACGCAGAGGCGCAGGCAAACGGCGGTGCACAGGCGGCTGATCCCAATGCTGCGGGCAATGCTTCGCAGGACGGCGGCAGCGTCAGTGTCGATGATTATCAGGTTGACGACGATAACAATAAATAACAGACACCGTGAGGAGATCCTGAACAGTGGCAGAGAAAAGAGATTTTTATGAGGTTTTAGGGGTTGAGAAGGGGGCAAGCGCGGAGGAGATCAAACGCGCTTACCGCAAACTTGCCAAAAAATATCACCCCGACCTCAATCCCGGAGACGCGCAGGCCGAAAAGAATTTTAAGGAAGTCAACGAGGCCTACGGCGTTCTCTCGGATAGTGAAAAACGTCAGAAGTACGATAATTTTGGCCATGCCGGCGTCGATCCTTCATACGGCGGCGGTCCGGGCGGCGCCGGATACGGCTATGGTTCTGTCGATTTTGGCGATATCGGCGATATTTTCGGCAGCTTTTTCGGCGGAGGCGGTTTCGGCGGTCAGAGGCGCCGTTCCAGCGCGATTCCCGGCGATGATGTAACCACCCGGCTGACGCTGACGTTTGAGGAAGCGGTTTTCGGCTGTACCAAGAAGGTCAATATTGTTCGGCGCGAAACCTGTTCGGATTGTTCGGGATCGGGCGCCGCGAAGGGGTCTTCGCCTGAAACCTGCCCGACCTGCCATGGTTCGGGACGGGTCAAGACCGTTTCTCAGACGGTTTTTGGCGCAATTTCCACAGAGCGCACCTGTTCTTCCTGTAACGGTACGGGAAAGATTATTAAAGATGTGTGTAAGACCTGCTCCGGCAATGGAAGAGTCCGCAGGGAAAAATCGATTTCGGTGAATATTCCTGCCGGTATCAACAACGGACAGACCGTGTCACTTCGCGGAGAAGGTGACCATGGAATCAAGGGCGGCGGAAACGGTAATCTGAATATTCAGATTACGGTTCGTCCACATCCGATTTTTGTTCGCAGGGATAACCATATTTACTGCGATGTGTACATTACTTTTATACAGGCCTGTTTGGGCGCGACAATTGAAATTCCCACAATCGATGGAACCAAAGAGGTGTATAAAATTCCCGAGGGTACGCAGTCTCATACCGAAATTACCCTGAAGGGGAAAGGCGTTCCGTATCTGAATTCCAAGAGCCGGGGAAATATGTATGTCAACATTCTTGTTGAAATTCCCAAGCATCTTTCGCAGAAACAGAAGGAAATTCTGCAGGAATTCGACGGCATGACTACCCCGAAGGCTTATGAGAAAAACAAAGGATTCTGGGGAAAGGTAAAAGATCTTTTTAAATAAAAAATACGGTTTTAAAAGGCTGTCTTTTTCCAAAATCAATTCAGAAAGAAAACAGAGACCTGACGACAGGTCTCTGTTTTCTTTTTTATTTCCCGCGGGAAAAAACGTGGTTGCCGATGGTTGTGGCAATCGGCAGAGAGCGGATCCATTGATTTTTTGCTGTTTTCGGATTGTAATAATAAATGCATCCGCCGGTGGGATCCCAGCCGTTAAGCGCGTCTCTTGCCGCATTATAAGCGGAGGAGGCAACCGGCTGATTGATCTGTCCGTCAACAATGGCGGTAAAGGCTCCGTTTTGGTAGATTACGCCGGAGAGCGTGTTGGGGAAAGAGGGATGTTTGACCCGGTTCAAAATAACGGCGCCGACGGCAACCTGACCGGTATAAGGTTCTCCCCGCGCTTCGGCGGAAATGATTCTTGCTAGCAGATTGATGTTGTTGTTGGTCGCCGATACCGAAGAGGAACCGGAAGATATGCCGAGCGCTTTCAGGGTTTTGGGGCCGGCAATTCCATCGACTGCCAATCCGTAATCTTTCTGAAACGCCTTGACTGCCGTTTGTGTCCGGCTTCCGAAAATACCGTCTACGGTATAGGTGTAATAGCCGAGATTTTTCAGTTTCTGCTGTATTTTTTTTGTTTCTTCGCCGCGCGAACCGTATTTGGAAAGCGTCTGAATACTTTCGTTTTGCAAATCGGTTTCTTTTATGTCGTTCTGAAAATATAGGTTGTGACAGATCAGCGCGGAAAAAACCAGCAGGGTCAAAACCAGGGCTGTGTGTGCGATTTTTTTCATAGATTCACTCCATTCCACCGTTTTTCAAGGGCAAAACGGTATATTTGCGCAGGGCGGTTTTGTCTTTTTTGTGATCCCTGCAAATCCGCAACCGGAACTTTTTTCCGTGGATTTATTTCTTATTTTTTCCGTTTCTGTTTCACTTATGCATAACGGCTGTTTTACACTCGCGAAAAAAATGCAAAATTTGTTTTTTTCTCTTGCAATCCAACCGCTGATATAGTATAATAAAATAAAGAACACAGACCTTTTCGGTTTGTGTTCTTCCGGGAAAAACGCCGGATATGTTTCCCTGTGTTTTTATTGCACACGCATTGATTCTATAGAAAAACATCCGTTCCTGTGCGCTGAGCGGCCGGAACGGCCGGATAAAAAAGAAAGGGCTTTCATCCCATGAAGGAACAATTTCTCCAATTACGAAAAAAAATACTGGAAGACGAATTTTCGTTTCTGAACCAGGCGCAGAAAACAGCGGTGTTTCACTGGGAGGCGCCTCTTTTGATTCTTGCCGGCGCGGGCAGCGGAAAAACAACGGTAATTGTCAATAAAATCAGTTATCTGATGCAGTACGGCAGAAGCTATACTTCCGATCAGACCCCGGATTCTCTTACCGAAGATGATCTTGACTTTCTGAAATCCTGCCTAACAGACAAGGAAAAGCGGCAGGGCGCGCGCTACCGTGCGCTGACGGCGGTGGATCCGGTGGATCCGTATCATATCCTTGCCATTACCTTTACGAACAAGGCCGCGGCGGAAATGCAGGACCGGATAGAAAAAAAATGCGGTTTTTCTTCGGGCGATCTGTGGGCGCTGACTTTTCATGCGACCTGCGTCAGGCTGCTGCGCCGTTTTATTGACGTACTGGGATATGACCGCGGATTTTCGATTTACGACGAGAGTGATTCGCTGAAACTTCTTGAGACGATCATTAAGAAAATGAATCTTTCGGATCAGTATAAGCCGAAAACGATCAAGAATTATATTTCAAAGGGCAAAGGAGCCTATCTTGACCCCGATGCTTTTGCCCGGAGTTTTGAAAATTATTATCATCCGAAAACCCCGGAAATCTACCGGGAATATCAGCGCTGCCTGCAGGAAGCGAACGCACTGGATTTTGACGATTTGATTTTTCTGACGGTGAAACTGCTGGAAGAGTATCCGGAAATAGCCGAAAAGGTTCACCGCCGGTTCCGGTATATTCTGGTGGACGAATATCAGGATACCAATCCGCTGCAGTACCGGCTGGTTTCGTTGCTGAGCCAGGGCGGGATTCTTTGCGTCGTCGGGGACGACGACCAGAGCATTTACCGGTTTATGGGCGCTTCGGTGGGAAATATCCTGAATTTTGAAAAAGACTTTTCCCATGCCGAGGTTCTCCGTCTGGAGCAGAATTACCGTTCGACCGGCGTTATTCTTGACGCGGCAAACGCGGTGATCGGTCATAATAAAGCAAGAAAAGGTAAAACGCTCTGGACAGAAAAAAAAGGCGGAGAGAAAATTTTCTATTCCAATGTGTACGATCAGCGCGAGGAGGGGGATTATATCTGCCGCAAAGTTTCCGAGGGGGTTCTGAAGGGGAAGAAATACGGGGATTACTGCGTGCTTTATCGGACGAACGCACAGAGCAACTCGCTGGAAATGGCGCTGCGCGGAAACGGGATTCCTTATCGTATTTTCGGTGGACTGGCCTTTTTCAAGCGCAAGGAGGTTCAGGATATTCTCGCTTATCTGAGTGTGATTGCCAACCCCCGCGACACCACGCGGATCCGCCGGATCATCAATGAGCCCAAACGCGGGATCGGCGCGGCGACGGTGGAGAAGATAGCCGCGCTTGCCGACAGCGAAGGAACAACTTTTTATGAAATTCTCCAAAATGCCGGTTCGTATGCCTCGTTGTCTTCTGCTTCGGGAAAACTTCTTTCCTTTGCCCGGCTTTTGGAAAACTTCCGGACGCTGTCGGAAACACTGCCTCTTTCCGAGTTGTTTACCCAGCTGTACGAGGCGATCGGGTACGACGCGATGCTCCGGACTTCCTGCGACAGCAATGAATACCGTTCCCGGACTGAAAATATTAAAGAATTGCTTTCTTCGATTGTTCAGTTTGAAGACGATGCGCGAAAAATGGGAAATGAACCTTCGCTGCAGGGATATTTGGAGCAGACGGCGCTTGTCAGCGCGACCGACTCGCTTTCGGACAGTGACGACGCCGTTGTTCTGATGACGATGCATTGTGCGAAGGGGCTGGAATTTGACACCGTGTTTGTTTCGGGTTTTGAAGAGGGGCTTTTCCCCTCGCCGCAGTCCTGTTTTGAAGAAGAGGATTTGGAGGAGGAGCGGCGGCTTTGCTATGTGACGATTACCCGGGCAAAGGAGCATCTGCATCTGCTTTCGGCAAAGTCTCGGCTTCTTTACGGCCGTGTCGTAAACGGTCTGCCATCCCGTTTTTTGCAGGAAATCCCTTCGGAGCTGCTTGACTCCGGCAGACCCGCGCCGGTTTCTGTTTCTTCTCCGGTTTCCCGGAAAACCGGAATGCACGGTCTTTCTCCGGAGAAAAAAAGCGGCACGGCGCTTTCTTCCGGAATGTTTGCGCCGAGTCGGCAGACGGCGGCCAAGCCCGCTTATCGGGTTGGACAGAAAGTTCGGCACCGGACTTTCGGGAGCGGGGAGGTTCTTTCGGTTGTCGCCATGACCTCGGATGCGCTTTTGGAGGTTCGTTTTGACGGCGTTGGTGTGAAAAAACTGATGAGTAATTTTGCGAAGCTGGAAATAGAAGACGAAGTTTAAAAGACGCCGCTGTACGGCGGGATGGAGATAGAAATGGATGTTTTGCAGATTTGTTTGCTTTGTTTGCTGACCGTTGTTTCTCTGGTCGGGCTGGGGCTGATTGTTTTGCTTCTTTCCGGAAAAAAGAAAAATGACGCCGGCCGGGAAAACGACAAGCTCCGCCGGGAAATCGCGGCTTCGCTGTCGGCCAACCGCAGTGAGATGAACGCCCGGCTCGACAGCATTCAGAATTCGCTGATGAGCGCGGTTTCCGAAGGGCTGAAATCGGGCAATGAGGTGCAGCGGGAAGGGCTGCTTCGGTTTTCTTCCGAAATGGAATGCCGTTTTTCCGACCTGAAAAAAAGTCAGGAAACGCAGTTGGAGCAGATTCGGAAAACGACCGAAGAAAAAATTTCTTCCCTGCAGAAAACCAATCAGGAAAAGCTTTCCGAAATGCAGTCGATTGTGGATGAAAAACTGCAGAAAACGCTGAATGACCGGGTCTCCGAGTCTTTTAAGCTGGTTGGCCAGCGGCTGGAGGAAGTGTATAAGGGGCTTGGCGAAATGCAGACGCTCGCCACAGGAGTCGGCGATCTGAAAAAAATCCTTTCCAATGTGAAGACAAGAGGAATTTTCGGGGAGATTCAGCTTTCCCGGATTCTGGAACAGATTCTTACCCGGGATCAGTATGCAGAAAACATTGCCACCAAGCGCGGCAGCCGCGATGTGGTGGAATTTGCCGTTTGCCTGCCTGCAAAAAATCAGGACGGTGCGCCGGTGTATCTGCCGATTGATTCAAAATTTCCGCTCGATGTCTATTCGGCTCTTTCCGAAGCGGCAGAGGCGGGAGACCCTGCCTTGCTGGAACGCGCGTCAAAAGATTTTGAAAACGCAATGAAAAAGAATGCGAAGGATATCCGGGATAAATATATCGATCCTCCCAATACCACTGATTTTGCGTTAATGTTCCTGCCGACCGAGGGGCTGTATTCCGAGGTGACCAAACGGACGGCGCTGATCGATTTTCTTGCCCGGGAGTATCATGTCAGCGTTTCCGGGCCATCTACCTTATCGGCCTTCCTGAACAGCCTGCAAATGGGCTTCCGTACGCTGGCGATCGAAAAACGGTCGTATGAAGTCTGGAATCTTCTGAGCGCGGTGAAAACCGAGTTTGAAAAATTCGGCGGTGCGCTGCAGAATGTAAAGAAACGGATTCAGAGTGCGGAAAAAGATTTAAATGATCTGGTTGGAACGAGAACCAACGCCATGCTTCGCAAACTCCGCGAGGTGCAAACCCTTCCCGACAGCGAGGCTACGGATATTTTGGATCTGGATCCGGTTGCGGCGCAGATTTTTCCCGCTTCGGAGGACGATCCGCAATGATTTATTTTGACAATGCTGCAACGACAAAGCCTTTTTCCTCTTCTCTTCCGGAGGAATCCGGTCTGTATTGGAATCCGGCGTCGTTGCACGGCGGCGGTTTCCTGGCGGAAAAGGCGCTGGAAGACGCCCGGACGCGTTTGGCCAAATACATGGGGATTCTTCCGGAGGAACTGTATTTTACCTGCGGCGGTACCGTTTCGGATAATCTGGCGGTTCGCGGTTATCTTCAGGGGAAAAAGGGCGGCCGGATCATTACTTCGGAGTATGAACATCCTGCGGTTTATGAGTGTTTTAAGAGCCTTGAAAATGAATTTGAGGTTGTGTATCTGAAACCGGAAAACGGAATTGTTTCTGCTTTGGCTGTTGAAAAAGCGCTGACGGAGGACACCCGTCTTGTCAGTATTATGCAGGTAAATAACGAGACCGGGGCGGTGAATCCGGTCGCTGAAATTTCCAGAATGTTGCGGCGGAAAAAAATTCCCTTTCACACCGATGCGGTGCAGGGGTTTCTTAAAGGCGGCGCATTTGATTATTCCTGCGTGGATTTCGCTTCGTTCAGCGGCCATAAAAATCATGCGCCGAAAGGGATCGGCGGAATCTATATCAAAAAAGGAATCCGGATCCGGCCGCTGATTGTCGGCGGAGGACAGGAAAAAAATATTTTTTCCGGTACCGTGAATGTCCCGGGAGCCGTTGCCTGGGCAGATGCCGCCGATTATTTGATTGAAAATGCGGAAAAAGATCGGCAGACGGTTTGCCGGATCAATGCCTATCTCCGGGAACAAACAACATTGCTCGGCGGTGTTGTTCTGTCGCCGGAAAAGGCGTCTCCTTATGTTTTAAGCGTTGCTTTTGAGGGATATATTGCGGAAAATATTCTGCATTTTCTTTCCGAACGGCAGATGTATGTTTCTACGGGTTCGGCCTGTTCTTCCAAAAAAAGCAGCCGTGTTCTGAAAGCCTGCGGGTTGGAGCGTTATTCGAAAAATACCCTGCGTTTCAGCTTTTCGGGAGAAAATACCCTGACCGAGGCTGAACTTTTTTGTTCCGCGCTTTCCGAAGCGCTCCGGACGCTGATAAAAATAAAATAACCTTCTGTTTCAGAAAGGAATTGGATTCATGAATGAAGTGATACTTCTCAAATACGGAGAAATTGTTTTAAAAGGTCTGAACCGGAGGCGTTTTGAGGAAATTCTGCTGAAAAATATCCGAAATGCCGTTAGCGGAATCGGTACGCCGGAAATTCAAACCGCACAGTCGACCGTTTATGTCTCTTTTGCCGAGGCAGACGCGGATTACGGCCGGGCGTTGGAAAATCTTTCCCGGGTTTTCGGCATTTCGGCGCTGACCCGTGCGCTTCAGGGAAGTTATGATTTTAACACGGCGCTGCAGGAATGCGGCGATTATTTAGAAGAGGTGTTTCAGACTGCCGGGACGTTTAAAGTCACTGCCAAGCGTGCGGATAAAAAATACTGCTTGAATTCTCCGCAGATCGGCGCGTTGGCCGGCGAATATCTGCTGGAGAAATTTCCCCATTTATCGGTGGATGTTCATACGCCGCAGGTTACGGTTTTTCTGGAGGTCCGGGAAGGACATATTTATATCCATGCCGACCCGGTAAGGGGGGCGGGCGGTCTGCCTGCCGGAACTTCCGGCCACGGCCTTCTGATGCTTTCGGGCGGAATTGACAGTCCGGTTGCCGGATACCGTATGGCGAAACGCGGAATGCGGATTTCGGCCGTTCATTTTGAAAGTCCGCCGTATACGTCGGAACGGGCGAAGATGAAGGTGGAGAAGCTGGCTTCAAAACTTTCGCTTTACAGCGGGGAAATGATTCTTTATACCGTTCATTTTACCGAGATTCAGGAACAGATCCGGAATTGCTGCCGCGAAGACTTGTTTACGGTTATCATGCGTCGGTTTATGCTTCGTATTGCCTGTAAAATTGCAGCTTCCTGCAAAGCCACCGCCGTGATTACAGGAGAGAGCCTCGGGCAGGTTGCTTCGCAGACCGCCGGCGCGATTCTCTGCACCGATGCGGTTGCTTCGCTTCCGGTTTTCCGTCCGCTGATCGGAAGTGATAAACAGGAAATTATTGATCTTTCTTATCATATTGATACTTTTGAAACTTCGATCGAACCGTATGAAGACTGCTGCACTGTTTTTACGCCGAAACATCCGAAAACCTCGCCCCGTTTGGCCGATGTCGAAAAAGAAGAGGCAAAGCTGAATGTGGAAGAGCTGATCGACGCGGTTGTCATTACTAAGGAGAGAATTTCTCATGCCTGAAAGACTGATTGATCTGCTTCGGCATTCCGGGAAAAAAATCGCCACGGCGGAATCCTGCACCGGCGGGCTGCTGGCTTCAAGAATTACGGATGTCCCGGGGGCTTCGGAGGTTTTTGATCTGGGGATCGTTTCCTATTCCAATGCGGTCAAGCATCGGTTTTTGGGGGTTCCTGATGAAATTTTAAAAAGTTTCGGCGCGGTTTCTTCTCAGACGGCTGAAGCTATGGCAAAAGGCGTTTGCAAAGCGGCCGGCGCGGATTTCGGCGTGGGCATTACTGGGATTGCCGGTCCCGGCGGCGGAACGGCGGAAAAACCGGTGGGATTGGTGTTTTTTTCGCTTTATTCTTTCGAAAAAGATTGTTTTATTACCCGGAAACTGCATCTTTCGGGCAGCCGCAGCGAAGTAAGGGAAGAAACCTGCCGGTTGGTTTTCGAAACACTTTTGTCTATGCCCGGTATGAATCAAAACCGGAAAGGGGAAAGAGAAATATGCATTTGAGAATGATGGGGAAAACCGGAATCAAAGTTTCTGCGCTCGGTTACGGGTGTATGCGTTTTCCTTTGCTTCCGGGGAAGGAAGACGATGCAAAAAATGTGGATATCCCGGAGGCCGTTCGTCTTCTCCGCCATGCGGTTGACAACGGCGTCAACTATATCGATACCGCATATCATTATCACGGTTCGATGAGCGAAACGATTGTTGGAAAGGCGCTTCAGGACGGATACCGTGAAAAGGTCTATCTGGCTACCAAATCGCCGGTTTATGCGCTGGAAAAAGAAGAAGATTTTTTCCGGATTCTGGACGAACAGCTTGACCGTTTGCAGACCGATGCGATTGATTTTTATCTGCTGCATACCCTGAACCGTGATTTGTGGAACAACCGGGTGCTGCCGTTCGGCCTTCTCGATAAAATGCAGCAGGCGAAAGCCGCGGGGAAGATCCGGCATATCGGATTTTCTTTTCATGACGATGTTCAGATGTTTCGGGAAATTGTTGATGCTACGGATTTATGGGAATTTTGCCAGATTCAGATCAACTATCTTGACGTGGCAACGCAGGCCGGGTTGGAAGGGCTTCGCTATGCCGCCCGAAAAGGGCTCGGCGTGATTGCGATGGAGCCGTTGCGGGGAGGACTTTTGGCAAATGTTCCTAATAATGCAAAAAAAGTGTTTGAGGACAGCGGAGAAAAACGTTCTCCGGTCGACTGGGCTCTTTCGTTTTTATGGGATATGCCGGAGATTTCGCTGCTTCTCAGCGGAATGTCTTCTTTCGATCAGCTGAATGAAAATTTGGCGTTGGCTGCAAAGGCCTCGGTTGGTATGCTTTCGGCCGAACAGAAAAAAGTGATCGGCCGTGTTCAGGAAGTAATGACCAAAGATTCGGTCGTTCCCTGCACCGGCTGCGGCTACTGTTCCGAATGCCCGAAACAGATTGCCATTCCCCGTATTTTCAGCGCCTATAAAAAATATCAGACCTACGGTGATCTTGAAGGGGCAAAAAACGCTTATGCCGAGGTTTTAGAAAAGTTTAGCCCGGTTTGCGGCAGTGAATGTATCAGCTGCAAAACCTGTGAAACGATTTGCCCCCAACAGATTGCAATCAGCGAGTGGATGCCGAAAATCGACGAAAAATTGCGATAACCTGCCGCTGGGAAACCGGAAAGAGAAGATAAAATCCGTTTGAAAAAAAGCGTATTTTTTCTTTGGCCGAAAGGTTTTTTACTGTATGATGTGAATCACACAAAGAGAGGGTCTGTATGAAGGTATCGTATGCCATGTCGACTTATAGAAAAGCAAAGCAGTTTAACGAAGCGCTGATAAATTTACAGGAATCGGTTGATCCCATGGTTATCCGGGTCTATTTCTCTTCGGAAAACGAAACCCGGGAGGCAAATGTCTGGAAATTGAGCGAGAGCCAGCGGAAGCAGCTTGAGGAATTGGAAGCGTTACGCATGGACGGGATCCGCTCGGAAATGAAGTATGCGCTTGCTCAGGCAAAGAAAAACGGCGTGGTGTTATCCGAAGATATTGTGTCGGGCAAATCCGTCGTTCCCGGATTCAGCCGGGAATTCCTGGAAAAGGTCCCCAGTTTAGGTGTTTATTCTCTTTTTCTGCTGTTCACCGAAAAGGAATTGGATTCGTATTTGCAGTCGTCTCCGGAAGTGTGAAAAACAACAGAAAAAGCGCCTTTGCCTATGGCGGAAAATTTTGCTTCGAACCGGACGAATCATTCTTCCATAGAGAAAGCTGCCGGTTTTATTTCCAATCGGCGGAATGAGCGCGCCATTCAGATATTGAACCGTATAAAGTAACCGAAAAACGTGTAAAAAACGTGTATGGAAAAAAAGAAAAACCGCCTGGATTCAGGCGGTTTTATCTGTATACATCATCTACATGAAAAAGATAGTTTCGGCTTTTCGGAGGTTGGAGTTGACCCTCTGAGATCGAAGATCGCCAAAAGTTGGTAGCGACAGTGAGGCGTTGTGAGAATGTTTATAACTGAACAGGTGAGCCGAGCGTAACTCGTTCCGACGTGGTGGAGGCAAGCCTGCGCTGGTTGAACACTAAAAATATAATTCAGTTGTTTATAAGTATTCTTTAGCCTTCAGAGGACTGGTTGTTTTGTAAGTTTTACCGGTTGAATCATGAATAAGAAAAGTTACTTTTTTATTTTTATCAATCTCATTTTGTTCAATATATTCAGCCAACAGTTTTTTAAATAATTCCTTTGAATAAAAGAATGTAATATTTTCTTCAGGCTCTATTTCTATGGGCGTTTTTTTAGAAACTGCTTTATCAAAAAAATCCTTTTCAAAGCCAGAAGTTAGGATAAGCAAAAAATTATTACCAGTTAGCTTTAATCCCCAGTTTGTTAAAATCACTTTCTTATTTCCTATATTTGATATACTCATTCCAACATACAGCTTTTTATCTCCAGTAGAGGGATTTACCATCGTGTTGTCTTTAATGAATTGACATTTCAATTTTTTCTTATTTGTATATTTGGTTTGCCATAATGCGACTACAACTGCAGAAAAAGTTGCTACCACACCCAAACCAGTAATAATAAGCGAGGCTATTTCAAAAGCAGACATATTTCAAATATCCTTTAACTTTATATTTTAATATGTAGCACGAACCCCCGCGGAAAAACAGTAATTTTCCTCTTAGGGGTTCGTGCAGTGATAATTTTGGTGGAGCCGAGGGGAGTTGAACCCCTGTCCGAAAAGAGATCCGCAAAACTTTCTACGGGTGTAGCTTTTTGTTTGGTTTCTTTCCGTACGGAACAAAAAGCAAATCCGTCAGGAAAAAAGCCGAAATTGTACGCTTACCGGCTCTCGGCCCCGCCTGCAAGCGTTGACTGCTTGATGACGCCCTGTTCCCGGCCGCAGTACTCCGGGAGAGGACGGCTGCCGTAATTAGGCAGCGACTAATTCGTTATGATTAGCGTTTGTTTTAAAGTTTGCGGCTTTTACAGTGTCTCCGCGCCACTACCCGCTTATTTTGTTTCAGCCTTCCCGTCGAAATCCGGTACGGCCCCCAATTGTCAGCACAGACAGTATACCATAAAAAAAACGTATTGTCAAGATCGATTCTGGGTTTCGCCGCTTTTTGCGCCGGTGATTTTTCCTGGAAACCGGTTCTTTTTTCCGGGTCTATCGCAGGCTGCGGGGATTCCGGTCTGCTGATGGTGCTCCCGGCACAACAGGCAATTTCCGTACCGTTGACATTGTTTTCGTTTGCAGGGACAGCCGTTGTTTTCCACAAGAGAATTCCTTTCTGATATTTTACTGATAAAAAAAGTATTTCCGTAAAACAGTGCGGTTATTCTTGCCAAAACGGCCTTCTTTTTTGTGTTCCGGCTATTTTGAAAAAGAAAAAAGGAACGCCGCAAAAAACAGCGTTCCCTGTAAAAATAGCATTTTTTACCGCAATTTTACCAGAAAAGAATCGAGGCCGGAGGAAAATTTGAACAGCAGTTCTTCCTGGGAGTCAGCAACCGTTTGCGGAACCCTAAATGAAATCGTTCCGGAGCGGGTGGAGAGGGGGATAATCTCGGCGTTCCGAAGGTCGCTGTCATTAAACCAGATGTAAGTCGCTTCGTATTCATAGCCATTGCCGTACAGCAGCCGGGCGTTGTCTTTTTTCAGCCAAAATCCGGAAGAGAAGAAGGT
This sequence comes from uncultured Clostridia bacterium, assembly GCA_948443805.1. Taxonomy (GTDB): domain Bacteria; phylum Bacillota; class Clostridia; order Oscillospirales; family UBA644; genus CAOJUB01. The sequence goes on along the minus strand of CAOJUB010000008.1, from coordinate 21,274 downwards.
TTCTTCTTTTTTGCCGATATTTTTTACCGTGCAGTTTACCTCAATTCCTTTTTCCTCCGGATGCTCTTCCTTGTCGGAAAAGTCGAAAAACTGGAAATCCGTTATGGTTATTTCCCAGTTTTTCAGGGTTACGGTGTCTCCGCGCTGATAAACGGTTTTTTCTTTTTCGGCGCTTTTACCGCATGCCGTCAGCGACAGCACGAGAATGATGCCGAGAATCAGTGCGATCGTCTTTTTCATTGAAAACCCTCCTTTTTTGTTTCCTTGATAGAAAAACAGGATTTATGTACAGTATAGCATAAATGTCTGGTTTTGTCAAGATATTTCCTCTTTTCCTTGATAAGAAAACCATTTATTAAATGGAGGGGGATTGACTTGAAGGAATTTTTCCGGTATAATAAAAAAGAACACAATCTTTTGCGGTTTGTGTCCCTTCGGGAAACATGCGAAGGATTTTTCTGGCGCTAAAACAAGAGAAAACAAGAACAGAAAGACGGCTTACAGGATGAAAAGCTGAAGGAAAATAAGAGATACGTTTCTGCGGCCTTTATTTTTTTTGTTCAGGCGTGCGATAGCAGGAGAAATTATCTTTTGGGGAGGAATATCAGATGAGCGGATGGCTGGAATCTATGAAAAACAGAAGGAGCGTCCGGTGCTACAAGCCCGATCCGGTTCCGCAGGAACTGCTGGATCAGATTATGGAAGCCGGCTTGTATGCAGCCAGCGCCCGGGGACAGCAGAATACAATTATGATTCAGGTATCGGATCGCGAGCTTCGTGATGAGATTGTTCGGCGCAATTGTGCTATCGGCGGCTGGGAAGAGGGCTTTGATCCGTTTTACGGCGCGCCGGCCATGGTGATTGTCCTTGCCAAAAAGGATTGGCCGAACCGAGTTTACGATGGCAGCTTGGTGATGGGGAACCTGATGCTTGCCGCCCATGAACTGGGGCTTAGTAGCTGTTGGATTCACCGTGCGAAGGAAGAGTTCGAAACCGAGTGGGGAAAACAGCTGCTGCAATCGCTCGGCATTGTGGGAGACTATGAAGGCATCGGCCATTGTGCGCTCGGGTATGCAGCGGGAGAAATTCCAGAGGCCGCGCCCAGAAAAGAAGGCCGGATTTTTTATAAAAAGTAAGTAAACATGTTTTTTTGTGCAAAAAAGAAACGGATAATGAAGAAAGGGCATTTTTAATGGAAAAAAAAGAATTGCTGCGCCGGATTGCGCCCTGTTCGGCTCTTTGCTTTACCTGTACGAACTGCAAAGACGGCGTATTTTCCGAATTTTCTCCGGTTTTTGACCGGTTTGGTGAAATTTTTAATCAGGCGTTTTCGGGAATACCCGATACCGGCGGAAAGAAGATTACGTCCTTTTTTCAGGATTTTTCCGATTCTTTTCAGAACCTCTGCTACGGTCAGTGCCATGGCTGCCGGGAGGACTTGTCTTTGAAGCAGGGCTGTGCTGAAAATTGCGGGATACCGTCCTGTGCGGCGCAGTATTGGGAAGAGAAAAAGGGCTTTGTTTATTCTTCGCACTCTCAAAAGAAATCGAAATAAGAAGGAGGAACGGCTTTTGGAACAGGTTTGTCAGTCGGTTCAAAAACAGTTATTTTCCCTGCAGGATACAGCTTACCGGGCGTTTCATTCCAAACTGATCCCGACGGTGGACAGCGAGACGATTATCGGCGTTCGTACGCCGGCGCTGCGAAAATTCGCGTCGGATTTTGCAAAAACGCCGGAGGCGTCGGTTTTTTTGAAACAGTTGCCGCACGATTATTATGAAGAAAATAATTTGCATGCCTTTCTGATAGAAAAATGCCGGGATTATGAGGAAACCATCCGGCTTCTGGATGATTTTTTGCCGTATGTGGATAATTGGGCGACCTGTGATATGATGTCGCCGAAAATTTTCGGGAAGCATCTGCCGGAGCTGCTTTTGGCGATCCGGCGCTGGATTGCTTCTGACCGGTGTTACACCGTCCGCTATGGGATCGGTCTTTTGATGAACTGGTATCTGGACGGTGCTTTTTCTCCGGATTATCCGGCATTGGTTGCCGGTGTTCAGTCGAAGGAATATTATGTGAATATGATGATCGCCTGGTATTTCGCCACGGCGCTTGCCAAACAGTACCAGGCGGTTCTGCCGTATTTTGAAAACCGCCGGCTGTCGCCCTGGACGCATAATAAAGCCATTCAGAAAGCGGTGGAAAGCCGTCGGATCACTGATGAACAAAAGTCGTATTTAAAAACGTTGAAAGTGGCAAAAACCGTGGAATAAAAAACGGCTTCCGAAAGGGAAAGGCTACATAAGGAAGTAGCCTCTCCTTTTTTAAGTTCATTCAAAAAGATTTTCTAACGAAATCGTGAGAACTATTGATTTTTCGACAAGAATATGGTATTATATAAATAACCCATTTGTGTATTTTTTGATTTTAGCAATGCGGAGGTAATACAATGGCTGTTTGCTACAACAACTTGTGGAAACTTCTCATAGACAAAAATATGAATAAAACAGAATTGAAAGAGGCGGCAGGTATTAGTTTCAATGTAATGGCTCGAATGGGCAAGAATGAGACCGTTTCCTTTGAAAGTATCGAAAAAATTTGTGCTGCACTGCAATGTAACATCGGCGACATTATAGAAATCGTTCAGGAAGAAGAATCTATTCCTATACCTAAATCGTTTACCACAATAGAACTGTTTGCCGGTGCAGGAGGGTTAGCTCTTGGCATAGAAAAAGCAGGATTTGATACATTAGGACTTATCGAATTTGATAAGGATGCCTCTGACACATTAAAATGTAATCGTCCTAATTGGCGTGTTATCAATGATGATATAGCGAATATTTCCTGTCTTGATTTGAAAGAGTATTTCGGACTTGTTGAGGGAGAACTCGACTTATTATCGGGCGGAGCTCCTTGTCAAAGCTTTTCTTATGCAGGAAAACGATTGGGACTTGAGGATGCTCGTGGAACTCTCTTTTATCACTACGCAAAATTTTTAGAACAGTTACAGCCTAAGATGTTCTTATTTGAGAATGTAAGAGGATTACTTACTCACGACAGAGGTCGCACTTATAAAACTATTACAGAGATTTTTGAAAGCACAGGTTATACCATTCAGAAAAAAGTACTAAACGCATGGGATTATGGCGTTGCTCAAAAGCGGGAACGACTTATTACAATAGGAATTCGGAACGATTTGAAGGATAAGCTGTCGTTTGAATTTCCTGCTCCTCACAAATATAAACCCGTGCTTAGAGATGTTTTAATTGATTGCCCTAAAAGCGAAGGCACACTATATTCTGAATATAAACGAAAAATATTTGAGTTAGTTCCTCCCGGTGGTTACTGGCGTGATATTCCCGAAGATATAGCAAAGGAATATATGAAAAGCTGTTGGTATATGGAAGGCGGAAGAACTGGAATTTTACGAAGATTAAGCCTTGACGAGCCTTCTTTAACCGTTCTTACTTCTCCCAGTCAGAAACAAACAGATCGTTGTCATCCGTTAGAAGCTCGTCCGTTTACGATTCGTGAAAATGCAAGATGTCAGAGCTTTCCTGATGATTGGCAGTTCTGCGGTAGTGTTGGACAGCAATATAAGCAAGTTGGTAACGCAGTTCCTGTTAATTTAGCATATGATATTGCTACTAGAATAAAAGAAGCATTGGAGAGTCTATAATGTGGGGATTGAATTTTATAAGTGAAGAAGATTTTATGAACCATGTAAAAGCAACTATTGAGAAGTACGGAGAAAAGCTTGAATCTTTTGATTTAAAGCGTTTCAACAAAAATATCATTGATCCGATTAAGCTAATTTTTGATAAAACAGTTTATCAGTCTACTTGGGATGAAATTGTCAGTAACGAAATATTTCGTCAAAGGGATAAATCAAACAATAACGATATCGGATATTTTCATCAGCGCATATTTCAATACATAGAGAACTGCCATGTGCCGCTGAACGGAGAAGAAGGCGGCTGGGATGTCATTTATGAGAATGCAGACGGCATATCAATCCCTGATGCCGGGATTGTACACACTGTTTATGTTGAAATGAAAAATAAGCACAACACAATGAATTCTGCTTCAGCTGGTAAAACTTTTATTAAAATGCAAAACCAACTTTTGAACGATGATGATTGTGCGTGCTTCTTGGTGGAAGCGATTGCTCAACGATCACAAAATATCAAATGGGAAACGACAGTTGATAAGCGCAAGGTTGGTCATAAACTGATTCGCAGGGTTAGTCTAGATCAATTTTACGCATTGGTTACAGGGCAAGACGATGCTTTTTATCAAATGTGTATGATTCTTCCCTCAGTTATTGAGAACGCAGTAAAAGAGCTGGAAGGAACTATTGTTCCTCACGATACTGTTATTGATGAGCTGAGAGAACTGGCGGCAAAACAGGATATCGAATCCGAAGATTTGGCAGTTGCCATGGCAGCATATATGCTTGGTTTTGGGAGTTATAGAGGATTCAAAAAATAACACTTGTCCATATTTATAGCGAGCATCGGATTTTGACACTAAAATCCATATAAAATTGGGGCGCCTTCCTTACGGAGGGCGCCCCAAGGCGGAAGTCTTTTTTTTCTTCTTCTTTGTGCCGATATTCATATCCAGGAGTTCCGGCCTTCGTTTTGCGGTGCCGGCCGGGTTTTATTTTTCTGGGTTTTCGGAGGGCAGCGGGTTGCTTTTTCCGGTGATTTGGCTGATTTCAATTTTCCATACCGCCGTGCTTTCCAGAGAAGCAGAGAGAATGGCTTCAAAGCGATCCAGGTATTCCGCGGCGTATCGCAGAACAAGAAGTTTCAGCGCTTCGGTTTTTTCTGCTTCGTTGGTAACTTCAGAGGCCTTACCGAAAAGGAGCGCCGATTTATAGGCCATGGTGTATTTTTCGGGAACCGGAACGGCTTGGCTTACACAGGTCAGGCATACCGAAGGATTTTTTTGCAGTAATTCTGTTTTTTTTCCGTTTTTGGCACAGTGAAAATAAACGGTCGTTTCCCTCCTTGCAATGCTGACGGGAACCGCATAGGGCGTTCCGTCTGGCTCTGTCATAGAGAGCGCTGCCCAGAGACAGGCGTCGGCGATCTGAAGGGCGGCTTCTTTTGATATTTCGCGTTCTTTTCTTCTCATTGGCTGTCACCCTCCGCGTTTATTTTTCTTTTTCTGTATAGACCGGATAACGGTTTTTATCTTCTTCGGCGATTTTCCGGAGAACCCGGCACGGTACGCCGACCGCGATCACGTTTGGGGGAATTGATTTTTTAACCATGCTTCCCGCGCCGATGACCGAATTGTCCCCAATGGTAACGCCGGCAAGAACCGTTGTCCCCGCGCCGATCCAGACATTGTTTCCGACAGTGATGGGCTTGGCGATTTCCAGCCCGGCTTTTCTTTGTTCGGGGTCGATGGCGTGCTCGGCGGTGGTGAAGCAGCAGTTCGGCGCAATAAAGACATGATCGCCGAACGAGACCTTGGCTCCATCGGTAATGATCAGGTTATGGTTGGCATAGAAAAAATCGCCGACAGATATATGGTAGCCGTAATCGCACCAGAAAGGCGGCATGATGGTGACGTCCCGTCCCATTTTCCCGAGCAGGCCGGCAAGCAGCTGCCGCTGCGCTTTTCTGTCGTTGGGATGAAGTTGGTTATAGCGGTAGCATTGATCTTTCCCTTTTTGAATTTCTTCTTCAAACATCGGGTTATAGCAGCCCTGAAAAAGGCAGTTCAGGGGAATATCCGCACGGTTCTTCATGCACTTCTCTTCTTTCGTCAAAATTTTCAGATAAAACAAAATCCCCGATAAAATCGGGGATTTTGGCGCGTTGTAAGGGACTCGAACCCCTGACCTACTGGTTCGTAGCCAGTCACTCTATCCAGCTGAGCTAACAACGCATAATTTGCCAACGGATATATTTTATCACAAATAGAGGGGAAAAGCAAGCCCCTTTTTGTGAAATATCCGTTAACTTTTCCTCTTGACTGTTTTCCGTTTTCGTTGGATTTATCTTGACAAAATCTTCTTTTTATGTTATACTGTTCATAAAGTTGCAGCAGCTATATGCTGAAGAAACGGAGGTTTCGGATATGCCGGTACTGGAAATTCAGAATTTTTCTAAAACCTATAAAAACGGAAAGCGTGCGGTGGACGGTCTTTCGTTATCCATTGAGAGCGGCGATATTTTTGGTTTCATCGGCCACAACGGGGCAGGAAAAACCACCACGCTGAAAGCCGCTGCCGGGATTCTTGATTTTTCCGAGGGTGATATTTTGATCGACGGTGTTTCGGTTCGGCAGGATGCGGTTGCCTGCAAGAAAAAGCTGGCTTTTTTACCGGATAATCCTGATTTATATGAATTCCTTACCGGAATACAGTTCCTGAATTTTATCGGGGATGTTTACGGCGTTTCCCGGACGGAGAAAACCGAGCGGATAGAACAGTATGCCGGAATTTTTGAAATGACCGGAAACCTTGGCAACCTGATTTCTTCTTATTCGCACGGGATGAAGCAAAAACTGGCGCTGATTTCCGCCTTGCTTCATCAGCCGAAACTGCTGGTTCTTGATGAACCGTTCGTCGGGCTTGATCCGAAAGCGGCGATGGATTTGAAGGCAATGATGCACCGTATGTGCGACGCCGGCGGCGCGATATTTTTTTCAACCCATGTTTTGGAGGTCGCGCAGAAACTGTGCAATAAAATCGCGATCATCAAGCAGGGCAGGCTTGTTGCCTGCGGCGCAACCGAAGAATTGACCCGGAACGCCGATCTGGAAGACGTTTTTCTGGAGGTTACCGGCAATGAACGCTGATGTTTTCCGCCTGATTAAAATTTATTTGATTGAGATTTTTTCGCTGAACTCTTTTCGGACAAAAGATTCCAAAAGCATACTGAAAGCTGTCGGCATGATGGTTTTGTATCTTTTTCTCGGCGGAATGATCGCCTTCTATATCGCCGTTTTTTCGTTTTTGTTTGCCGTTATGGATCGGGGTCTGTTCATTTTTCCCCTTTGCGGACTGGTTTCTTTTTTTCTGACGTTTCTGACGGTGCTTTTCAAGAGCCCTTCTTTTTTATACGGCGCGAAGGACACCGCTATGCTTTCCGCCATGCCGATCCGGAGCCGGGATTTTATTCTGGCGAGATTATCGGTGTTGTATCTGTTTGAACTGCCGTTTCACACCGTTCTTTTTCTTCCGGCGCTGATTGTCTATGCGCTGGTCGCTTCTCCGCCGGTCGGTTTTTACGGCGCGTTTTTTGTCGGTTTTTTCTTTTTGCCGGTTGTTCCGTTTTTCCTTGCGGTTCTTTTCGGCGTTCTGATTGCTTACATCGCCAGCCGTTTTCGTTTTGTCAAGGCGGTTTCTATCGTTTTGCTCCTCGCGCTGCTTGCCGGGTTTCTCTGTTTGTTGTACAACCCTGCTAATTTTACGTTTCTTAACCGGATGACCGATGGAAGCGCCGAAGCGGCGGCGTTGTTTTTTCAGGAGGTGATCGATTCGGTTCTGGGCAGAAACTGGTTTTTCGAGAACTATCGTGCTGTTTTTTCGGGGTCTGTTTCATCTGTTTTGCTTTTTGTCGGTGTTTCGATTGCTTTGGCTGTTTTGGTCTGCCTGTTTTTGTTCCGGAATTATCTTCGGTTTGTCGACGCCATCCATTTGCCGTTCCGCAAAAAAGGATTCAAAAGGGAAGCAATCACTGCTTCGGCGCCGGTTTGGGCATTATACCGGAGAGAAAGAAAACGCTATTTTTCTTCGGTTTCTTATGTTGTGAATACGCTTACCGGCAGCCTTTTTCTGGTAATCGCTTCGGTCGCGGCGCTGGCCGTCGGCAGGGAAGGGATCCGTCATGCGCTGGATTCGGTATTTACCGGTCTGCCCCTGAACTTTGCGCAGGCCGTGCCGATTCTGATGTGCTTTTTTATCGGGATGGCGCCGACGACGGCGGTATCGCTTTCTCTGGAAGGAAAGAACTTCTGGATTTTGCAGACGCTTCCGGTAACGCCTTCGGCGATTTATTTCAGCAAGGTTTTGGTTTGTCTGACGACAACGCTTCCTGCGGCGGCGGTCAGTTCGGTTTTGCTTTGTCTGGCTTTTCGTCCCGGTTGGGTTCTGTCGCTGATGTTTTTGCTGGTTCCTCTTTCTTTTTCTTTTTTCTCCGCCTATTTCGGGCTGTGGCTGAACAGCCATTTTTTGAAGTTTGACTGGACGAACGAAACCCAGATTGTCAAACAAAGTCCGCCGGTGATGATTACTTCGGTTGTCACCATGCTGCCGGTATTTGCTTGTACCGGTTTGGTTTTATTCCTTTCGGAATTTGCGATCAATCTGGTGTATATATTGCTGTTCCTTCTTTTTTCCGGGCTTGCCGGCGGATTGGCGTTCCGGATGGGGAAAAAGCCCCTGCATCGGTTGGGATAAGCTGAAAGCACGTTACTTTTATCAAGGATGAATGCCGTTCGGCGGCAGAATGGAGACGGTCATGAAAATATTGGAATCGGCTGAAAATTATCTGGAAACGATTCTGATTCTGAAACGGAGAAACGGAAGCGTCCGTTCGGTTGATATTGCCCGGGAACTGGGCTATTCAAAGCCGAGCGTGAGTATTGCCATGCGGAATCTTCGGGAGAACGGGTATGTAAAAATGACCGAAGACGGGCTACTGTCGCTGACGACCGAAGGGGCGGCGATCGCCGAAAGAATGTATGAACGTCATACGTTTATTTCCGATCTTCTGATTTCTTTGGGAGTAGACCGTCAGAATGCGCTGGAGGACGCCTGCCGGATTGAACATGTGATCAGTGAGGAAAGTTTTTCCGCGCTGAAGAAGTATTTTACGGAAAAAAAAGAATAATAAAAAACGCCGGGCGGTTTTTTCTGGATCAGCTGCCCGGCGTTTTGATTTTTATTTTTCAGAAAGAAAGGCGGTAAGAACAATGATTTTTTGTTCCCCTGTTTATCGGTCGCCTCTCGGCGGTATAACTGCGGCAAGCGATGGGGAAAACCTTGTCGGTCTTTGGCTGGAGGGGCAGCGGTATTTTTGCGGTACGCTTTCCGAACCGCCGGTTTTGAAGGCGGATCTTCCGGTTTTTTTACAGACGATTTTGTGGCTCGACCGTTATTTTTCCGGGGAAAAACCGCAGCCTTCTGATTTGCCGCTCTGTCCTTCCGGTAGTCTTTTCCGCCGGACTGTTTGGCGCTGTCTTTGTGAAATTCCATATGGCGAAACTGTAACCTACGGCGCCGTAGCTCAAAAGGCGGCCGCCCTGTTGGGGCGGGAAAGGCTTTCTGCGCAGGCCGTCGGCGGCGCGGTGGGACATAATCCGATTTCTCTGATAATTCCCTGCCATCGGGTGATCGGGGCGGACGGCAGTCTGACAGGCTATGCGGGCGGACTGGATAAAAAACGCTGGCTGCTGCAATGGGAGAAAACCGGGATTTCCAGCGCTTTTTCTCATTCCTGATCGGGGGCGTAGGGGTTGTCTTTGGTTGATCCGGCCTGTTTTTCATTCTGCTGTGTTTCCATCTGTGCCTGATATTTTTTTCCCACCTGATTGGGGCTGTTCAGAATAGATCCCCGGCTGATGGTTGCCGTTCCGAAGCGGCTGCGGATATTGTCGACAGCCTGGTCGATTTTTCGGGATTTTTCTTTTTTTTCATCGCGGAAAAGTGATATCTGTTCACCTTCGTCCCGCAGAATATCGGTCAGGGAAATACCGATCAGCCGCAGCGGCTGCCGCCTGACCCAAAGTTCGGAAAAGAGCTCTTTTGCCGTTTTATAGATTTCTTCGGTGCTGTCGGTTGGCTGAATCAGTTTTTTCTGGTGCGATTTATTTTTAAAATCGTTGGTTCGCATGGCAACGCCGATACAGCAGGTCTTTGCGCCGTCCGCCCGCATACGGGCGGAAACGCTGTCGGAAAGGGAGAGCAGAATGGTGTTGGCCTGGCTGATTGTCGTTACGTCTTTTTCTAGTGTGGTAGAAATGCTGTAGCCCTTGCTTTCTTCGGGTTCAGAAAGAACCGGCGAAGGGTCTTGGCCGTTGGCGTAGTGCCAGAGCTGCCAGCCGGGTTTTGCGCCCAGCATTTGCTGGATGGTTTTCAGGTTGGCATGGGCGAGGTCTCCGATGCTTTCGATCCGGGCGTTGGTTAATTTTTCGGCGGTGGCTTTCCCGACGGTAAACAGCGCGCCGACCGGAAGCGGCCAGAGTTTCTCCGGAATTTCTTCTTCTGCCAGGGTATGAACCTTATCCGGTTTTTCAAAATCGCTCGCCATCTTTGCCAGCAGTTTGTTCGGCCCGATTCCGATATTGGCGGTAAACCCCAGTTTCTCACGGATGGTGTTTTTAATTTCTTCTGCGGTTGTGTGCAGATTTTGATATAGATTTTCTGTTCCCGTCATATCAAGAAAACATTCGTCGATCGAATATTTTTCAACGACCGGGGTATAGCGGCGGCAGAGTTCCATAAACGCCCGGGAAGATTTTTCGTAAAGCCGGAAATCCGGTTTGACGAGAATCAGTTCCGGACATTTTTTCAGCGCTGTCGCCACGGCTTCTCCGGTTTTTACGCCGTATTTTTTTGCCGGGATGGATTTTGCCAGAATCACGCCGGTTCTCTTATTCCGGTCACCGCCGACCGCAGAGGGAACAAGCCGGAGGTCTTCCTGCCCTTCGGCTACCCGTTTTGCGGCTTCCCAGGAGAGAAACGCGCTGTTAATATCGACATGAAATATCGTCCGGTTCATGGTTGACGTCCCCGTTTTTTTTTATTCGGAAAGCAGGGCGACTGCTTCCATTTCAACCAGCGCGTTTTTCGGAAGGGCGGATACTTCCACACAGCTTCTGGCCGGTTTGTTCGTGAAGTATTTCCCGTAGATTTCGTTAAAGGCGGCAAAATCGTTGATGTTTTTCAGAAAACAGGTGGTTTTTACCGTTTTTTCCGGTCCTGAACCGGCTGCACGGAGGATCGCATCGAGGTTTTTGAGCACCTGTTCGGTCTGGGCTTCGATGGTTTCGCCGCAGAGGCGTCCCGTTTCCGGGTCAAGCGGAATCTGACCGGACGTGTACAACACGTTTCCGGCAATGATTGCCTGAGAATACGGCCCTATGGCCGCGGGCGCTTTTTCTGTCTGGATTTTTTTCATATGGTTTTGTCCTTTCCATAATTTTTTTAATATCTTCAGCCGGGTTCTGTACGGTGTTTGCAGGGTAAAGAAGAGGTGTTCAAAACAGTTATAAAAAGGCCTTTCTTTGGGCAGGGAAAAAAGGGCGGAAAAACGATATATTATTTTATAGTATAACATAAAATCTTTTGAGAATCAACTGTTTATTTTTCGCTGGTTTATCTGTTTCCTTCGTTCCATTTCGTTCTGTCGAGGAGCAAACGTTTATCTGCCGTTACCCAAAGACAAAGAATAAAATAATAATATGGTTGCGGATTCCTGTTTTACATCTATGAAATGATTTTCGGAAAATATCGCCTGAAACGGCAAAAAAACTGCTAAAATCGGGTTTTTCAAAAAAGGGACATCGATGGTCTGTATCTTGCAGCTGATCTTGCACTGATCGGAGGTACGGACAATGACAAGCCGAAGCCTAAATATGTCCGTGAGCGGAAACACGGTCAGAAGAAAAAGAAACAAGATGAGTAGAGTCAAGACGGTGGCTATGAAATGAAAATGTAAAGGAGGGATGACCGACAATAATCAAAATAAACGCCGTGTTGCCTTATGGTAGCGAACAAATGGAATATACCGAAACATGAACTGGAAACGATAGAAAGGTGTTTCTTACCCAATATTCCTGCCTTTTTCGAAAGCGAAGAAGGCAGAAAGGAATATGGGAGTGGAAGGAGAAACAAACCAAAGCAAAGGCGCAAAGAGCCGATAAATCGGATGAAAATGCAAACAAAGCAGGGAGTGAAATCCCTGCCTTGTTGTGCTTAAAACATACTATTACAACGCTCGATTAGTGTTTCTAACTTGCCAATCTCATCATCATTCCATGGCTGCGTTCTTTCGAGATAAGATTTACAGTCCTTAAAGCAATCAAATGCAATTCTCCATTCGCCGTTGCTAACCGCTGTTTGCCCAGCAGTATAACGATTAGAGTATTCCCAATCAGAAAAAATAGCCATAACATTGCTCCTATAATAAACACATTTGATTAATATCATTATAGCATAAATATCAGTATAATTCAATATCTTGCTAAATTTTTCTGATTATTAAAATTAGGATGTTCTATTGATATAGCAAATCCGAACCCATCTCCAACGAGGAAAAGGTTCGGATTTGTACTGTTTGGTGCGGGTAAAGGGACTTGAACCCCCACGTACTAGACACCAGATCCTAAGTCTGGCGCGTCTGCCAGTTCCGCCATACCCGCATGTTTTCTTATTTTACTATATTTCCGGCAATTTGTCAAGTCTGCCGCAGGAAAACACAAAAATTTCATTTTCTGAAGGGCCTTTTTTCTGTGCGACAGACCGAAATTTCGGTTTGGTGCTGCCAGACTGTTTTTTGTTTGCGGGGTTTCTGAAAACGGTTTTTTAGAAATAGGGGCGTTCTGAATGAAAAGCATAGAAATTTTCCGGATTTTTATATGGATAACAGAAAGGTTTTCTGTAAGATCCGGATAATTCATAGAAAAAAATCTGCTTCAGGCAGGGGGGGCGGATAAATCGGAACGGTTGTGGACAAGCGGCGTGTTTTTCGGTAAAATGAAGAAGATATAAAAAGGAAGGCCCACTGTTTGATTCGGATTGTCCGGCCGTTTGCCTGACAAGGCAAGGGAAGATAAGACCGGGACGGGAATACCGGAAGCATTCGGCCGAAAAAAAACAGCGTTTCGGTGGCGATTATCATGGAGATGCTTTGGTGAAGGGCTGGGATTTTTTCTCATGCCGAATGGTATTGACAACGGTTGTTTTTATGATAGAATAGAAAAAATTGTCGAAAAGGAAAGGATTATTGATATGCAACGCAAAATAAAAAGTTTGTTTTCTTTGTTTCTTGTGATCGCGCTGACATTCGGTTTTCTTCCGGCTGTTTCTCTGACGGCTGCGGTCGGGGACGGGATAGCGTATGCCGTGACGGGCGGAAATATTTATTTCGATCCGGAAACCGGAGTTGTAACAGGCTGCGATGAAAGTGTGACCGAGGCGGACATCCCGGATCAGATTGAATCGGTTGCGGTTGTTGAAATCGGTGACTGGGCGTTTGAAAACTGCTCTCTGCTGACCCGGGTATCCATGCCGAGCGCCGTTACTTCTATCGGAGACTGCGCATTTATGGGCTGTTCTTCGCTGACGACGGTCACCATTCCCAGACGGGCGCGGTATGTCGGCGGGCTGGCCTTTTCCGGGTGTACGTCTCTGACAGAGATTCTGGTTGATAAAAATAACACCAGTTTCGCTTCCGATCACGGCGTTTTATTAAGCCGGGATAAAAAAACATTGTATTGCTGTCCGGAAGGCAAGAGAGGTGAATATACGGCTTCGGTATTTGTCACCACTGTTATGGAAAGCGCGTTTGATAATTGTAAATTGATAACAAGAGTTGTTTTTGGCGATAGGGTGAAAACCATTCAAAACTTTGCTTTTAACGGTTGTTCTTCCCTTGTGTCGATTACGCTGCCGAACAGCGTGACTTCGATCGGTAGCGAGGCCTTTGCCGGCTGTTCGCTTCTGCAGCGGATTGCCCTTCCTTCCGAGCTGACAGAAATTGGCCGTATGGCGTTTACCGAGTGTACGTCCCTGCGGGCTGTTGCTGTTCCCAATTCTGTGCAGACAATCGGTGATTACGCCTTTTCTTACTGTAAATCTCTGACGCTGGCCGTTCTTCCGGAAGCGTTGGAAATCTTACCGGAAGGGCTGTTTTTGGGTTGTTCTTCTCTGACCGATGTGCAACTTGCCGGGAATGTAACGACGATTTCGAAATGGGCGTTTTCCGATTGTACTGCGCTGGAAAGCCTTTCGATTCCGGAATCGGTTACCTCGATCGGCCAGCATGTATTTGACCGCTGCGATTCCCTGAAAGAAATCAATGTGAATGAAAAGAATACGGCTTTTGTTTCCGAAGACGGTGTTTTATATACCGCCGGAAAAACAAAACTCCTTTACTGTCCTGCTGCAAGAGAAGCTTCGACTTTTGTGTTTCCCGGCACCGTGACGGAAATTGGCGACTGGGCGCTTTACTCTTACAGGAATCTGGCTCATGTGGAAATCCCCAAAAGCGTTCAGTCGATTGGCGAAGGGGCTTTTTGCGGCTGTGATCATTTATCGGAAGTTGTCTACAGCGGAAGCAGAGAAGAGTGGGATCAGATATCGATTGTTCCTTCTTTTAACGAGCTTCTTTTGGCAGCCCGGTTTTACGAGGCTTACGAAGTAACCGGCGGAAATTTATATTTTGATTCGGCAACGGGAACGATCCTCCTGTGTACGGAAAGGGTAACCGAGGCGAATATTCCGGATTCGATCAACGGCGTTGCGGTGACTTCCATTGCAGCTGAGGCTTTTTGCGGCTGTCCGATTCTGTCTGTGATCCGCATTCCCGCCAGTGTGACTCAGATTGAGGGGGATTTCTGCCATTCCAGCAATGTCCTGACGGCGATTGAAGTGGCGGAGGAAAACCCGAATTACGTTTCAGTAGACGGTGCGCTGTTTACCAAAGATAAAAAAACGCTGATCCGCTGTCCGGGTGTTTCGATTGAAGCTTTTGCTTTTTCTCATTGTTCCGCGCTTGAAAACCTGATTCTCCCTTCTTCTCTGACGGCCGTGAAAGAAAACGCCTTTGATTATTGTTCTTCGCTGGCCTCGGTTCAGTACGGCGGAACGCAGGCCGATTGGGAATCGGTAACGGTGGAGAATGGAAACGATCTTCTTCTGAATGCCGATTGGCAGTATCTTCCGGTCGAGACGTTCCGGCTCGGCGATGTCAATAATGACGGAAAGGTTGACATTTCCGACCGGGTTGTTCTTGCCAGATGGCTTGCTAAATGGCATGTTGAGATTCATGAGAAAGCGGCCGATATCGACGGCAACAAAACGGTGAATACCACCGATAGCGTTCTTCTGGCCCGGCATCTTGCCAAATGGGACATTTCTTATTTCAAATAAACAGTTTCTTTTATCGAAAGAGTCTCCGCTTTTGTCGGAGGCCCTTTTTTTGAAGCTGATTTTATTTGTCTTTTCTGTGTTTTATCTGCGAAAAAATTCGATTTTTTATCTGCTTTATGACGGAATAAAGGGATTTGAATGCCGTAAAAAGGGAATTCCGGAAATGTATTATTATAAGAAATGGTTTTTCGAGCGAAATTCTTCGATGTTTTTGTTTTGTCACAAAAGAAACGTCGAATATTTGTATATTATAGATAAAAAAAATTGTTTATGCATATCTTTTTTAATTTTTATGTCCGAAATTATCGAAAAAAAATGTGGTTTTTATTGACAGACAAAAACCCTTGTGATATAATGTTTATGGATAATTACAACTTTCATGATTATTATCCGGTAGGGAACTACAACAATCATTTCTAAAAAGGAGGAATAGTATGAAAAGATTGTTGACAAGAACACTCAGTGTTCTTCTTTGTCTCTCCCTTATACTTGGTTTGGGAGGACGATGGACAATTCCGCTTCCGACCGAAGCGGCAAGTATCGATGTGGGTTCTAACCCTCGTCCGAAAATTGACATTGCGGTCAATGTCCCGAGTGACTATCCCGGTACGTTCCTGGATTTCAAAGAGGAGTTGGCGCAAAAATTAATTGACCAGGGGGTGGATATCAGCGATTTCCGTATTACCAATACGGCGGTAACGATCGACACCACCGACCTGAACGGTTGGTACGTATACGACCATTATTATAATAAGGCAACGTACGACAACCTGAAGCTTTCGGCCGAGCAGCAGCTCAAACAGCCGTTCCGGCAGGCCGATAATACCCATACCACCGGCGGTCAGACGTCGATGGAGGCGCTGCTGAAAAACGGCAACATTTCCGGATGCCGCAATTTCAACCAGCACATCTGGTCCTATGCCGATGATGAAGGCAAGGCCAGCATGGTTTTTGCCGGATACGGAACACAGCCGTATGTCGACTATATGATCTATCCGGCCAACAGCGACGCCCGCCGTACGATCAGTTTCGATATCGACGCGAACGCGATCGGCCCGCATACGCTGGCCTATTACGGCTTTTTGCTGAACGCAGGGTATAATGCCGAAGGAAAACTAGAAGGTTATATCCTTACATTTAATTCTTCCCACAGCGGAAGCATTAAAAAAATCACTGTAGCTCCGGACTTCACCGGCGATCCCGGCGGTACCACCATTGCCGGTTCCGGTATGAGCATGGGGCTGACGACTACGAAAAAAGCCCGTGTTACCGTTGAACTGAACAAGGATAAAGTAACGGTTCAGACCCAGCAGTATGACGCTGCAGGAAATCTTTCAGCAGCGGTTACCAATCTGAAGGATATACCGCTGGAGGATACCGGTTTTAACGGCTTTGGCCCGATTGTCGGTTATGCCAGCCATAACTGTTCCGAATTGACGGTTTTCCGTTATCTAGACCTGGAAATGAGCTATGAAGCAACCGCTTTCGATGCACTGAAAAACGTGCAGTATTATGAAGGCGCGGACTTTAAATATTTCATCAATCTTGCCGGCGACAGCAACGATCCTCAGATTCCTGAGGAAAAGACACCCGACGGTATGCCGAATGAATCATATTCTGACGGTATTAACCGGATGAATGAAAATGAAATCTTCTATATATCCAATGCGGACGACGGGTTGATTGTTACCGACAGCATCAAGGATTCGGACAACAATCTGACGCATCAGGGACTTGGTTCTTCGAACGGTTTCTATGCGCCCGGCGACAATTATGTGGAACTGATTGCACAGTATATTGCCACCAATCAGCAGGAAAACAAAAAATTCCAGCAGGCCGAGGTTGAATCGGAACTGCCGCTGGCGAATTTCTATATCAAAGATGCTTCTTCCGACGACCAGATCATGACGATCCATCTGCAGCATCTGGTAAAGGCGGCTGAATATAACGAGACGCATTCCGATAAAGTTCAGGAGACGGTAGAAGTCAATATCTTTGACAAGTCCCGTATCGGAACCAAATCCGGCCCCGACGGAAAGCTGACGCAGTGGATTCTCACCGTTACCGACCCGGACAACACGGTTGTCGACGGGTTTAATAAAGTGACGGTTGACGATCCGAGCAAACTGCCGAACTTTGTGTTTAACAAAGACAGCAAATCCGGCCGTTATACTTTCACACTGGTTGTTAAAGACCAGAACGGCGAAACTTCCAAAGATTTTTCGACCTATGTTACGGCCTTCCTGGATGAGGATCATCCGTATATCGAAGGGGAGAATACCGGAAAGAATATTGCGACCATCACCCTGACCGATACCGGTGCGGGAATTGACGAAGACGGTATTACCTTTATTGAGGATGACCGCGGTTCGGGCGTTGCGGCTTATTGGGTCACCAATGACATTAATGCCGAACCTGCCGAATCCGACTGGGAAAAACTTCCGTTTGCCCAGCACAGCTATTCGTTTGAATATGAGATTACCGATACGCAGCCTTTGATCATCTGGGTCAGAGACGAATGCGGCAACGTGGGAAACAAAGCGGTATTCCAGCCGACGCATGTCCGGGTTGAGGATATCGACGGTAACCCCATTGACGACTATTTTGTTATCGGTGATAAACCGATCATCGTTCTTCCGGAAGATCATGAAGTTCCCGAACCGGAAGATCCTGAAAATGAGCATTTCAGCGGATGGACCACACCGGGAGGCGATCCGGTTACGCCCGGTACCACGCCGGAATCGACCGACAATACTATTATTATCCGTCCGAACTACTCTACTGATATGGCCAAGATCGTATATTTGGCAAACGGCGGTACGATTTCTACTGCTGCCGGTGATAAAACAGCCTCTGAGTATACGGTTGTCTCCGGTTCAAGTATTTATAAGAAGATCGGCGACCATGCGGTTGTTCCGCGCCGGGAAGGATATTCCTTTGTCGGATGGAAACTGCTGAATTCTGCCGACGCGGCCAATGCCGGAAACACAGATTATATCAATAATCCGGCGAATGTTGAGGACATCAACACGCAGAGAGCGGTCAAAGAGACCGAGGGCGATATTACCATCCGCGACACCTATTATCTGGTTGCGCAGTGGAAAGAGGGACAGTACACGCTCCGTCTTGACCCGAACGGCGGTTCTACCGGTAATATCCGTTCTATCGAGAACGTTACTTTCAACACCGACATCGGAACGCTGACTTCTCCGGCTATTCCGATCAGCGGACGCGGCATTCCGTCGAAACCCGGTTATATTTTCCAGGGCTGGTCGGAAACCAAGGATAACAATCCGGCCGGAATTTTCAAAGTCGCGCAGGGCGTCACCGGTATTACACCGCTTCCCGCGCCGACCATGCCGGCTTCCGATAAGACGATTTATGCCGTTTGGAAAGAAGATACCAATAAATTTGTTGTTACTTTTGACAGCAACGGCGGAAGTAAAATTTCTGACCAGGCCTATCTGGTATCTACCGCTACGAAGTATGATACGTTCCTGAAGCCCTCCCGCACGGGTTATACCTTTGCCGGATGGTTCCTCAAGGGCGTTGACGACGAAGGGAATCTGACCATTGGCGATACGGAATTTAAGGGCGGCGAAACCATTACCAACAAAGCGGCTCATTCCTTTATCGCAAAATGGACGCCGAACACCAATACGAAGTATACGGTGGATTACTATGTAAACTCCGGCAGCAGAGACAGCAGCGGCAACTATATTTATGTTAAAGTTAACGATAGCAATTTGAACAAAACCTACGAAGCGGCAACCGAGGCGACGGTTTCTGTTGCAGATTCGGATAAACTGGAAGAAATTACCTATGAAGGCGTTACTTACTGGTATAACGAGGCCAACGAAAAGAATATTCTTGAAGGCACAGTAACCGGAAGCCCGGCGCTTTCTCTGAAACTCTTCTATGAGAAATATTTTGATGTTATCGCCTCCAAGAAGGGCGAAGGCACGGTAAACGGCGCGGATCAGGTAAAACAGGGCGCCAATCCCACGGTTTCCTGGGCTGCCGCAGAAGGAAGCTATGTATCTAAAGTTGTTATTGACGGAACGATACGCGATGACCTTCTGAAAGAAACCAGCTTTACCTTTGCGCTTCCCGAAGGGATGCATGAAGATCACAATATTTATGTAGAATTTACCAAGGCAGAAGAAAAACCGCCGAAACCGGAAAATCCGAATCCCAGCGATGTGGAAAAATATTATGAGATTCGTACTTCGGTTCTTGGCTGTTCCGATCCCAGCAAATATACGGTTACGCCGACAACTACGGTAAAAGCCGGCAGCAATCATACGGTCAATTGGCTGGTTACTGATTCCAATTACCGGATTGCCAAGATTGAAGTCGACGGAATTCCTTATGGCAACGCCAATAACAGTTCCGTTGCTTTTAACGGTGTTTCCGATAATCATAACGTTGTCATTACGCTGGAAACCCTGCCGACAATCGGCGGTTCGACAACCGAGGGTAAATATACGATTACCGTTAACCGCTACGGCGGCGATGATTTGGTAAAAGTCAGCCCGAGTATGGTTGTCCACAAAGGCGACAAGGCAACGGTATCCTGGGATGCGACCGGCAGTGAATACCGCGTATATAAAGTGCTTCTGGACGGTGAAGCGTATTTCACCGATGCGGTAGCGCAGAAATATACAACGTCCAAGAAACCTCTGAACAATGTTCAGGCAAATCATGTTATCGACATTTATTTTGCAAAAGCCGGTGATTCCGGCGAGCTGACGCCGCCTGATTTCAAGGACGAAAAATATGTTCAGCTGAAAACGCAGCTGATCGGCGCTCCGGGACAGATTACCGGCGGTGCGGTTCTTGAGCAGGGAGGCGATTATAAAGTTGACTGGACGGTCGATCTGCCTGTAGATAATAATCCGGATTCTTCCGATTATGTATTCTATGAAATAGAAAAGGTTCTTGTCAACGGTGAGACGCAGTATGTTGCGGATGAAGGCGAAATTAAAAATCCCGACGAAGTCATGAAAGAACTGCCCCTCACCAATATTCAGAAGGATACGGAAGTTCAGGTTCATGCAAGACCGATCCTTCATCGCGTTACCCTTTTGAAATACGGAAACGGAACGGTTTCTCCCTCTAAATCAGTTTATCATCTGGCCAATTACCGGAATTTGGTAGCAGAGCCTGCCGCCGGTTGGTCGACAGCGAAAATTGTTGTAGACGGAACGGTTACTTTTGCTGTTCCCGAGACGACGCTTTATGAGGCAAGGTCTCGTTCCGCTGCCGCCGCTTCTCTGCGGACAGCCAGTGAAGATGCCGCTGATGCGGTAATCAATGACCTTACCGGCATTGTTGAGAATCATGTGATTGAAGTTTACTTTACGCAGAATGATGAGACGGGAGCGCCGACGCCCGCGCCGGCAGAAGATACTCTCCACCGCGTAAATGTAACGATTATCGGAGGCCCCGGTTCGACCGAAAGCGCTGCGATTGTTGCCGACGGTGGAAATCAGGGTATTGCCTGGACAGTCACCGATCCCAGCAAATATGAAGTTGCTGAAATTACGGTAAACGGAGAGAAGAGAGCGGATAACGAGCCCTTCGATCTGGAAAATATTACCGAAGATAAAAACGTTGTTATCACGCTGAAACAGAAAGAAATAAAGGACAACGAAGTTGTTACACCGCCTACGCTGCGCGAGGTTCTTCATACGGTAACCGCAATCATCAGCGGTGAATCCGGAACGATTGAAGGCGCCGGTCAGGTTCTTGAAGGTGAAAACCGTCAGGTTACCTGGAACGCAGACGAAGGCAATGAGGTTAAATATGTTTTCGTCAACGGCGAGCTTCGCAGCGATCTGAAGAGCGGAAATACTGTAACCTTTGAAAATGTTACGGAAGATGTTACGATTGTTGTTGTTCTTGGAAAACCTGATGTTCCGCCTGTTAACGTTGATAAAGACGGCGATGGTGAACCGGACATCAATATTGATGACGATGACGATGGTAAGCCGGATGTAGACGTCGATACCGACGGAGACGGTGAGCCTGACATCAATATCGATAAAGACGGTGATGGCGAACCTGACATCAACATCGATAAAGATGGCGATGGCGAACCCGACATCAATATCGACAAAGATAAAGATGGCGAACCCGATATCAATATCG
>CAOJUB010000007.1 GCA_948443805.1 uncultured Clostridia bacterium | reverse complement strand
CGCTTTATTCAGCTGGGTATCCTCAGCATCGGTCATCGCATAAAAACGGGAAGCTACTTCCGCTGGAAGAGGAACTGTATAATCCGGCGTCAGCCCCTTTCCGTTATAATCGGTTCTCGATTTTGTCAAATACCGGAATGTTGTAATATGCAGCGCCGAACCATCGCGAAGCGGAAGCGTTGTCTGGCCAACGCCTTTGCCGTAAGAAACCTCGCCGACAAGCGGCGCAGCATTCAGGTCGCGAAGAGACGAGGAAAACATTTCGCTTGCGCTTGCCGACCCGCTATTCAGCAAAACGACCATGGGAAGATCGGTCATCCGGTTCGGCGTAGAACGCAGGATCTCCTCATCATCTTTATACTGCAGAACAATCAGTTCATCCTCCGCAACCAGAAGATCAACCATGCTGCAAACGGTATTCAGATCGCCGCCGGGATTGTTGCGGACGTCAAAAATAAACCCTTTCACTCCCGACTGGAGCAGCGACCGGAGCGCCGCAAAAAATTCCTCATATGCATTCAGATTAAATTCATGAATCCGGATAAAACCGATATCACCGTCAAGAATCCGGTAATCGATTTCACGCTGTAAAAATTTGGTTCTTACAATGTCAAACGAAAACGCCTCTCCGTTCCGGAGAACGCCAACCGAAAGGGTCGTTCCCTCTTCCCCTGAAAATTTCGAAAACGCTTCATTGTACGGCATTCCTTCAAGAGCCTCGCCGTTGACCGAAACAATACCGTCGCAAGGTAGAATCCCGGCCTTTTCGGCAGGAGAATTGCCCAAAACCCGGAAAACCGGCAATCCTGAAGAAGGAATCGTTTCCACATAGGAAACCGTAACGCCGATTCCGGTAAAATTTCCCTGCTGTTCTTCCTGATACTTCGCGTATTCTTCTGCGGTATAATAGGCGGAATGAATATCTCCCAAAGAGCCGATATAGGTTTTCAGCATATTTTCTACCGCAGCATCTTTATCCAGATCATAAATACAGCGTTTTTCCAGAATCCGGTCAATCTGGCTAAGTTTTTCGGTAAAACCACCATCGGATTCAAAAAGCGCCGGATAAAATGCGGCAACAAGACAAAGCTCCAAAAGAAGCATGACAAGAACCGTCACTGCGGTGGTTTTTACAATTGTTTTTCGCATTACTCAATTCCCGCAATTTCTTTTAATTTCTGCACAGCAAACTGTAACTGATCGTCTTCTTCGTCTGAAAGCGTATCAAAACGCGCCATTTTTTCCGGATCAAGAACCGAAACAAAATTCGGTTCAATCCCTACGGAATGAAAATGCTCTCCGGACGGCGTTATGTATTCATAACAGGAAAGCCGGATCGACGTTCCGTCGGAAAGCGGAAAATCCCGCTGACCGATTCCGATGCCTTTCGACACCGTTCCCACAATCGTTGCACGACCGGTGTCCCGGAGCGCCGCGGAAAAGACCTCGGCAAGTCCGGCGGTTTCTTCGTTCTGAATTACCACAATCGGTACTTCTATATGCTTTTCATCCGAATAATATACCGTATCTTTCGACGCACTTTTTTCCTTGACCGAAACAATGACCTGCGCGGCAGGCAAAACCTGATCCGCAACATTGACCAGATATTCCAGATCCCCGGCACAGGTGTTCCGCAGATCAATAATCAGCCCAGAAGCACCGTTGGCCTGCAATTCCGAACACGCCACAGAAAAATCGTTCGATGTATTTTTATCAAATTCGTTAATCGCAATATATCCGACGCCGCTGGAAACCAGGCTCGATTCCACCGTGCGCGAAGCATACTCCGAACGGATAACAAGATAGGTAACGGTTTCATTGGTATCCCTGCGGATTATCGTCAGTTCAACAGAAGAATCTTTTTTTCCGAGAAGCTTCTGAACCGATTTCCGGAACCCTTCGGCCGAGACATAATTTCCGTCAACGGCAATAATCACATCGCCGTTTTTAATACCGGCCGCTTCGGCGGGAGAACCTTTTTTTACAAAATCCACACGGATTCCCTGCCGGGTTTTATCATACGAAGTCCGCACGCCGATATCGTTGGAAGAACCGTCCAGCGAACCGACGCCCGCCTGATAATTCTTTTCATCAAGATAATAGGAATACGGATCCGCCAGCCCGTCGATATACCCGCTGATCAAACTGTCGGAAAGCCGGGTATAGCCGTTGACAGGATCAATCCGGTTAATGTAGTTCTGGGAAACAATCTCATTGACCCGGTCCAGTTTAATATACATCTGCTGGTTTTTTCCCAGGTCGTTAACAATCATACTCAGATAATAATAGGTCGCGATCGCCGAAACGCAAGCCGTCGCAACAATCAGGAAAAATACCGTTCCGGCTCTGACTCCTTTTTTCATTCAAAAACTCCTTTACTGACGAGAATAAATCGTACCGCCGCCGATTCAGGAAAG
The DNA here is from genome assembly GCA_948443805.1 of uncultured Clostridia bacterium. Classification (GTDB taxonomy): domain Bacteria; phylum Bacillota; class Clostridia; order Oscillospirales; family UBA644; genus CAOJUB01. The sequence goes on along the minus strand of CAOJUB010000007.1, from coordinate 72,398 downwards.
ACTTTTTTCAGCCGGTGAATTGTCCGGGGTTACATATAACTGCGGATCCAGCGCTTCACCGTTGCGGATAATTTTAAAATCCAGATGATTTCCGGAAGCCGTCCCCGTCATGCCTACATAACCGATAACATCCCCTTTTTTTACCGACTGCCCGACATAAACGGCGATGGAAGAAAGATGATTGTAATTGGTTGAAATCGAACTTCCGTGGTCGATGGCGATCTTTAAGCCGCCGCCGGTCGTAACCCACCCGGCCAGAACCACCACCCCGTCGGACGACGCCACGATCGGCGTTCCTGCCGGCGCCGGAATATCGATGGCATAGTGCATGCCGCTGTAATCATGTCCGTTAAAAAACAGCCTGCGGTAACCGAACGGCGAAGAAACATAACTATAACCCGGAAGAGGCCAGATAAACCCCTCGCCCGAATAAACCTTCTTTTTATCCAGAAGGCTGTTAATCGTCGACATATATTCATATTCGGCGCGGTCGAATTCCGCTTCTTTCCGGAGAAGCTCCGCCTCATCTTCAGAAAGCTGACTGATTTCGGCCTCTAACTCATTCTGTTTTTCCTGCTGCTGATTTTTTACCGACTGCAATTCATGAACGGCATCTTCCGATTCGGAAATGGATGTTTCAATATCCGCCTTGTTCTGACGGATTTTTTCAATCGCGCCGGTCAGCTCCGACATCAGCCGCTGATCGTATGCCACAACAGCGGAAGTATACTGAATCCGGTTGAAAATTTCCGAAAAACTCTTCGATGAAAGAATCACCTCCAGATAGGAGACCTCTCCCCGCTCGTACATGGCGCGGACCCGAGCCTTATATTTCTCATAATTCGCCGCATAGTCCTCTTCCAGCCGGGAGATTTCCGATTCCATCTCCGAAACATTGTCTCCCAGCGAGGAGATATACTCGTTCAGCGCGGAAATTTCATTATTCATTGAATGAATCTGCTGTTCAATCAACTGTTTGGATTCCAGCGTGGCGTTTTTATCCGCCCGGGTTCTTTCCAGTTCCAGCTGAAGCTCCGCCTGTTTATCTTTCAAACCGGCAAGCTGGTTTCTCGTGCTGGAAATCTGACTGTCGATATCGTTATCGGAAGGTTCCGAAGAAATCGGCTCCGGAAAAACCGACAGCGAAAAGAACAACCCAAAAGCAACGAGCAGCGTCCCTGCTTTTTTTACCAGATATCGGCGTTGCATAACGATCCCTCCGTTTCAGACAATCAGACAGATTTAAACTTTCAGATATTTTTTTACCGGACTGGCGGAACTCAGGCTGCCGACTGCGGCACCGACTACAAGAAAAATCCACAGCAGCGACGAATAGCCCTCGGCAAATACCACCGGCTGAAAAAATTCCAGGTCGGCAAGAACCGGTGAGATAATGCAGACATACAGATACTTCAGCACCCAATATCCCATAATGCCTGAAATACAGCCGATCAAAAAGCCTTCTGCAAAATACGGAAACCGGATAAAGCTGTCGGTCGAACCGACATATTTCATAATCATAATCTCATCCCTGCGCGCATAAACCGATGTCCGCACCGAATTGGAGATCATGAAAAACGACATGATAAAAAGAAAAATAATGATAAAACCGGCAAAAAAAGTAATCACGTCGCGAAGGTCCACGATCTTTTCAATCACGTCCCGTTTCTGATCCAGCTGATCGCAGCCCTCCAGCTTTCCGACCTCATAAATCGTCTGATCAAATTTTTTCAGATCTTTTACTTCAAAAATATACGAAGCCCGGAAAATATCAGCCTCCAGCCCGTCTGTCAAGGAAGCTCGGTCCTCTTCTGCGAAACTGTTTTTATAATTTTCAAGCGCCTGTTCTTTTGTTTCGTACGTGATATTGGCAATATTCGAAATTTTTTCCAGATTTTCTCCGAATTGAACAACCTGTTCCTCGGTCATTTCTTCGTTGAGCCGGACAACCACTCGGTTGCGGCTTCCGATCCCATCAATCATCACATTCACATTGGAAATAATAACAAATGTCGTGCCGATAATAACCAGGCAGATACCGAGAACGCCGGCCGATGCCATGCTCAAAAGAAAATTCCGGAAAATATTACTCACAGCGCGCTTAAACAGAAACGCAATACTGTCAAGGCTCATCCCAGTTCCCCCTTTTTGTCTGGTCTCTGGCGGTGTCGGAAACAATACGGCCGTCTTCCAGTTCCAGCACGCGCTTTCCGAACTTCCGGATAAACTCATGTTCATGCGTAACCACAAGCACCGTAATGCCCTGCCGGTTAATCGCTTTGAGCAGCCGCATAATTTCATACGACATCTCCGGGTCGATATTGCCGGTCGGTTCGTCGGCCACGATAATCTTCGGGGAATTCACAATCGCCCGCGCCAGCGCCACGCGCTGCTGTTCGCCGCCGGAAAGCGTACCGGGGAATTCTTTGGCCTTATCGGTCAGCCCGACCAGCTTCAGAACGCTTTCCACCCGTTTTTTGATCTCTTTCCGGCTCTTGCCGACAACCCGCATAGCAAACGCAATATTATCATACACGTTCAGATTCCGGATCAGCCGGAAATCCTGAAAAACAATGCCCAGACTCCTCCGGAAACGGGGAATCTGCCGGCGGGAAAGCGCCTTGGTATTCACCCCGTTAACAATCACATTGCCTGAAGTCGGAAGTTCCTCGCAAAAAAGAAGACGGACCATCGACGATTTTCCTGCGCCGGAATGACCGATAATAAAAACGAATTCCCCCTCATCGATAGAGAGATTGACCCCCTTTAACGCTTCGGTACCGTTTTTATAAGTCTTGGAAACCCCTTTAAAAGTAATCAGAACAACCGCCCCCCTTCAGCCGGAATAAAAAATTAATATTTCGACGGATTCGAAATCAGATATTTCCGAACCATCAGCGCGACTTTAAACACAATCGCATCCTCAAACTCTTTCAGGTCCAGCCCGGTCAGCCGCCGGATTTTCTCCAGCCGGTAAACCAGTGTATTGCGGTGAACAAAAAGTTTGCGGGACGTTTCGGACACATTCAGGTTATTTTCAAAGAATTTCTGAATCGTAAACAGCGTCTCATGATCCAATGAGTCAATCGATCCCTTCTTGAAGACTTCCGAAAGGAATAATTCACAGAGCGTTGTCGGCAGATAATAAATCAGCCGGCCGATACCCAGGTTGGAATAACTCATAATATTGCGTTCGACGTCAAAAACTTTGCCGACCTCAATCGCCACCTGCGCCTCCTTAAACGAACGGGAAATATCGCGAAGCGAAGTGACAATCGAACCGATTCCGATTACCGAGCGGGTATAAAATTCACTGTTGAGCGTATCGATGATCGAACGGGAAAGTTTCTCCAGATCCCGGATTTCGATATTGCTTTTAACTTCCTTAATCAGCGCAATATCGTTTTCGCCGACATTGATAACAAAATCCTTTGTCTTTTCCGGAAACAGGCTCTGTATAATGTCATAGACAAAAATCTCGGTCGTATCGATCAGACGAACCAGAATGACCACACGGGGAACATCGCTGACAAAATGAAGTTCCTTGCTTTTCGCATAAATATCGCCGGGAAGGATATTTTCCAGCATGACATTTTTGATAAAATTCGTCTTGTCGTATTTCTCATCGTAAAAATCCTTCATGGTGTTCAGAGAAACCGCCAAAACCCCCGCAAGATTCGCCGAAACGGCGTCGGTTCCTTCCACAAAGACAACATTATCGAGTTTCACCCTTGAACCGATCACCTTGTAAGTATACCCATTCGAAACCGAAATATCAGACATCGACATAATATCCGATATTCCCGCTCCGACCGAATGACCGATCATCGAAAGATCGTTGCAGGCGATTACCGTCCCCGAATCGTCGAACACCCCGATAACCCTGTCGGTGCAGTCCTTCATTTGCTGAATCACGCTCTGAAACAATTTGCTTGACATCTTTTTCACACATCCTTCTCAGGCTTGACCTTGTCCGGCTTGTCCCAAAAGCCGGAAATCCGATCTTCTTTCCATTCAAAAGAACACCGCTTCAGAACCGGCCGCGTTCTTTTCCTCTTTTTCTTTGCGAAACACAACCGCAAAGCTAATGTATCTATTATACCACTTCCGAACAAAAAAATCAAGCATATTTTGGTTAAAAAAGCCAAACTGTTTGTGAATTTCAACTGAAACATTCGTTTGAATAAAAATATTTTTGAGCAAGTTCACTGTCAAAAGCAATTTGCGCCTTTAACTCCTCCAAACTGCTGAACTTTTTTTCCCTGCGCAACATCCGGAACAAATCAACCTGAAGATTTTCACGAAAAACAAAGCCGGAAATATCCATTCCGAGCACATGCGTTTCCAGCAGCGGATCCGGGCAGTTGCCGACCGTCGGTTTCACGCCGATATTCGAGACGGCAGGATACGACCGGTCCGCAAAATGCAGCAAAGAAACATACACGCCGAACGGAGGAACCAGCAAACCGGGATCAAACGGCTGATTCACGGTTGGAAAACCGATCGTGCGGCCGATCCGGTTTCCCGTAACCACCGGCGCATAAACAGCATACGGCCGTCCCAGCAGCCCGGCAGCCGCCTCCATGTCTCCTTCGGACAAAAAATTTCGAATCCGGCTGGAAGAAACGGCATCCTCCCCAACAGAAACAAGACGAACGGTAATTCCCATTTCTGCCGCAATCGGGCAAAGCTGCAAAGAAGAAACAGCGCCGCCTTTCCCGAAATGGGAATTTTCGCCGCAGACAAGAAACCGGCAGCAAAATTTCCGTTTCAAATAGGACAGAAATTCCGCAGCGGAAAGCTGAGAAAAAGAAGCGTCAAACCGAATCGCAAAGACCCGGTCTGCCCCGTTTTCCAGAAGAATTTTCCGTTTCAGCAGATAGGGAGTAATCAGTGAAACGCCTTCTTTTCCGGGCAGGAAATTGCGGGGATGCGGTTCGAAGGTCAGCGCATACAGTTCCTCACCGGTTTCTGCCGCCAATTCCTTTGCAGCGGCAACCAACCGCTGATGTCCGGTATGAACACCGTCAAAATTCCCGATAATAACAACAGCCATACAACCCTCCCCGAAATAAAAAAGAAAGAAAAAAAAACAACGGCTATCTTTCCGAACGCCAAAGTGATTTCAGCATCCCGCTTTCCGAGACCTTTCCCAACCCGCAAAAAACGCCGTCCGGCGAATAGACCCGGCAAAGCCCCGGACGAACAGACCCCGACAGGCGGGAAGAAGAAATCTCACCGCCGTTTAAATAATAATGGAAACCGGAAGCGGGCAGTGCCGTTTCCTGGCAGAAAGAAAAGACTTTTTCCGCCGAAAAAGAAACCGTCTCCAGCCGCCCCTCTTCGGCCAACAGCGCCATTTCGGAAAGAGGAAGCGCTTCGGAAAGGAAAAAGCCATTAGATTCCGTACGGCGGAGAAAAGACATGCAGCCGCCGCAGCCGAGTTTTTTCCCGATCTCAGCACAGAGAGTACGGATATAGGTTCCCGACGAACAACGAACCTGCAGCAGATATTCGTTTTGTTTTCCCTCCGGCATCGGAAGGCAGTCAAGAGAAAAAATTTCCACTTCCCGGGCGGCGCGCTCCACTTCGATCCCCTTCCGGGCAAGCGTATATAATCTTTCGCCCCCGACCTTTACCGCCGAATACATAGGCGGTGTCTGCCGGATTTTTCCGACAAAAGCACGGACGGCGGAAACAACCTCTTCCCGAGAAACGGTTACCGGCGATTCGGAAAGAATTTTTCCGGTTACATCTTCCGTATCGGTAGTTGTTCCGAGTAAAAGGCCGGCGCGGTAAGCCTTGGTTGCCGGAAAAAGATCGGACAGTTTTGTATGTTCGTGCGTCAGCACCGGAAGCAGACCGGTACACATCGGATCCAGCGTCCCCGTATGGCCGATTTTGATTTTTCCGTAATGTTTTTTCGCCGCATATTTTATTTTTGAAACAACCGCCTGCGAGGTCATCCCCGACGGTTTATCCACTAAAAGAATCATTCACGCCCTCCGAATACCCGGTCATAATGGCGGAAAACCTCGTCCAAAAGACGTTTTTTGGCTTCTTCCAAAGGGCAAAGAAACACGCAGCCGGAAGCCCGCTTATGTCCTCCCCCGCCGAAAACCGCAGCAATCGCCGAAACATCAATCCGGTCGTCCATCGAACGAAGCGACACCTTCACCGCATCTTTTTCATACTCCCGCATGGAAATACCGATGACGGTGCCCTCAATTCTTCTCGGAATCGAAGACAGAGCACCGAATTCCAAATCTTCTCCCGCATTTTCCAACAGAGAAAACGGAAGCGTTGCCACCGTTACCGCAGGATTCCGATAACTCTCAATCCGGGAAATCACGTCGGCTTCGATCTTCAGCTGTTCCAAAGAAGAAATATCAAAAAGACGGCGGTTAATCGGTTCGGCCTCAAAACCGTACTGCAGCAACTCTGCGGCAACCTGATGCGTATGCGGCGTTACATTGGCAAACTTGAAACACCCGGTATCGGAAGTCACCGCCGTATACAAACAAACCGCCGTTTGCCGGTCAAAAGGAATTTCCGCCTCCTTCAAAAGGTCAAAAAGAAGTTCTCCCGCAGAAGATGCGGCGGAATCAACAATGGTCTTCTTTGCATAGCCGGTATTCGACGGATGATGATCGATGCCGTAATCAATCCGGTCGGCATAACCGGAAAACGAGTCGCCCAGAAGTTTGGCGTCCGCAACATCCACAGAAACGATGCAGTCCGGACTGAAATCAGCCTCCAGCATAATTTTCCCTTCCGTCAGAAACCGATAAGAAACCGGAATCCTGTCAGAACAGACAACCGCCGCTTTTTTCCCCTGCAGGGCATAAACGCGGCAAAGGGCAAAAGCCGTTCCGAGCGTATCGCCGTCGGGGCTTTTATGCGTTAGAATCATTACATTGTCTTTCGACAACAGTTCCCTGAAAATTTCTCTTCTTTTTTGCATTGCCAAAATCATCCGTCCTTTCCGGTTCCGAATTTGCTACGTCGGCAAAAAAACACCGGTTTTTTAATATGCAAAACACTTTGAAAGGCTTCCGCTAAAACAGCGAAAGCCCCTCCACCTATTTTCCTTCCGGTTCCCCGGCGCCGATTTCCCGCAGGATTCGGTCAATCTTCGCCCCGTGCTCCATCGAATCATCAAGAACAAAAGACAATTCGGGAACCGCTCGAAGCGAAAGAACCTCACCGAGCCTTTTCCGGATAAAGCCAGACGCCGCCTTCAGACCGCGCCGAACCTCTGTTTCATTATAGGAATCAAGAAAGCTGATAAAAACGGTCGCATGGCTCAGATCCCCGGCGACTTTCACATTCACAATCGTCGGCATGGCAGGGATTCTCGGATCTTTCACTTCCGTGATAATCTGAGACAAAGCCCTTCTGACCTCTTCGTTCAGCCTTCCCTGTTTATGACTGTTTGCAGGGGACATAGCAAACTCCATTCCGCCGCAAAAGCGGCTATATCCTGATAACGAAGCAAACCAAGTGTTCAGGCAACAGCCTTTACGCCTTGATTTCCTCGTTCATGAAAGCTTCGATAATATCTCCGTCTTTGATATCGTTGAACTTATCCAGCCCGATACCGCATTCAAAGCCTTCGGCAACTTCTTTTGCGTCGTCCTTGAAACGTTTCAGAGAATCAATCTTACCTTCGTAAATAACAATACCATCGCGGACAAGACGAACCTCCGCCGAACGGACGATCTTGCCCTGTTTGACATAGCAGCCGGCAATCGTACCAACGCCCGAAACCCGGAAAGTCTGCCGGACTTCGGCATGGCCGAGAGAAACCTCACGGAATTTCGGTGCGAGCATGCCCTTCATCGCCAGTTCGATTTCCTCAATGCAGTCGTAAATAATCCGGTACAGCCGCATATCGACATTCGATTTTTCCGCCATGGTCTTCGCATTGGCGTCCGGACGAACATTAAAGCCGACAATAATCGCGTTGGAAGCTGTCGCCAGCATAATATCCGACTCGGTAACGCCGCCGACCGCAGCATGAATCACCTTGACCCGAACCTCTTCGTTGGACAGTTTTTCCAGCGAAGAACGAACCGCTTCGACCGATCCCTGAACATCGGCCTTGACAATGATATTCAGTTCCTTGACGCCGCCGTCCTGAATCTGAGCGAAAAGATCATCGAGAGAGACATTGGAACGTTCGCGGAAAAGTTCCTCTTTCTGTTCGTGTTTTCTCTGTTCTACCAGTTCTCTGGCCATTCTTTCGTCTTTAACGACATGGAAGATATCGCCCGCCGCCGGAACTTCCGACAGTCCGACGATTTCCACCGGAACCGAGGGACCCGCTTCTTTGATACGGCGACCCTTGTCATCCACCATCACACGGACTCTTCCGACCGAAGTTCCGGCCACAAGAATATCGCTTGAATGAAGCGTGCCGTTCTGAACCAGAACCGTCGCAACAGGGCCTCTTCCCTTATCCAGTTTGGCTTCGATGACCGTACCTTTCGCTTCTCTGTCGGGATTCGCCTTCAGTTCCTGCATATCCGAAACAAGAAGCACCATCTCCAGCAGATTTTCGATCCCCTCGCGTTTGACGGCAGAAACCGGAACGCAGATCACGTCTCCGCCCCAGGCCTCGGGAACCAGTTCATATTCTGTCAGCGCCTGCAGAACTTTATCGTAATTGGCGCCGGGTTTATCCATCTTGTTTACCGCAACAATAATCGGAACGCCTGCAACTTTTGCATGGTTGATCGCCTCGACTGTCTGCGGCATAATGCCGTCATCGGCGGCGACAACCAGAATCGCAATATCCGTAACCTGCGCGCCTCTGGCCCGCATAGAAGTAAAGGCAGCGTGACCCGGCGTATCCAGGAAGGTGATATCCCGATCGTTGATCGACACCGTGTAAGCGCCGATATGCTGGGTAATGCCGCCGGCTTCGCCCGAAACAACGTTGGTATCCCGGATTGCGTCAAGCAGCGACGTCTTTCCGTGGTCAACGTGTCCCATCACAACGACAACCGGGCTTCTGGACTGCAGATCCTGTTCGGCGTCCTGCGTATCGTCAATCAGACGGTCTTCGATCGTCACGATTACTTCTTTGGAGACCTTCGCGCCCAGTTCTTCGGCAACAAGCGCGGCGGTATCATAATCTATTATCTGAGAAGCCGAGGCCATTATACCGAGAATCATTAACTTTTTAACGACTTCGGCGTTGGTCATCCGGAGTTTTGCCGCCAGTTCGCTGACAGAAAGCTGTTCCGGCAAAACAACATTGCTCAGATGTTTCTTTTTATCCTTTTCATACTGTTCAATCCGGCGAAGCTTAGCCTGCTCATCCTCTTTTCTGGACATCACGGGCTTCCGGTTATGATTTTTCCGGATTTTCTGTTTGCTCTTGCCGTAATCCTTCTGCCCTTTGGTTCCGGCAATCTCAACCAGTCGCTCATCGTATTTGGACAAATTCACATTAATGGGCGTGCGGGTGTCAACGACCTTCACAAATTTATTCCCGGCCGAATAGGAATCGTCGTTCTTCTCCACAACGGTAACGGCCTTTCCGTTTTCTATATGCTCGGCTTTCCGGACTGGTTCCACCTTTTGCAGTTGCTGTTTGACCGCCGGTTTTTTCTGCTGTTTTTTATCAGAAGAAGATCGGTCCTGACGTTCAGAAACCGGAGCCTGCGCAGCTTTCTGCTCGGCCTCTTTTTTCAGAGACTCGGCTTTTTTCGCCTCGGCCGCCTTTTTCGCTTCGGCCTTCGCCTTCTCCTCCGCCTGTTTTTTCGCCGTTTCAATACAGTCGTCGAAATACTCCTTCATATCTGTAATCTGATTTTTCTGGGTATAATAATCAAATACCAGATCCAGTTCAGCGTCTGTAAGGGCGGTCATGTGATTGTATTTCGGATTCTCGCCGAAATAATCGGCAACGATCCCGAGTACCTCCGTACTCTTTAAATTAAAATCCTTGCCTATTTCATGGACCCTGTACTTCGAATTTGAACTCATAGACTTCTCCTTTTAGCATATAGAATTATTTGATCTGCAAAATGGCCGTCGGTCACGCCTGTGACCGCTACCTCGGCCGCCCCCATCTTAGCGCCGAGTTCTTTTTTTGTATACGAAATCCACACCGTTGGAACCGATAGCGCTTCAATATTTTTTTTCGTCCGGTCGGAAACATCCGATGCGGCGACAAGAACCCGGAAAATACGCGGCCTCTTCTGAATCTGATCATAGCCGAGAACCGCTTTCCCCGCACGCCGGGCAAGCCCAAGCAGCGAAACGATTTTATGATCCATCCGATTCCCCGCTTTCCGCCACCGCCGACAGCATATCATAAAGAGCCGGCGGAATCTCGGTCCGCAATAACCGGGCAAGCCGTCCGCTTTTTTTCAAAATGCCAATGCATTTTACATCCCGGCACACATAGGCGCCCCGTCCCGGCAGTTTTCCTGAGGGATCAACCGCCGCCAGACCTTCAGCCGTCCGGACAACGCGGATCAGACCGTCCTTATGTTTCCGGCCGTTGCAGCCGGCGCACATGCGGACAAAACTTCCCTTTCCCCGTTGTTTCTCTTTTTTCGGCATACCGTCTCCGTTCCGCCGTCACCGGCGTTTTATTTGCTTACAATATCGATTTTATACCCTGTCAGACGCGCGGCAAGACGAACGTTCTGTCCGGTTTTTCCGATTGCAAGCGAAAGTTTATCCGCATCGACAAGAACCCGGCAGGTCCGTTCATCGACTGAAATTTCCAACACTTCCACCTCCGCGGGAGAAAGAGACGCAGCGATGAATTCCGCAGGATTTTCATGATATTTAATCAAATCGATCCGTTCCCCGTTCAGATTGCTGAGAATCGCTTTGATTCTCGTCTGGGAAGACCCGATACAAGCGCCTACGGCGTCCACATTCGGATCATCGGAATAAACGGCGACTTTCGTGCGGGAACCGGCTTCCCGGGAAATGGAGTAAATTTTCACCGTTTCATCGGCGATTTCCGGAACTTCCAGTTCAAAAAGGCATTTCACAAACTCGCTGTTGCTTCTTGAGAGAACAATTTCCTGGCTTTTGGTTCCCTTCCGGATATCGGAAACGCAGACCCGAACCCGGTCGCCCTCTTCAAATTCCTCGCCGGGAATCTGCCCCCTGACATTCAGCGGAAGTTCATATTTTCCGATTTCAAGATACACGTTACGGTTGGTTTCAATTCTTTTAACAACGCCGGTAACCAGTTTTCCCTTGCGCTCTTCAAATTCCTGGATCAACGATCCGTTCACAGCCTCGTTAATGGCCTGCACAATTACGTTTTTCCCAACCTTCGCGGCAATTCTGCCGACCGCCGAAGGATCATAGTCAAATTCGACAAAATCCCCCACGGCATACCGCTTGCTGATCTGCTGCGCGTCTTCCAGCGAGATTTCATCGCTTTCATTTTCGACTTCCTCAACCACCAGTTTCTTGGCAAAAACCCGGATTGTCTGTTTTTTCTCGTCGAAAACAACATCGACCATTTCCGGATTTACTCCCTTGTCCCGCTTGACCGCCGCGGCAATCGCCGCCTTGATCTTATCGAACATATATTCCTTGGGAATTCCTTTTTCTTCTTCAAGAAGCGCAAGCGCCTCGTAAAACTCTGCGTTCATTGCTTCCAATCCTTTCTCCTATGTAGCGAAATGTTTCCGTATTTCAAGCGTGTATAAATTTTTAAAACGTCAGATCAGGTCTACCGTAACTTTTGAAACGTCGCCGCGGGAAATCCGGCACTCCCGTCCCTCGGTTTCCACCGTAAAAAACGCATCGTCAAACGCAACCAGACGGCCGTAAAGCGATTTTTCGCCGTCTACCGGCCGAAACAGTTTCATGGATATATTATATCCGGTAAAACGCCGGAAATGTTCGTCTTTTTTCAGTTCCCGGATCAGCCCCGCCGAAGAAACCTCCAGCAAATAGGAACAATCGATAAAATCCTTTTCATCCAGCACCGGATCCAGTCTGCGGGAAAAGGCTTCGCAATCGTCGATTCCGACGCCGCCTTCTTTATCGATATACAAACGCAGCACATGATCGGGGCCTTCTTTTTTGAATTCAATATCCCACAGTTCAAGGCCCAGCTGTTCGGCAATGGGAAGCGCGATTTTCTCGGTCTCGCTTACGATACGCATAAGTTCTCCAATCCGCCGCCCGAAAGCGGCATCAGTATCAAACAAACATTCCATCGGCAGACAACGCTGCCTATACTATGAAAAGAGCGGTCTCCCGCTCTTCGTCAACTATTATAACAGACAATATACGGTTTGTCAAGGGTTTTTTATGAAAAACTTCCGTTGTTTTCCGGTTTTTTTGAGCAATTCACAAAAATATTTCATTTTCTTTGCTTTTTGTTTTGTATTTTACCATACATCTACAGTATAATCATATCGGCTGCTACGGATACTGTCTTTGAAATTCATTTCGGAGGCGGCAGAATGGCGGCAGTATTTGAAACTATTTTTCTCTTCTGGTGGGGCGGTCTGCTCTACTGCGGCATTGAAATGCTCTGGCGGAAACGGACCCACCGTTCGATGTTTTTCGCCGGCGGCCTTTCGCTGGCGGGAATCAACCTGATCGCCGACCTCTTCTGGGAACGCTCCTGGCTTTTAACGCTTGTTTTCTGCGGCCTAATGATTACGCTGATTGAATTCGCTATCGGCTATGTCGTCAACCTGAAACTCGGGCTCAATGTCTGGAACTATTCCGACCGGAAATTCAATATTATGGGGCAGGTATGCCCACTTTATACATTTTTCTGGATGGCGCTTTCCCTACCGGCGGTTTTTCTCTGCCGCCTCTGCGATCTTATTTTCTGAATTTCGGCAAAATCACTTTCAATACAATGCCCTTTGCGGCGGAACGGAGTTTATCATGGTTCAATTCAATAACGACTGGGACGAAATCATGAAAGACGAATTTCAAAAAGAATACTACCTGAAACTGCGGATGTTTCTGAAAAGCGAATATGCGCAGCGTACGGTTTATCCGGATATGCACGATATTTTCAACGCGCAGAAGCTGACCGCCTGCAGCCAGACCAAAGCTGTGATTCTCGGACAGGACCCCTATCACGGAGCGGGACAGGCACACGGGCTTTGCTTTTCGGTGCAGAAAGGGATTGTACCGCCGCCTTCTCTTGTCAATATTTTCAAAGAAATACATAACGACCTCGGTATCGAGCCGCCGCCGCACGGAAACCTGACCGGATGGGCGCAGCAGGGCGTTCTGCTGCTCAATACCGTGCTGACTGTAAGAGAAGCCTCCCCGAACAGCCACAAAGGAAAAGGCTGGGAAATCTATACCGATGAAGTCATCCGCAAACTCAACCGGCAAAGCCAGCCGATCGTTTTTCTGCTCTGGGGGGCGAACGCCCGCGCAAAAACCGCGCTGATCACCAACCCCGTTCATAAAATACTCACCGCGGCGCACCCCTCCCCACTTTCGGCGCACAACGGTTTTTTCGGCTGCCGCCATTTTTCAAAATGCAACGCCTTTTTAAAAGAAAACGGAAGAGAAGAAATCAACTGGGGGCTTCTTCCCTGACCAAATCTTTCAGGAAACGGCTAAGAAAACCGGAAATTATTACAAAATTGGTACAAATTAATTTTTTTGAAAAAAAGGGCTTGACAAAGCAAGTCCTTTTTGCTATAATAGACAGGCGTTCAAAAAACGATCCATTAGCTCAGTAGGTAGAGCACATGACTTTTAATCATGGTGTCCGGAGTTCGACTCTCCGATGGATCACCACCAACGGAGAGTATAGAGCAATCTATACTCTTTTTCTTTTATCAAAAAACTTTTTCCAGAACCCAAAGAAAGCAGGGCGACCGCCATGAAAAACAGCCAGAAGGGAAAAATCAATCTGTTCCTGGGAGGATTTTTCGAAAAATATAAACAGAACCCCGATTATTTTGTTGCGTTCGGCTTTTCGGTTTTCTCCGGGACGAAAGAATTCCGGGGAACCATCAAACCGGAAAACAACGGGTTTACCGTTTCTTTTGCCGGCGATATTTTTTTAGACAACGAAGACGCTGCCGCCGATCAGGTTTGCGATATCGTAATCGCTTATGACCGCGCCGTGATTTTTTATGAAGAACGGGGAATCCGCAATGAAATTGAAGCCGATGACAGAAACGTCCGGGTCAACAAAAAAGAAACCGAATCGGTTCCCGTCAAGGAAAAAAATCTGAAAGAAAAAGAATATCATATCAGTCTGCACAAGGCAAAAGACCTTCTTTTTGAACTGGGATACACAACAGCGGAAGGAAAGCTCCGCAACGATATGATCCGCAAATACAACCAAACCGACCGTTTTATTGATCTAATTGAAGACCTGTTTGAAGGAAAGGAAAAACTTCGGATTGTCGACTGTGCCTGTGGAAAAAGCTACCTTTCCTTTGTTCTGAACTACTGGCTGTGGCAGGAAAAACGAATCCGGACCGAATTTACCGGCATTGATATTTCGGAACACACCATTGCCGAAAGCAGGAAAAAAGCGAAAAACCTCGGTTATTCCAATATGCGGTTTATCCAAAAAGACCTTTCCCAAATCGATGACGGAGAATTCAAAGCGCCCGATGCCGTCATCTCTCTTCACGCCTGCGACACTGCGACCGACATGGCGATGGGATACGGAATCCGAAACCGGGCGAAAGCAATTATCTGCGTGCCCTGCTGCCACAAAGAGCTGCTTGAAAAATATCAGAATCCCGACATCGCGCCGCTTGTCAAACACGGGCTTTTCCGGGCGCGGTTCAACGATCTTCTGACCGATAGCCTGCGGGTTCTGAAACTGGAGGCCTGCGGCTACAAAGTATCCTGCGTGGAATACTGTTCCCCGCTCGACACGCCGAAAAATCTGCTGATTAAAGCGCAGAAAACCGCAGACTATAACAAAGAAGCCGAAGAGGAATACCGGGAAACCCTGAAAAAATTCCAGGTTTTCCCCGCCATCGAACTGTACAGCAACAGCCGCTTTTGCCACGAATAAATACAAAAAGGCAGGATGCAATTTTTTGCGTCCTGCCCTTTTTCTTTCTCAAAAGAAATATCCAAAACAAAAAATATTACTGAGGCTGATCGACAACCTGTCCCAAACAAAAAAAGGTTTTCTCCCCAATGATTTCCACCTCTACAATATCGTTTTCTCGGATTTCCGGCAGAACAGCATTCTTTTCGTTTTGCTGCCGGATTCCCCGTACCGGAACATAATTCTCCGTATGTCCCTCAAAAATAAAACCATCGGACTTTTCCACCAAAACACGGCGCCGTTTTCCCAACTGCCGCTGAAGAAAACGGTATTCCAGATATTTTGCCAGCTCATTCATCTTTTCCGCCCGCTCCGCAATTTCTTTCGGAGAAACCCGGTTCGGAAAACCGGCCGCCGCGGTGCCTTCCCGGACAGAATACGGGAAAACATGGATTTTCGCCAATTCCATCGATTCGGCAAAGGAAAACGAATCGTTAAAATCCGCCGGATCTTCACCCGGAAAACCCACAATAATATCGGTTGTAACCGCTACATCGCAAAAAGCTTCCCGCAGTTTCCATACCGCCACTTCATATTCCGCCGGCGTATACCGCCGGCGCATCAGTTTCAGAATTTTCGCCGACCCGCTTTGCAGTGAAAGATGGAACTGATGGCACAGGCAGCGCAGATTTTTCATTCTCGCCACCGTCTCATCGGTAATAAAGCACGGCTCCAGCGAACCGAGACGTATTCGGCAAAGTCCGTCGATTTGATCCAGACGCTCCAGAACATCGCAGAGAGAAAGCCCATCCAGATCCTTTCCGTAACTGTCAAGGTGTATCCCTGTAAGGACAATTTCTTTATATCCTTTTTCCACCAGGTTCTCAACCTCGGCAACAATATCGTCCGGCGCCTTGCTACGGATTCGCCCCCGCAGATACGGAATCAGACAATAGGAACAAAAATTATCGCAGCCGTCCTGAATCTTTACCGTCGCGCGGGTTCTGCCGCTTTCCAAAAGCGTCATCGGTTCAAAGGCTTTTTCTTTGGAAAGGTCGAAAACATGCGTAACGGGGACCGAATCGGCCAAAAACTGTTCGACAAAATCGACAATTTCCGTCTTGTCTTTGGTTCCTACAACAATATCGGCTTCAGCAATGCCGTCGCCTTTTTTCGACTGCGCATAACACCCTGCGGCAACCACAACACCAAGAGGATTTTTCCGCCGCGCGCGCCGGATATATTTCATGCTCTTTTTTCCGCTCTCTTCCGTAACGGCGCAGGTATTGACAATATACACATCGCAGTAATCGTCAAAAGCCAGTTGCCGATATCCCCGCTCCCGGAACGCGCCGGCAATAATATTGGCTTCATATTCGTTAACCTTACAGCCAAGGTTATGAATCGCAAATGTTTTTTCTGCCGGAGAGACAGCCGGTTTTCCATTTTCTATCGGCATAAGCCGCTCCTTTCCGCCGTATTTTACGGCTTCTTTTTTTCGTTATTGAAACCATATAAATTTTTTATCTGTTCGCGGTAAAAACAATCGTCTGAAACAGAACTAAAACCGCCAATCTGACAGAAAGCGCCGATTAGAAATTGCTTTTACCATTTCAAGGGGAAGACCTTTACAAAGTTCCAATCCTTTTATAAAAGCAGCCATTTTTGCTTCTCCTGACACACAGATAATGAAAAAATGCAGGGTTCAGCATAAAATTCTGGTTATAGCTTCGGCTAATTTTTCTCCATGCTGAAAAAAATGTTCTCCGCCGTTCTCACGGATCATCGCTTCACTCTGATACCCCCAGAGAACACTGTACGGAATCATCCCCGCATTTTTTGCCGTCTGCACATCCTGAAAAGAGTCGCCGATAAAAAGAATCTCTTCCGGGTCGGCATGAAACGCATCCGCAATCAGCAATGCAGCCGAAGGATCCGGTTTCAGGGGACGGTTTTCGGTCTGCCCCAAAATCAGAGAAAACGGATAATCCGGAAGTTTTTCACGGATCAGCAACCGGGCGAGGACTTCCTGCTTGTTGGTATTCACCGCCATTTTCAGGCCGGCTGCGGCACAGCATTCCAAAACCGGAATAATTTCTGGATAAACCGTGGTATTTTCCGAAGGATGCCGGCAATAATAATCAAAATAACAACGATACAGGGCTTCGAATTCCGCTTCCGGAATTTTTTCGCCCAGCGCCCGCTGAATCAGCACTTTCGGCCCATCGCCGATAAAGGTGCGATATTCGGCCAGCGTTGGAACCTTCCGACCCGCCTGCCGCAAAGCAAAACTGACCCCGGCGGCAATATCGCCGAGCGTATCCATTAAGGTTCCGTCCAGATCAAAGATGACAGCGCGCAGTTTCATCATAATCTCCATTCCGCCGCGTAACGGCGGCACAAATAGGGTTGACATTCGGCTGTGTTTCCTTTGGAAACAAAAATAGGCCAAATCCCATTTTTAAAGAGAATTTAAGCGTGAAACCTTTGCGGCGAAAGTTCTTTTCGGGTAAACGTTCACGCAGCTCTCCATTCATAACCGAAACTGGCAAGCGGCAGAGGCCATTCCCAAGATTCCGGTTTTCCTGAAAAAATATTAACATAAAACCGCCGCCTTGTCAAGAGAAGCGCAAACGGCTTCAAAATATTTTACCATATTTGAAAGAAGAATTTGAAAGAAGCATTACAAAATGAAAGAAAAAAAGTCTATTTTTCAACAAAATCCTGATAAAAAAGAGAACCCTCTTGAAAGACTATCCTCTTTATGCTATACTGACAGTATCTATCAGCCTTACCCCTCCGCCGGAAAAATCCGGGTAATCTGCCCCCGCCTACTTCTCATAACAGACAAATAAGAGGAACAAGATGCGTGATTTAAACAACTGTTTTACCAGTTTTTCTACCAAAACCGAATATGATGAAAAAATTGATTTTCGCTGCGACGCCGTCATTATCGACGAGCTCAACGATGTCTCGGAACAAAAAATCCGCCAATGGAAAGAAAAAGGCTACAGCGTTCATTTCTGCGTCAGTCTGTCCTGGGGAAACTACAGCGATTATCTCAACGGGAAATGGGACGACAAACAACATATAAAAGATATCCAGACAGACCGGAACGGAAATCAGATTCTCCACGGTCCGAACGTTCCGTATTTTGTTCCGACCATGAGTTATATCCGGTATCTTTCCGATAAACTCAAACCGCTCATTGACGCCGGTCTTTCTGCTGTTCAATTCCAGGAACCGGATTTCTGGTTTCACGGAGGATACAGCGAAGCTTTTAAACGAGAGTGGGGAATTTATTATAAAACTCCCTGGGAACCGCCGCTCTCCTCCCCTGCGGCTTCCTACAAAGCGTCCAAACTAAAACGGTTCCTCTTCGCGCGGGCCATTTTCATCCTCGCTTCTGACCTCAAAGACTATGCGCGGGGCAAACACCGCAAAAATTTTAAAATCTATATCAAAACCCGGGGGCTGATTCACAACGCAATCTCCGGCATTATATCTCCCTTTATTGAAAAAGAAAACGCGCCGATCGACGGTTTTTTCGCCAATATTTCACCGAAAGAAAAAATTTCCGGAAAACCGGACTACCTGTGGGCGGCATACGCCGAATACAATATTTTAAAAGGACTCGTCCGTTTTACCCGGCAGGAAGTTCATCTGGCGGTCAGTCCCAACGGGGACAAAGCGCTGATATCATGGGACGAATACAAAACCTGCTATGAAAGCATGCTGACAGCAGCACTTCTTAACCCAACGGTTTCAGGCTATCAGGTCTTTTCCAAGCCAGGGAATACGATTCTTCGGGAAACAAAAAAAATCCCGGAAAAACTTTTCTCTGAAATCCTCGTCTGCGCGCATGCACTGACCGCAATGAAGGAAGAAAAAATACGCTGGAAAAAAACCGATGACAACACCGCCGGCATTTTTGTTTCGGAAAGCATGATGTTCCAGCCGGAATACCCCGGAGAAAACCTGTACCAAAAAAACTTCGGAAATGATTCCGACGCGCTGACTTCTTTGTTCGGAATGACCAAACCGCTGTTTGCCAACGGCGTCAGCACTGATTTTCTCGTTCTGGAAAAGGTTCGCGGCGAAGGTAAAATTCTTAACGACTACAATCTTCTTGTCCTCAGCTATGATTTTATGAAAAATTCCTCGCCCGATTTTCACTATACGCTGAAAGCCTGGGTAAAATCCGGAGGCATTCTGCTGTATATCGGAAGCGGGAACGACATCTATAACACCGCCGAAGAATGGTGGCAGGAAGACACGCCGCCCTATGAAACACCGGAAAGCCATCTCTTTGAGGTGCTCGGTATCATAGAAAAAGTAAAAAAGCTGAAAAAGAAAAACAGCAAACTTTCCATCCATCAAAAAAATATTTCCGATTCCATTTTTGAAATCGGAAAAGGAATCGTAGCGGTTCTGGATATCCATCCGGCACATCTGAACAATGAACCGGCTTACGCCGATTTTTATAAAAAACTTCTGTTTACCGCCGCCGAACGAAAAGGCGTGCCGTTCCGGAAAAACCATTTCTATGAACTCAACCGCGGCCCCTATAAAATCATTGCGGTAAGTGAAAGCGGCCTTCCCTACACCAAACCCGGTCTGTTTGTCCCGCTGTTCGGAAGCGCGCTGGAAATCCGGAAAGAAATCTCTCTCCAAAGCGGAGAATGCGGCGTTTTTTATGATCTGGACGCGAAAAAAGACGATGATATCGGGATTATTGCCATCGGCGCAAAAGTAGAAGACCTGACATCCGACGTCAACAGCATTTGCTTTACCGCGCGTCTGCCGGAAAACTCCCGTTCTCTCTGCCGGCTCTATATTCCCTATGCCTGCGATATAACGGTGAACGGCGAACCGACAGAGTTTCAGCGAGACGATGTTACCGGTAAAACCGTTGTATTCCCAATTGAAGGCCGGACCGGCGGGCTGCAAATTACCGCTTCCAGAAAAAGACTTTAAAAAATACCCCTCTCTGGGGGAACAGAAAACACCCCCGTTGGAAATTCATTGATTTTCAGCGGGGCGTCTTTTATCACTGAAAAATACAATTTGAAAGTAGGCTTTCACAGGCTTTTGTTCTCTTTCGCGGCGGCCGATGTTATCGATTCGCCCCATATGTTAACATACGTTGCTTGCGGCAACGGACATTTTTTCTTATAATGGTGATAACAACAAAAAGAAAAGAGGTTATCCCGAATGTTAAACGAAAACATAAAGGCAATCCGAAAATCAAAAGGCCTGTCGCAGGAAGAACTGGCCGTCAAGCTGAATGTCGTACGGCAAACCGTCTCCAAATGGGAACAGGGGTTGTCGGTACCCGATTCCGATCTGCTCATCTCCCTGTCGGAAGCATTAGAAACGCCGGTAAGCGTTTTACTTGGAGAAACGGTTAGCGAAGCAAAAGCAGACGATTTAAAAGCAATTTCCGAAAAGCTGGAAATCATTAATCTCCAGCTGGCACAAAGAACGGAGACAAGAAGAAAAATATGGCATTGGCTATTGATTTTATTCTGTATAATGATAATAACCATTTTTTCGGTTATCATCGTATTAAACAGCCCTTACGCCAACTGGGACTACAACGACCCGGAAACAGCCGTTTTCGGAGTGGTTTTTCACGCCTTTGAATGGCTGTTTGTCAGGGCGGCGCCGGTTCTCTTTACGGGAGCAGCCGTTGGGGTTATCCTAACGAGAAAAAAGAGATAAAGCCGCATTGCTTCAACATACCATTCCGCCTTCCAAAATCCCGTTTATCACCATTGGTTATACAGCAGAAAAAAAGGCAGGACAAACCAGACGGTCTGTCCTGCCCCCGTTTCTTTATAAAACAGATTTTTTGAATCTTCAATCCGTATATGTATATAACTCCCCGCATTCGAAATAGCGGGTTTGCAGTTCCGGATGTTTTTTGCAAAGAATCTCCCGCAGAAGAGCCATGCCGTCCCGTTCCGAACCGATATGCCCCATCACAAGAATCGCTTTATTATACCCGAACTGTGCATAATCCCTGGCAAGCTCGCCCTCGTTCCATTCGCAGATTTCTCCGGTCAGGACAAAATCGTTTTTTTCCAGTTCCTCGGCCACATGCCCCGGCGTTCCGAAACAGCAGGCAATGCTTCTGCCCTTTCGGTCTGAGCAGCCGGCAATCCGGATATGCCGGAGATTCAGTTTTTTCTCCAGGTGGCAGGCCAGTTCCTTTGCCGTCATCTCTTCCTCAAGAATAAAACGGTTTACAGCAAAGTGTTCTCCTTTTTGATATTCTCCCTTCAGCTCCATATAATGCAGTTCTCCCCGGCAGATCAGATCCGGATCCATCCGGTGCGCATAATCATGAAACCGGAATACGGTAATACCGGATTTCTCCAGAAACGCTTTCTTTTCATGAGCAAGCGGATACGGAAGCTCGGTATCCATATGATTATAATATGTCGGCTCATGCACAATCAGCAATTCCGCGCCCCAGGCAACGGCCTCCCGAACCACATCGGGCGTGGCAAACATCGAAACGGCGACCTTGCTCAATTCCTTTTCCGGATCGCCGACCTTTACGGTATCGCAGGTATACCGATCGTCAAGAGGCTCGGCAGAATACGATTTTAATTCGTCAATCAGCTGTTTGATTTTCATTCTATTTTCCTGACTCCTTTTTTACGGCGGCCAACTAAAAAAACAATCCGGGATCAACCGCCGTTTCCTCAATATTTTTGCCTGTTCAGGCATTGTTTGCAAAAAATCCGCCGGTCGTTCTGTTCTTCCTATCCCACAGCGCACCTGTAAAGTTTTTCATCTTTACATACTGTCAAGTTTCCCAGTTTTATTCCCAATCAAAAGAACAGCTTACTGTTCTTTAGAACAAACTTGCTGTTCTTTATTATACCACATGAATTTCGCACCGGAAAAAAGCGGGCATCCGGAACGGATATTCAACCGAATGGTTGAAACGTTTTTTTCATAAGAACAGCTTGCTGTTCTTTATTATACCACATGAATTTCGCACCGGAAAAAAGCGGGCATCCGGAACGGATATTCAACCGAATGGTTGAAACGTTTTTTTCATAAGAACAGCTTGCTGTTCTTTATTATACCATGAAGCAAAAATGTTTGCTTCATGCAAATAGTATTTGCATTGGCATTCTTTGCGACGTGATTCAATATCGCAGCCGTGCTCCGCACGGAGTGGCAAAGCCACAAAGTCTTGCTATGCAAGGCTTTCTGCGTATATTATACCACAGATAAACCCTTCTGTCAACAAAAACCGCCGAACCGACTCTACCGGAAGTTGAAATCCTGCTGTCTTTCAAAAAATAAGTTATTTCCATCTGCCGGCCGTTATGATAAAATAAAAAAAGAAAAAAGAAAGGGGTATTTTCCTATGAATCATCTTATCGGAAACAATATTTACATCCTGCGGAAAAAACACGGACTCACCCAGGAACAGCTAGCCGAACAGATAAACGTTTCTTTTCAGGCCGTTTCAAAATGGGAAACAGGAAACTCGCTTCCGGATATTTCCACACTGCCGCTTCTGGCAAACGCCCTGCACTGCAATATCGATTCGCTTTTAGGATACGCCGCCGAACAGAGAAAAATCACCGATTATGAAGAACGTTATAAAACAACCGAGGGATATTATTGGGGGCTCCAGCCGTCCGGTATGTGTTATGAAATCATGAAACTCTGCCCGCCGACAAAACCGCGCCGGCTGCTTGATATTGCCTGCGGCGAAGGAAAAAACGCAGTATTTTTTGCCAGAAACGGATATCATGTAACCGCTTTTGACGCCGTTCCTATCGCGCTTGAAAAAGCAAAACGCTTCGCCGATCAGGCAAAAACAGAGGTGCATTTCTTTCAGGCGGATATGCTGGATTTCAGACTTGACAATGAATTTGACATTATTTTCTGTTCCGGTGCCCTGCATTATATTCCCCCGCACCTCCGAAAAGAAATTCTTGAAAATTATCAGAAACATACTACTTGCGGCGGGCTTCATGCCTTCAATGTATTTGTCCGGAAACCGTTTATCAAAAATCCCTCCGATCAAAAAAAATTCCGGTACAAATGGATTTCCGGAGAACTTTTCACCTATTATGCCGACTGGCTGATTCCGTCCTGCGGCGAAACGATCTTCGACTGCCGGAGCGGAGGAATTCCTCACCAGCACTGCATGGACACGCTTTATGCCGTCAAGAAATCTGAGCTCCAGCTATAAGTTCTGCGCCGGGAAAGCAAAATAAAGCCCCCTGCGGTTTCGGAATCCGAAACCGCAGGGGGCTTACAATGCAATCAATCCACTTTCGGAAGTTTCGCCAAACTCTTGGCAATATCCTCGTCACTGGGGATCACATCGCTCATTTCACCGTCGTTAAATTTCTGATAGGCTGTCATGTCAAAATAGCCCGTGCCCGTCAGGCCGAACAAAATGGTTTTTTCCTCGCCGGTCTCTTTGCACTTCAGCGCCTCGTCAATCGCCGCGCGGATCGCATGGCTGCTTTCCGGTGCGGGAAGCGTGCCTTCGGTCCGGGCAAAAAGCTGTGCGGCGGCAAATACCGAAGTCTGCTCTACCGAAACCGCCTCCATCAAACCATCGGCATAAAGCTGCGAAAGAACCGAACTCATGCCGTGATAACGCAGCCCTCCGGCATGATTCGCCGACGGCATAAAACTGCTGCCGAGCGTATACATTTTCGCAAGCGGACAAACCATCCCCGTATCACAAAAATCATATGCATATTTTCCCCGCGTCAGACTTGGGCAGGACGCAGGTTCTACCGCAATAAATCGATAATCTTTCTCACCGCGAAGCTTTTCCCCCATAAACGGAGCGATCAGACCGCCGAGATTGCTTCCGCCGCCGGCACAGCCAATGATAATATCCGGCGCAATCTGATATTTGTCAAGCGCCGCCTTCGCTTCCAGCCCGATCACCGACTGATGTAGCAAAACCTGAGAAAGAACCGAACCAAGAACATACCGGTATCCTTCACTGGAAACGGCGGATTCAACAGCTTCGGAAATCGCACAGCCAAGGCTGCCCGTTGTTCCCGGAAATTCTTCCAGAATCTTACGGCCGACCTTCGTGGTATCGGAAGGAGACGGCGTGATAGACGCGCCGTAGGTACGCATCACTTCACGGCGGAAGGGTTTCTGTTCATACGATACTTTTACCATATAAACCCGGCAATCCAACCCAAAAAAGGCACACGCCATCGAAAGCGCCGTACCCCATTGTCCGGCACCGGTTTCAGTGGTAACACCTTTCAGCCCCTGTTTTTTCGCATAATAAGCCTGCGCAATCGCCGAATTGAGTTTATGGCTGCCGGACGTGTTGTTTCCTTCAAATTTATAATAAATTTTTGCCGGCGTTCCCAATGCCTTTTCGAGAAAATACGCCCGGACAACCGGCGAGGGACGATACATTTTGTAAAAATCAAGAATTTCCTCCGGGATATCGAAAAACGGCGTTGTTTCGTCCAGTTCCTGATCGATCAGATCATTACAGAAAACCGGTGCAAGATCGGCTTTTGTCATCGGCTGCATGGTTGCCGGATTCAAAAGCGGCGCGGGTTTATTTTTCATATCGGCACGGAGATTATACCATTTCCGGGGCATTTCCGATTCTTCCAGATAAATTTTGTAAGGGATCTTGTTCACTGCAAATCCTTCCTTTCATTTTCCCGGATTACCGGGTTCTTTTTCTAAAATAAAAAACTCTTGCCCCTAAAACCATAGGGACAAGAGCCTGTTATCTCCTGCGATACCACCCTGATTCATCCCTTCCGGGATGCACTCTGCGACGTACCTCTATACGTCTGCCGCTGTTACGGTCGGCTTCCGTCTCCCCTAAACGAGTCCTTTTTACCCGGCTCGGTTCGCCCTCATGAGTCCATTCACCAAAACGTTTATCTCCGCAATCACACCATCTGCGGCTCTCTCTTCACAACCTTCTTCGGCTACTACTCTCAATCATCGGTTTCTTTTATTCTTTTTCTACAGTATACACGCTTCTCTTCCTCTTGTCAAGGCCTCCCTCCGTCTTTTAACAATTTCTTCACAAAACCAGAAGCCAGAAAACCATGTATAAATTTTCCCGGACAGGCATAAAATGTAATAAAAGAAAAAGAGACAAACCGTCTCATAGAATGGAACAAAAAAACTTACCGCCGCCCGCAGTTTTTCACCCTCCGGCGGCAGA
The DNA here is from genome assembly GCA_948443805.1 of uncultured Clostridia bacterium. GTDB lineage: Bacteria > Bacillota > Clostridia > Oscillospirales > UBA644 > CAOJUB01. Next base: position 47,196 of record CAOJUB010000007.1, on the reverse strand, counting down.
ACGGAGAAACCAATGACAGAAGAAGTAAAAGACAGACCAAGCGCACCGCCCGAAAATCCCTCCGACACCGGTGAAAAAATCCGCCGATTCCCGCCGAAACACAGACAGCAGAAAACGATCTTTCTCAACCGGAAATCGTTCCTTCTGCACCGGCAGAACCGGTGGTTGTGCCGGAAATCCAGGATTCTGACATCAAAGAATATCCGATCAACCCGCTAAAACCGGACAAGACCAAACCGCCGAAAAAAAAGAGCCGTTTCCCGGCCATACTGGCAACCATACTGCTGATGATGCCCGTCACAGCGGTCTTCTTCGTGGCCGGACTCTTAATCGGAGGAGAATACGGAATTTCCAGCAAAAAAGTCGATGTGACGCAAATTCCCTTTATCGACACCCTGAAAAACGCAATCGACCAGGTATCGGCAGTTCCCCTGACGCTCACTATCACCGAACAGCAGATTAACGACGCGATCCTGCAAGCGAAAGACGAATTTTCACCGATGAAAAACATGAATGTTTCCATACAGAACGATGTCTGCACCTTTTCCGGTCAGATCGCAACCGCCGATATCAAACCGCTGATCGGAGAAAATGTTCCGGAAATGCTCTATCTTTTTTTACCGGACACCCTGAATCTGAAAGCTGATTTTGGAATCGATCAGGAAAATCCGACCGAACCGAAAGTAAAAACCCTTTCCATTCTGAATATGGAAAAATCCGATGAATTTATCAAAGGTTTGGGCTTCGATTCCTATATTGAATCCGTCATCCGGGAAAAGCTGACGCAGTCGGTGCCCGCCTATATGGAGGTTTCTTCCTTCCGGATCGAAAACGGAAAAATACAATGCAATGCAACAGTAAATATCCTAAAATAAAAAAGAGCAGAAATTCATTTCTGCTCTTTTTCTCATTTCCAATATAAGGAAAAGCATCTCATTCAAAGAGAAAAACATTTGCCCTTTGAAAAAGTGTAGAAGCGGTGTGGAAATCAGGTATAAACCACATACATTCCCTGCTTTTTACCCCGCTAAACGACTTTTGCAAATCCTTACCGTTACTGAATTTTCAATATTCCTTACGCTTTGGCAGCTTCTTCTACAGCAACCGCACAAGCCACCGTCATACCAACCATCGGATTGTTGCCGGCGCCGATAAGACCCATCATTTCAACGTGCGCGGGAACGGAAGAAGAACCTGCAAACTGCGCGTCGCCATGCATTCTTCCCATCGAGTCGGTCAGGCCGTAAGAAGCCGGGCCCGCCGCCATATTATCGGGATGCAGGGTTCTTCCGGTACCGCCGCCCGAAGCAACGGAGAAATATTTCTTTCCGTTTTCGATTGCCCACTTCTTGTAGGTTCCGGCAACCAGGTGCTGGAAACGGGTGGGGTTAGTAGAGTTACCGGTGATCGAAACGTCCACCTTTTCGTGTTTCATAATGGCAACGCCTTCCAGAACATCGTTGGCGCCGTAGCATTTTACCTTCGCTCTTTCCCCGTCGGAGAATTTGACTTCCCGGACGACTTTCAGTTCCTCGGTGGCAAAATCATAATCGGTTTCCACATAGGTAAAGCCGTTGATTCTCGAAATGATATAGGCGGCGTCCTTGCCCAGGCCGTTCAAGATAATACGAAGCGGTTTGGTACGAACTCTGTCCGCTTTTCTCGCAATACCGATCGCCCCTTCGGCAGCGGCAAACGATTCATGTCCGGCAAGGAAGCAGAAACAGTCGGTTTCTTCGCGAAGCAGCATAGCCGCAAGGTTTCCGTGGCCAAGACCGACTTTTCTGTTTTCAGCAACCGAACCGGGAACGCAAAATGCCTGCAACCCGATACCGATTGCCTCAGCAGCGTCCGCTGCGGTTTTGCAGCCTTTTTTTATCGCAATGGCACAGCCAAGCGTATAGGCCCAGACAGCGTTTTCAAAAGCGATCGGCTGAACGCCTTTTACAATCTCATCGACATTGATTCCTTTTTCCAGGCAGAAATCACGGGTATCTTCTATTTTAGAAAAACCGTATTCCTCCAATACCGGAGTAATTTTTCCGATTCTTCTTTCATAACTTTCAAATAAAGCCATTATCAGTTCCTCCCTTCCTTATTCCTCACGGGGATCAATATACTTCGCGGCATTGTCATACCGGCCGTAAGTCCCCACGTTTTTCTCAAAAGCTTCTTTGGGATCAGCGCCCTTCCGGATCATCGCCATCATTTTTCCAAGATGAACGAATTTATAACCGGTCACTTCATTGTTCTCATCCATCGCAATATTCAGAACATATCCCTCGGCCATTTCCAGATAACGAACGCCTTTGGCTTTGGTTCCGAACATCGTTCCGACCTGCGACCGGAGACCTTTTCCGAGATCTTCCAGCGAAGCGCCGACCGGAAGGCCGTTCTCCGAAAACGCCGTTTGGGTGCGGCCGTAAACAAGCTGTTTGAAAATTTCTCTCATCGCCACGTTGATCGCGTCGCAGACAAGGTCGGTATTCAGAGCTTCAAGAATGGTTTTTCCCTGCAGAATTTCAGCGGCCATCGCGGCGGAATGGGTCATACCCGAACAGCCGAGCGTTTCAACAAGAGCCTCCTCGATAATTCCGTTTTTGACATTCAGCGTCAGCTTGCAGGCGCCCTGCTGAGGTGCGCACCAGCCGACCCCGTGAGAAAGACCCGAAATATCTTTGATTTCGTACGCCTTCACCCATCTTCCTTCTTCAGGAATAGGAGCGGGACCATGCTTCGGACCTTTGGCAACAACGCACATCCTTTCCACTTCGTGGGAAAGGGCATGAGAACAAGTATTTTCCATAGTAATCTCCTTCCATGGGACAAACCCATAATATAAATATATAAATTTGCGGAAAACAAATTAAAGAGAAGTCTCCTGCTCTTTTTTCAGAGCCAGATATTCCCGGAGAAGCGCTTTGGTTTCGGCCTCGGTCAGCGGCTTTTCCGGCTTACAGCCGTACGGGCAGGGCATGATCTCAGAAGCGCCGTAAATACGGCAGATAAACGCGCGGTTTTCATAAACCGAACAGCCGCCGTTTTTGATATGCGGACACATTCTTTCCGTATAAGGAAAACCGCCGGCGCGCTTTTCCTCTTCCGGCGCGAACTGAATCTGGTTATCACAGCAGGCAACGCAGCCTTCCCTGCAGTGAAAAGAAGGAATTTTGTCATACAAACGCTGGATTGCCGTTTTTTCAGAGCCGGCCGACAGGCATTTTTTACAGGACATCGATCACCATACGGATTTCTTCCGCTTCCGTATTTTCCCCAGTCTTCACCTTTCGGACAGCACCGTCCGGCTTAAACCCGCAGACGCCGAAAAAATATTTCGCGCGGGTATTGGTAGAGAGCACCCACAGATAAATTTTATCGTATTTGCGCGCTTTCACAATTTTTTTGATATAGCGGTAAGTTCTTTTTCCATACCCTTTATTCCAATACATCGGCAGATAATTCATATCCAGAAGTTCGCAGGGGTTGCCCTCGATATCCGGCGCCGAACCCTTCCGGATCTCAAACATGCCGACCAGAATATTATTGTAAAGAACCACAAAAATAGCGTGGCCGGACTGCAGCGTAGCCTTCTGGTAAGAAAAATACAACTGTTCAAAATTGGTTTGTTTTTCCAGAAACTCCTGCGGAAGAAGTTCCGGGAAAGCCTCTCTCCAGGCATTCATTTTCGTGTAGGCAAGTTCCACAGAATCGGACGGTATTGCCCTTCTGACTTTAAAACTCATTTTCTTTCTCCTGTTCTGCGTTTCATAGGTTCAATTCCTCAGCCTTTCCGGAAAAACGGGGGCGGCTGACTGCTTATAGCCGGATATTCCGGCTCACTCATCCGTATAATGCCGAACCGATCGCCGTTGCATATTCGGCGTTTTTCGGCAAATGAAAACGGATGCCGTGAAGCTTTCGTATCCCGTCAAAAATCTCTTCGGCAGAAGGAATAGTAGAAAGATTGCCGCAGAGAACAACATCCTTCGTATCATCGATCCGGCAGGCAAAAACCGCCATCATCCCGATCGTCTGAAATACCATATTAATCAGGCCTTTGGCGATATCACCCTTCGTGGCGTAATCCGAAATTTTCCCGAAATTGGAAGCGGTGATCTCCGCCGTCATCGAAGAAATATTCTGTTTTGAAATATCTCCGATCAACAGATCGACATTATTGACATTTCCGTTTTCGGCAAGCGTAACCAAGCTGTCGAATTTCGAAAGATCAAGAAGCTTGGACGACAGCCCGATCAGCGTTCCGCCGCCGATCCCGGTTCCTCCCATATGAAAAATCTTCTCCCGGGAAGCACGGACAAAAGCCGTACCCGTTCCCATACTGACAATGATCGCGTTGTCGAGCCCCGACAGATACAGGCCGCCGAACCCGATCGCATTGAATTCCGACACATGACAGGTGGGAATCCCGTAAATATCTTCCTTAATAAAACTCGCGCCCACTCCGGTAACGGTAATTTTTGAAATATCCCGGATCTCCAGCCGGTTCTCACTGATATACTTGCCGAACGCGCCGTAAACAGAAGTCAGCGGGTCTTCCGCGCTGACCTGCATGGGGGGCATGGGAACACCCTGATCGACGCCGATAATTTTCGTCGTTGATCCGCCGATGTCAATTCCCACAACGGGCATAGTACGCCCTCCCTTCCGATATCGCAATATTTATACCTGATTCCCGGCATACCGGGAAAACAAAGCAAATAAAATTCCGGTTTATTCTGCTTCAAAACCAGCTGTCCGCAAAAACTTTTGTAAAGCCGTTAGATGCCGCAGCGCCGTGTACCGTAAAAGCTCAGGCACGAAACCATTTTTATAATAACCTGATTTTACACCGAAAAAAAGCTGTTATCCGGAACAGATATTCAACCGATGGCTGAAAAACGTTTTTCAAGAGAACAACTTGTTGTTTTTTATTATACCGTGTAATTGTAACATTTTCAAGTTCGTTAGCAGGTGTTTAAAATATCTTTGATTTTAATTCGCGCAAAAAACATAATTGACAAAAAAATGACTCTGCTACACAAAGTTGTCGATTTTTTGTGCCGAAGTGTTGCTTGTTTTTTACCCCTATTTTATTGTATAATAATATATAATTTTAATTTTCGGAATAATTGCAGGGGTGAATGATTTGTATAATAAAAACCAGATTTTGAAAAAAACGCCGCTGACCCCGCAGGTGGATCAGATGGATATATACGCGCCGGCGATCGCGAAAGCCGCCAAACCGGGGCAGTTTATTATTTTTCGAACCAATGAAAAAGGCGAACGGATTCCGTTAACGATTGCCGATACCGACCCGAATACCGGATCGGTCACCATTGTTTTCCAGAAGATCGGCGCCGGAACCATGGCGCTCGGAGATCTGAACGAAGGAGACTGTCTCCTCGATTTTGCCGGACCTCTGGGCGTACCTTCCGAATTGCCGGAAGCGGGCCGGGTCGCTGTCATCGGCGGCGGATTGGGCTGTGCGATTGCCTATCCGCAGGCCAAAGCGCTGAATCAGCGCGGCGTTTCGGTTGATCTGATTGCCGGTTTCCGAACCAAAGAGATTATTTTCTGGGAAGACCGGATGAAAAACGTCTGCGAAAATCTGATGATAACAACCGACGACGGCTCTTACGGTTTTAACGGTTTTGTAACGCAGGCGCTCGAAGAAAATATCAAAAACGGCGCGGACTATGCGCTGGTTATCGCAATCGGCCCCGTTCCGATGATGAAGGCGGTAAGCGCGCTGACAAAACAATACGGAATCAAAACCATCGTCAGCATGAATACCATTATGATTGACGGAACAGGCATGTGCGGCGGCTGCCGCTTAACCGTCGGCGGACAAACCAAATTCGCCTGCGTCGACGGCCCGGATTTCGACGGCCATCTGGTAGACTTCGACGAAGTCATCCGCCGAAACAGAAACTATACCGATAATGAAAAAGCCGCCATGCGCCGCCGGGAAGAGCATTGCCGTCTGCTTGCCGAAAAATAAAAGAAAACGCAACCCGAACGGAAAAGGATGTATGATATGGAAGAAAAAATCAAAATAAACCCCGCACTGCAAAAAACGCCGGTTGCCGAGCAGCCCCCGCTCGTCCGCAACCGAAATTTCGAAGAGGTCTGCCTCGGCTATACCGAAGAAGAAGCGAAAGCAGAAGCCGCCCGGTGCCTGAACTGCAAGAACCATCCCTGCACCGAAGGCTGCCCGGTGAATGTAAAAATTCCGGAATTTATCGCTTTGATCGCCAAAGGCGATTTTGAAGCCGCTTATCAGAAAATCACCGAAACCAACGCGCTCCCCGCCGTATGCGGACGGGTCTGCCCGCAGGAACGGCAGTGCGAAAGCAAATGCGTCCGGGGAATCAAAGGCGAACCGGTAGCGATCGGGCGGCTGGAACGCTTCGCCGCAGACTGGCACAGAGCTAACGGCAAAAAAGCCGAAACGGCAGCGGCGCAAAACGTAAAAGGGAAAGTGGCCGTTATCGGTTCCGGCCCTTCCGGGCTTGCCTGCGCCGGAGATCTGGCGGCAAACGGCTATCAGGTCACCGTGTTTGAGGCCTTACATACAGCAGGCGGCGTTCTCTCTTACGGAATCCCGGAATTCCGTCTGCCGAAAGCCATTGTTGCCGAAGAAATCGACGCGCTGAAGGCCAAAGGCGTCACGTTTGAACTCAATACGATCATCGGACGGACAATTACGATCGACGGTCTTTTTGAAGAAGGGTATAAAGCCGTTTTTGTCGGTTCAGGCGCCGGTCTTCCCTCCTTTATGGGAATTGAAGGCGAAACGCTCAACGGCGTTTATTCCGCCAACGAATTCCTGACAAGGGTCAATTTAATGAAAGCCTATCTGCGCGACTACGAAACGCCGATCATCCGCCATAAAAACGTTGTGGTCGTCGGCGGCGGAAACGTCGCCATGGACGCTGCGAGAAGCGCCATGCGTCTCGGCGCGGACAACGTTTATATTGTATACCGCCGCGGAGAAGAAGAACTGCCCGCAAGAAAAGAAGAAATCCATCATGCCAAAGAAGAGCAGATCGATTTCCGTCTGCTGACCAATCCCGTTAAAATTCTGGGCGACGAAAACGGAAAGGTAACCGGTGTGGAATGCGTCCGGATGGAACTCGGCGAACCCGACGCTTCCGGCAGACGCAGCCCGACAGAAATCAAAGGCTCAAACTTCGTTATTGACGCCGACGCGGTGATTATGTCAATCGGCACCTCGCCGAATCCGCTGATCCGAACCACGACTGAGGGCCTTCAAACCAATAAAAGAGGCTGTCTGATCGTAAAGGAAGACGACGGGGTCACCACCACCAGAGAGGGCGTGTTTGCCGGCGGAGACGCCGTTACCGGAGCAGCCACCGTCATTCTCGCAATGGGCGCGGGCAAAAAAGCCGCAAAGGCGATCGACGACTATCTGAAATAAAGAGAGAAAGGAAGACAATCCGTAAAAAAATTGTCTTCCTTCGTTTTTTATAATCATTCCGAATCAACTGTAAAACAAACCCATCGACAGCCGGAAACAGCCGTATAAAAATTCTTTATATGATACATTTGTTGTTTGGAGGTTACACAATGATTGGATGTACGCGGGGAACGGTAAAACTGTGCGAACATGAAAAGGAATGGGAAATAGAAGCGAAGAACACAATTTCCCGTCTGAAACGAATACTGGGGGATCTCATCAAAGATATTCAGCATGTGGGAAGCACCGCCATCCTTTCCATAAAAGCAAAACCAATCATCGATATTGCCGTGGCCGTTGATGATTTCGATGCGGTCCTCCGTCTTGAAAAGGAATTAAAAGACAGCGGTTTTTACTATCGCCCCAATGCGCTCGGGAATCAGCTGTTATTCGCCTGCGGCAGCTTTTATGAAGGTACCGGAAATCGGCAAACGCATTTCATCCATATTGTCCGAACAAACAGTATGGATTGGATCAACTATATCAACTTCCGGGATTATCTGAACAAGACACCTTCGGCCGCAAAAAAGTATGAAGACCTAAAGATATCCCTTGCCCGGCAAACGCCTGCCGACAGCGGCCGAGAAAAGTATACCAAAGGGAAACACGATTTTATCGCCTATATTTTGAGAAAAGCGCTGGTAACATCCTACCTCGGGAAAACAGTAACCATCAAAATGGACCGCCCCATTGGCAGCATCCATCCGAAACACCCGGATCTTGTCTATCCTATCAATTACGGCTATATACCGAATGTATTTGGCGGTGACGGAGAAGAACTCGATGTATATCTGCTTGGCGTAGACGTTCCGGTCGAAGAATATACGGCCCGTATTATCGGAATCGTCCACCGCCGTAACGATGTGGAGGACAAACTGATTGCCGCGCCGGAAGGATTTTATTTTGATCAGCAGCAAATGGCGAAAGCCGTCTGTTTTCAGGAACAGTATTATGAAAGCGAAATTGAGATATACGACGAATTCAACAATAAAGCAGAATTGTAAGATGTGATACAAAAAAATCCAGCATCAGTAAAGGACGGTTTATTCTATGGAAATCATACTGGCATCGGGTTCCCCCCGAAGGAAAGAACTTCTGCAATATGTATTCAGTGATTTCAAAGTGATCCCCTCCTCTGCAGAGGAAATCTATCCCGAAAACTGGGAGACTGAAAAAATCCCGGAATTTCTTGCCGCTGCCAAAGCCGGCGATATTGCAAAAAATTATCCCGATGCACTCGTTGTCGGCTGCGACACCGTCGTTCTGGCAGAAGGCCGTATTCTCGGAAAGCCCAAAGACAAAACCGACGCAGAAAAAATGCTGCGGCAGCTTTCCGGAAAAAAGCACCGGGTCATCACCGGCTGCTGCGCCCTTCGGAAGGGAAAATCCATCGTCTTTTCCCAGCAGACCGAGGTTGAATTTTATCCGTTGACCCAAGAAGAGATCACAGCCTATATCCAGACCGGCGAACCGTTTGATAAGGCCGGAGGATACGGCATACAGGGACACGGTGCGCTTCTTGTCAGGGCCATTTCCGGCGACTATTTCAATGTCGTCGGCCTCCCTGTAGCACGGCTGAAACGGGAACTTCAACCCTTGCTGTCCTAACCAGAAAAACAGAAGTAGCTTATAAAACCGAAAAAAATTGTAGAAAAACGGAAAAAATCCAGCAATAATTCTGCCGGAAAGAAGGGATAAGACATGATAAAAGCAGTAATAACCGATTTGGACAGAACATTGCTCCGCACAGACAAAACAATATCGCAATATACAGCTGCCGTACTGCACGAATGCCATAACCGGGGAATCCTTCTCATGGCGGCAACCGCCCGTCCCCAAAGGGCGGTCATACCCTATCAAAAGCAGATCGGTTTCGAAGCGGTAACGACATGCAATGGAGCAAGGGTTATTTTGCCGAATAAAACCGTTGAAAATGGGATTCCCCCTTCCAACGCCGAAATGATTTTGAAAAAGATTATACGAATCCCCGGCATCGTAATATCCATAGAAACCGGGGCCGGTATTTTTTCCAATCTTCCGATTCCCGAATGGAATTCCATCGTTTTTAACCGATTTCCGGCTTTGCCGACAGAAAGCATTCTCTACAAAATACTCCTTAGCAGCGAAAAAGATATCCGGTAGGAAGTCAAAAAGGCGCTGACCCCGGACACCTATATGACGGTAGCAGAAGGCAAACTCATACAGATCATGCATACCGGGTCGACCAAATGGAAGGGCATCAAAACAATGCTTGGGGCCTTTGGCGTCAAACAGAGCGAGGCCGTTTATTTCGGAGACGATAACGATGATATTGAAGCAATCAAGAAATGCGGTACAGGGGTTGCGGTTTCCAATGCCATCCCCGCGGCTCTTGACGCTGCAGATTATATTACGGAAAAAAATGACGGCGACGGCGTAGCCCGGTACCTTGAAAAATATATCCTGTCATAGCCTTAACGGGTTTGTCTCTTTCCTTTTCCCTCTGATAAAAATATCATGAAAAAAGATGAAAAGAAAAACTTCCGCCTAAATTATCGCTGCACGAACCCCTAAAAGGAAAACACCTATTTTTCCGCGAGAGTTTATATTGTTATGTGTGGAATGGAAGTAATCCTGTTCGAATCTAACGGTTCAGCCAGCGCGGGCTTGCCTCCTGGCTGCGGACTTCAAACCTTTCATGGTCAGAGAAAATTTTGACATGCAAAAAAAACAGGAACTCCGAACAAAAAAATAATCAATCATCAGAAATAAAGCATCTATCGAAAGCGGGGGAACATAATGCGCAGAAAATGGAGCATAAAAACCGTCCTGGGTCTGATACTGGCTATCCTGTCTTTCCTTTGTATTATCCTCTCGATTTGTCAGGAAGGAAATACTTTTTTTCTTACCGTTGGATTAATCTGTATAGATATAAATTTTCTATTGCTTATCATCAGCAGAAAAGAAAAATAATTGATCATTTCAACGAAACGTCAAGCAAAATAACCATAACGAATCGGAAAAAATATGCCCCCTCTCTTGTGTTTTTTTCTATAACAAGCGGCCTGTCACCAAAAAATGGCAGACCGCTTGAAATTTTTTTGAGTGGCCGCCAGGAATCGGCCCCATCCACTTGAAACGCTACTTCATTTTTCTTAAATTTTGATCAATATATTCTGTCAAGGGCTTTTTCTTTACATCATCCGGATGCGCCAGATACCACTGATAAGAGGCAGCAATTCCCTCCTGAAGAGAGTTTGTTTCGGGCAGCCATTTTTTCTGTGCCTGCACATCCAGAAAATATTCATAATTGTAAAAAGGGAAATAATTCCGTTGTTCGGCTGCATCAAAAACAGGAATCACTTCCAGGTTTTCCCCCGCTGCCTGATAACACAGGTGCACCCAATCAGCAACCGAAACGGCTTCTTGATTGCCGACATTGAAAATATGCTGCTCCGGTTTTTTTTCCAGAAGAATATCCATCAATCGGCACAGATCGTGCACGTGGAAAAACTGCAGTTTCATCTCTCCGTTTTTCGGCAGATAAAAGGGCCGTTTCTTTCGCGCGCAGTCAAAAACAAAAGCCTCCCGATACAGATTATTTCCGGGGCCGTATAAATACGGCGGACGAAGAATATAAGCCTCAGAGTCCCGCGCCATCAAGGCTCTCTCCGCCTGGATTTTATTCAAACCGTATTCTCCCCAGAAACGGTTTCCCCCCACCGGTGAACTTTCCAAAAACGGCTGCAAAGCAGAATCCGGATACACCGCACTTGAACTAATCAGGAGATAACTGCCGTAACCGCCGACCGCGTCAAGAAGCTGATCTACATCGTCAGCCGTATAGGCGGTGATATCAAGAACCGCGTCAAAATAAAGGCCGCGCAATTGATCGTGCAGATCATGCCGGTCCGCCTGAATCAGCTTTGTTCCCGGGGGCTGCGCTTTGCTTCCGCGATTCAGGACATAAACATGATCGCCCCGCTGCGAAAAATACAACGCCGCCTGACCGCTGACAAAGCTTGTACCGCCGGTAATCAAAATCGTCCGCATTTTCAACAAGTCCTCCCGCTCAAAATTTAAAAATTTGTTTCTTTCATTTTTTCATCAAAACAAAAATACCGAAGAATCATCCATTCTTCGGTATCATTTTTATTTTCTTGACCGGCCGCGTCCACCGGAACGTTTTCCGTCTGCGGAAGCGCGGATATCGGCAAGCCGGGAATCGCTTTCCTGCTTAAACCGGGAAAGCATGTCTTCAAAGGAATCTTTTCCTTTTTCCTCTGAAGAAGCAGAATTTTTAAACGCCGGCCGGCTGTTATTCTGCGGACGCGGCTGAGAAAAAGATTTCTGCGGACGAGGCCGCTGCGGTGCAGGTGACGGCATGGCTTGCTTGATGGAAAGATTAATCCGCCCCTTATCATCAATGTTCAGAACCTTCACGGTAACTTCCTGGCCTTCCGTCAGATGATCCTTGATTTCAGAAATATAGGAAGTGGAAATTTCCGAAATATGAACCATGCCGGAATCGCCGGTTTCCAGCGCAACAAACGCACCGAATTTTGTAATGCCTGTGACCTTTCCCTTCAGTATAGCAGATTTCTCTACCGCCATAGAATAAAAATCCTCCTCATGTCAATACAGTTATCAATAGCCGGTAATATCAAAGTAGAGTATCTCGTCACTTTCGGCATAATTCAACTCATTCTCAGCGATATTTTTATAAAAATCCTCTTTATTTTCTTCGCTGAGAAGTGCGTCATACTCGTTGTTTTTGAGCTTCTGCTCATGGATCTCCTCTTCAATGCGCGCAAGCTCCTGATCTTTTTTAATAATGTTAATGCGCATAGAAACGATCTGGAACAGAGAAAAAACAAAAACCGCGAAACAAATGAGTTTTAAAATCTTGTTTTTCACGTCTTTTTTTCCTTATTTTTGTTGTTGTGTTGTTTGTGTTTTTTATGTACAGGCGGAATCTCCGCTGCATACCCTTATTCAGAAAATGGGAAACAGAATCAATTTGTTTTCGTCTTTTTCTGCTTTCGTGTTTCCCGGTGCAAAAACCGGCGTCCTGTCCGGAAGAGAGCTTTCATCCCACGGTAAGCCAGCCGGCCGACGGTAAAATAATACAAAATCCAGCCGAAAAGAATAGCGGTCAGATAAAAAAACCGAATTTTCCCGCTGTTAAAAAGAAAACAAAAAGCAAAAACCGAACCGGCAAGAAAAACAGAAAAAATAAAATCTTCAAAAAAAAGCAAGCCTGTTCCCGTATGAAAAACCAACCGGAACACGCGGAAAAAATCATATACCAGCCCGATTATACAGCCAAAAAGAAAACCGTAAAAAACCGTAGAAAGATCGGAAAAAAGAATCATTTCCATAGCCGAACCCCTATTTAAAAAGGCGGGAGGAAAGTTTTTCTTTTTTCTTTTTCGTATTTTCGGTATAGCAGACCGAATCAATCCGCCCCGTCACCGAAGCATCTCCGGTAGAAACGGAAAGATTCTGTATATGCAGTCCTTCTCCGCGGATAATCAGCCGCCCGCAGGAAGTAAACAAAACCACGCACGACTCATCAAAACTTTCTGTTTCCGATACGCCGGAAACAGAAAGGCTTTTCCGGTTTTCAAGAATCAGATTGCCGACCGGATTAAAATTCTGTTCCAAAACACATATACCCCCTTGCAGTTCTACTACAAAGTATATGTGAAGAAAACAGGTTTTAGAACCGCCGTCAGGACAAAATCCGGTACATTTCTCCGGTTTTATCTTTCGGCATATGCTCGGAAAGAACCAAAACCTCAAATTTTAAAACCCGATCCCCGAAGGTGATTTCCACAATGTCCCCCACCTTCAGAGCATAAGACGGTTTCGCCGCTTTCCCGTTTACCGCAACATGCGAAGAAGAGCAGGCTTCGCTTGCCACCGAACGCCGTTTGATAATCCGGGAAACTTTCAGGAATTTATCCAGCCGCATCTATTATTTTACGGCGTCTTTCAACGCTTTTCCCGCTTTGAAAACAGGAACCGTAGACGGCGGAATTTTAATTTTTTCTTCCGGTTTCCGGGGGTTTCTGCCCTCGCGGGAAGCACGGCTGCGAACTTCAAAACTGCCGAACCCGACCAACTGTACCCGTTCGCCGGACTGCAATGCATCGGAAATCGAATCCAGAACCGCGTCGACAATAATCGAAGCGTCTTTTTTTGAGATACCGACTCTGTCGGCTACATCGCAAGCAAGACCGTATTTATTCATTTAACATCTTTCCTTTCATCTTCCGCAAATACGGAAGTATACAATCAGTTTGATAAGCGTCCGTCCGCTTCAATAAAAGCATCGCAGGCTTCATACAAAGCCTCTTCGCCTTCCACGCCGGCATTCTGGCAAAGCCGACATACGTCAAAAAGAAGCCGTCCGAGTTCTTTTTTTGAGGGGACGTCGCCCAGTGCGGCGGCAGCCTCTTTCAAATCGGAAAGAACGACAGCGGAATCACAGGGCAAAACACCAGCGCTGCCGGCCCGTTTAATCACTTTCTGTGTCCGCATCAGCGCCGGAAGAGACCGGGCGACGTCTGCCATTTCTTTCTTTACCGTCGTCTGGTTTTTCTCAATTCGCTTAATCGCGTTCCAATTCGTCAGCACTTCACCGGAATCGGCCACCTCGGTATCGGAAAAAATATGCGGGTGACGATGAATCAGCTTTTTGCAGATCCCGTCGCAGACGGCATGCACATCGAACCCGCCCGCTTCTTCCTCGATTCTGGCATGAAAAACAACCTGCAGAAGCACATCGCCGAGTTCTTCCTGCAAAAGCTCCCGGTTTTCCGTATCAATCGCTTCCACAGCCTCATAAACTTCTTCAATAAAATTATTTCTGATGGTTTTGTGATCCTGTTCCCGATCCCAGGGACACCCGCCTTCGCCGCGAAGAATCGACATGATCGAAACAAGATCGTTAAAATCATAGGAAGATTTAAAGCAAAAATTCTTGTTCATATTACTATTTTACACCATTTTCTGTGGTTTTTCAAGTTTTTTTTCTTTTCCGGAAAAAAGTTTGTGAGATTTCACGAACAGAAACTACCCGGAGAAGAACGATTAGTGCAAGATATACAACCATCGCGGCCAAAACTGCGGGAAAAACCGCGATTTTCGGCGAAAGCCACCGTTCAAAAAGGACTAAACTTGCCCTTGCCGCGGCATAACATGCCAATCCGGCGGCAAAAGGTTTGACAAAAGTCTTCGAAAATTTCGGCAGCATATGCAAATATTTTTTAATGAAATATAAGTTAAATATCATCATGATCGGATAGGCGATATTGGTTGCGATCGGAGCCCCCATAACGCCGATTTCCGGAATTCCGACAAGAACGAAGGTCACAACGGTTTTCACCAGGGTGCCGATACCGACCGAAAGAACCGGCAGATACGATTTCCCCACCGCCTGCAAAATCGACGCAGTCACATTGGTCAGCCCCACGGCGATCAGCGCAAAAGATATCACTTCCAGCAACGGAACGGCAACCTCAACCCCCTCCGGATCGCGGGAGAAAAGCAGCAGCAACGTACTGCGGGAAACGGCGCTCAGTCCGAACGCACATCCGAACGCAAGAATTGAAGAATATTTCAGTGCTTTTCCGGTCGTAGCCTTGATCCGCCGGGAATCTTTCAGGGCAAAAGCCGCGGAAATGGAGGGGACCAGGCTGATTCCGATATTGATAATCAAAAATGACGGAAGATTAAAGACCGTCAGCGACATATTTCCGTAAGCGCCCCAGAGAAGTTTGGCCGACTCCAGGGTCGTAAAGGTCTTCAGGCGATTCATTACAACAAAAGCGTCTACCGCGCTCATCAGGTTCGAAGTGATCGAAGAAATCATGATCGGGAAAGAAATCATCATCAAATCCCGCAAAAGCTTTTTCCGGTCCGGATCCGGATCCCGCATTCTGCTTCTGACAGGAACCCGATAAGCCCGCCCGCGGAAAAGATAACGGATCATCAGATAAATCATGGCCAGCAGCGTACCGATGGTAACCCCTAAAATGGCGCCGCCGACAACCTCACTGTCCGAAAAGCCGTTCTGATGCATCCAGGACGCGATTCCGTAACCAAGAAACAGCTTTACCACCGCTTCAATGATATTGGAAAGCGCTGTCGGAACCATATTGTTGTAACCCTGGAAAAAGCCCTTAAACACCGAGACAACAGCAATGCAGAAAACCGCAGGCATGATCCAGAAAACCGCGGGAGAAGCCTCTTCGCTGTTCATCAAAACCGCAATATTATCGGCGAACAGCATGCCGACGACCGTCAGCAACGCGCCGAAAGAAACAAAAATCTGAAACGAAAGGCGGACAATCGCCTTGGTGTCTTTCAATTTATTGAGCGCGACCGACCGGGAAATCATGGCCGCAATTCCGGTAGGAATTCCCGAAGTAGCAAGGGAAAGCAACACATTGTAAACGCTGTAGGCAGAAGAATAATAACTCATAGCCGCCGAACCGACCAGATTGGTCAGCGGGATTCTGAATACCGCGCCGATCAGTTTACAGACAAAACCGGAGAGCGAAAGAACCAGCGCGCCGTAAACAAACCCTTTTTTTTGTTTTTCAGACATATTTGCTTCCCTTTCTGAAGCGCCGAAAACGCTTCAAAACAAATTTGATTTTTAGTAAGGAAAAGAAAACGGTTTAAAAATCGGAATCAAAAAAAACTTTGATTACGTCGGTCGCTTCCCGTTCCGCTTTTTGGCTGAACGCTTCCACATCGGTATGCGCATCTTCATTTGCATTGTCCGATATTGCGCGCAGCGCGCAGAAACGAACGCGGTTCAACACACAAACCTGCGCCATCGCCGCGCCCTCCATCTCACAGCAAACCGCTCCGAAAGTCTCATTCAGGTGCGAAGCGAGTTCCGAAGAGGAAACAAACCGGTCGCCGGTTCCCACCGTACCGAGGAATACATTTCCCGAAGCCTTTTCCAGCGCAAGGGTATGCAGCAGCGAAGCAACGGTTTCGTCCGCCGGTAATTTCAGAAACGGGAAATCATCAATCTGTCCGACAGACCTTCCGACGGCCGACAAATCGTAATCATACTGCACAAAATCAGACGAAATGCAAATATCGCCGGGGAAAATTCCCTTCGCCACGCCGCCGGCAATGCCGAGATTAAGAACCACATCAGGAGAAAAATCGTCAATCACTTTCTGACAGGTCATGGCCGCATATACTTTTCCGATGCCGCAGACGGTAACAAGGATAGTTTTTCCTTTATATTCCCCCTCATACACCGGGAACTGCGGCCAAAAACTTTGTTTTTCGGTAAGAGCGAATTCCTTTACCAGAAGTTCCGCTTCTTCCCACATCGCACAAATAACGGCAAAGCGCTTCATCGATATGTCCCCCATCTTCATTATATTTTCAAAATTTACCATATAGTATAGCATGGAAAATCTTTTTTGTCAACATTCCCGCACCGGAAAGCCGTTTCTGATTTTAGCAAAAAACAGTAAACTTTCAAAAAAACGCTTGCATTACGAAAAAAGAAGTAGTATAATGGTTCTGAAATACGGAATTTTCCCTCCGATCCGATAGGCCGCCGGTAACAGGCAAAACAAAAGCCGAAGAAAGGAACGAACAGAAACCTATGCCCGTACGTGAAATCAGAACGGAAGAAATAGAACAGGCGGTAAAAAAACTTTTTATCGAAGCAAACTACCGTCTCCCCTGCGCAACAGAAAAGAAAATTGAGCAGGCTCTGCAAACAGAAATCAGCGCGCCCTGCAAAATGGCGCTGACCGCAATCCGGGACAACCTCTCCGCCGCAGAAGAACTGAACATTCCCATCTGTCAGGACACAGGCATGGCCGTGCTGTTCGCCGAAATCGGCAGGGACGTTCATTTTGACGGGCCGTTTGAAGAAGCCGTCAACCGGGGCGTGCGCGCCGCTTATCTGGAAGGTTACATGCGGTGTTCAGTCGTTAAAGACCCGATGAATCGGGTCAACACCAACGATAATACCCCCGCGGTCATCCATACAACAATCACCGAAGGGAACACTGTTACCCTGACCGCCGCGCCGAAAGGCTTCGGAAGCGAAAACATGAGCCGGATCCGAATGTTTAACCCCACGGCAGAACGGCAGGAAATTATCCGGTTCGTTGCCGAAACGGTAAAAACTGCGGCAAGCAACCCCTGTCCGCCGGTGATTGTAGGCGTAGGAATCGGCGGAACGTTTGAAAAAGCGGCGCTGCTTTCCAAAAAAGCGCTGACAAGAGACCTTGACATAAAAAACAAAGACCCTTTTTACGCGCAGCTGGAAGAAGATATGCTGACCGCCGTCAACCAGACAGGAATCGGCGCGCAGGGTTTCGGCGGCTGCGTGACGGCGCTGGGCGTAAACATAGAGACCTTTGCCACCCATATCGCAGGGCTTCCCGTAGCGGTCAACATGGGATGCCATGTAACCAGACACAGCACTATTATCATTTAAAAAAATTCTAACAGCAAACAGAAACGAAAGGACAAGCAATGATGAAAGAAGTATTTCAAGCAGCCGATATTTTAATCCCCCAAAAAAGCGCCGACATGCAGAAATGGAGCGTTGTAGCCTGCGACCAGTATACCTCGGATAAAAAATACTGGCAGCAGGTAGAACAAACCGTCGGCGATGCGCCCTCGACGCTGCGGATCACGCTTCCTGAAATCTATTTGGAGGAAGACGGCGTAGACAAACGGATTGAAAAAATCAACCAAACCATGAGGGATTATGAAAACAACGGGGTTTTTCAGACTTTGAAAAATTCCTATGTATATCTGGAACGAACCATGAAGGACGGACGGATCCGCCATGGCGTTATCGGCGTTCTGGATTTGGAAGAATACGATTATAACAAAGGGTCCGGTTCGCTGATCCGAGCCACCGAAGGAACGGTTCTGTCGCGGATTCCGCCCAGAGTCAGAATCCGTGAAAACGCGCCGCTGGAACTGCCGCATATTATGATTCTGATCGACGACGCCGACGGCACGGTAATCGAACCGGTTGCGGCGGAAAAAAACAAGCTTGAAAAAATCTATGATTTCGACCTTATGCAGCAAAGCGGCCACTGCGCCGGATACCGGATCGACGGAGATTCCGAAACGGCGGAAAAAATCCAGAACGGCCTCGCCAAACTCGCACAAAAAGAAATTTTCGAAAAAAAATATAACGTTTCAGACATGCCGGTGCTGCAATTTGCCGTGGGAGACGGCAACCATTCACTGGCAACGGCAAAAACCTGCTGGGAAGAGAAAAAAGACACGCTTCCCGCCGACCACCCTGCCCGCTATGCGCTTGTTGAACTGGTCAACCTGCACGATCCGTCTCTGGAATTTGAAGCCATTCACCGGGTCGTCTTCGACATCAATCCGCAAAGCGTAGTGGAAGCGCTGAAAACCTATTATCCTGAAATTGAAATCTCCGACCGGCCGCAGAATCCGGCGGAAAAAGAACACCATTTTACAATCGTAACCCCAACGGGCGACCTTTATGCGCTGCTGAAAAATCCCCCCTGCAACCTTTCGGTCGGCAGTCTGCAGAAATTTCTTGACGCATTTCTGGAAGAAAACGCCGGAAAAATCGATTACATTCACGGAGAAGACGCCGTCCGGGAAAACGTATCGGAAACCGCGATCGGCTTTTTACTGCCGACAATGACAAAAGACGAACTGTTTGAAACGGTGGTCAAAGACGGTGTTCTGCCGAGAAAGACATTCTCGATGGGGCACGCGGAAGACAAACGGTTCTATCTCGAAGCCAGAAAAATCTAACCCGTTCTTTTCTGAGCACAATAACAAAGGATGGATTTTATGCATAACAACATTCTGCAAACGATCGGAAAAACGCCGATGGTTCAATTGAACCACATGTCGCCGAACCCGAACGTTGAAATTTTTGCCAAACTGGAGGGTACCAACCCCTCCGGCAGCATCAAAGACCGGATCGCGCTGAAAATGATTACCCAGGCGGAAAACGAAGGCGCGTTAACAAAAGAAAAAACCATTATCGAAGCCACTTCCGGCAATACGGGAATTTCCCTTGCCATGATCGGCTCCATCAAAGGATACCGCGTGGAAATCGTCATGAGTTCCGCCGTTTCGGTTGAACGGCAGAAAATGATCCGGGCATTCGGCGCTGAAATTGTTCTGACCGATCCCACGCAGGGCACCGACGGCGCAATCCGCGAATGCAAAAGAAGAGTGACGGAAAACCCGGACAAATATTTTACGCCCGACCAGTTCAGCAATATTTACAACAAACTGGCGCATTACAAAACCACAGCCGAAGAAATCTGGCAGCAGACCAACGGCGAGCTGACCCATATCGTCTGTGCGCTCGGAACCTCCGGCACCATTATGGGAATCGGCATGGGGCTGAAAGAAAACAATCCGAAAATTGAAATTGTTGAAGCGCAGCCGGTAAAAGGGCATTATATTCAGGGTCTGAAAAATATGGAGGAAGCCATTGTTCCGGCAATCTACCGGCCGGAAGAAATTGACCGGCATATCATGATCGATACCGAAGAAGCTTTCGAAACGGCGAGAGAAATCGTTCGCAAAGAAGGCATTTTCTGCGGTATGTCAAGCGGCGCCGCCATGCTTGCCGCCATTAAAGTGGCAAAAACAATCGAAAAAGGAAAAATCGTTGTGATTTTCCCTGACCGGGGAGAAAAATATTTAAGCACCGCATTGTTTGGTCAATAATATACTGGTAAAAGATGCGTTCCCCATACCAACCCCGATATCAATTGTTTTGAGGCCGCGGCAAGCGGCGGAACGGAGAAGCCATGCTGAACCTTCTTGCCCAGATTTTTATTAAAAACCGGGACAACGTCTCGGACCCGAAAGTCAGAACCGCTTACGGCATGCTTTGCGGCGGACTCGGGATTGCGCTCAATTTTCTTCTCTGCGCGCTGAAACTGACTGCCGGAATTCTCGGGAATTCCGTCGCCATCACCGCCGATGCGATGAACAATCTGTCCGATTCTGGCTCGTCGCTGGTCTCGCTGCTCGGTTTTAAACTGGCCGAACAGAAACCCGATCCGGGACATCCGTTCGGGCACGGCAGAATCGAATATATCTCCGGGCTGATCGTTTCCTTCATTATCCTGATGATGGGCAGCGAACTGCTGAAATCATCAATTGAAAAAATTTTAACGCCGGAAAAAACCGAATTTCAGCCGATTATCGCCGTTATCCTTGCGTTTTCTATCGCCGTCAAACTGTATATGGCGTTCTACAATGCCAAAACAGCAAAAAAGATCGGTTCGGCCGCCATGAAAGCAACGGCTTCGGACAGTATCAGCGACTGTATTGCAACTACCGTTGTTTTCGCCTCGATGATCGTTTCCGAAGCATGGCAGATTCAAATTGACGGAATCTGCGGCGCCGCAGTATCGTTATTTGTCATTGCGGCAGGAATCAAAGCGGCAAAAGAAACGATCAATCCGCTGCTCGGTCAGCCGCCCTCCGAAGAATTTGTCAGCCAGATCAAAGAAATTGTTACCGCTTCGGAAGATATTGTCGGCATGCACGATCTGGTCGTGCACGATTACGGCCCGGGACGGCGGATGATTTCTCTGCACGCCGAAGTGCCGGAGGACGGGGATCTGCTCCGGACGCATGACACGATTGACAATATTGAAAAAACGCTGACCGAAAAACTTGGCTGCTCCGCCGTTATCCATATGGATCCGATCGCCGCGCACGACGAGCAGACCGAACAGGCAAAAACAAAAGCGGCAAAGGTTTTACAGCAGGAAATTGATCCGCAGATTACCCTTCATGATTTCCGCATTGTAAACGGACCGACCCATACGAACCTGATCTTCGATCTGGCTGCGCCGTTTTCGCTGAAAATGACGGATGAAGAAATAAAAAAAACAGCAGAAAAGGCCATTCAAAGAGAAAATAAAAATTGGTATGCCGTTATTTCTGTAGACCGGATCTATACATAAAACCGGAAGGAGAAATCCGATGGAAAAAATCATGGACCAGCTGCTCCAATGGATGACCCAGACGGGAATCCATCTTCTCTGCGGATTGCTCGTCCTTTTTATCGGGCTGAAGGCCGTCAAGATCGCCGTCCGGTTTCTGGCGAAAAACAAACGGTTTCAAAAAATAGACAAAACCCTGCAAAGCTTTTTAACCAGCGCGCTGAAAATCATGCTTAATACTGCCGTCGTTATCACCGCCGCCGTTATTCTGGGCATTCCCACAACCTCGTTTATCACCCTTCTTGCTTCGGCGGGGCTGGCGATCGGCATGGCGTTTCAGGGTTCGCTTTCCAATTTTGCCGGGGGCGTACTGTTGCTTCTGCACAAACCGTTCCGCGAAGGGGATTATATTGAAAGCAGCGCCTATGCCGGCACGGTCAAAAACCTGTCGGTGCTTTATACGACGCTCAATACCTATGATAACAAACAAATCACCGTCCCCAATGGAATTTTAGCCAATCAACCCATTATCAACTATACCGCCGAAGAGCTTCGCCGGGTTGATCTTACCTTTTCGGCAGCCTACGGCTCCGACATTGAACAAGTAAAAAAAATCCTGCTTCAAACAGCAAAAAATGAACCGCGGATCAAGCAAGAACCGCCGGTTTTTGCCGGGCTTCAGGAACAGCAGGACAGCGCGCTTCAATTCTCACTGAAGGTCTGGTGCGCGTCTTCTGATTACTGGACGGTTTATTATTCTCTGACAGAACGGGTCAACGCCGCTTTTATCAGAAACGGAATTGAAATCCCCTTTCCGCAGCTTGACGTACATGTAAAACAGGAACAAAAAACCGAAAAAGAAGTTTGAAAGGTTATGACGATGAAAGAAACAATCAAACAATTCTGCGAACAGTTTGGCTATCCGAAAGAAGCCGCAGAAACGCTTGCCGAAGCGGGCGACCGGCTGGAAAAAGCGCCGGAAAAAACGATTTTTACGGAACTTGTCCGGCAATACCAAACCGACCGGCTGACAGACTTTCAGGTTATCTGGGAACCGCTGGCCGCCGTTGCGGAAAAAACGGGAATCCACCTATATACCGTCCATCTGCTGTTCTTTATTTTCTGCGCGGAACATCTCAAAGAACTTTACCGCCAGAAAGGAATCCCGGAAGAGTTTTGGTACGATTCGGTTACCGACCTGAAATGGAAAACCGAAGAATGTTACAAAATGTACGGAATCTGGGGAATTTTCGTCGCGTTCTGGTATCCGGGCTTTTTCCAGATGAAGATTTTTGCACTGGGACGGCTGGAATTCGAAATCTACGATATGCCCGCCGATTATCACGGGACCTCTTTTCAGCTGAAAAAAGGCGATCCGGTTCTCAGCGTCCATATTCCTTCCTCCGGATCGCTCAAGCAGGAGGATTGTGTCGATTCGTTCCGGAAGGCTTACCATTTTTTCCGCAAATACTTTCCGCAAATTTATGGAGACAAGGAAATCCTTCCGTTTTTCTGCAGTTCCTGGCTTCTGTATAAAAAACATGAGGAATTCCTTCCGGAACATTCCAATATCCGGAAATTCATGAAATTCTTTGATATTTTTTCCTCCTGGGAAGATTCTTCCTATCATGATTTCTGGCGGATATTCTATAAACCGCACAACGCCAAAAGAGAGGAACTCCCCTGCGAGACTTCACTGCAAAAAGCCTATCTCCAATGGTTCGACCGGAGAAATCTTCCGGGACAGGGGCTCGGCGTTTTCTTTTTTGACGGCCAGCAGATAATTCAATAAATTAGCAGGAGAAACCACAATGAACAGTACAGAAAAAACAGTGATACAAAAAACCGCGACGGCGCTGGACGCCAACAAACAGCAGGAAGAACTGTTTGCACAACAGCAAACCTATACCCTGCCGAACCGCACGGCAATTATCGAAATCATCAACAGTCTCCGCGAGGTTGTTTTTCCCGGCTATTTCAGCCAGACAGGCGCCGAAGAATACGCCTCCGATTATTATACGGGAAACAGTATCAGCCTGCTGTTCAAAAAACTGCACGAACAGATTCTCGCCGCACTTCTTTATAAAAATGACGCCATAAAAAACGAAGCCGAACAAAAAGCCGAAGAAATATGCGTCCGTTTTTTCCGGAAACTGCCCTGCATACAATCGCTGCTTCTCAAAGACGTACAGGCCGGTTTTGACGGAGACCCCGCGGCAAAAAGTAAAGAAGAAATCATTTTCTCCTATCCCGGTTTTTTTGCCACCTATGTTTACCGCATCGCCCATGAGCTTTATCAGCAGGAAGTTCCCTTTATTCCGCGGATCATGACTGAATACGCCCACAGCATGACCGGAATTGACATCAATGCCGGCGCGGTGATCGGAGAATACTTCTTTATCGACCACGGTACCGGCGTTGTCATCGGGGAAACAACCGTCATCGGAAACAATGTAAAGGTCTATCAGGGCGTGACCCTCGGCGCGCTTTCGACCCGCAGCGGCCAGCAGCTTTCCGGCAAAAAAAGACATCCGACCATTGAAAACGATGTTACCATCTATTCCGGCGCAACCATTCTCGGCGGAGAAACGGTCATCGGCGAAGGATCGGTCGTCGGAGGAAATGTATTCATCACCGAATCCATCCCGCCGCATACGAAGGTCAGCATAAAAAAACCGGAACTGACGCTTCGCGGGCCGGCAATCAAAGGAATGGAAGACATCGAATATATCATCTGACAAAAAAAAGAACGGAACACAAGACGTTCCGTTCTTTTTTATTTCAGTCTTTTATTTCTTTCCGAGAATCTTCAGCAAACCCGGAAGATACCGAGAACCGATAAATCGTAGTCGATTCATAAACTTCGCCGTCGTTAAAAAACGGCGAAGGAAATTCCGGATGATTCACACTGTCGGGGTAAAACTGCGTTTCCAGGCAGAAACCGCTCCGCTTCCCATAATGCGACCGTTTTCCGTTTTGGTCAAGAAAATTTCCGCTGTAAAACTGCACGCCCGGCAGATCGGTATAGGCATCCAGCAAAATTCCGGTTTCCGGACAATATACCGAAGCAAACAATGAGACCTTATCCTGCGAATCCAGGCAATAATTATGATCGTAGCCGTGACCCAGCCGCAGCTGCGGGAAATCAGCATCGATATCTTCTCCAATCCGTTTTCCCTGCCGGAAATCAAAAGGCGTACCCTCAACCGGTTCCAGAGAAACCGGAAGCATATCGCCATCGATCGCGGTATAGCGATCCGATAGAAGCCGAAGCCGGTGATTCAAAACCGTACCGCTGCCTTCCCCGCCAAGATTAAAATAACTGTGATTGGTCAGATTGATTGGCGTTTTTGCATCGGCACAGGCCGTGTATTCCAGAACCAAAGCATTGTCATTTAGCGAATACCGGGCTTCTGCCATCAGGTTTCCGGGAAAGTTTTCTTCCATATGCGGGCTGAAATAACGCAGAATCAAAGTATCGTCTTCCAGTGCATACGACCAGATTTTCCGGTCGAACCCTTCTTTTCCGCCGTGAAGCGTCCGGGTCCTATCGTTCTGCGCCAACTGATATTCTTTTCCGTCGACCGTCATTTTTCCGTCCCGGATCCGGTTGGCGACCCGGCCGATCACCGCGCCGAGATACCCGTCGTTTTCTTCATATTCCGCAAGGGTGTCATATCCGAGAACCACATCGCAGAGCCCCTGTTTTCCCGGCGTATACAACGCGCGGATCACGCCGCCGTAATTCAGAATTTCAACCGCTATTTTTTCATTTTTCAGCGTAAAACAAAGGACTTCCGCCCCATTTTTGGTTACGCCGAATTTTCTGGTTTCAATCATCCCGCTCAGTCAAGTTCGATTCCGAGAACATTTTCGTCCAGGCTCGACCAATCGGCGTCGCTGACGCTATAGGTATTATCCGATTCATTGACAAGGATTGTCACCGTGCATTTCACTTCATCGGCATAGGAAACGGTATAGCCGTCCAGCAAAGCGAGAATTTTTTTCGCATACTCTTCCTCAACAACCGCATATTCTTCATCAGACATTGCGTCAAGCGTTTCCTGCGAATAGGTCTCGTTGAACCAGTCAACAATAGGCTGATACGATACCGACGCCATCAGATCAATCGGTTTTACCGTTACGGTAACGGAATAATCATTATCACTGTTTTTCACCGCATCGGCAACAGAATAAGAAGCCTCTTTCATATAGGTTTTTGCCTTTTCCTGAAAAGCGGCGATCGTCTCTTCCGAAATGGTGCTTTCTTTCACTTCGAAATGATACATGATCAGGCTGGCATAGCCTTCCACCGTATCCTGATAGGTCTTCTGCGCCTCCGCTTCGGTCGCATCGACCCATTTCAGATATTCCTCGGTCTCGCCAAAAAACGAGCAGTCAAGTGTGGATTTGATATAATTGGCATACCGTTTCGAAAGCATATCCCCGCCCCCTTTTCGCAAAAGCGAACAGCCGGAACAAAGAACAACGGCGGCAACCAGCGCCGCACAGATGATTTTTTTACATTTCATGGTTTTATCCCCCTTAAAGCCGGAAAGAATCCGGCGAATTACCTGAATTTTTCAAAAACAGACGGTTTTGCAAGCAAACTGTCCCTACAAAAAAACAACTTGTTGTTTTTTTATTATACCACGTGAATTTCGCACCGGAAAAAAGCGGGCATCCGGAACGGATATTCAACCGAATGATTGAAACGCTTTTTTCCCAAGAACAGCTTGCTGTTTTTTATTATACCATATTCTGCTAAAATTATCAAGCTTTTTTCAGAAAAAACTCAGTTTTTTTCGATTTTCGGTTGAAACACGATATTTGGGGAACACTAAAGAAAAAATCGGGGAATATTTGAACAGAATCGCTGTCCATGACGAAGAATCAGAGCCGTCCTACCAAAAGTTAAAAACGAAAGACTGACGTAACATTCCCCAAAAAAAAGAAAGGTTGATCCTTCCCATGAAAACCGATAAAATCTCTGTCTGGCATGCCAAAACAACGCCGCCTTCTTTTCCAGAACTGACCGGAGAGAAAAAAACCGACGTCCTTATCGTGGGCGGCGGGATTACAGGATTGCTGTGCGCCTATTTTCTGAAACAGGCCGGCGTCTCCTGCATCGTTGTTGAAAAAGACGCCGTCTGTGCGGGCATAACCGGCAACACAACGGCAAAGCTCACCGCACAGCACGGATTCTGCTATGCTGAACTGCTGAAAACAATAGGCCGGGAAAAGACCAGAGCCTATTGGGAAATTAATCAGCAGGCGATCGAACGATACCGGACGCTCTGTTCGGCAATCGACGGTGATTTTGAAGAAAAAGATAATTTTGTCTACACCCTTGCCGATCGGAAAAAAGCAGAAGAGGAAGCGGCGGCGCTGCAAAAGCTCGGCATACCCGCAGAATTCAAGGAAACGGTCCCGCTACCTCTTGCCGTTCGCGGCGCGGTAAAGTTCCCCCGGCAGGCACAGTTTCATCCGCTGAAATTTCTATTTGCACTGGCAAAAGATCTCCCTGTTTTTGAAAATACCTTCGTCAGGGAATTCCGGGGCATGACGGCGGTTACCGACCGGGGGCAGATCCGGGCGAAAAAAATCATCATCGCAACCCATTTCCCGATCCTGAACAAACACGGCAGCTATTTTATAAAAATGTATCAGCACCGTTCTTACGTCATCGCGGGAGAAAACGCACCGGAAGTAAACGGCATGTATGTCGACTGCGAAGATAACGGACTTTCGTTTCGGAATTACCGGAATCTGCTTCTGATCGGCGGAGGCGGACACAAAACAGGAAAACCCGGCGGCGGATGGCGGGAACTGCGGAATTTTGCCAAAACGAACTATCCGGATTTTTCAGAAAAATATTGCTGGGCGGCGCAGGACTGCATGACGCTGGATCACATTCCATATATCGGCTCCTACGCGAAAAACACGCCGGGGCTTTATGTCGCCACAGGATTCAATAAGTGGGGCATGACCTCTTCCATGGCGGCGGCAGAGATTCTCTCCGATTTAATTCAGGGAAAACAAAACCCTTATGCCGAGATATTCTCACCTTCCCGAAATTTTTTTAAACCGCAACTTTTTGTCAATATCGCCGCTTCAGCGGCCGGCCTGCTCACACCGTCGGCGAAACGCTGCCCCCACATGGGATGCGCGCTGCATTGGAACAAAGCCGAACACTCCTGGGACTGCCCATGCCACGGTTCCCGTTTTTCCCAGGAGGGAAAATTATTGGAAACACCGGCAACCGGCGATCTGAAGCAGAAATCCTGAGCGTTTCATTCCACGAAAATCACTTTTTCATGGTTTGTCCTTTTTATTTCTTAATAAAAATAAACACCGAAACAGCTTATTCCGATCCCCAACATGGTAAGCGCATGGTCTACCTCTATTTTTTTGAATACAGAGAGAACAGTAATACAAATTCCCATCGCAAGCCCAACGCCGATGAATACGAAATTCATAATTTCATCAGCCTGGTTGTTTTCCCGTTTAATCTGTGCATTTAGCAACTCTTCTACCGTAGTATCTAAAACTTCTGCTAATTTTGGAATCGAATAAATGTCCGGGCAAGAACAATTCCTCTCCCATTTTGACACCGCTTTATCCGTTACATTCATTTTTTCT
Source organism: uncultured Clostridia bacterium (assembly GCA_948443805.1). Classification (GTDB taxonomy): domain Bacteria; phylum Bacillota; class Clostridia; order Oscillospirales; family UBA644; genus CAOJUB01. The sequence goes on along the minus strand of CAOJUB010000007.1, from coordinate 19,122 downwards.
GCTAAATCGCTTTGCGTCATTCCCTTTTCTTTTCTTAACAAACAAATCATTTTTCCCATATTTTTATTTATCATGCCGGTCCCTCCTTTATTTATTTTATTCTACTATAAATATCTGACAAAATCAACCGACCGGTAGTTTAGCAAGGGAAACCGTTTGTTTCGTTCCGCTTTCCTGATCGTTTTCTATTTATCTCCCCGTTTATAAAGAAAAAAATACCGGCTAAAAAACAATTGTTTTTTGCCGGTATTCATTATTTCCTTATCATAGGTCTCCCAAAGGGACTGTTTTTTATTTTTCCACCCGGAATTCCGCAACCGTTTCCGCCTGACTGCTGCCGCCGACATAAAGCAGAAAATCTCCGGGTTCCACAATTTCTTTCAGTTCCGGCGTCATCAGCGCAAAGCGTTCGCACGGAATATCAAACGAAACAGAAACCGAACTGTTTGCCGGTACAAAAACCTTTTCAAAATCGCAGAGCTTTCTGTCCGGTGTGGCATAGGTGCTGACAATATCTTTAAAATAGACCTGAACAACCTCATAGCCATCGACAGCCGAATTATTTTTTACCTGAACCGAAACATGAAGAACGCCGTTAGATGCCGGAACCGCATTTTCGATCCGAAGATCGGAATAGACAAATTCCGCATAGGAAAGACCGTGGCCGAACGGATACAGCGGTGTGGGAGGGCAGTCAACATACCGGTTATGTACATTGGTGTCCGGCCGTCCGCTGGAAAGTTTGCTGTAGAAAATCGGAATCTGTCCGGTTGCACGCGGGAATGTTGCGGGCAGTTTTCCGCAGGGATTATGGCGGCCAAACAAGCAGTCGCAGACCGCAGGGCCGGCCTCAATTCCCGCATGCCAGGCTAGAAGAACCGCATCGCTGAGCGCGTCCAACTTTGTGCAGGCCAGCGGCCGCCCGGTCATCACAACCGAAACAATCGGTTTTCCGGCCGAAGCCAGCAATTCCAGATACTGATTCTGAATCGGGGGAAGGTCAATATCCACACGGCTTCTTGCTTCGCCCGACCAACCGTGAGGCTCGCCGCAGACATAAAGAATTCCGTCGCATTCTCCGGCAAGACGTTTCGCCTTTTCAAATTCTGACTGATCGTCCCCGTCAAAATGACAGCCCTTGATATATTCATACCGAACCTTTTCTTTCTGAAACGCCGAAAGAAAATTAACCACGTCTTTTTCCTCTCCGGTAAACGACCACATCCCCAGATTTTCTCCGACAGCATCGGCAAGCGGCCCGGTCACCAGATATTTTTTCTCTTTCCGGAGCGGAAGCGCCTGATTTTCATTTTTCAGAAGAACCATGGAATGAGCCGAAACATCGCGGGCAACCGCGCGGAATTCCGGATTAACAAAGATCTTTTCGCCATCGGCGGCACGGTAGGGATTGTCAAAAAGACCAAGTTTATATTTTACCGTTAAAATCCGAACAACACTCTCATTGATTGCATCAAGCAGCGACGGATCTTCGTTTACGAGTTCTTCCAGATTTTCGATGTAAACCCGGGAATTCATATCCATATCGCAGCCGGCCCGCATGCCGATCCTCGCCGCGTCTTTGCGGTCGGCGGCCACACGGTGATGAATCAGTTCCATCACCGAATCCCAGTCGGAAACAACAAACCCTTCAAAGCCGTAATCTCCGCGCAGAATATCGGTCAGATACCGGCGGCTTCCCGAAACCGGTTCTCCGTTCAGGCAGTTAAAAGAACTCATAGCCGAAACCGCACCGGCGTTCACTGCGGCCTGATACGGTTTCATATACTCGCCGTGCAGCGTCCGTTCGCTGATATCGGTGGTTTCATAATCACGCCCGCCTTCGGAAAGGCCATATCCGGCATAATGCTTAAAGCACGCGCCGGTATAAAAATATCCCGTTTCAGGATTCACCGTCTGAAACCCTTCAACCCGCGCCTGCGCCACGCAGCAGCCGAGGAACGGATCCTCTCCCGCACATTCGGCGATTCTTCCCCACCGCGGCTCCCGGCAAAGGTCTACCATCGGAGCATAAATCCAGTTAATCCCGGCGGCATAGGCTTCTCTGGCCGCAATACTCTCCGCCTGACGGATTCGTTTCATATCCCAGCTGGCCGCCGTAGCCAGCGGAATCGGAAACATGGTGCGGAAACCGTGAATGACGTCAAAACCGAAAATCATCGGAATTCCCAGCCGGGATTCCTCCAATGCAATTTTCTGGATTTCATTCGTTTTATCCACACCGTAAAGCATCAAAAATCCGCCGATCAGGCCTTTCCGAATCTGATCGGGATGCGCTTCGCCGTAACCGCAGACCAAAACCAGCTGACCAAGCTTTTCCTGAAACGTCATTTTTTCAAGAAGCGCTTCGGCTTTTCGGCGGTCTTCACCGGCAATAAACTTATTTTTTTTCAGCTGCATAATAACTGTTCCTTTCCTCATATAAAAATGGAAGACTTTGGCGGTTCCGGCCTTGCCGGAAATAGATAGCGCCCGGTTTTTAAGGCATGAACCATCCGGACTGAAACTTTATTTTCAGCCTTTCTCTTCCGAAAAACACATAAACTCTTCTGTTTTGTCTGCTGCTGTCTGACAGGAGCTGACGGCAACAGACAGAGCCTCCCGTTTACTGCTCCGTATTTTCCTGAATGGCTTTTTTGCTGTTTCGGTATAAAGCAAAGGTAAGAAAGAAAAGAAGCGCCGGCGGCACCACCACTTTTACCGGACTGCCGTTGACAAGAAACTGAACCGGACTGGCCTCTCCCATCACCGTGCAAAAAACACCGGCAATAAAAAGAAAAGCAAAGATGACCGATAACACCAGAAACAAATTTTTCTTTCTTGTTTCTTTTTTCAGATCAAACATAGGATTTCCTCCATTCCCCTTTCTTTATCCTCTTTATGCTTCCTGACCGAACAAAGGTTTCAAAAATTGCCCGGTATAGGATTTCTCTTCCCGAATGACCTCCCGAGGCGTTCCCTGCGCCACGATGGTTCCGCCTTTATCTCCCCCTTCCGGGCCGAGATCGATAATATAATCGGCAGTTTTGATCATATCCAGATTATGCTCGATCACAATCACCGTATTCCCCGCGTCAACAAGGCGGTTCAGTACCTGAATCAGCCGATGGACGTCGGCGGTATGCAGACCGGTGGTCGGTTCGTCAAGGATATAAACCGTATTGCCGGTAGAGCGTTTGGAAAGTTCGGTAGCCAGTTTGACCCGCTGCGCCTCGCCGCCCGACAGCGTTGTTGAGGACTGGCCGATCTTGATATAGCCCAGCCCCACATCATAAAGGGTTTGCAGCTTTCTTGCAATAGACGGAATATTTTCAAAGAATTTCAGCGCTTCTTCCACCGTCATCTCCAAAACGTCATAAATATTCTTATCCTTGAATTTGATATCCAATGTTTCGCGGTTATACCGTTTTCCGCCGCAGACATCGCAGGGAACATAAATATCAGGAAGAAAGTGCATTTCAATTTTCAGAATACCGTCGCCCGAACAGGCTTCGCAGCGACCGCCTTCCACGTTGAAGGAAAACCGTCCGCTGGTATACCCCCGCGCCTTGGCGTCAACCGTTTTTGCAAACAGCTCGCGGATTTCCGTAAACATGCCGGTATAGGTCGCCGGATTCGAACGCGGCGTTCTGCCGATAGGGCTCTGATCGATCGCAACAACCTTATCCACCTGTTCCAACCCTTCGACAGAGTCGTGATCGCCGGGAACCATATGCGACTGATTGACATGGATCATCAGCGTCTTATAGAGGATTTCATTCACCAAGGACGATTTTCCGGAACCGGAAACCCCGGTCACACAGGTAAACACGCAAAGGGGAATTTTCACGTCGATATTTTTCAGATTATTTTCCCGCGCGCCCTTTATTGTAAGAAACCGGTCGCTGAGCGGCCGCGTTTTTTCCGGAATTTCAATTTTCAGGCGGCCGGAAAGATATTGTCCGGTCAAAGATTTCTCACAGGCGACAATATCGTCTAAAGTTCCCTGTGCGATAATCTCTCCGCCGTGAACCCCCGCGCCCGGACCGACGTCAACAATATAATCGGCCTGCCGCATGGTATCCTCGTCATGTTCCACAACAATCAAGGTATTGCCGAGATCCCGCAGGTGTTTCAGCGTATCCAGCAGACGCTGGTTGTCACGCTGATGCAGCCCGATGCTCGGTTCATCCAGAATATACAAAACGCCCATCAGGGAAGAGCCAATCTGCGTGGCGAGCCGGATCCGCTGCGCTTCGCCGCCCGATAGCGTGCCCGCAGACCGGGAAAGCGTTAAATAATCCAGCCCGACGCTCTGCAAAAAGCCCAGTCGGGAACGGATTTCCTTCAGAATCTGGTCGGCAATCATCGCGTCTTTTCCCGTCAAGTGAAGGGCATTGACATACGCCAGCGCATCGGTTACCGACAGTTCGGTCAATTCAAAAATATTCAATTTTCCGACCGTCACGCCCCGGGCCAATTCATTCAGCCTCGCCCCGTGACAGTCCTCGCAGAGCTTATCCGACATGAGGCGTTCGATCTCCATCCGAATCGCCATGCTGTTGGTTGCTTTATACCGGCGCTCCACATTCGGAATCACGCCTTCAAATTCTTCGTTTCCATATAAAATTTCGTGAATCGCTTCTTTATTAAGCGTTTTTACCGGTTTGGAAAACGATCCGCCGTATTTTTTCAAAATATTGCCGAACGCCCGGTGGACATAGGGCGAAGTCATCGGGCTGCCAAACCCGGTAGCCACGATCGCGCCCTTGGCAATGCTGAGATCTTTATTCGGAATGACCAGCTCCGGATCAATGGTATGAATAAAACCCAGTCCGGAACAATTTTTGCAGGCGCCCATCGGATTATTGAACGAAAACATCCGGGGGGTCAGTTCCTCGATACCGACGTCGTGTTCCGGACAGGAATAACGCAGCGAAAAGGTCTGCTCTTCCTCATTTCCGGTGTTTAGAACCATAATCAGCCCTTTCGACAGTTTTGCCGCCGTCTCACAGGAATCAGCCAGCCGCTTTTCGATCCCCTCCCGGATAACCAGCCGGTCGACAATGACTTCGATCGAATGTTTTTTATTTTTATCCAGCGGAATATCTTCCTGCAGATCATAAATAATCCCGTCGGCACGTACCCGGACATAACCGCTTTTTTTCAGATCGGCAAATGTTTTCTGATATTCGCCCTTCCGGCCGCGAACAACCGGAGCCAGCACCTGAATTCTTGTTTCCTGCGGATATTCCATGATCCGGTCAACGACCTGGTCAATCGTCTGCTGCCGGATTTCGACCCCGCAGACCGGACAGTGCGGCACGCCGATCCGGGCATACAAAAGACGGAGATAATCATAGATTTCCGTAATTGTTCCGACTGTAGACCGGGGATTTTTCGAAGTTGTTTTCTGATCGATGGAAATAGCGGGAGAAAGCCCCTCGATATAATCGATATCTGGTTTTTCCATCTGTCCAAGAAACATGCGCGCATAAGAAGATAGCGATTCCACATACCGACGCTGCCCTTCGGCATAAATCGTATCGAACGCCAAAGATGATTTTCCCGACCCCGAAAGGCCTGTAAAGACAATCAGCTTGTCACGGGGGATCTCCAGGTCCACATTCTTTAAATTGTTTTCCCTTGCGCCCTTTACAAAAATATGATTTCTCATTTGGAATTCCTCTCCGATTTTAATTTTTTCAGCCGGTCGCGCAGCTGCGCGGCATATTCGAAATCCAGCTGTTTGGCCGCCTTGCTCATCTCGGAAGTCAATTTTTCGATCAAGGCATCTTTTTCTTTTTTCGTCATTTTCCGAATGTCATCTTTGGTCTTTTGATCGATCTTTTCCATTTCGGAAACCGATGTTGTCACCGCCAGCGTATCTTTAACGGATTTAATGATTGTTTTCGGCACGATACCATGCACGGTGTTATAATCTGTCTGAATCTTCCGCCGCCTTTCGGTCTCACGAATCGCCTTTTCCATCGCCTCGGTGACACTGTCTGCATACATGATAACCTTACCCTTTGCGTTCCGCGCCGCCCGGCCGATAATCTGGACCAGAGACGTTTCATTCCGCAAAAAGCCCTCTTTATCCGCGTCCAGAATCGCAATCAGCGAAACCTCCGGAAGATCCAGCCCTTCCCGGAGCAGATTAATGCCGACCAAGACGTCAAATTCTCCCATCCGCAGATCGCGAAGCAACTGAATCCGGTCAAGCGTATCTACATCATGATGCATATACCGCACGTTAATATCCATATTTTTCATATAATCGGTCAGAGACTCGGCCATGCGCTTTGTCAAGGTAACCACCAATACACGCTCTTTTTTCTCTACGCGCTGATAAATCTCACCGAGGAGATCATCGATCTGCCCTTCCGACGGACGAACCGAAATTTCAGGATCAACAAGCCCGGTCGGACGGATAATCTGTTCAACAATCTGCCCGCTTCTTTCCTTTTCGTAGGCGGCGGGGGTTGCCGAAACATAAATGACCTGATTGATATGCCGGTCGAACTCATCAAAGAACAGCGGACGGTTATCGTACGCAGACGGCAGCCGAAAACCGAAATCCACCAGATTTTTTTTCCGGGCTCGGTCTCCGCCGCTCATGCCGCGCACCTGCGGAAGTGTCACATGGCTCTCGTCAACAATCATCAGATAATCATCGGGGAAATAATCCAGCAGGGTATAGGGCGTTGATCCGGCCGGCCGGCCGGCAAGAATCCGGGAATAATTTTCAACCCCTTTGCAATAACCGACATGCGTCAGGAACTCCACATCATAAAGCGTACGGGAACGAATCCGCTGCGCCTCAAGCAGCTGATTATGATCGAGAAAATATTTTTCCCGCTCTTCCATTTCGGCCAGGATATCGGCAACGGCTTTCCGCAGCTGTTCCTCCTCGGCGACATAATGCATCGCAGGATAGATTGCCGCATGGCGGAGACGGCTTTTCACCTCGCCGGTAACTGGATGCAGTTCGCAGATACGGTCGACTTCATCGTCAAAAAACTCAATACGGAGAACCGACTCGTTTTCCGCAACTGGAAATACTTCCAGCACATCGCCGCGCGAACGGAAGGTTCCCCGGGCAAGATCAATATCATTCCGGTTATATCGGATCTGTATCAACCGCCGCATCAATTCGTCGCGGTCGCATTTCTGCCCTTCCCGAACCGAAACCACCATCTTTTTATACGATTCCGGATCGCCGAGCGTATAGATGCAGGAAACACTGGCCACGATAATCACATCCCGCCGCTCAAACAGAGAATAGGTTGCTGAATGGCGCAGCCGGTCGATCTCATCGTTGATACTCATATCTTTTTCAATATATAAATCAGTATGCGGAATATATGCCTCCGGCTGATAATAATCATAATAGGACACAAAATATTCCACTGCATTTTCCGGAAAAAACTCTTTCAATTCGGAACAAAGCTGTGCGGCAAGCGTTTTATTGTGCGCCAAAACAAGCGTTGGACGATTTACCCGGGCAATCACGTTCGCCATCGTAAAGGTTTTTCCCGACCCGGTAACGCCGAGCAGCGTCTGTTCCCGCATACCGGCATTCAAACCGTTTACCAAAGAATCAATGGCAGCCGGCTGATCGCCGGTCGGCTGATATTCCGAAACCAATTTAAAACCGTCCATTTTTGCTCCTCCGTTCCCCTTCTATTTCCCGATGCATCAAAAACAAACCGATGCCGTCATTTTTCCTTTTCAGTATATCACATTTTGCAATATTATACAATAGCGAATATGTGATATTTTTGAAACATCTTCATTTTCTCAAAAAACATATCTCTCTTTATTATATCGAGAAAAAAGCGGCAGTGCAAGAGAAAAGGTAGAGAATTAACAATAAAGTCGAATTTTCTTTCCAATTTTCAGAAATAACGGATATATAAGGAAAAAATGGCCGGAAAAGCAGCAAAAAACAAGGGTTGCATACAAAAGCCGCTTCACAGCAAAAACGGCGATAAAACGAACAAGCCGCCTGTTTTAACAGACGGCTTGTTTCAAAAGCAGTATTTTTTTCTATTTTAAGAAACAAACAAAAGCGTCACATTCGCTATTTTTTCCCCGAAACATCCGGCAGATACTGCCGAACCCAGCCTTCCAGCTCTGCATCACTGATAATTGTCTGCCGTCCTTCGGCAAACTCCCGGTCAATTTCCTCTTTGATTCCGGCAATACCGGGATGCCGCTTATCCACTCTGGCGTTCTCTTTCAGGTTATAATGATTATTGATCCAGAAAGCGATTCCCGCAAGCCCCGAAGCATTTGTAACCGATACGTTAGCGGGCTTATCAAGAATTTTCGCCGTATCAAAAATATTATAGATTTCCTCATCCTTCAAAAGCCCGTCGGCGTGAATCCCCGCCCGCGTCACATTGAACGCGTCTCCGACAAAGGGGGTCATCGGCGGAATCTCATAACCGATCTCATTTTTAAAATAATCGGCAATCGCCGTAATCGCCGTCGTATCCATCCCGTCGGTCGTCCCCCGCAGGGAAGCATATTCAATGACCATCGCTTCCAGCGGTACGTTGCCGGTGCGCTCGCCAATCCCAAAAAGAGAGCAGTTTACAGCGGAAGCGCCGAACATCCACGCAGTGGAAGCATTGCAGACGCCTTTATAAAAATCGTTATGGCCGTGCCATTCCAGCATCTCGGAAGGAACTTCCGAATAATGCTGCAACCCGTAAATAATCCCGGGGACACTCCGCGGCGGCGCCACTTCGGAATACGGTACACCGTACCCCATCGTATCGCAGGCACGAATCTTGATCGGAATCCCGGCATCGCGCGACATATCCATCAAAGCATTGGTAAAAGGAACTACAAAGCCGTAAAAATCAGCCCGGGTGATATCCTCAAAATGGCACCGGGGACGAAGACCGGCCTCCAATGCCTCGGAAACCGAAGCCAGATAGTGTTCCAGCGCCTGTTTGCGGGTCATTTTCAATTTATGAAAAATATGATAATCCGAGCAGGAAACCAGAATTCCCGTTTCTTTGATTCCGATATCTTTTACCAGCTTAAAATCCTCCCGGTTTGCCCGGATCCACGTGGTCACCTCAGGAAATTTCAAACCGAGATCAAGGCAGCGGGAAAGCGCGTCGCGGTCCTTTTTGCTGTAAACAAAAAATTCAGACTGGCGGATAATTCCCTTCGGCCCGCCGAGCCGGCTGAGTAGCTGATAAACATGAACAATCTGATCCACCGTATAGGGGGTTCTTGATTGCTGCCCGTCACGGAAAGACGTATCGGTAATCCAGATTTCAGCAGGCATATTCATCGGAACGCGCCGATGGTTAAACGGGATTTTCGGAACCTCGGAGTACGGATAAATCTCCCGGTATAAATTCGGTTCGGCAACGTCCTGAAGTGTGTACCGATAGGTTTCCTCTTCCAGGACATTGGTATTCTTATTCAGCTCCAGCATATAGCATCACCTTTCATTCGGGGGTAAATTCCTGCCTGTCAGAGTAAATCCAGCGGCGCGCCGAACGGTTCCATAAAGTCATCCAGAAACAAACGGAGCGCCGGCAGTTTTTCGGCAAGCAGATCCAGCTTTTCCCGGACAGTTTCTTTCGCAGCGGAAAAATCGCCGTTTCCCAGACTGACTTCATCCAGACATTTCAGATAAGCGGAAAGCGTGTCCGCCGCTTTCACATACAGCCATTCCGGCTCGGTTTCCGCCTCGGAAAGAAAGGAAAAGGAGGGGCGCATATAGTCCGGGAGTTTCGCGAGAAGCTTCTGCGCGGCTTCCGTCTCAATTTCCTGGTACGAATCCCGGATCCGGCCGTTGGCATACTTGATCGGCGTAGGAAGATCCCCGGTATAAATCTCAGAAACGTCATGATAAACGGCAAACAGGCACGCTCTTTCGGCGCTAACCGATTCGCCGAATTTTTCTTTGGCAATCACGCAGAGTGCGTGCGCCAGCACCGCCGTCTGATGCGAATGCTCCTGAATATTCTCCGGCCTGACATTCCGCATCAGTCCCCAGCGATTGATATTTTTCATCCGGGCGACAATGGCAAAAAAACTGTTCTTCATTCCGTTTCTCCTCTTCGGCCGTTCCCGCCGTTTGTGCAGAAATCCGGCAGGGCGGCTTTTCCGGGAAAACCTTTAACGGGCAGCCCCGGGATATTTATCAAGCAGCGCTTTGATTTTCTTGTGCGGATCCATCAGATTGGTGATCGACCGGTTCTGATGAATTGCCAGAATAAAATAGGCGATATATTTGGAAACATCCACTTCCATATACCACGGCTGTTCCAGAAGTTCCGGACTTCTGTAGGTCAGATTCGTCGAAAGAATTCCGGCAAACAGCCCTTCTTCATAGGCTTTCTGGAACTTTTCAAGCCCTTCGGTAAACAAACCGTAGGTTGCGAACATATAAATCCGGTTCGCCCCCTCTTTCTTCAAATCCCTGGCCAGATCCAGCATGGATTCTCCCGAAGCGATAATATCATCGGCAACAAAGATATCTTTTCCCTTTACCGAACTTCCGAGATACTCGTGCGCAACAATCGGATTTTTCCCGTTTACAATAACCGAATAATCCCTGCGCTTATAAAACATTCCCAGATCCAGTCCGAGAACCGAGGAATAATACATATTTCTGGACATCGCGCCCTCATCGGGACTGACCACCATCAAATGATCCTTATCAATTTTCAGGTCTTTTACATGACGGAAGAGCGCTTTCAAGACCTGATATGTCGGCATGGCGTTGTCAAAACCCATCAGCGGACAGGCATTCTGTACCCGGGGATCGTGCGCGTCGAACGTAATGACGTTTTTCACGCCCATATTGGAAAGTTCCTGAAGAGCCTGCGCGCAGTCGAGCGATTCTCTCATGCTCCGCTTATGCTGCCGGCCGCCGTACAAGGTCGGCATAATCACCGATATTCTCTCCGCCTTGCCGCTGACAGCGCCGATTACGCGCTTCAAATCGGCAAAATGATCGTCGGGAGACATATAAACCGTTTTGCCGTACATGTTATATGTACAACTGTAATTGCCGACGTCCACAAGGATATACAAATCGTACCCTCTGACGGTATCCAGCAAAAGACCCTTGCCGTCGCCGGAAGAAAAACGCGGACATTTTGCCCGGAGAAGACGGCTTTCACTGTTCTCCGAAGTTTTCATTTTATCCGGATTTTCACTGTAATACCAGTTCATCAGGTGCATATCGATCTTCTGCCCCAATTCCGTCGCGCTTTCCAGAGGAATTATCCCCAACGGGAAAAATTCGTCTGATCTGCTGAATTTTGAAATGCTCTGCTCTTCCATAAATACACTTTCCTTCCCCTGATTATAAGATCTTCCTTTTCATTATATATTATTTTTCGACATATTTCAAGAGGCGCTCTGTAAATTTAAAGAAAAGTTATAAAAGCCCGGCAGACCGCCGACCGGTTCTAAACGGCAGAGGATGCACATAAATATAGAACAAAGACAAGCGGCGGAACGCCGAACAAGCACAAAAGAAAGGAGCTTTAAATTCAGGGGAAATTTCCTTGCGGATTTAACAGAAACATATGAACGGATCACCATACAAACCGGAGGGATTCTCCGCCTCGCAGGAGTATACGCTGAACGCCCTCGAAAAAATCAGGGCAACCGGACAGATTATCGAAGGAAAGGCGCTGATGTGCGATAATTTCTGCAACCTCACCGTATCGCTGGGGAATTATAAAGGGATTGTGCCCCGTGAACTTTCCGCCATCGGGATTTCCGGCGGACAGACCAAAGAAATCGCGGTCATCAGCCGCGTCAATAAGCAAATCAGCTGCAAAGTAGCCGACATTCTTCCCTCGGAAACCGGAGAGCCCACCATTATTCTCGACCGTGCGTCAGCACAGGAAGAGGCGCTGGCCTATATGCTGGAACATTATTCGCCGGGGGATGTGATCGATGCAAAAATCACGCATCTGGAGCCGTTCGGCGCGTTCGCCGATATCGGATGCGGCATTGTCGGACTGCTGTCGATCGAAAATATTTCCGTCTCCCGGATCAACCATCCGAAAGACCGTTTTTATACCGGGCAGAACATCAAAGCGGTTATTAAATCGGTTGACTACGAAGCCAAACGCTTTACCCTTTCCCACAAAGAACTGCTGGGAACCTGGCAGCAGAACGCCGAACTTTTCTCAGTCGGCATGACCGTCTGCGGCAATATCCGCTCGGTGGAACCCTACGGCGTTTTTGTGGAACTCGCGCCAAACCTTTCCGGACTGGCCGAATACTCGCCGGAAGCCGAAGAAGGACAGCAGGCAACGGTATACATCAAAAATATCATTCCTGAAAAAATGAAAATCAAGCTCAATATCATCGACACATTCTACTCCGACCGAAAGCCGCCCGACCCCGTTTATTTTACCGAAAGCGGCCACATTTCCAAATTCACCTATTCTCCGGAACTTTCAGAACGGATTATAGAAACCGTTTTCTAAAAAACCGGTCTGTCAGGATCCCCCGACAGACCGGTTTTATTTAACTTATTTGTAAAAATTATTCCCTATAAAAATCAATCCCCGGCCGAGAAATCCATATTCGCGTAAATCTTTTTCAGCCGTTCATCGGAAAAATGCCGGTCCATCCATTCTTCATAGGCGTTGGCTGCTTCCTTGCCGCCGATCCGTTCGCTCCAGCGCAAAACCGCCAGTCCGGAAACAGCAGTGTTGACAACCATAAACACAAGCAGAACCCATGTTACCGGTTTGCCGACCCGGTTGGGTATCTTCAGAATCAGTTTTGCAAAACGAGGATACAGATCCTTGATCCACATCACGCCGAGAATCCCCCAGAAAGCCGAATACAACAGGCAGATCCGGCCGTTGAGATTGCCCGGCAGATTGCTGTAATCCCAGGAGGTCGAACCGAAAATCAACTCCTGAATCCACGAACAGAGATATTCCACCACACTGCCGATGACCGCGCCGCCGACAAACGAATAAAACCAGCTGTGGTTGCGCAGCCGGTATAAAACGAACGTCAGCGCCAGCGCCCCGAAGCCGTAAACCAGATTGAACGGACCGTAGACCAGCCCCGCCCGGCTTTCAAAATAGCCATGCGTGGCAAAACACCAGAGAAGTTCAACAAGAACGCCGACAAAACAGCCGATAAAGAAAATCCAAAATAATTTATAAAACGTGATCCCCTGTGCAAAATGCCTTGTCTTTTTCTCGGCCAAATCCACCTCGGCATTTGTCGGCGCCGGCGGGATAAGCCTGAATTTTCTTTTCCCTTTTTTCTCCTGTTTCTCCGCTTCTTTGATCCGGGTTTCCACTTCATCGCAGGAAACCCTTGTCCGGGTAATGAACAGCGCCATTTTCCCCCGGAGTTCTCTGAACAGCGCCAAATCTTTCCGGATCTCTCCCCGGCGCGTCAGCTTTTCCCCTTCGCTGCAATTCTCCTCATCGGAAAGTATCTCCTTATAGGTGTTTAAATGATTTTCCGCTTCTGTCTCAAATGCAGAAAAATGATCGCTGAATTCTTTGATTTCCGATGATTTCATTCTTCCCTTCCCCCTTTTCGGCGTCGCTGCCCCATTCCGGCCGCCGGCTCTCCCGTCGCCGGATATCTTGCCCAAATTATACCATTCTCCCCTCTGTTTTTCAAGAGAATTAATCAACAGTTCAAATAAAAGCCACAAAGAAAATAAACTTTTTTTCCATTGAAAAATAAAGAAAAAACAGGGACGCTCCCCGCAGTTTTTGCCGGGAGCGTCCCTTTATTTTATCCGAAATTCTTTTTAATATTCAAAATTCTCCAGATCATAGGCCGGAATCCAGGTTCCCTCAAACCAATACATCGGATTTTTTGTTACGTCAAATGTTTCGGGAGCCGTGTATGAGGTTGGACCGGTATCGCAGTAAACGATATTGTTATCGCGGGAATACTGCCAGAATTCACGGTAATGCGCTTCATAAGCCGCTTTCTGTTCTTCGGTTCCGTTCACATACTGCTCTTTATGCTGCGCGCACAAAGCAAGGAATTCCATCGAGGTGGAAAGAAGTTTGATCCGTTCCGCCTGCTCTTTCGTATCCGCCTTGATAATCGCCTCATCAAAGAGGGCGCGCATCTCGTCATAATGTTCTCCGTAATACGGAATATAGGTCATCGTCTTCGGCCAGTCAAAATGCGTGATAAAGCATTTTGCATTGTAAGCCGCTTCGTGGTACATACGGATATATTCTCTGATCGCCTGCCATCCGCTGCCGTAATGAACTTTCAGATATTCGCAGAGAGCCTGTTCATATTCCGCATCGCTCATATATGGATCCCAGATCAAACGGGATTCCAGATATCCGGTCAGGTCTTCGAAATAAATCGTTTCATTCGGTTTCCGGCTGGAACCTTCCGCATAAATACCAAGCGTTCCTTCATCGGCGATATACCGGAAGTCCTCCGGCAGTTTCTCCAGAATCGGAAGCGGGCATACATACCAGTAGAAGCTAACGGAATAATACCATGCATACCGCTTGTTTGCCTTTTCCGGCCAGCCTTCAAAAAGCTCGCGGGTATCGGTATTGTTATGATAGACTGTTTTGTCATTATTTGTCGTCGGTTTGGTATCGCAATCGTCATAGGAAAGCGGATGCCGGTAGCAGGCGTTATCGAAGCAGTAGCAGACGATTACGCTGTCTCTGTAATGCGTAACCGGCGCTTTTTTCGCATAGGTATACGCGATCGTATACACATCCAGGCCAGGATAGTTTTCCTCTACCTTTTCCGCAATCCGATTTACAAAACGAACCAGCGTTCCGCCGGCAACATTGCCTTCTTCATAATTAACTTTCGAACAATTACGGCAGGTACAATAATGGTTGTTGTCATTAATCGCTACCGAAATCTGCGTCAGTTCTTTCCCGATCGTCTGACCGGAAGCAATCCGCTTATCCAGCAAATCGCAGATACTAGCCCAGCACTTTTCGAAGTTTTCTTCCTTTGTCAGACAGGGATTCTCGGCAAACGGAGTCCCGAGCTGATATTCAAAAGAATGGGCGTGATAGAGGGTTGTGCCGATCGTATATCCCTTCGACGCATTCTGGATGTCATACGCGCCGCTGTCATGGCTGTTGTTTCCTCTGGCAAGCTTATAATCAGGGCCGGAACCTTCGTGCGAGAAAGCGCCCCAGGAGGTGCATCTGTACTCAAACGTCGGTTCAAACTCAGTTTCAATGCCGTTCGGAATATCCAATGCGTCTTTTTCATAAACAAATTTCTGCTGTGAGAAGATACGGAAACCAAGGTATTTCTCAATAAAGGCATAAGCGCCGTAGAGGTTCCCTCTCTTCACACCGCCGGTGATGGTTACAATACCGTCCTCAATCGCAATCCGATAGCCTTCGTCTCCCAGCTCACCGGTCTGGTCAAGAACAATGTTGAAATACTTTTTATCCTGCGGCTGTTCGGTAACAACATCCGGATAATAACCGGTCGCCTGCTCGATGTAATCGCTGATTACGCGGGCGGATTCCTTAACTGCTTTAAAGTCAAGCATCCCTTCCGCCGTCTGTTCCGGGCAGTATACAACATAATCGGTAATCGGGTTTCCTGCAATTGTAAGGTTTTTAACCTTTACACCAATACCTTCCGTAATCGAAAGATCGGAAGGAACCTTAATATTTTTGGCTTCCTTGTCGGCGCAGACATTCATCAGATATCTGACGCCGCGGTCGATTCCCTCGTCGTTTTTCGCCAAAACGATAATCGTTTCTCCGTTTATCTGAATGATATACCCGTTGTTTCTCAAGCCGTCAAGAGAAACCGACAGCGCCGAAGCGAATCCGGATTTTCCGAGAACGATCGTCTTGCCGCTTGCAGAAACGGAGTCCGCCGCCTGCTGTGTAGCGGAAAGCGCTGCGCCGGTATAATACATGCTGGCATCGGAAAGATACGCCGCATAGGGAGCCAGCGAATCTTCATAAACAACGCTGTAGCTGGCCGTTGCGTTTTCCGCAATCACCAGTTTCTCCGCGCTGCTGACAACCCGCAGGGTCTTGGTTTCCAAAACATCGAAGGTTTTGCCGTCTTCAAACGTTGCCGTTACCATAACGGTAAGGGTAACCTCGCCCGGTTTTTTCGCTTTCAGCGTGTTTCCGTCCACTTCAGCAACGGTAGAATCATTGGACGTATAGGTAATTTCTGTTTTTACCGGCGTTTTGGAAAACTCATACATCGGTTGCAGTTCCAGCGTGCTTCCCATATCAACCGAAGAAGCCAGTTCCAGCGTTACGCTGCCGGTAATCTCGGTATTTATCGGCTGACCGATCTTGCTTTCAAAGATCCATTTGGCAAGATATCTGGACAAAAGAACCGCGTCTTTGGATGATACATCGCCAGAAGCGTCCACATCGGCCGCCGTCAGGTCGATGGCGATCCCCTGCCACTTCGCCAAATGCCGTTTCAGCAAAACGGCGTCTTTAGCTTCTATGCTGCCCGAGGCGTCGACATCGCCGTACAGATTCGAAACCGGAGCTTCTTCTGCCGTCGCCATCAAAGACCACATAGAAAACAGCGAAATGAACATCGCTACCGCGAGTATCCATGACATTGTTTTTTTCATCTTTTTATTTCCTTTCCTCTGTTTGAGAGAAGTATTCCCCCATTCTGTATCAAAATTATATCATTTTTTTCGCTTCTTTTCAATAGACCGGCCAAACAATTCATCCTTTTGTCACAATCGAAAAATACAATTTCAAAAAAAATCCTGTTCTCTGAAAAAAAACGGCTGAAACCGCCTACGTCAGGCAGAAAAAAACGCGGTTTCCCGCGTTTTTTTCTGCCGTGCTATCCATGGATGCAATTTCTTCAAACAACCAAAAAGATTATTGATCCTGCAAAATATACAACTGACCAATGGCATCGCCAATTGATTTTTCCAGCGCTTCCCGGCCATATTTATCAACCTCGGCTTTATTCTTCTCGCCGTGCGTCAGACATCCGGCGCCGCCGATACAGCCGCCGATGCAGGCCATCCCCTCAATAAAGTTGGCGTCCAGCAGATTTTTGCTTTTTTTCAGCAGCGCCACCCGGCAGGCTTCAATACCGTCGCAGGGCACGGCTTTCAGATCAAATTCTATATTCTGTTCTTTCAGCCCCTGCGCAACCGCGTCGGAAAGACCACCGCTGCGGGCAAAAATACGGCCGAAATAAGAGGCGTTGTCCAGCACATCTTCCTCCAGTTCCGGAATTTCGATATCCCGGCTGTCAAATAACGCCTGCAATTCCTCAAAGGTAATCACGCAGTCGATATAATCGCGGACCTCTTCCTTTTTTGCTTCCTGTTTCTTTGCCGTACACGGACCGATAAAGACAATCCGCGCGTTCTTCTCGGTTTCCTTGATATATTTAGCGATCGTTGCCGCCGGAGAAAGGTTATGCGAAACAAACGGTTTCAGATCCGGGAATTCCTTTTCTACATACGCGACAAACGCCGGGCAGCAGGAACTGGTCAGAAATCCTTTTTCCGCAAGTTCCCGGGATTCCGCCGCCGCCACCATATCGGCGCCGAGCGCTGCCTCGATCACCGAATAAAAACCGAGTTCCTTGATTCCCGAAATCACCTGTCCCAGCTTCGCATAGGAAAACTGGCTGGAAATGGAGGGCGCCACAACCGCGTAAACCTTTTCGCCGTTGGCTCTGCTTTTCTTAATCATATCAATCACATTCAGGATATACGATTTGTCGGTAATCGCCCCGAACGGACACTGGTAAACACAGGCGCCGCAGGCGATACACTTCTCGTTGTCGATCGAGGCGGCCTTGGTCTCGCTCATAGAAATCGCCTTGATCTTGCAGGCCCTTTCGCAGGGACGCTTATTATTGATAATCGCACTGTAAGGGCATACACGTGAACAGGCGCCGCATTCCTTGCATTTGGATTTATCAATCACGGCTTTCTGTTCATGGTCAAACGAAATCGCGCCGAATTTACAGACGTCCTCGCACCGGTGCGCCAGACAGCCCCGGCAAGCGTTGGTTACCTCATATCCGCCCATCGGGCATTCATCACAGGCAATTTCAATAACCTCAATCACATTATGATTGTTCGAATCTCCCCCCATCGCCAATTTGACGCGTTCGGAAAGAATCGCACGCTCTTTATACACGCAGCAGCGCATGGTGGGCGTGTTCCCGGGGACGATCGTCTTGGGGATGTCCATCACGTGCTCCAATAAAAGATCGTCCCAGGCAAGTCTGGCAACCTCCCGGAGAACCTTATATTTCAAATGCTGAACTTTGGTATCGAATTTTCTCATATTATACCGAACCTTTCGTTATTTTCATGGTTTTTCTTTTCCGGGAAACGCGCGGACAAACAATCAAAAATAGCTGACTTTAATCCTTTTCCCCATTTTTTTCAGGCATTCTGAAAGCTCGCTGACCAACTGCATTTTAATATTGAAATTGATCGGCAGATCGGGGTTCTGATGCGCGGGATTAATCGCTTTACCCACATAAAAATTAATATCGGTCGATTCCTCGAACAAAAGCCGGGCAATCTGCGAAGCGCCGTCTTTCTTAAAACTCCATTTGGTATACGATTCGTTATCCTGCAGATAATCCTTCGCATAGGTCAAAACCTTATTGACAGTAATGACCCCTTCCGTTACCAGATCAACTCCTTCCAAAGACGCCGTGGGAGGAATTTCCGGATCGATAAACTCCAGGCTCGGTTTCAGCTCCTTGCCGAGATATTTCGCGGCGATGGAAGACGTCGTTCCGCCGCAGATGATATGCTTTCCCTCCTTGGAGAAAAACAGCGACATCATCTTATTGCAGTCGTTGCGGTCGGAAGGCGGCCCGAACAGCATATTCATCGGTTCCCGTCCGCGGATCCGGACGACGCATACGGTGGTGTCGTCCCCGGGCTTGTTGCCGTACAGTTTATAGCATTCGTCAAGAAGAATCGTGGCAAGGGTCTTGGCAGTAAATCCGACCTGATAAAAGGTCTCCATATATTCAATGATATCCTTCCGCTCCCAGCCGAAATTCAGCGCCATGCCTACGCCAGCATGAATACAGCCGTCGCTCATCGCGATAAAAATATCATTTTCCTGCAATTTGATCCGGGATCGGTAA
>CAOJUB010000006.1 GCA_948443805.1 uncultured Clostridia bacterium | reverse complement strand
ACAAATAACGTTGAAATACCAACATTATTTTAATTATCTATTTTAGGTCTCCAAAACCGCGTGTCGAGGGTTCGATTCCTTCTGCCCCTGCCAAAGCAAAAGCCCCCTGAAATCCGCATATTACGGTATTCCAGGGGGCTTTTGCTATAGATAAAAATAAAAGTGGCACTTTCGATTTTTTCATAATTGTTACGATTTTTTAAGATTGATAGTAGTCAAAAAATAGGGTAACAAAAACCAAGCGAAAAATCAGAAATGCCATAACAATCCCACTCATCACGATATGGAAATCTAAGTGGTTTTAAATTTTCTTGTTTCAGTATATTTTCATATTTTTGTTATCTACTATGCGATCTGTTTCAAAAAATATACGCCGGAGAAAAGCTTTTCTCCGGCGTATATTTTTTGTCTTGGATTCCCTGAAAAAAGGAGAACATGATAAGGGATATCTTCCCCATCCGACCCCATCACGTTTCCCATTATTTTAACCTAATACTGTTCTAGTTTCAGAAAACCAAATCTTCCGGTTTCATGCAGTCGTCCAGCGGAATTTCTTTTGCGTTGGGAAATTCAAACCCGTTCTTTTTGAAGGTTTCATAATCGAAATTATCCAATTCGTCATAAGCCAGTTTATGGAACTCATAAAAATTCGGCCACCACTCATAACTGTCGCCCAGATTATTATAAAGGAATGCCTCCGCCATTTCAATGCCGAGATTCGCGCCGATCCAGTGTCCGCCCATAGAAAGAACATTGCAGTTGTTTCCGGTGATCGCGCGGCGGGCTGCCGTTACGCTCTCGCAGACAGCGGCGTGAACATGCGGACATTTGCTGGCCGCAATATGAATGCCCATCCCGGTGCCGCAGAAAATCAGCGCGCGCTCAAATTCGCCCTCCGCAATTTTCGCGCCGACCTTCAGGCCGATCCGGTGAAACATTTCGGGATTTTTTTCATCAACGGTTTTAACTCCGATATCGGTGCAGGTCCATCCGCGTTTTTCAAGATGCGCAACCACCGCGTTTTTCAGCGCCACGCCGGCGAAATCCGCCGCAACAAGCACCTGTTTGTCTTTTATTGTTTTCATCATGAAACCCTCCGTACGGTTCTTTTTTTTCTATTGTAGCACAACCATCTGAAAAAGTCAATAATTTCCATGAAAAGTTCCCTTCTGAAAAACTGTTTCGGCAATGAATTTCAGTTTTCCTGAAGAAATGCCTGAACCTCCGCCATCCGTCTTTCAGCAAGCGAAAAACCCATCCGATAATTCTTCTCGATCTGCCGGACATCTTTTTCCATGCTGTCAAGAGGATATTCCGGCCGGAAAATCAGCGCCCGCCCTTCTTTTTCCAAACGGCGGCAGCTTTCAACGGCGGCGTTATAACTTTCATGACGGGTCAGCAAAATTTTTTCCAGCGAGGGAAACCGCTTTTTCATCCGCCGGGCAGCCAGCTTTGTACCGGCCGAAAGCGTTTTCCGATAATCGTCGGGACGGGTTAAAATAATAATGAGTTTGTCGCAGCCGTCATCGAGCGCTTTTTGAAACGGAATAGGATTGACCAGCCCGCCGTCGTAATACGGCGTTCCGTTTATTGTAATCGGCGGGAACAGCAACGGAATCGCGCAAGTCGCGCGAAGCATCGTACAAGAAGCGTCCAGGTCCTGTCCGTCAAAAAACTCCCCTTCCCCGGTCAGCGCATTGGTCACACCGACCAATACTTTTCCCTCATAGCGCCGATAGGTATCCCAGTCAAACGGAACCAATTGGTTCGGCAGCTCATCATACGCAAAATCAAGCCCAAAAAGGCTCTTGCTTCCGATAAAATTCCGGAACCCGATATACCGTTTATCGTGGCGGAAACGGCGAAGAATTTCAAGATTCCGTTCCGGCTGCCGGGAAATATAGGACACACCGTCGGTAATCCCCGCAGAAACGCCAACACAATAAGGCAGATAGATCCCTGCCTTCAAAAAGGCGTCCATGATCCCCGCACTGTAAATCGGACGAAACGTTCCGCCCTCCAGAACCAAACCAACCATACAAACTCCATTTTCTGTTTTTTATCATTATAAAAGAGAAATATGGAAATTTGCAAACCCAAATATTAAAAAAATGTGAAATCATAGATAATATACCTTGACAGATGAGGTATCTTGTGTTATAGTATACTTAAAGAAAGAAAAAAGCAAAAGAAATCCCACAGGAAAGGAGAGAACGAAATGTCTATTGCTTCCGATATTCTCCGGGGGCATACCGAGGGAATTATTCTGGCCCGGCTGCATCAGAAAGACAGTTACGGCTATGAAATCAACAAAGCCATTCAAAAAATCACAAACCACACATACGAACTCAAAGAAGCAACGCTGTATACCGCATTCCGAAGGCTGGAAGAAAACGGCTGCATCACCTCGTATTGGGGAAACGAGACCACCGGCGCAAGAAGGCGTTACTATTCGATCACCGACACAGGAAAAGAAACCTTAAAAAGCCTGCAGACGGATTGGCTGCAGACAAAAACGCTTCTTGACCGTCTGATGGAAGAAAATCCGGAAAAAGAAACACCGGAAGACTGAAAAACCACCGAAAAAACACAGAAGAATGGAGAAAAATATAATGAAAGAAAAACTGAGGACTCACATTGAAACCCTTTTTTCCGATGCACCGAACACAAAAAAAGCAATTGAACTCAAAGAAGAACTGATCCAGAATTCATACGACAAATACGACGACCTGATTCTGGAAGGAAAAACACCCGAAGCCGCCTACAACATTTCTGCCGCAAGTATCGGCGACATTACCTACCTGATTGAGGATTTGAAAAAAGATATGATTACCGTCCGGGAAGAAACGATAGAAAAAGGAAGAAAGCGCTCGGCGCTCCTGGTTTCTTCCGCCGTAATGCTGTATATTATGTCGATTATTCCGATTATACTTTTAAGCGAATTCGGTCTGGAAATTCAGGGCGTTGTTCTGATGTTTGTGCTGATCGCCGCAGCCACCGGCCTGCTGATCTACAACGGTATGACCAAAACCTCCTATAAAAAGAAAGACCAGACTATTGCAGAAGAATTCCGGGAATGGAAAAGCGAAAACGCCGACCGGATCAAGGCCAGAAAAGCGATTTCCTCCGCTCTGTGGATGATTGTTGTGGTTGTTTACCTGCTGATTAGTTTCTGGACCATGCACTGGGGAATTACCTGGATTATTTTTCTGATTGCCGCAGCCATTGACAATATCATCAAAGCGATTTTTGAACTGACAAAAAAATAAAGCCCTTATGAATTTTCCACCATGGAAAAACGGCAAACGAAAGGAAGATTTTTATGAAAAAAGCAGCAGTTGTTTCTCTGATCTGCAGCAGTATTGCCCTGATTGTTCTATGCGCGATTTTTTTTGTTCTGCTTACCAATAACGGTACGTCAAACACAATAGGAGGATTCTTCAATATGGAACATTATGAGTTTTCCGACTATCAAACCGGCAATGCCTCCCTTCCGGCCGAAACGCTCGATGAAATTGAAGTCGATTGGGTTTCCGGCTCGGTTGATATTGAAATCCATGACCAGAACACCATAGAAATCCGGGAAGAATATACAGGAAACGACGACAGCCAAAAACTCCGCTACCGTTATGAAAACGGAAAGCTCTCGGTTAAATTTTGCAAACCGCAATGGTTCTTCGGAATCTTCCACCGTTTTGAAGGGAAAAATCTAACCCTTCTTATCCCTGCAAACCTGGCGGATCATCTGCAAAAAGTAAAAATTGACAATGTCTCGGCCGCTGTTTCCGTATGCAGACTTTCCGGAAATACGCTGGATATGGAAACCGTTTCCGGCAATATCCGGGCCACCGATCTGCATTTCAAAAAAATTGATATTGACGGTGTTTCGGCCGATGTTTTTCTCAGCGGCATCACCGCCGAAGAATTAGACCAGGAAACCGTCAGCGGCGGTTTTACCATGGAAGGCACAGCCAAAACCGTAAAAGCCGATTCGGTATCGGGCCGGCTGGAATTTACTTTTCACGAACCGGTCGCCAAATTCCGTTCGGAAACGGTCAGCGGAGATACCCTTATCTACCTTCCGGAAGAATCCGAGTTCCATCTGAAATACGAAAAAGTCAGCGGAAACTTCCGGTGTGACTTCCCAGGCCTGTCCGGCGATGACGAGTTCACAGTCGGCAACGGCGACGGCAACTTCCGCCTGGAAACAGTCAGCGGAAAAATGGAGGTTCTGAAAAAATAGAAAATCACCGGACAAAAGCTTTTTCCCTATAACTTTATAAAAGAAACGGAAGCAGAAAAAAACTGCTTCCGTTTTTTCCGACAACAGTAAAACTGGCTGCCGGATTCTGAAGGGAGAAAAATCATTTTCTGCAACCGGCCGAAATCTGAATTTTTTCTGAAAAATGTTGAAAAAAAACACCGATTATGCTATAATATAGGTTAAAGTAAGACAAATTACCGTTGCCGGAAAAGGCTGATCGGAAACCGAATCGTTTTTTTGCCCGAACCGACAGCAAAAAAAGATTCCGTAAAAAGAAGGGACAAGATATGACCGTTTCCAAAGAAACCATGCGGCTTCTTCTGCTTTATGCCATTAAGGCGGCCGGAAGCGTAATTCCGGTAAGCCGGCTTCTCGACGCCGCCGCGCTGACCGATTTAAAATTTATGGAACTGACAGCCTGTTTTAACAGCATGGTAGAAGACGGCACCATTCTGGTTGAAAATTTTGAAGACGAGCAGTACGCAACGATCGATAAAAAAATCAGCGACGCTGTGGAAGAAATCAAAAATCAAATTCCACTTTCGCTGAGAAAAACCGTGGCTTCCGCCGTTGCCGCAGAAATGGCCAGCGCGAAAAGAGACCTGGAAGTCAAAACCGAAATTATAAAAGAAAAGGACGGGTATTCGCTGCGCCTGCGCCTGACCGAAAGCGACGGCGACGCTTTTGACATGAAATTGTTTCTGCCCACCCTTTTGCAGGCAGAACAAACCGCAGCAAAATTTAAAGCCGATCCGTACGGAATCTACGGCGCAATACTTAACCTTCTTTCCGGAGACAGCTGATCTTACCCGATCCCGGCCCGAAACCCGCACCATTCCGGAACAACCGATTTGAATCAAACAGGGGGATTTTTATGGCAGACGAAAAACTTTTCAGAAAAACGCCGTTTAACGGCTATAACCGGGACGATGTGCTGCAATATCTGACAGACGCCGACCTGCGGCAGAAGGAAAAAATCGCAGCATATGAAGACCAGATTCAGGCGCTTAAAGAGGCTGCGGGAAACGGCCTTGCCGAAAAACTCCGGGAAGAAAAAAAACGGCTTGCAGAAAAAATCGAAACGCTACGAAAACAAGCCGAAGAAGAGCGGTCCGCCGCCGCAGAATCCGAAGCGAAGGAGCAAAATCCGGTGGTTTTTCAGCTGAAAAAAGACTTGACCGAAGCAAGAAACGAACTGATTGACCTGACGGCTCTCTGCGCCTGCCTTGCCAAAAACGAAGCGAAAACCGATGATTACAGAGCCTTCCAGAAAGAACTGGAAGAACTGCGCGCCCAGGATCCGCGAACCGAAGAACTGCGGGAAACCGTTGTCGGGCAGGAAGAGCAAATCCGGCAGCTGACCCAGCAGAATGAAACGCTTCAAAATGCCCAGGCAGAGTGGCTTGCCGCAAAAGTCCGGCTTTCCGAAACGGAACTCCGGGTCTATGAAGAAAAAGAACAGGTTCGTTCGCTGGAAAAGCTGATCGAAGAAAAAGACGAAAAAATCCGGGGCATTGAAGAAGCCTGGGAGGAAAGCAAGCAGAAATTCCTTTCCGCCCAGAAAGAACAGGAGGCGGCGGGCATGGTTGTGACCGAAGCCGAAGCCAAAGCGGAAGCCATTATCGCCGAAGCCGAAACCGAACGGCAAAAACGCCTGGAAGCCATCAACACCGAGATCAAAAACATTCTTTCCGGCGCGGTTCGGGAAAGTGAAAAAATCATTGCCGCAGCGAATGAAAAAGCGGAAATTATCATCAAAAACGCCAATCTTTCGGCAGCGGAAGCCATGCGGAAACTAACGCCGATGAAAGAATCCCTTTCCTCGATTCTTTCCGCCATACAGACAGCGGAACAGCCGCCGGACGACCCGGCCTGATCCGAAACGAAAAAGGGAAACGAAAGGAAGACTGCCAGTTATGCGGAAAATTGAAACGGACGGACTTTCTCCGGAAGAAATCAAACAGCAGTTCGCCGATTTAAAAGCCGGAGACACAATCCTTCTTTCCGGCAAAATCTACACGGCGCGGGACGCCGCTCATAAAAAAATAAAGCAGGCGCTGGATCAGCGTGAACCTCTGCCGTTTGACCTGAACGGCGCCATTCTTTATTATGCGGGGCCAACGCCGGAAAAAGAAGGCATGGTCATCGGATCCTGCGGACCGACCACTTCTTCACGGATGGATCGTTTCGCACCGGAATTTTACGATCATGGAGTTTTGGCGACCATCGGAAAAGGGGAACGGAACCACGCCGTTTGCGAAGCCTGCAAGAAAAACCGGAGCGTTTACCTCTGCGCGATCGGCGGCGCGGGCGCCCTTGCGGCAAAACATATTGTTTCCAAAAAAGTTATCGCCTTCGAAGAACTGGGCTGTGAATCGGTAAAGGAACTGATTTTCCGAGATTTCCCGCTGACCGTAGCGGTCGACAGTGCAGGAAACAACCTCTTTGAACAACGGGATATCGGCTCTCCCGAATAAAAAAAACGCCGGTTTTTTCGGCGAAAAAAGAAAGGACTGTCCCTATGAATAAAATGCTGATCCGCGTTGTTG
Source organism: uncultured Clostridia bacterium (assembly GCA_948443805.1). Taxonomy (GTDB): domain Bacteria; phylum Bacillota; class Clostridia; order Oscillospirales; family UBA644; genus CAOJUB01. The sequence continues at coordinate 82,161 of CAOJUB010000006.1, read as the reverse complement.
CCGTAACGCTCGCGGTATTGATGGTCGTCTCGGTCGGAGCGACAATTATCGGCTGCCTTGTGCTGGCCTGAACCACGTCTGCCTTCCGGAGAGATCCGGGGGCGTTTTTGTACCGCTGCAAAAACCGGAAACCAAGTAAAAAGAAAGGCGGAGGATTGCCATGGCGTTTATTGAATTCAAAGACGTAACCAAAACCTATACCGCGGGACAGATTTCCGTCACCGCCTTGCGCGGCGCAAGTTTCTCAATCGAAAAGGGTGAAATCTGCGTAATCGTGGGAGAATCCGGCGCGGGAAAAACGACACTGCTAAATATTCTCGGCGGGATGGACGCTCTGTCCTCCGGCAGCATCCTGCTCGACGGAAAAGAAATTTCCGGATTTTCCAGCCGTCAGCTGACCGCCTACCGGCGGCATGACATCGGGTTTGTTTTTCAGTTTTATAACCTGATCCAAAACTTAACCGCGCTGGAAAATGTGGAATTGAGCAGCCAGATTTCACAGAATCCTCTGGACGCCGCCGAAACCCTTGCCGACGTGGGGCTGGCGGAACGGATGCATAATTTTCCCGCAGGGCTTTCCGGCGGAGAACAACAGCGGGTGGCCATTGCCCGGGCGCTGGCAAAAAATCCAAAACTGCTTTTGTGCGATGAACCGACCGGCGCTTTAGACTATGCAACGGGAAAACAAATTCTCAAACTCCTGCAGCAGACCAGCAAAAAAACCGGTATGACGGTCGTAATTATCACCCATAATCAGGCTCTGACCGCGATGGCGGACCGGATTGTCCGCATGAAAAGCGGAACCGTAACCCACGTGGAAACAAACAAAAACCCGCTTCCGGTAGACGACATTGAATGGTGATTCATTCCGGCCAAAAAGAGGAAAGGAGACGAAAACCCATGAACCGAAATCTACTGAAATCAACCTTCCGTGAAATCAGAAAAAGTTTCGGGCGATTTCTCTCCATTACCTGTATTATCGCGCTCGGCGTCGGCTTCTTTTCCGGTTTAAAAATCACCCGTCCCGATATGATTCAAACAGCCGACCAATACCTCTCGGAGCATGCGTTTTTTGACTACCGGCTGATCAATACGCTCGGTTTTGATGAACAAAGCGTCGCCGATGCACAGAGCAACCCCCTGATAGAAGCGGCGGAAGGCAGCCGTTGCGCCGATTTGCTGCTGCAGAACCAAAAAGATGACGATGTTTATAAAATCCATTCCATTCCCCAAAAAATCAATACCCTTCATCTGGTCAGCGGACGGTTGCCCGAAAAAGAAAACGAATGCATTGCCGACCGGCGGTATTTCAGCGAAGAAACAATCGGAGAAATCCTGACCGTTTCTCCCCAAAATAACGAAGACGGGCAGAAACTGCTCAAAGAAAAAAGTCTGACGATCGTCGGAATCGCCGATTCTCCGCTTTATTTAAATTATGAACGGGGAACCACTTCTTTGGGAAACGGTGCAGTCAAAGCGTTTCTCTATGTTCTGCCGGAGGCTTTTTCTGAAAACTATTTTACAGAATTATATCTTACATTGGCAGATCCCGGCCAGAGCTACTCAGACGCTTACCGGCAGGCGGTGGAAGAAACGGAAGACGCTGTAACAGAGCTTTCCGCGCAACTGGCCGCCGCGCGTTTTTCCGAAATCAAAGCCCAGGCAGAGCAGACTTATGCGGAAAATGAAGACCTCTTCCGGGAACAGGAAGAGGCCTTCCGGCAGGAAAAAGAAAACGCGGAACAAAAATTGAGCCAAGCCGAAACCGACCTTCAGGCCGAAAAGAAAAACTGGAATGAAAAGCAGCAGGAATACCAAACCGGAAAAGAAACCTATCTTGCCGCCGTCCAAACCGTGAACAAAGCGAAAAAAGAGTTAGCAGACGGACAAAGCCAACTGGAAGAAAAAATCAACCAGGCACAGAACGCCGTTTCTGAAATGGAAAATGTCAACCGGACAATCGATGCGCTTACCGGGGAATTATCCTTGCGGCAGGAACAGGCCAAACAGCTGGAAGAAAACGAAAAAACGCTCAGAGGACAAAAAACGGCGCTTCAGCAGGAACAAAGCAAGATCGAACAAGCGATCACAGCACTAACACAACCGACTGAAAGAAACCTTCCCCAAAACCTCACGAAAACAACCCTGCCCCCGGAAGACGCCGGACAAACGCTTTCATTTTTGATACAGAAAAAAACAGAACTGGAAAAACAGGCCGCCCTGCTCCAGGAAAAAGAAGATCAGCTTCAAGAAACAAAAAAGGAGCTGCAGCAGGGAATCGACCAGCTTAACCAGGGAATAGAGGAGGCAGCCAAAGGGCTGGAACAAATCCAGGCCGCGAGCCGGGCGCTGGGCATACTCCGGCAAAAAAAGGACGAACTGGAAAAACAGCAGCAGGAACTTTCCGAAAAGGAAGAACAGCTGCGCCAAACCAAACAAACGCTTGACCAGGCAGAAAAACAGCTGGCAGAAGGCGAAGAACAATTAAAAAACGCAGAAGAAGAACTCCGCGTCAAGAAAGCAGAAACCGAACAGGCGTTCCAAGAAGCAGAAAAAGAGCTATCCGAAGCACAAGAAGAACTCAACCAGGCGCGTCAGGAAATTGACAGTCTGTCAGCGCCGCAGAGTTATACGCTGAACCGGAACAGCAACGTAGGTTATCTCTGTTTTGAAAATGACTCTGCGATTGTCGACGGTCTTGCCGAAATTTTTCCGTTGTTTTTCTTTCTTGTTGCGGCGATGATGTGCATGACGACCATGGTGCGCATGATTGATGAACAGCGGACGGAAATCGGTGTGCTGAAAGCGCTGGGCTATTCCAGGGCTTCGATTTTGTTTAAATATACGTTCTATTCCGGTTCCGCGGCGGTTATCGGCTCTGCGGCAGGTTTTTTCGCCGGCTCCTATCTGTTTCCGAAAACCATCTGGGCGGCATACGGGATTCTTTACGGCTTCGCCCCAGTTCAGCTGATCTTCCATCCGCTGATCGCGGCGGGAACGCTTGCCGTTTCGCTCCTTTGCACCATGGGAACAACCCTGTTGGTCTGCCGAGAGGAAATGAAGGCCTGCGCGGCGCAGATCATGCGGCCGAAAGCTCCGAAAAACGGAAAGCGGATCTTTTTTGAACGCTTCCGCATCTTCACCCGCCTGAAATTTCTCCAAAAAGTATGCCTCCGGAACATCGCCCGCTATAAGCAGAGGCTTTTTATGATGATTCTCGGCGTCGGCGGATGCACGGCGCTTCTGATTACCGGATTCGGCATTCAAGACTCTATTCAGAAACTTGCAGATTATCAATACGGACAAATTTTTCTGTATGACTGTTCCGTTTCCTTTTCCGATGATTTTTCCCCGCAGGAACAGGCCGATTTTGCTGCGTCGCTCAGCGATTCCGATGATTTTCTTTTCCTTAACGAAACAACCTGCGACATCCTCACCCCCAAAGGGACAAAATCCGCTTATGTAACGGCGCCGGCAGCCGAAGGCATCGAACATTTCATCCGGTTTGAATCCAACGGAGAATCCGTCCCCTTCCCGACCCAGGGAAACGCCGTAGTCACAAAAAAATTTGCAGAAACAAACGGAATCTCCGTCGGAAGCGAAATTACGGTAAAAACCAAAGAGAACCGGGATGTCTCGCTGACTGTCAGCGGAATCTGCGACAATTATGTTTCACACTATGTCTACACCCCCCTTGCCTCTTTAACAGAAAACAGAGAAATTAAAATGACAACGGCGCTGGTAAAAACGGAAGAAGGCGCAGACGCACATCAAAAAGCGGCAAAAATGGCAGAAAACAGCGCGGTTATGAACGTCACGGTCAATCAGGATATGAGGCAGCGGATTGACAATATGCTGACCTGCGTGGATTATATTGTACTTCTATTGATTTTTTCCGCCGGCGCGCTGGCTTTTGTTGTCATCTACAATCTGACCAATATCAATATCACGGAAAGAATCCGGGAAATCGCAACAATCAAAGTCCTCGGCTTCTATCCGAAAGAAACGGCCGGTTATGTTTTCGGCGAAAATCTGCTTCTGACAGCGGGCGGCGCCTTGCTCGGGCTGGGGCTGGGCAAACTGCTCCATGCGTTTGTTTTATCCAAAATCAATATTGATATGATTTCCTTCAATGTCCGGATCTCCCCGGCCAGTTTTCTAATATCGGTATTGCTGACATTTGTCTTTTCTGCAGCCGTCGACTTTTTCATGTATTTCAAGCTGCAAAAAATCAATATGGCGCAGTCACTGAAATCTATTGAATAAAAGAAGCGGAATCCGAATGGATAGTCTTTGTTTAAAATAAATCAGACTGTCCGAAAAATAATCATTGTAACATTAACAAATCTGGATTTACGGAGAATACCAGCATGATTATCCTATGCTCAAATGGGTTAAGCAGCAAAGCCGTCATGAAGAAAATAAAAGAGGATATTGCCGGCCTAAATACCGCAGTCATTGTCGTAACGGCAGACAATGAATTTAAAGAAAAAAATCACCATGTTCTGCGGTGCAAAGATGAATTGGCGCAATTAGGGTTAACTACCAGCATCATTGACATTGATGTTGAGAGCGCCGAACATCTGCTGCATTATGATGTGATTGAATTTATTGGCGGAAACCCGTTTTATCTGATCGACTCCATCAGAAAAAAGCAAGCAGAAGGTATTCTTCGTACAATAGCAAAAGAAAAGATCCTAATAGGCTGGAGTGCAGCGGCCTTTGTGTTTGGCCCTTCTCTTTCACTTGTAAATGAATATTCCCCTGAAATGAACATTGTAGGAATAACAGATCTAAGCGGTCTTCAACTGACAAATACAGAGGTACTGCCACATTATAGCAAATTTATCAGTCGCTTTGAAAATTTTGAAGAAAAGTGTGCTGCATACGAAAAGGAATATCATACAAATGTAATTCGGTTGAATGACGGAGATGGTTTATTTATCAACGGAAAGAACCAACTGCTGATAAGAGCTTAACTTTAAGGCGCTATTTACTGTAACAAGCAGGAAACCTGTATTAACAGTTTCCGAAGAGTAGTAAAAAATGGTGCAACACTGTTTTGGGTGTTGCACCATTTTTTATTGAAACTCTTTCCTATTAAACTGCTTCAAAAGGATTCCGCTTCTTTCTATTTCTTCTTTTTGTACGGAGATTTGACTTTGAGCAGCGCGTCGGTAAAGAGCCCCTTAAACTGGAAACCGCAAAGCACAAAGAAAAACGCGGCGGCGGCCATAATCCAAATCGGAGAAATATAATTCAGAAGCCAGCCGAATAAGAAGATAAAAATTGCCGAAGTTCCGGACATAATCAGCATCCGCATCGCAGAAATCATCGGAAGATCGTCGTTTTCCGTCGAGCCAAGAACCCCAAAGGGAATGGCAACCTGCGAAATGGAATTAAACATCGTATACACAAAATAAATGATAAAAAACAAAGCGGGCAATCGGTTGACAGCCGTCAGAAGCAACATTACCGAACAGATGATATTGGCAGCCAGGGTAATCGTACCGCTGTTGATTCTCCGCTGAAGAAAAACAAAACTCAGGTTCCCGATTGCGGCCGCGGCAACCGAAACCGCCATAGAAAGCGTGATCTGTCCTTCATTCAGGTTGGTATTTCTCAGAGAAATGCTCATAAAAAAATACATGCCGGCCGTAGCCAGTCCGCGGTAAAAATGCGGAAGAAGCAAATGCAGATATTTTCTCGTGAATATTTTCTGAAAAATCTCCCGGTATCGGATTTTCTGCTGCGTCTGCTTCCGATCTTCCGAAGAAAGGCGGAAAAGCGATCCGGCGCAGAACGTCACGGCGCAGAAAACAATGCTGATTGTAAAAATAATGCTGTAGCCGTGAGGAAAACCGAGACGGTTGATTAAACCGCTGGAAGCCGTTGTAACCACAATGGCAATCAAGCCGCCGATAAAACCGGCGTTCCCTGTTACGGTTCCGGCCTTTTCCCGTTCAAATAAATAGGGAAGCATGGCCTGCTCGCTCGTTGAACGATATGCAACAGCCGCGCTGTAAATCACCCCGCCGGCGATGGCCACAGGCAGAACGACAGCAGGAAGAAACACCGACACGATCAAAAGCGCCGGAAGCGCCGTCATCAGCAGAACAGAAACCAGATATTTTCCCCGGAATCCCGGTTTTTTCGGCGCAATACCAACGCAAAGCGCATACGTAATCAGCGCCGCCGCGTTATATGCCGAACCATAGACGCCGATACCGGCCGAGGGGACGCCGGATTTTGTCAGATAAGCCTGAATATACCCCTCGGAACACAATCCGGAGACAACGGTATAAGCAAGCATCAATATCAAATAATATTTCTCATTTTTCTTTTCCCGGACAATTTCTGCGGGAAAACGGTCCCCGGAAAGTTTTTGAGAAGACAATGTTCTTTCTGTTTTCAATTTTCTTTTTCTCCCGATCAATCGTTTCGGTTTCCGCACCGGAAACGACCGGTATTTTTTCTGAAAGCGAGTAAAAAAGCCCCCGTTGGGGGCTTTTCTACGGTAAACCGCAAGAAAACCAAGCGTTTTTTCAACAGACAGGAAATCCTGTAAAAGGAATTATGCGATTGCTTTTCCTAAAATATCACTGTTTTTCGTTACCGGATAGTTGTTTTTCATCGCCTCATACCAGCTATCGTAATTGTTCTGCTTAACAGCCGCTTCCACGCTCTGTTTCCAGTATTCTTCTCCCTGCGCGACATAATACACAATATAACTTGCCGAAGAAGTCTGGATCATTTGGCTATCGCCGGCCGCTCTTTCCGCGGCAAAAATCCAGTCAGTCAGATCTGTGGCAAACGAAGATTTGTTCACGTCTTCGTAAAGGCTGCCGGTTTCAGCATTCCGGTCTTTGCTGTTCGCTTTTGCCAGCGCTATAAAATTCTCTTCGGTCTTTTCGCCGGTGTTCCACTGGCCGAACAGTTCATTCGCTTTTGCCGAAACGCTGTCCCGCGCGGCCTGTTTTTCCTCATCGGTCGCATCGGATTCGGTTTCTACCGGCAGATAGATCAAACGGATGTCGGCTGTCTTATAATCATCGAGCCAGGTCGTCACATAATAAACAACGTCGTAGGAAGAAGTCGATTCAATCACCGTTTTGTCGCCGGGCTGACGGGCTGCATCGCTCATCCAGTTTTTGACAGCGTCGGTCAGACTGCTGCGGAGGGGATCGGCGCGAAGGGTAAAATCTTCCGCTTTAGCAGCCAGTTCTTCTTCGGTATATTTGCTTTTTGCCTGCGCGATGAAAGAAGCCTCATCGGTAACAGTAGCAAGCATTTCATCGGCTTTCTGTTTGGCAACTTCCTTGGTATCGGTATTTTCTTCTCCGGTCGTAGAGAAGGGGAATGACTCCGTCCGGTAAGTTACGCGCCAATAATTATCTTTGTTTTCTTCATAATAGGCATTCTGTTCTTCTTCGGTCGCCGAAGACTCTTCCAGAACCTTTTCACGGTAAAGCGTGGTATATTCGCCCTTTTCCACGATCGCACGGATTTCTTCTTCCGAATATTTTCTGCCGTAATGCTCTTTCATGTCCTCTTCAAAGCTGTTTCCGTGTTCCTCCGCATGGTGTTTGAGTTCTTCCATCGCTTCATCAACACGGCTCTGAAGGTCTTCCGGCGCAAACCCGGCCTTTTTCCCTTCGGCATACAGAATCTCCGCCTGCGTGATGGTTTCGTCTACCATCGACTCAAAATACTGCGCCCAGGTTTTCGACTGATCAAGCGCGCAGGTCTGGGAAGAAAGCGGTTTCTGCAAATCCAGCCCCATATAACTCAGATAACTGGAATTGCTGGAAAGGAAACTGTTTACCGAGTTATTGTAATAATACGCATACTCCGTTGCCGTCACCTGATTATCACCGATTGTAATCGCCGGCTGCGACTCCAGATACGCGTCGGAATTCCGATAAACGCACAGGGTAATCAGCGCAGCCAGAACAACAACCGCAAAAACCAGCGTTCCCAGAATTAACGGATCGACTTTTTTGGTTCTGACGGCGGCAGCGCCGTTCTTTTTATTGTTTTTTCCCATAAAATAAACCATCCTTTATTTTTGTAAGAATAACATGATTATTATTGTACTACATTTTTCCTGTTTTGTCAAGGGGGAAATAAAAGAGACCGTGATTTCCGCCCGTTGCCGGAACGGTTTTCACGGTCTTTCATCGTTTTTACCGCCTTTTTTGTCTCGATGCCGCTTTTGTTTTCGGAATCATAATCGTGTAAACCAAGCGGTCCGGAAAATCTTCTTTTTCCGATTTTGCCGGAATTCCCGAATTTTTCATCATGCCTACGGCATGGTCAATGGTATTGATATATAAACGCACGTCGCGGCAAAATCCCTTTACTTTGCGGCGATGCCGTTTTTCGCCTTTCAAAAGCAGCGCGACATAGGTTTCCAGCTGCTGCACCGTCATATTCTTTTCCGCCAGCGCCGCAGCGGCCTGTTCCATCGTTTCCGCCGGAAGGCCAAGAAGCGCCCGGGCATGCCGTTCGGTAAAACCGTTTTCCAGCAAAATCTTTCGAACCGATTCGGGAATTTTTAAAAGGCGCAGTTTATTGGCAACGGCCGACTGGCTTTTTCCCAGCCGTTCCGCCGCTTCGCTCTGCGTCATGGAAAACGCCGTCATCATTTCGCAGATGCCCTTCGCTTCCTCAAAAAAATCAAGATTTTTCCGCTGCAGGTTTTCCACCAGCGCGGCCACAGCCGACTGCGATTCGTCCATTCCCATAATCATACACGGAATCCGTTCCATACCCGCCAGCTTACAGGCGCGCAGCCGCCGTTCTCCGGCGACAAGTTCATACAGCCCGTCTCCTTTATAGCGAACAACCAGCGGCTGCAGAATACCGATCTGAAGAATGCTCTCGGAAAGAGACAGAATCTCTTTGCTGTCAAACCGTTTTCTCGGCTGCATGGGATTCGGAACAATTGCCTCTGCGGGAAGATGCTGTAACATGCCCCGCTGTTCCTGTTGACAAATCATAACCATCGGCTCCTTTCAAAATTTTCTTTTCGGATAAAAAGCCGCCCGGCGCTCCGCGCAGACCACGGAGCAAGGCCGGGAAGACTTTTTCTGGTATTCCCCTGTCCTCCGGGGGGAGCGGAAGAAAGGAGAAACGATTGGACGGAGCTTGTCCCGGTATGTAAAAACCGGATCAAACCGGAAATACCGTCGCCGGCTCCGCTGCCTATAGAATACCGCGTTTTCCCGGGAAATGCAAGCTTTTTCGTTCGCCTTGTTTCTCCCCTTTTCCGCATTTTCCAACGAAAAAAGAAACACACCCGGAAAAGATTAAGCAGATTTTTCAGGATTTCTCAGCTTAAAACAAGAAATTTGTCGAATGAAAATTCCTGTTTTTGGGGATAAAATTAAAAAAACAGTTGCATTTCTTCTGTTTTTATGTTACAATGTCTATAGAACAGTGATATAATCGGCGTTAGCAGTATAGAATCAGGCCTGATTTTCGGCAGCGCCGCCAGAATAAACCAAAAGATTCATCGTTGCAGCCTCCATCTAACCCTTATGTCCGGCTGCGAAAACGATTATCGATAAAATCCCGCAGGCAGAAAGGAGGAAAAACGCGGAAACAACCAACGAAAGGGTGAAGAAAAATGAAAAACATGTTTTCGTTCTTCCGGACGGCGGCGGCTTTTGTTTTAACCGTAGCCCTTCTGGCTTCGGCGTTCCCGCCGACCTATGCCGCCATGCCCGAGCCGGAAGCCGCGCCGGAAACAGCGGCCGCAGCGGCCAGCCGGGAAACCGAACCGCTCGCGGAAAAAGACGAAGAAAAAGAGCTGTGCACCGCGACGATTGACGATGATTTTGCAGAAGGCGAAATCCTTGTCGTCATCAAAAAGGCGTACAGCGAAGCAAACAAACCGTTTACCCCGGAAGATTTTCCGGAAATCGAATGCACCGAGGTAGAAGACCTTATGTCTTTCGATTGTGACCCGAATGATTTGGCGTATTTGAACAAAGCGTCTTTTCACCAGATACTAAAAATCAAATTAGCAAAACCGGGAAAGCAGGCGGTGCTTGACGCAATACAGCAATTAGAAACGAATCCCATTGTAAAAAGCGCAGAGCCAAATGTAAAAATCCCAATGCCGGATATGATACCGGAACCAGAGCTGCCGACAGTAACGCCGCCGAAGAACTTAATGAAACCGTTTAGTAGGATCGATAGCAATCCGGAAGTCGCCGCTATACCGAATGACCCGAAATATTCAACACAATCTGCTTTACGGAAAATCAATGCGCCGGCAGCGTGGAATATTACCGCCGGAAGCCATTATGTGCGGGTCGGCGTTATTGATACCGGTATTGCCTCCCACCCGGATTTAGCATGCAATCTTCGGCCAGGATGGGATTATTTTAACTGGGACAACATAACAACAGACGACCGTTCAGGCCATGGTACGCATGTGGCGGGAATCATCGGCGCTACAGGAAATAACGGGGACGGAATCTCCGGCGTCAACTGGCATGTGTCTCTGTATCCGCTTCAGGTTTTAGATAACGAAGGAAGATGCGATCTTGATGCAATAGTTGAATCAATCAAGCACGCAATCCGTAACGATTTCTCTATTTTGAATAAAAGTATCGAACCGAGCACCTACTATTCCGAACAAGCAGCTATTCAAGGTTATTCAGGACTGGTTGTCTGTGCGGCAGGCAATACTCATGTAAATTGGGATACCTCTTCCGATTTCCCCGCCTACTATAAATACGGAAATGTTATCTGCGTTGCTGCGACAAACGATAATGACCAATTATGGGTCGGAACAAGCAAGGCCTCCAGTTACGGTGGAACAACCGTAGACCTTGCCGCTCCGGGAGTAAAGATTTACAGTACAGTACCGGGCGACTATGACTATAATACCGGAACGTCCATGGCCACCCCCTTCGTTACCGGCGTAGCGGCCTTGATTAAAAATATCCGCCCCGACCTTTCGGCCGAACAGATCAAGGACTGTATTGTTTCCAGCGTAGACAAGGTTTCCTCGCTGAACGGCAAGGTAAAATCCGGCGGACGCCTGAACGCCTATAACGCGCTGGTCACCGCGCAGTATTACACCCCCGACACGGTTCTCAGCGGAGATTTTGACGGCGATAAATTGGAAGAAACGGTGGTAATTTCCTATGTCGGCGGATATAAGACGAAGTTTTATTTCCGGGATTCTAACGCCGGAACAATGAAATTATGGCACACGGCTACCGGCTTTGTAAAAGGCAACTGCGGAAACCGCTGGGAAGTCGGCGATTTTAACGGCGACAAAAAAGACGATATCGCCTGTTTTTACGACTACGGCGGCGCGCACAGCGCAATCCTGGTCTTCCTTTCCAACGGCAACAGCTTTCGCGCATTCCAAAAGTGGCATGAGGAAACCTCTTCCTACCCGCTTTCGGGCGTAGGCGACCGGTTTACCGCCGGAGATTTCAATGACGACGGTAAAACCGACCTGGCAACCATGTACGACTACGGAAACAGCGCGACGAAAATCCATATTTTCCGTTCGAACGGCTCAAATTTCGGCGGAACATGGCTCGGATGGTATCAGGACATGAAAACCTACGACGCCTCGAAGGTCGGCTGCCGTTTTGAAGCCGGAGACTTCAACGGCGATAAAAAAGACGATCTGGTGGCCATGTACGACTATTCCACAGCGTCCACCCCCTATCGCTACGGCCTGCATATGTTCCGTTCTTCCGGACAAGGGCTTGACGACTGGCAGGCCTGGAGGCCGGTCAGCACGGGATACAACCTGGACAATATCGGCAACCGCTTCGCCACCGGAGACTTCAACGGCGACGGGAGAGACGATGTGGCAACTATGTATCAGTACGACAGCGCTACAGCGGCGATTCATGTCTTTACTTCAAACGGTTCAGGGTTTGCCGATTGGACGACATGGTATAAAGATACGGCATATCCGTTGGGCAGAGCTGCGTCTTTTGCGCCGTACCAGTTAGCGGGTAGTTTGAAGCATGGGGTGGTTGTCCGATACAATTATCTGGATGGATATAAATCTACCCCCTATCTTCATACTTTTATACCTGGAATTAATTCTTTTTCCTATAACTGTAACGACTGGGCTATCAAATATCCGCCCTTTTCATCATAAATAAAGGAGTTTTACCATGAAAAAAACATTTGCATTTTTATTATCGCTGACAATGATTTTATCTTTGTTCGGTTTAACCACTTTTGCTGAAACTGACGAGCAAAATTCAGAACATACAGGTCATATTCCGATTATCGGAAAAAATCTTCACTGCACAGACGACTTATATTGCCTGATATGCGGATATCATATGGTGAGAGACGAGTATCTCATCGGCTTCGGTAATAAACTCATCCATACAGTGGACAACGATATCCCCTGCACAGAGTTCGGAAGATATTGCAAAGATTGCGGTCTGCCGGTTTGGGGACATAGCGCAGGAAATTCCCCCTGCACAGAACCTGCGACCTGCGTCTATTGCGGAAAAGAGATGGATCCGGCCGAAGAGGGAGTGGGGTCTACATTTTATCATCAGACTACGATAACAATTGAAGAAGAAGAGACTTATATTAACGGTGACGGTAAAGAATGCACGAGAATCTGTAGCTACTCTTATTGTCCGGACTGCGGAATGAAAGTTTTACGCCCAGAAGTTGCAGATGATCCAAATGAAGGCTGCGAACATGAATGGCAAGATGCAACCTGTATAGCCCCTAAAACCTGTAGGATTTGCGGCGCAATCGAAGGGGATGTTAACCCGAATGCGCACCCCGAAACAGTAACTGATGATATTGTCTGCTATGACAGAAACTGTTCTGCCTGCGGAGCCGTTATCGCTCCCGGACATCCGGAAGAAAAAGGTTATCACAATTTTGATGAAAACCACCGCTGCGGCAACTGCGGAAAAACCGAATGCGAACTTTTCGGCCACACCCCAGGCGCGGAAGCCACCAAAACCGAAGCGCAGACCTGCACGGTTTGCGGTGTGGTTCTCAAAGAAGCCACCGGCAAAGGCAACCCCCACACCGCAGCAGGCGACCTTTTCGGCGCAACGGCGATGCTTTCGCTGGCAGCGGCCGCAGCCGTTTTGCTGAAAAAGAAACGCTAAGCGCAGAAGCGCTGATGAAAAATACCGGCAGAAAACGGCCGGCGGAATTTCCGCCGGCCGTTCCTTTTTGCAGCCATAACCCCCTTACAAAAATGAAAGAAAAATGTAAGCAGAATCGATGGCAGGACGCTGCTGTTTTGTGATAAAATACAAACAGAAGGATTCCCGAATAAAATATTTTCAGGGAAAAAGGTTCGGTCAAATCATCAAAAAACCGCCGACCTTCCCCTAAGGAAAACATCAAAACAGAAAGGAAGAATATAAATCATGAAAGGCACAATCCTGACGATTCTCGTCCTCGCCGCGCTTTTAATCGGCGGCGCGGCCGGCGGCCTGTTTTATCTGGAAAACCATGAAGCGACCTATTATACCAAAATTGACAACGCCAACATGCGAAATTCCAGCGGAGAAGACCTACCCTATGAATATACGTTAGAATCGTATGATGAAAACGGCAGAAAAAAGGAATTGACCTTTAAAGCCGGCAAGGAACTCCGGCAGGGCGCATATCTTCGGCTGGAAGTCCGCGCGCTCGGCGTTCACCGGTGGGAAGAAGTTTCCTATGCCGAACTGCCGCAGAAGGTACAGGAAAAATTACCGTAAAAAACCGGATTTGAAATCCGCCGCAGCAATCTTCCTTTCCCTTTCTATTGCTGACGCCTCCCATTAATACAATACTCCTCTTTGCAGCGAACTTTCCGGAAATCTGTTTCCGGAAAGTTCGCTTTTTAAGGAAAAAAATAGTTGACTCTTGTTTTCAAATAGTGTATAATAAAGAACAGCAGGCGGTTCTTTTGAAAAAGGCCTTCCGGTTCGAAAGAACAAAAAACAGGTTCCCCTCCTCGCTTGCCGCACAGAACCGCCGCTTTTCCGGCGCAATTTGCAGGAGAAAAAACGATTGTTTTTAGAATTTCATAAAAAAAATAAATGTCAATAAGGAGAATCAGATTATGTTAGGACAAACCCCTCCCATGGGATGGAATTCCTGGAACACCTTCGGGCCGAACATCAACGAGAAGCTGATTATGGAGATTGCCGACGCGATGGTGGAAAAAGGCTACAAGGACGCCGGCTATGAATATGTTGTCATCGACGACTGCTGGCAGCTCCGGGAACGCGGCGAAAACGGAGAATTGCTGGTAGACCCGGAAAAATTCCCGCACGGTATGAAATATCTTGCCGATTATATTCACGCAAAGGGCCTGAAATTCGGGATTTATTCCGCGGCTGGCGTCCGGACCTGCGCCGGATATCCGGGCTCATACGGGCATGAATACGAAGATGCAGCGCTGTTCGCTTCCTGGGACGTTGATTATCTGAAATATGATAAGTGTCACTTTGCCGGATCTTCCGACCCGAAAAACGCCTATATCACCATGTCGATGGCGCTGAGAGCCACCGGCCGACCGATTATGTTTTCGGCCTGTATTGTCGGAGAAAACGATCCGCACAGCTGGACAAGAAGCGCCGGCGCCCATCTTTACCGCTCCACCGGAGATATCTGCGACAGCAGCGAATCCTTCCGGAGCATTTTTACCGGACAGTATGATAAATTTCACACCAGCGCCCCCGGTTGCTACAACGATATTGATATGTTGGTTGTGGGGCTGGGAGGAAACGGAAATGTCGGCCGTCCCGGCGGATGCACCAAAGAAGCCTACAAAATGCATTTTGTTCTGTGGTGCCTGTGGAGCGCCCCGCTGATGATCGGCGCGGATATCCGCAATCTTGACGATTATTACCGCGACCTGCTGACCAACAAAGAACTGATCCGGATCAATCAGGACCCGGAATGCCGCCCGCCCTACTGTGATGAACGGCAGCGGTATCATGCAACGCATGCGCGTCTTTCCTGCGTAAAGATGATGGATAACGGAGAGCTGATTTTAGCGCTGCTGAACTACTGGGATGACCAGGAACTGGAAGTCCTCGCTTATTTCGACGATTTCGGAATTCCCTCGGGCAAAAATATCGGCCTGAAACTAACCGATATCTTCACCGGAGAAACCTTTACGAAATTTGACTTTTTCACCCCGAAACTGCCGCCGATGACCTGCAAGGTATACAAAGCGGAAATCATCCGGAGATAACCGTGCGTTTTCCCTGCGTCCAGTGCGGAAAAGAAACCGATAGTCTGGCCCGCGGCATGTACCGGAAAATCGTATCCCGGACGGAAGAAAAGTTTCTCTGCCTGCATTGTCTGGCAGAACGGTTTAAAATCCCGGAAGAATCGTTACGGCAGCAAGCGGAATTTCTCCGGAAAACCTGTTCTTTATTCTATTAAAAAACCGTGCGCCTTTTTATTTGGCGCACGATTTTTTTATTCTTCCTCGGGATCCAGTTCCGGTTTCCAGGCATCTCCGAATTTCACATCGCGGAACAGGGCGGCAAGGCCGGTAATTTGCTTCAAACGGAGAATTTCATCCCGATCCATCCCCAAATGCTTCGAAATCCAGGCATCAGAACGCCCCAATTCATGCAATTCCTTAACAATATTGCTCATCAGATCCACATCGTGCGAACCTCTTGCGCGGTTATGCCGAATAGTGCTGGCCATACGGTGAGCCAGCGGCTTATCAATCACCGAAACCGGAAGAAGCCCGCCCTCGCGTTCATAAATATCCGGATATTCCAGCATAATCCGGTATCGGTGAAACCCGTCGACAATCACATAACAGTCTTTCGTTTTCAGATAATAACAGACAATCGGCATCGTATAGCCGTCTTCCTTAATGCTGTCATACAGCAGTTTCAGTTCCGGCGGAGCAACCGCATTGGGGTTATATGTATTGGGTTTTATTTTCTCCACCGGAACGGCAATCACATTATATACGGGGCTTTTATAAGACATCAGCAAAATAACCTTTCCGAATCTGTATCAAACAGATTCTCCGACAACGCTGTATTTTTTCTTCAGTAAATTGATCCGGTTCTGGTTCTGCCGGGAAAGGCCGAACCCCATAAACCGGCAGGTATGATCATTTTTCAAAATACAATAACACATTCGTTTCCAGCTGGGAATATCTTTCGTTGATTTGATATCGTCGGTATGATCCGGAATCTTTCCGACAAAAACAATACGGGAATTCTTTGCCAGCGTATAATTGGAAATTCCGTTGCGGCGAATGTTATAATGATGATCGAGCAGTTCCTGTATGGTCTTTTCCTCCAGACCGCCTCCGGTTTCATGCCAGAACTCGATCGACGTTTTGAATTTCTGGATATAATTTTTCCGCAGCCGCGCCGGCAGCGTATCCAATAAAAATTTGGTATACGATTCCCAGGTATGCCCTTCCGGAAGCGTCAGGTTCCGGTATCCCATAGCCTTTGTCTTTCCGTAAATCGCACCGAAATTCGCCCCCCGGACACGGCCGATCAGTTTTGCCCAGATCTCCGGATCGATCACCCGATACAAATTCAGGCTGTCTTTGGCATAATCATTAAAAGGAGAAGCCACCCGCATCTGATCCGGACGAAGCCCCGCCATATAATACAAATCATACAAACGGTTATAATCATAGCCGAAAAGGCAATTGGCGTGCCAAACATCGCTGGTCGCCCAGTCATACATGGGGGAGGCGCACCAGACGTCTTTAAACTGTTTGGTGATCCAGCAGGTACCCTCATAACCGTATTTTTTATTCACAATCCCGTTATACCGCTGCAGCGATTCATCCGTCCGCATTCCCAGAAGGCAGACCGTTTTTTTCTTCCCGTGAGCAATCCGGAACCACCGGCCGAACTGCTTGGCCAAATCCTCCTGATGCATCCGGTAACGGTAGGTCGTCATCGGATTATTCTTCAGATTAATCACATACGGCCGTTTCGGCATCGGCCGGACCCAGGAAGATTCTTTGCGGTCATCCCAGGGATACCAGAACATTTCATAGCTGCTCAGCGCCGTGCGGGTCGCCATCGGAAGGCAGACCCAATAGGGTTCAACCTCATTTTCTATCCGGGAAAACGTCCGCTCAATATATTCTGTCGTTACGGAATACTGCGCCTCAAAATCCTGATGAAAAACGCCGATCTTTTTCTCCGGATAATACTTTTTCTGAAAATCCAGCGTCAGATTCAAAAGAAGGCCGCTGTCTTTTCCGCCTGAAAAAGAGATATAAATATTATCAAATTCCTGAAAAATAAAATGAAGCCGCTCCATCAGGGCATCATATACACTCTGCCCGCTGTATTTACGTATCACTGCGCTCACCTCAAAAATTCTGTCGTTACTAAGCTGTATAGGAAAAGCCAGCGCGCTTTTTCATTCAGACAAAACCGCGTCTTTGGTAAACGGCGCGGTAAACCTGAAAGTTTGTATTATCATTATAGTTCAACTTGCGGTGCCTGTCAAGGTCACGGGAATGAAAATTCTATGAAATTTTATTGTTAAAAAACAATGACATTCAGAAAAGAATCAAAAAAGCAGCGGCATGATTCGGTCGAAAACAGTCGAAAAATGTTAAAAAGAGTAAAAAACCGCCATGCCGATTTTCCGGAATAAAGAACGGACGGGATAAATCCCGTCCGTTCTTTATTCTTCTCGTTTTTTACGCTTCCGGCCGGGACTTTCCCTGAACCAGAAAAGAAACCTTCTTATAGAGAAGAAACGTAATCGCCGCGTTAATTCCCGCCTTCATCAGATTGAAGGGGATAATCACAGGCAGCAGCATGGGGATAACCTCCGTCACCGGGGTCCCCATAAAAATCGGCGTAAGCAGCAGGTTCATCAACACCATCGCCGCCGTTTGTAGCAATGTCCCGCAAACAAGGGCGATAGCCGCGCGGGCTTTCGACGTGTTTTTCCGGTAAATCAAACCGGCGCAGACAACAAACAGTCCCGTTGCCACAACATGCATAACAATGCCGATAATTCCGCTGGAGACGCTTACCGTAACGCCCTGAAGCACCGAAACAAGAAGCGTTAGCCCCAGCCCCCACAGCGGACCGTAAGCAAAGGTCAGCAGAAGAATCGGAATATCAGCGGGGTCGTATTCCAGAAACGGAGCCGAAGGAAACGGCAGCCGGATCAGGTACATCAAAACAACGCTGATTGCGGCAAACAAGGCGGTAACCGCCATTTTTTTGAGAGATTGGTTTTTCATTTTCAGCCAGTCCTTTCTTTTTTCTGAAAAAGATCTTCCCAGCAGAAAAACAAAAAGTTCCCGAATGCAACATTCGGGAACCTATTTTACATACAGGCTGCCGGCACTTTCCCCGAAGGAAAATGCGGCTGTCTTCTCGTATCCGGACTATACCGTCGGCGCAGGAATTCCACCTGCTCGGCGAGCTTGGCTCGTTCGCGGACTGTTACCGCCGGTCGGGAAATTCTCCCTGCCCCGAAGATCATTTTCGCTCTTATTATAACCCGGGAAACCGCCGCTGTCAAGAGGCGGTCAAAAAAATTCAGATTTCTGTAAAAATGTCCGGAGACTATGCTCCGGACATTTCTTTTTTCAGGAATGATTATTTCTTTTCCGACTTTTCTTCTGTCAGCGATTTTGCAGATTGCCCCACGGCAAAATTTACCCCGGTGTCTTTCGGGTCTTCCGCTGAGAATACATAGTCTTTTCCCGGAAGAACCGCGTTGAGCAGAATTCCGGCAATCGACGCAACGGCAAGAGCCGACAAAGAAATCGTTGCCGGGCCTACCGAGAAGCTGATACCGCTGGTGAGTCCCAGCGCGCAGACCAGAATGACTGCGGCAATAATCAGGTTTCTGCTCTTGCTGAAATCAACTTTATTCTCCACAACATTGCGAACACCAACCGCAGAAATCATGCCGTACAGCACAAAGGAAATACCGCCGATAACCGCCGTGGGAATCAGATGTATCAGAGCCGAAAACTTCGGGCAGAAAGAAAGAACGGCGGCAAAAACTGCGGCAATGCGGATAACGCGGGGGTCATAAACTTTGGAAAGCGCAAGAACACCTGTATTTTCACCATAGGTGGTATTGGCCGGCGCGCCGAAAACCGATGCGATCGTTGTTGCAAGACCGTCTCCGGTAAGCGTCCGGTGAAGACCGGGATCCTGAACAAAGTTCTTTCCGACAGTGGAAGAAATTGCGCAGACATCGCCGATATGCTCCATCATGGTCGCCAGGGCAAGCGGTGTAATGGCAATAATTGAACTGATAACCAGCGATGACTGGCTCCAGTCGATACCGAAAATCGTCCGGTCAAGACTGATCGGGAAACCGATCCAGGCGGCGTTCATAAAATCGTTCAGCGCGGCAACGTCAAACAGCTGGAAATTGGGATTTCCGCCAATGGCGATTACCTCGGCGCCGCTCTCCAGAACAATCGTCTGTCCGCAGGTAACCGAAAGGATAACGGCAACCAGGCAGGAACCGAGAACGCCGAGAAGAATCGGGATGATTTTTGCCATGCCTTTTCCCCAAATGTTGAACACAATAATAATGGCAAGCGCAATAAAGGCAACCAGCCAGTTTGTCTGGCAGTTATTAACGGCGGAGCCCGCCAGGCCGAGACCTATCGCAATAATGATCGGACCGGTAACCACCGGCGGAAAGAATTTCATCACGCGGTTTATGCCGACGGCTTTAATCAGCGCGGCAAGAATCAGATAAACCAAGCCGGCGCAGGCAACGCCAAGGCAAGCGTACGGAAGAAGCTGAACCGTTGTGAAATTTTCATATCCGGCTGTTCCCGCCAGCATGGTAATGCCGGCATAACCGCCGAGAAACGCAAAGGAAGAACCGAGAAACGCCGGAACTTTTCCTTTGGTAATCAAATGGAAAAGCAGCGTTCCCAAACCGGCGAATAAAAGTGTGGTCGCAACGTCAAGGCCTGTCAGAAGCGGAACCAGAACCGTTGCGCCGAACATGGCGAACAAATGCTGAACCCCAAGAATCAGCATTTTACCGACACCCAACTGACGGGCGTCGTAGATCCCGGCGTCGCCGAGAGCAACTTTTTCTTTCTTCATCTTGAAACAATCCTTTCTTTTCACGGAAAAAAACAGCCTTCTGCCCAAACGCCGTTTTCTCTCCGGGGAAATCCGCCTCACATATGGCTGATACTTGTCCATAAAAAAATCTTGCCGGACTCCGGCAAGACATCTGGTCTTCGCTCTCCCCAAAAACAGCACGAGGGGTCAATCTTGTCGGCAGCACAGTACCGTACGTGAGATCAGTTTTTCCTATTTATTTTTATCAGTATATCATTTTTCCGACAAAAAGTAAAGGAATTTCACCATATTTTTACAAAAAAGCCTAAACTAACGCAATAACTCTTCTTTCCGCCGCTGCAACAAGAATTTTTTATTTTTTCCCGGCACGGTTCAGAATCAGATATTTTTCCCGCGTAGCAAGCCCGCCCCGGATATGCCGTTCCGCCTTATTCCGCTCCAACACACGCCGGACCTCTTCAAAAAGAACAGAATCATAATGAAGCAGGCGTCCGGTCATATCTTTATGTACGGTCGATTTGCTAATCCCGAAAGCCTTTGCAGCTTCCCGCACCGTCGCGCCGTTTTCCACAATATACTCGGCAAGGCGGATAACTCTTTCCTTGATCGAATCCATCCAGATCCCCCCATAGAAACATTTTCACCACCATTCTATGAGAGGACGGGATTTTTTATTCCGGATCCAGAAAAAGAGGAATTTTTATACAAACCAGGGCGTTTGTTTTTCTTTTTGAATCATCCGGTAAGCATAAAAATTCTCGCCGTCGCATGTCGCGAGAAAAACATCGTTTTCATCGGCAAATCCCTGCGCGTGCAGCTGTTTTTTCAGCCACTCCCGGTCTTTTCCGGCAGAAGCCAGATTTTCTTCCATCACTTTACCGTCCATAATAACATTGAACATCGGCTTTTGCTGGCGGGGGGAAAGCGACAGGTCTTCCGGCGTTACCGGACGGCTTTTCACGGAAGGCAAAAAAGAAATATTCCCGTTAAACTCCAAAACGGCCGTCTCAATTTCATCCAACGAAAAATAACCGTTAATCCGGCACAAGGTCAGAAAATCGTTAATTTCCAACTTTGCTTTTTTGAGGTTTTCACGGTAAAGTTTTCCCTCATGCAACAGAACCCGGGGCTGCCCCACAATCACCCGCCGTGCTTTGATGCTTTTTTCGGTAATCACCGATAACACACAATCCAGCCCTGCATACACCGCCATAGCCAGAATCGACTGAAACGGATCCTGATCCAACCCCGTTGCCATTTCTGCGGCGATCGACCCGATGGTAATGCCTGTAATATAGTCAAAAAGATTTAATTGGGAAAGCTGCTTGTTTCCCATAATTTTCGCCAATAAAAACAAAACGGCGGCGGAGGAAATACTGAAAACAAAAATTTTTAAATAATCCATCCCGAACGCTCCCGAAAAAAAATACCGGCGAAACGCATCGCCGGTATCATTTTTTCCAGAAGAAACGATTTTATTCATAAAAAAAGAAATTTCAAATCGGAAACCGTTTTGACAATCCGGTCGGCGCCGGCCTCTTTTAGTTCCGTTTCCGAACCGTAACCGTAAAGCACGCCGACCGAAGAAAGCCCTGTTTTTTTTGCGCCGATGATATCATATTCCCGGTCGCCGATCATCACGGCGCGATCGGTTGTGCAAACCTTTCCGCAGGCAAGCGCATACCGGATGACCTCGGCCTTATCGGTTCGCCGGCCGTCCAGCTCCGAACCGGCAATCACCGAAAAAGAATCGGCGATCTCAAAATGTTCGGCAATCTGAACCGCAAGAGGTTCCGGCTTTGACGTTGCCATCAGCAGGATTTTCCCCGCCTGCGCCAAAGACGACAAAAGAAACGGAATTCCCGGATAAAGCCTGTTTTCCCAAATGCCCCGGTCGCAATAATACTCCCGGTACGCTTCCACCGCTTTCTGCGCATCAAAAGGGGAAAAACCGTAAAAAGTTTCAAACCCCCAGGCCAGCGGCGGTCCGATAAACCGATACAATTCTTTCCGGTCGGAAACTTCAATTCCAAATTTTTTCAGCGCATACCGAACCGAATTGGTGATTCCTTCTCCGGGATCGGTCAGCGTTCCGTCAAGATCAAAAAGAAGAACGTTTTTTTCTTTCATGGTCATTTTGCTCTCTCCTTTTTTTGTGCGGCATTACAATACGGTTCGTAAAAACAATAGCGGCAGGACTCAGGACAGGGCGGCCGACCCGGCAACTGCCGCCGCTGCAAAGAAGCAGGAGCGATTGGAATTTTTCCGTCCATCAGTGCGGAAGCAAGGGTATCCACATTTTTTTCAACCGTTTCAAACAAAGCGCCGAATGCCTCTTCCGAAAGACGCTGCATTTTTTCTGCGGTCTCGCCGGCGGCGGCAAGAACCTCCGGCCGATCCAGAATCAATCCGGACACCGATTTTTCCCAAACGGCACGATCCACCATTTCAGGTGAAGAATGCCGCAAAACGGTACGAATCTTTGGGTTGGCGCGCAGATATAAAATACCCGCAGGGGCGCTTTTTTTCCCCGAAGCAGAGAGAACCGCCGCCAGATAAAGCGGCATCTGCATTTCGGTGCCGTTTTCAATTTTTTCAAGGCTGACCGTTTTTTCCCCGGTTTTATAATCCACAATCCGCAGATATTCCCGGTCGGAAGAAAAACAATCAATCCGGTCCACCTTTCCGCGGACAGAAACGGTGCCGTCACCGACTTTTCTAGGAGAAGACGGGAAAGCGCCGCGGCCGATTCCGGCTTCATAGGCAATAGGAACAAACCCGGAAACCGGAATTTCCGAAGATAATTTCTGAAGAAGTCTTCCCGCCTTCTGTTCCAGCATCGCAAAATATTCCCGAACAGACGCCGTTGGCGTCTGTCCCCCGAAAAGTTCCTCTAAATAGACAGACGAAAACCCCTGAACCAACTCCCCGGAAGGCGTACCGGCAAGGGCAGCCGGAAGAAGCTTTTCCAAAGCCTCGTGCATAAAATTCCCGAACTGCACGCCGCCGATCCGAACCGTTTCCGGAGCAGAAATACCGAGCCCTTCACTGAGAAAATAGGAAAACGGACACTGAAAAAACCGCTCCGCCTTGGAAGGCGACAACAAAATATCCGTTCCGAAAAGCCCCCGGCTGACCGCAGGAGAAAGAAGGTCTCTGCCGGTGCGGCGCTGTAAAAGCCGGCGGTAACGGGGAGATTTTTCAAAAATCTGCGCCAGCGGCTCAATCTTTGTTTTCGCATAAACCGAAAAAGCCGACCGTTCGGTACAGATTCGGTTTTCCAACGCTTTGCCCCCGCTTTGCATCGGAGAAAACGATACCTGTGCCAGCGGAAACATCCGGCAAAGCTCCCGCCAGAACGGAGACGGCCGATCCTTTTCCGGACAGGTCAGATACAATATTTTTTCGGGTGCGGTAAAGGTAAAGAACGCCAGCAGACGTTCATACATCACTTTCTGCCGATTGGTCATTCCCACCGTGATATCGTTTTGATTCAGCAGCGTCTTGTCGGTTTCGGACAAAAGCGCATCACCCGAAGGCGTTTCCGGAAAAACGCCTTCTGAAAGACCGACGGCAAAGAGAATTTTCTGTCCCAGATACGGAAGCCGGTTCATATTACCGGTCATCACTTCGTCTGCCGCCGTCGGCAGAATCGCAATATCTTTCGAATCCAGAACCGAAAGAACCAGATCCGAATATTCCGTCAGTGTAAGAACATCCTTCCCGCAGGTAAGAACAATCTCGTCCAAAGATTCCAGAATCAAATCATAAACCTGCAGATGTTCCGCATACAACGCCTGTTCCCCGAATTTCAGATACAGCTCGGCGGCGTTCCGCATATGCTCTTCAATCCCCAGCGACAGCAAGAAAGAATACAGCCGCTCCGAAATTTCCCGCACGGTTTTTCCTTCCGTCTGCCTTCGCAGGTCAAGCAACCGTCCGGTAAAATCCCGTCGGAGAAATTCAATTCTCGTCAACAACTCTCCATCCTGTTCGCCTCTGCGCTTTGTCATGCCGCGAACCGGATAAACAAACGGTGTTTCCAGACCGGACGGACGGACGGACCAAAGCGAAAGATAATTTTCAAACAACCGGATATCCTCTTCCGGATATCCGAAAAACCCGGTTTTCAGGCAGGTCAGAACATTCTGCGGTGTAAATCCGGAAGCCAGGATTTCCAGAACCGTAACCACAAACAACGCCGTAGACTTCTGAATCAGCGGCGTTTTCCGGTGAAAGAAAACCGGAATGCCGTATTCGGCAAAAACAGGGTCGAGAACCCCGGCATAGTCGTCAATATTCCTTGCCGCAACCACAAAATCACAATAGCGCGCCCCTTCCTCCCGGACAAGACGCATAATCTCCGACGCGACAAATTCAATTTCATCAAAAAGATCCGTTCCGGAATAAAACCGGATTCCCTCACAGCTGCCCTGAAAAACCGGTTGTTTTTCGGCAAACAGATGTTTGGCAAGAAACCGAAGATCTTCCGGTTTTTCTTCACCTTCGCAGGAAAAAACAAGGGTTTTGCACGCGCAGCCGCAGGATTCGGCCAGACTGCGCAGCTTTCCGCCGCAAAGCTCCACTTCCGAAAGCCGGCCGAAATCCTCCTGCGAAGACAGTTTTTCACAGGGAAGACAGACAAAAACCTCCGCGCCCTGCGCCAGCAGCGCTTTGATTACCCGGCGCTCGCCGCTATTGAAAGTCCGGAAAAAATCGACAAAAAAAACAGAATCCCGGAAAAAATTTTTTCTTCCCAACAAACGGCAAAGCCGCGTAAAGTTATCGTCGGGATCGAAAAACCCGCCGGTCAGAAGCGTTTCAAAACAGCCGTAAATCAAAGAAATATCCAACAGCTTTGCATTCTTTTCCTTCGTTGCCGTTTTTTCCAGTTCCGAAGGCGTTATGCCCGCTGTTTTCAGATTCCGGATCATCGGCATAATCAACCGGACAAACTTCATACTGTAATAATCGCGCGGATAATAGCGGAAAAAGGGAGAAACTTCATGCACTGCCTTTGACAGAAGCGCCTGCCTGCCGCCGTCCCCGATCAGCTCAAAAGCCAGCCCGCCGGCCTGCTCAAAAACCCGGGAGGCAAACCGTTTAAACGAAAGAATTTCCGCAAACGCCATCCGCTCTTCTCCAACCAGCGAAAGATAGCGGTTTTCCGCCGCCATCGTATACTGATCCGGGACAAGAATCCGCGTCTTACCGCCGGAGGAAATGCGGGAAGCAAGATATTCGGTTTTTTTCTTCCCTTCAAGACCGAGAAGCAGCGTCAGTCCCATATGAAAAAACCTCCGTCAGATTTTTCTTAAAAAAACAGCATCGATGTTACCATCGCAGGGAAAAAATTCCGGAGAACGCCCCAGAGAATAATAAAAAAAGCAAATAAGGAAAAAACAAGGCAAAGCAGCCGTTTCTGTTTTTTTTGCAGGCCTGTTTTCCGGGCGGAATAATAAACGGCAACCAGAAAAACAGCAGAAACAGCCCCCGAAACGGCAGGTAAAAGTGACAGCAGCATAAAAAACCTTCCTTCGCAATTGAAAACCAAAACCCTCTACCACAAATAAGGAAACAGAAGAAGAAATTCGGCAAAGGAAAGCGGCGTTTCCCGCCCCCTCCGCCGGCGAATCATCGTAACAATATCCTGCGCCGCACAAAAAAAGAAAAGAGGCGCGAGAAAGCAAACCAAAAGAGGATTAAAGGAAAATGCCCGTGCAAACTGAAAATGACAAAGATTCGTCATTGCCCGGGTCGTTCCGCAGGCCGGGCACAGAAGGCCAAACGCCCGATAAAAGACGCAAAGGCTGCCGCTTTCGGCAACCGAAACCGGAAGAAGGGCGAAAAAAAGAACCACAAAAAGATAAAAAACCAGCCGGAAAAACGCCGTTTTTTTTATTTTTGAAGCCATATCCATATCCATTTTTCTCCTTTTTTTGCAGATGTATAAATTCTTCCCGGAAAGGAAATACTTCTCACAATATCAATTCCTGAAGGCTCCGCTGTTCCGACCTCTGTTGTTCCTTTCCGAAAAAACCGGACGGGCAGGAAAAAATTGCAGGGGGAATAGCAAGCATGAATAACCGGGTAGAAATCTGCGGAATCAACACCTCGCAGCTGAAAGTTCTGACCAATGAAGAGAAAAAAACACTGTTCAACAAAATGAAACAGGGAGACCCAACAGCCAGGGAAAAACTGATCAGCGGAAACCTGAAGCTTGTCCTGAGCGTTGTACAGCGGTTTTCCAACAGAGAATTGCCGGACGACCTTTTTCAGGTCGGCTGTATCGGGCTTATGAAAGCCATCGACAATTTTGACGACAGCCACGATGTGAAATTTTCAACCTATGCCGTTCCGATGATCATCGGCGAGATCCGCCGATATCTGCGTGACAATAACGCAATCCGGGTCAGCCGCTCCATGCGGGACACTGCCTATAAGGCTTTAGGTGAAAAAGACCGGCTGCAAAACCGACTTGGACGGGAACCGACCATTGAAGAAATCGCAAACTCCCTGAATGTACCCAGAACCGACATTGTTGTTGCCCTGGAAGCAATTGCCGAACCGGTTTCTCTGTTTGAACCGGCGTATAACGATGATTCCGACGCGCTGTTTATCATGGACCAAATTAAAGACAAAGCCGATACCGACTCCTGCTGGGTGGAAGAAATGTCGCTCAGACAGGCGGTCAGCGGGCTTTCCGAACGGGAGAAAAAAATTCTGTCGCTCCGTTTTTATCAGGGGAAAACGCAAATGGAAGTTTCGGCCGAGATCGGCATTTCACAGGCACAGGTTTCCCGCTTGGAAAAAGGCGCGCTGGAACGAATCAAAAAACAGATATAGCGCGGATTTTAGTTTTTCTTCAAAGTTTTCTGCATAAATTTCAGCGAATCAACCAGCATTCGCTCATGGGTGCCGTAGCCGATTTTTCCTTTTTCATCGAACGCCTCAACAGAAAAAACCAACCGCCGGCCGTCTACTTCTTCCAACGTAGCGAACGCCGTCACCCAAATTCCGACCGGCGTCGCCGAAAGATGAGAAACCGAAATTTTCGTTCCGACTGTTTCAACCCCTTCGTCAAGAAAAGCGGAAACAGCCGAAACAGAGGCTTCTTCCATCAGCGCCACCATTGCCGGCGTGGCAAACACCTCCAGCCTGCCGCTTTTCAGAAATACAGCGGTATTCTCCTGACAGACCCGTATTTTTGCCTGCCCTTTTTTCCCCGGACAAATCATATTTTTTCCTTTCTTTGAACCGACTCAGCCGGCCGTTCATTACAAGAATTCTCCTGCGGCGCCGTCTCTTCGGCAGAGAGGTATCTCGCCGCTTGAACATGGAACAGTTCCGCATATTTTCCGGCCTGCGCCAACAGCGTTTTATGGTCTCCCCGTTCAATAATCCGACCCTGCTCCATGACAAGAATCTGATCGGCAATCGTGGCGCTGGAAAGCCGGTGCGAAACAAAAATCGTGGTTTTATTCCCCCGCAGCCGGTCAAACTGGTCAAAAATTTCCTGTTCGGCAATCGCGTCAAGCGAAGCGGTCGGTTCATCGAGGATCAAAATATCCGAATCCCGGTAAAAAGCGCGGGAAACGGCCAGTTTCTGCCACTGACCGACCGAAAGTTCGGCGCCGTCTTCTTCAAAAATCCGCATCAGCGGCGTTTGATAACCATCCCGGAGTTTTTGAATAAACCCATCGGCGCTGCTGCTTTCCGCAGCATTCCGAATCGCCTCCGAATCTATTGGTTTATCGATTTGCCCGAACGCAATATTTTCTTCAACGGAAAAGGCAAATTTACCGAAATCCTGAAAAATAATCCCAAACACAGAATACAGAGACTCTACGGAATATTCTTTCAAATCATGTCCGTCCAGCAAAATACGCCCCTCTGTGGGATCATACAGCCGGGTCAGCAGTTTCAGAAAGGTTGTTTTTCCCGCACCGTTCAGCCCGACAAGAACGACGGTTTCTCCCGATGCGATTGTAACGCTGACGTCGTCAAGAACCTTCTTTTCCGAAGCGGGATAACAAAAAGAAACATGCTGAAATTCAATGACATGCGGTTTGTTTTTTTCTACCCGAAGCGGTTCCGGCAGCGAAGGGACGACCGAAGGACGCTGCTCCATAAAGGCGATCATATTATCGATAAAAAGCGTTCCCTCATAAATTCCCATAGAAAGCGCAAGAATATGGGCGACCGAGTAATAAATATTATTGACCGCCGAAGAATAAAGCGAAAAATCGCCGATCTGCAGCGTTCCCTGAAGAATTCGGCAAGCAAGCGGAATCTGAATAACCAGCAGCACGGCGGCGACAAGAAGGTTAAACAGTGAATTAAAGAACCAGTCTTTGAAAACCAGCTGTCTGAATCCCCGGTAATATTTTTGAAAAACGGCGCGGAACTTGCCGATAAAAGTATCGGCAAGGCTGAACAGTTTCACCTCTTTGACCAGATCCTTATCGGTAACCAGATTATTGTAATAATCCATCTGCCGGCGCTCTTTTGAATGCCAGCGCATATAAGAAACCATTTTTTTTCGGAAACGGATCGAAACGAGCAGACCGGGAACCGAAACCAAAATCAAAAGCGGCGGCGCCCAGGGCATGACCGAACAAAGCATTACAATAAAAGAAACGGTTGTAATCAGCGATGAAAAAATAGAAAAAGTATTGGACAAAACCTGCAGCGGTCTTCCGCCGGCTTCTCGGTTTGCATTTTCAAGTTTTGAATAAAATTCGGGCAAATCAAAACAGGCAAGATCAACCGTTTTTGCCTTCTTCATAATTTTTAGCCGGATGCTGAAAACAAGGCTCTCGTTGGAAAGCGTAGAGACCAGAGAATTGGTCGACTGCACCAGATTCTGGCAAAAAGAAAACACGGCCGAGGCCACAAGCAGCCCAACAACAACGCCAATCCAGTTCTGCCATTCCTGCCCGGAAGCCTGAACGAAAATATCCAGAATCATTTTGGAAATATACGTAGAAATCACCGGTAAAACACCGTTAAAAAGAGAAAAAAGAGCCATCAAGAGAATCACCGACGGGCGGGCGTCCCAAACCAGCTGATAAATATACAGCAGCCGGCGGAATGTGTCTTTCAGGCTTTGCCAAAATTCCCGGAAATTCTTTGGGCCTTCCGGTTTTTTCCGGAGCGGGGGCGGTGTAAACATCAAAAGACTCCTTTCCTTTTCATCGGTTCCGATCGGTCGTTATATTTCCGGCAGCGGTTCTTTGGCCGTATGAATTCTCCGCCGAAGCAGAAAAATACCGATCAAAACTGCCGCGATTACCGCTGCGTTAATTCCGGCGGAAAGAAAGAAATTTCCGGCGGAAAGCGTGGTATAGCAGGCGTCGGCATGAAACTGCGGCGGCGCATAACCGGGAAACCAATCCTCATAAAGAACGCCGTAATACCGCTGTAAAACAAAGGGAAACGGAAAACCGAAACGCAGATTGTTCAAAGCGGCGGCATTCTCAATCCGTATGGGGATAAAAGCGGAAAGCGCCGTGACAATCAGCCCCAAAACAACGGCAAGAATCAACCGCTGAACAAGAGAAACCGCCAATCGCGAAGGCTTCTTTTCTTCCACTTTTACCGCCGGGGTTTCCTGCTCTTTTTTATGCATAGGCTGCCTCCTTTATTTCTTTTCCAGAAGCCGGAAATTCCGGCGGAAGATTCTTTCCTCCAACCAATAAAACAGGAAAAAACGATCCTCTTACCGGAATTCCAAACAAACAAAACCAACGGTTCTGTCTTTTCATTTACAACAATCAGTCGCAGGCTCTTGACGCAATCTGCGCTTTGACACCGGAAATAAAATCGGAAAAGGAAACTGCGCCCTTGTCGCCTTCTTTCCGGCTGCGGACAGAAACCGTTTTGTTTTCCATTTCTTTTTCGCCGACAACCAGCATATACGGAACCTTTTCCATCTGGGCTTCGCGGATTTTATATCCGATCTTTTCACCCCGTGCATCCAGTTCGCAGCGGATTCCGGCCTCGGAAAGCGAAGCCTGAACCTCTTTCGCATACGAAAGCATCTTTTCGCTGATCGGCAGGATTTTTACCTGAACCGGAGAAAGCCATACCGGAAACGCGCCGGCGAAATGCTCGGTCAAAATTCCGATAAAGCGTTCAATTGAACCGAAACAGACGCGGTGAATCATAACTGGGCGGTGCTTTTCGCCATCGGCGCCGATATATTCCAGATCAAAACGCTCCGGCATCTGCATATCCAGCTGGATCGTACCGCACTGCCAGGTACGGCCGAGACTGTCCTCCAGATGAAAATCAATCTTCGGGCCGTAGAACGCGCCGTCGCCTTCGTTGACGATATAGGGCTTGCCCATTTCTTCCAGCGCTGAACGAAGGCCGTCGGTCGCAATCTGCCAGTCTTCATCGGAACCTATATGGTCTTCCGGCATGGTGGAAAGCTCCACATGATACTGAAAACCGAACAGCGAATAAACGCTGTCGATCAACGCCGTAACACCTTTAATTTCATCCTTAATCTGATCCGGCGTCATGAAAATATGCGCATCGTCCTGCGTAAAGCAGCGAACCCGCATCAGGCCGTGCAGCGTTCCGGACAATTCATGGCGGTGAACCAACCCCAGTTCCCCGCAGCGAAGCGGCAGGTCACGGTAAGAATGCGGCTGCGATTTATACACCAGCATACCGCCGGGGCAGTTCATGGGTTTCAGGGCGAAATCCGTCTCATCAATCACCGTGGTATACATATTGTCTTTATAATGATCCCAGTGGCCGCTCCGGTGCCAGAGATCCTGATTGAGCATAATCGGCGTGGAAATCTCCACATAACCGGCCTTGGTATGAATCTCCCGCCAATAATCAATCAGCGTGTTTTTCAGCACCATGCCCTTCGGCAGAAAGAACGGGAATCCGGGACCTTCCTCGGCAAACAAAAACAAGCCGAGTTCTTTACCCAGTTTCCGGTGGTCTCTTTTTTTCGCCTCTTCCAGAGCGGTCAGGTAAGCGTCCAGATCAGCCGCTTTCATAAAGGAAATACCGTAAATCCGCTGCAGCATTTTATTTTTTGCATCGCCGCGCCAGTAAGCGCCGGTGCAGTTAGTCAGTTTCACCGCTTTTACCTTGGAAAGGTCGTACAGATGCGGGCCGGCGCAGAGATCGGTAAAATCGCCCTGTTCATAGAAAGAAATTTCCGCGTTCTCATCAAGATTTTCGATCAGCTCCACTTTGTACGGATTTTCCTTCATTTTTTCAAGCGCATCGGACTTGGAAAGAACAAAGCGTTTATTCTGCGGATTTTCCTTAATAATTTTTTTCATCTCCGCCTGAATGGCTTCCAAGATTTCCGGAGTAAAGACCACATCGCAGTCGATATCATAATAAAATCCGGCGTCGATCGCAGGTCCGATCGTCAAAAGAGCCTGAGGATACAACCGTTTTACGGCATGCGCGAGGATATGCGAGGTTGTGTGCCAGAAAACCTCTTTGCCTTTGGGGCTGTCAAAAGTTAAAATATTCAACATACAGCCCTCGTGAAGCGGAGACGAAAGGTCTTTTGCCTCTCCGTCAATTTCACAGGCAAGAGCCGCACGCGCAAGCCCTTCGGAAATTTGTCTGGTAGCGTCAAAAGCGGACGCGCCTTCGGCTACTTCAAGAGAAGAGCCGTCTTTGAGCAGTATTTTCATGAGAATCTCCATTCTGCCGCCGCAGGGCGGCTAAAACTATATCAAAATTTTTTGTCTGTACAAAATGCGGTCTTATTTATGAAAGAAGCTTTAACAGCGCCGCTTTCAGAGCCTCTGCCTGCGTTGCCGCCGTTACAAAAACGCCGCGGCCGTTCAATGAAATAAAAACTTTACGCGGATTTTCCGGATACGGAATCAGTTCCAGCAGGTCAATGCTTCCGTCTGTTCCGGTATAGGTTACCGAAAGCAGCGGTTCGCCTTCTGGTTTTTGCCCGATCCCCGTATGCGTCAGGCTGACCAGATCCACATAAAAATTCCGGAACGCCTCACTGTCTACAGGGGAAAAATCATGCGTTACGGTAAGCGCGTTCTCTTCCCCGTGTTCAATCTGAAAAACATAATTTTTTCCGTCAAAAGAAAGGGTAAGCGCCGACAGATCGGAAAGCGCTTTCAAATTGACAAGCCGCTGACAAAACTGATACAAATCACTGTCGGCAAAATCAAACGCGGAGGAAGGAACCTGATATACCACCGGAGAATCGTCATACATCACATACCGAAATCCCTCGGAAACATCACCGAGAAGATAGGTCGACGTAATCATATACGGGCTTCCGTCGGGATTGCTCAGGCCGTAATACGGATTTTTCTCGCCGGAAGAAAGCATCACCGACGACGTATCGGCCGCCGCAGTAAGAACAACCTTCACACCATGATCCAGTCCGTATCGAGCCTTTTCTTCCTCGGTCTGCACAAGATCGGCGGCAAAACCGGAAGCTTTCAGGTTTTTCAGGTTATCGCAGGCTGTTTGCAAAACCGTGTTTTCCGCGCCGCAGAAAATCGGACGCTCCATCACAAACCCCGTAGAAAACTCAATCGAAGACGTCTCGGCGCCTTCGGTCTTCCGGATGAAAATTTCCTCTCCGTTCCGGGTCAGGGAAACCGACGCCAGATTTTCATAGGCAATCTGCTTTGTCAGCACGTTCGAATACAGATACGTCATCTCTGAAAGATACCGTTCCGCATAGGTATTCGCCACCAGATAGACATCCCGGCTGTTTTCCATGCAAATATAATATCCGTCCGACATCGGCGCCTGATCGCCGACAAAAAACCGGGTCGTTTTCTGATCTTTTTCCACAATGGATACCGAAGCGCCGGGATTTTCCAGCCCGTAATCAGAAAGTTGCTTTGCATCTTTTTCAATTAAAGATAGGCATTTGACCTGTGAAATGCTCGAATAAAGAGCTTCGGAGGAATACGGAAAAAGAGGAACCTGTTCCCTGCCGATAATCTCAATTTTCCCGTTTTCGTTTTTCCGAACCCGGTAACTGCCAAAAGTATTGTCAATCTGCAGATAGTCGACCTGCGTGAGTTCCCCTTTATAAATAACGGCGTTTTCATTGGTATAGGTCAGTGTCAAATCGTTATCCGGTTCCTGCGGTTGTACAGAATCCAGCCCGGAAACCCAGACAAACACGCCGGCAAGGCAGCCGATCACGGCGACCCCGATAAGAATACCGATCACTTTCGCTTTTGTCACAGGCGTTTCCTCCTCCGGTAAACCAGGCAGCCCCAGAGAATAAAGATGGCGGGGATGACAATCAAAATCCCGGCAACAACGCCGACGACCTGATAGTTATTTTCAAAATTCAGGCTGTCGCCAATGAGTTTTGCAGGAACGATATCGGCATCGATCGTTTCGGAAGCTGCGACAAGATATTTTACCGTCCGGAGAATGTACTCGGCGCTCGATTCGGTAAATCCGTCGACATTCGAGACAAAATAATCCTCCACAAACGAAGAAGACCCGGCCGCGATAACAGTGGAAGAAAACTGCGTCAACCCTTCGTAGCGAACCCGCTGGCTTGCCGCCATAATTTCAAACGGACCGCCGGTGTCGGTATCGCTCTTTCTGATATCGGAAAAATCCGATACAGAAACTGAAGTATTTGCAATAAACCGGGAAAAAGAAGAATCGGAAGACACCACAAGCGGAAACGTTGCATATTCATCCCGCGTTTCAAACACCCGGACAACCGGACGGGTTTTTCCCAGCTGCACATACTGGCTGTATCCGCCGGAAGACAGATTTCCGGCAATCGTACTCTCTGCATAATTCAGCTTCAGGAACGGATAATAAACATTGGGCAGCGTATACACATTTTTTTCATTGTCAAAAACGGCATTTTTCCCGAACGACAACCCCCATTCGTCCGAAAGATAGGTCTCCAGCAGCGGATTTTCATACATATCCAGATCGCCGAAAACCATCAGGTGTTTTCCGTAAGCGCCGTTATGATAAAGAAATGAATCGATTTTCTCAATATCGCCGCTGGAATACTGCCGCACCGGCCGTGCGATCACCAACAGCTGATACTCTTCGGGCACGGCGGAGAAGTCCGCCAATGTAAGATATTTGACCTGATAGCCGTTGTCCTCCATCAAAAGCTGGAAATGATTAAGGGTCATCTCTCCGTGGCCGGAAAGAATCCCGATCGTCTGAATGTTTTCCCTCGTGGCATAAACAAGGCCGCCTGTCATACGGCGTTCCAGCCCGACATATTCCATATCGCTGAAAACGGTACTGTCTACCAGCCGATACCGCCTTGTCACCGGCGAATAAAGCACCATAATCGTCGAAGAGTCTTCCGCTGAAGAAAGCGTAATTCCCCGCTGACGGAAATAGGCGGGATTATAACGGGGATCAACATAGGAAACCTTGATCTGCGAACAGGCTTTTGCATAATTATCGGCCGTTTCTACAATATAGGTATACGCCGAAACGGCATTCGCTGCATTGGCGCGGCTTCGGAAATCCGCTTCGCTGCCAAGAATAATGATTTCCGCTTCCTGCCCCAGAGAAGAAAACTCTTCCAGAAACGCCAATGTCTGTTGCGAAAGGGTAAAAACTTTATTTTCGGAAAGATCCAGTTTCAGGTCGGTTTTTTCGGCCGCAACAAAAAGCAAAACATTCAGCAGAACCACAGCGGCCAACGCCACGGCGATTGAGACCACCGAAAAAGACGCATACCGGACTTTTTTTACAGCGGCCCGCGCCGTAGAATAGGCTTTGATTTCCGGCCTTTCGATATCGGGAAGATTATTTTTTCCGTTCTCTTTTTTTTCTTTCATCAGAATCTCCAAATCTTACATAAAATAATCAACGAAACGTCCCTATATCAGGACCAGCGGCGTTTTTCCGTAAAGCGAACCGTCAGAAACAACAGGATCGCCGTCACGCTCAGATAGTACACAACGGCGGGAAGGCTCAGCATTCCGTTTTTAAAATCGCCGTAATAATTATAAATGGTAACCGCCGAAACAATCTGCCTGAGAAACGGCGGCATAAAGCCGGAAAAAAGATCAATCAACATGGGAATAAAAAGAAGCGCGAAGGTAATGCCGGCGGCGCCGATCTGGCTTTCGGTCAGCGAAGAAACAAGCAGCCCCACGGCAATCATCACCGCAGCGACAAGCAGCGATCCCAGAACATTTGTAAACAACATGCCGTAATCGACGTTTCCGAAAGCGTCAAGAATCAGGACATAAACAAAATTCACACAGAAAGCGGCGGCAAAAACCAAAAACGCCCCCAGGAATTTTCCTATCACAATCCCATATAAACTGGCAGGCGACGTCAGCAGAAGCTGATCGGTTTTATTTTTCCGATCCTCGGCAAAAAACTTCATAGAAAAAATAGAGACCACCACAATATCCGCCAAAAACAGCCAAAAGCCAAAATAATCGCCGGTATAACTGGTCAGCGACCGAAGCACAACAAGATAAAAAATCAACCCGGAAAAAAGCGCATAGCTTCCGATCAGCAGATATCCGACCGGCGTTTTAAAATAGGCCGAAAGTTCTCTTTTTAAAACTGCAGACATAGAAAATTTCCCTTCTGCCGCATAGGCGGCTCGCAATGCAAAACAAAACCGGCAGACATCAGTCTTTCATCTGTTCCGGCGTGTCTTCCCGGGAAGAATCCGTTGTTTTCGCATTTTCCGGCAAGATTTCCGGCATCGGTTCTTTTTCCTCCGAAAGGGCGGGCGAAGACGGTTCCTGCTCGGTCAGACGAAGGAAAACATCCTCCAGAGACATGCCAAGCGGCGTAATCATAAGAATATACCAACTGCGCTTAGCACATTCTTCAAAAAGAATTTTCCGGATATCAACGCGCTGATCCGCTTCCAGAATAATATCCACCGTTCCGGATTCATACGACCCGACATATTCCACGCGGGCAACGCCGGAAAGCTGGCTCAAAACCGGAATCACTTCATTTTCCGGCGCCGTCAGGCGAACGCCGTACCGGCTGTTCGCACCAGGAACAACCGTCAGCTCTTCGGCCGACGCGTCCAGAATCAGTTCCCCGTCCTTCAGAATCATAACACGCTGGCAGACCGCCTGCACTTCGCTTAAAATATGCGAAGACAAAATAACGGTCCGGGTTGAACCCAAACGGCGGATCAGGTTACGGATCTCCACAATTTCCTTCGGATCAAGGCCGACGGTCGGTTCATCCAGAATCAGAATCGGCGGATCGCCGATCAGCGCCTGCGCCAGTCCGACCCTCTGCTTATAACCTTTGGAAAGATTGCGGATCAGCCGTCCGCGAACTTCCTCCAGTTTAACAACCTGACAAATTTCCTCCAAATGCGCTTTTTTATTGAATCTGCATTTTTTCAGATCAAACGCAAAACAAAGATACTCCCATACCGTCATATCCGTATACAACGGCGGAATTTCCGGAAGATAACCGATACACTGTTTTGCCTTGGCAGGGTTTTCCAGCAGATCAAAACCGCCGATTTCAATTTTACCGTAAGACGAGGCCAGATAACCGGTCAGCATATTCATTGTTGTTGTTTTTCCCGCGCCGTTCGGCCCGAGAAACCCGACCCTCTCTCCCTGCCCGATGGTAAAGGAAAGGTCTTTGACCGCTATTTTTTTCCCGTAGGCCTTTGTCAGCCCAGAAACTTTTATCATACCCGTAAATCCTTTAAAATCAATCTTTTTTCAAAGAGATGTGCAGTTCATCCAATTGTTTTTCGTCAACAGGAGCCGGACATTCGGTCATCAGTTCAGAAGCGTTCTGAACCTTCGGAAACGCAACAACATCCCGCAGGCTGTCCAGCGAAAGCATCTGCATAACCAGCCGGTCCAACCCGATTCCCATGCCGCCGTGCGGCGGCGCGCCGAATTTAAAAGCATCGGTCAAAAATCCGAATTTTTCATACGCCTCTTCTTCACTGAGGCCGAGAAGCGCAAACATCCGTTTCTGAAGCACGGGGTCTGTAATCCGGATCGAACCGCTCGACAGTTCCACGCCGTTCAGAACCAAATCGTAAGCTTTAGCGCGAACCTTCGACTGATCGGACTCCAGATATTCCAGACACTCGTCCAGCGGCGCGGTGAAGGGATGATGCATGGCGACATAAGCATCGTTATCCTCGTCATATTCAAAAAACGGAAACTCCGTAATCCACAGAAAATGAAACCCTTCCCCGATACAGCCGAGTTTTTTCGCCGTCTCAATCCGCAAAAGCCCCAGCTGAGAAAGAACAGAGGCCGATTTTTTATCGGCAATAATCAGCACCACGTCGCCCTTTTCAGCCTGCGCGCGCGCAAGAATTGCCGCCATCTGCTCATCGGTCATAAATTTAGCAAAAGAAGAGGAAACGCCGTCTTCGGTGTACCGGATCCAGGCAAGCCCCTTCCCGCCGATGCCCTTCACATAATCGGTCAGCTTATCAACCTCTTTACGGGTCAAGGCAGAAACGGCATTTTTGGCCGTAATGCAGCTGACGCGACCGCCATCTTTTACCGCGGAAGAAAACACAGAAAAATCACAGTCGGCAACCAGATCGGAAAGATCCTGAATTTCCATACCGTAGCGGGTGTCCGGCTTATCCGATCCATATCGCTCCATCGCTTCGGCATAGGTCAGCCGGGGCAGCGGAAGCGGGATTTCCACCCCGAGCGCTTCTTTAAAGAGGCGCGCGATATAGGCTTCGCCGATCTGCATGACGTCCTCCGCTTCCACAAACGACATTTCCAGATCAATCTGCGTAAATTCCGGCTGCCGGTCGGCACGAAGATCTTCGTCACGGAAACAGCGGGCAATCTGCATATAACGGTCGAAACCGGAAAGCATCAACAATTGTTTATATAACTGCGGCGACTGCGGCAGCGCATAAAAAGAACCGCTGTGAATCCGGCTTGGAACCAGATAATCCCGCGCCCCTTCCGGCGTGGATTTAATCAGCATCGGCGTTTCGATTTCAAGAAACCCGTTTTCATCAAAAAAATCCCGGGTAATTTTTGCAACTCTGTGGCGGAAAATAATATTTTGAGTCAAATCAGGCCGCCGCAAATCCAAATAACGGTATTTAAGCCGGAGTTCTTCATTGACATTGGAGTTTTCCACAATTTCAAAGGGCGGCGTTTCTGCCTTTCCGCAAACCGAAAGCGCCGACACCAGCACTTCAATCTCTCCGGTAGGAAGCTTCGGATTCACCGTGCCTCTCCGGCGAACCGTCCCTTTGGCCATAATAACGTCCTCGCCGCGCAGCGCATACGCCTCGTCAAACAGCGCTTTATCGCAGGCCTCGTCAAACGTCAGCTGCAAAAGACCGGTCCGGTCCCGCAAATCGATAAAAATCAGGCCTCCCAAAGCCCTGCGCCGCTGCACCCAGCCGCAGACAACAATTTCTTTGCCTTCATCGGAAAGCCTGAAATTGCCGCAATAACCGCTTCTCTTCATTCCGTTCAACATATTCCGTCTTCCTTTCCCATCGGTTTTCTATCCGCATTATCAATCATGTAAAATCAACCCAATCTGGCCGCAATTTCTTCAAACGACAATTCCTCGGAAAAATCGCCTTTCATACTTTTCAGAACCGCCCGCTCGTTCTCCACCTCAGAATCTCCGAGGACAACCGCATATTCCGCGCCGATTTTATCGGCGTATTTCATCTGAGCCTTTAAAGAACGGCCGAGAATATCGGTCTCCGCCCAAATCCCGGCTCTGCGCAGCCGGTCGGCCAGTTTTTCGGCGGCGTAAACGCCTTTCTGTCCCAAAGAAGCCAAAAAAACTTTCGGAACCGCGTCCCCGCCGAAGGAATGTCCCGCCGCTTCCATCGCGCCGATCAGCCGTTCGATCCCGGAGGCAAACCCCAGCCCGCAAACCTCGGCTTTGCCGTCGATTTCCCGGACCAGTCCGTCATACCGCCCGCCGGCAAGAAGAGCCAGCCCGTTTTGATCCAGAAATTCAAAGACGGTCTTCGTATAATAATCCAGTCCGCGTACAATATGCGGATCTTTTACAAAAGGAATCCCCGCTTCGGAAAGCCCCTCCTGCAAGGCCTCGTAATGTCCTCGGCACGATTCACACAGAAAATCCGTAATTAACGGCGCGCCGGCGGCAATTTCCTTGCAGACCGGGCTTTTGCAGTCGAGAATCCGCATGGGATTCCGCTCCAAACGGTCGTTACAGGTCTGGCAAAGTTCCTCTTTCCTGGCCGAAAAATACTCTTTGAGTGCAGCCTGAAACGCACCGCGGCAGGTCGGACAACCAATGGAATTGATATTCAGAACCGCATGGATTCCCAGTTCTTTCAGTAAGGTATGGCCGATTTTTATCGTCTGCACATCGGAGGCCGGAGAAGAAGAACCGAAACATTCCACCCCGAACTGATGAAACTCACGAAGCCTGCCGGCCTGCGGTTTTTCATAACGAAACGCGGAAATAATGTAATAGGCCTTTACCGGCAGCAGTCCGCCCCAGGCGCCGTGTTCGGAAAGCGTGCGGACAACCGAAGCCGTACCCTCGGGACGAAGCGTGACCGACCGGCCGCCCTTATCCTGAAAGGTATACATTTCCTTCTGTACAATATCGGTAGTTTCCCCGACGCCGCGGGAAAAAAGCGCGGTGTCTTCAAAAGTGGGAAACCGAATTTCCTTATACCCAAACGTTTTTGCTACCCGCGAAGCAACCTGCTCCACATACTGCCATTTATAACTTTCCCCGCAGAGAACATCTTTGGTTCCCCGCTGGGCTTTAATCTGCGCCATATCTTTCTCCCATCCAACGCCTTTGCCTGCGTTTGTCTTTTTCTATAATAAACCCAAAACCTCTCGCCAGCTCAAAAAAAGTTTTTCGGCGCGGTTCTCGCCTCCCGCCATTCCAGATCGCCCCGGTCGAGAGCCCGGATCAAAATCTCGGCGGTTGCAATATTGGTCGCAACCGGAATGTTGTGCATATCGCAGAGACGAAGCAGAACTTGTCCTTCGTTGTCTCTGCGGAAATCCCCGGAAGGATCTCTGAAATACAGAAGAATATCGATTTCATCATAGGCAATACGGGACGCAATCTGTTCTTCTCCGCCCCGGCTGCCCGACATGAAACGGGTAATTTTCAGTCCGGTCGTATCGGAAACGATCTTGCCGGTGGTTGCGGTGGCACAGAGATTGTGTTTGGAAAGAATTCCGCAATAAGCAATACAAAACTGCACCATCAGTTCTTTCTTTTTATCGTGAGCGATCAGCGCAATATTCATAAACGATCATTCCTTTCTTTTTCCCAAAACGTAGCCTTACGGTTCAGAATTTTGCAAGAGGAACACTTTTTCCGGCAATCCGTTTGGCTGTATTTTCAATTGCCGTCCGCGCTGCGGTTCTTCGGAGATCACAGAGAAGCTTGCCTTCAGCGCCGCTGACATAAAGGCGGATGTCCTCCGGCACAAGACCGATCAGGCGAACCTCGCAGGCGTCAATCGTATCATCCATATCGGGAAGAACGCCCCGATTCACAAGCGTTTTCCGCACTCGGTTGATAATCAGCCGGGTCGTCCCGCCCTGCCCGGCGGCGATTGCGGCTGTCCGCTCGGCGTCCCGCATGGCGGCAGGCTCCGGTGTAACGACAACCAAAACGTCTACCCCGCGGTGAACCAGCACCTCCAAATAATCGCCCGAACCGGAAGGACAGTCGATAAACACAAAATCAAATTCCGGCCGTTTTTCCTCGGCAAGCCGCCGGATAAAGCCATACAGATCATAGGGGTCCTCGCTTAAAACAACCGGTGCGGAAAGAAGAAACAGGTTCGGATGTTCCGGATGGCGAACGCACGCCTTATCGAAATCACACCGGGCAAGAAAAATATCCTGCAAATCAAAAAGAACCTGATCCGAAAGCCCCAGCAGAATATCCAGATTCCGCATCTGCAAATCCCCGTCGATACACAGAACCCGCCTGCCCGACTCCGCAAGGCTCGCGGCAAGATTTGCCGTCAGCGTCGATTTTCCCACGCCGCCTTTTCCCGAAGCGACCAGCAAGACTCTCCCCATGACGAAACTCTCCTTTCCCGTCTTTCCTTTTTGTTCCTTTCCAAACAGCCTCAGGGAAGCAATGTTCCCGGCGCGTGAACCGTTTCCGCCGAATCTTTTCCGGCAAAATAATAGGTTAAAACTTCCTTCACCAAAACGGCAAGCGTCGCGCTTGAACCCGCGCCTCCGTTTTCGATGACAACCGCAAAGGCGATTTTTGGATCCTCCGCCGGCGCAACGCCGACAAGAAGCGAATTCGGAAGTCCGTTTGTTACCTCGGCGGTACCGGTCTTTGCCGCAACGGAAGTCAGATTATAATCGGAAAAACTGCTGTAAAGAGAACCGCCCGATTCCGTTACCATTTCCATTCCCCGAAGAACCAGTTCTACGGTTTTTTCAGAGAAATTTGAATGAACAACTTCTTTCGGCTGCGTTTCGGAAACAATCTCTCCGGTTTCGTTATTTCTGACGCTTTTGATGATATGCGGTTCCAAACGGCTGCCGCGCCGTGCAATCGTTGCAACATAATTGCAGAGCTGCAACGGCGTTACGGCATGGTCGGACTGCCCGATTCCCGCCAAAAGCGTTTCTCCGTCCGTCCAATAAAGCCCTTTTGCCTCCCGAGCCGCCCGGCTGGCAACAAGCCCCGGTTTTTCATTGGGCAACTCAATTCCCGTCAGCGTTCCGAAACCAAGCGAATAACAGTATTCATCCAACGTATCAATCCCCATTT
The DNA here is from genome assembly GCA_948443805.1 of uncultured Clostridia bacterium. GTDB lineage: Bacteria > Bacillota > Clostridia > Oscillospirales > UBA644 > CAOJUB01. The sequence goes on along the minus strand of CAOJUB010000006.1, from coordinate 40,360 downwards.
TCCTTGCCGCGTCAAAAAAGTATCCGTTGCAGGATTTCTGAAGCGCGGTCATCACGTTCACCCGTCCATGTGCAGTAGAAGCAAAACAAGTCGGCTGATAATCGTCATAGTAGGTATACCGGCCGGGGCAGCTATAAGTTGTGGACGGCGAAAGCACGCCGGTTTCAAGCCCGGCGACAGCCGTCACCATTTTATAGGTGGAACCCGGCGCAAAAACCCCGGAAATCACACGGTTCAGGTAGGGGGAAGCCTTTTGCTGTTTGGAAAGGATATCGTAATCCTTATTGAAGGTTTCCAAATTATAGGTCGGGTAGGACGCGGAGGAAAGAATTTCTCCGGTCTCAATTTCCATAAAAACGGCGGCGCCTGACGATGCGGATTCTTCTCCGTTCAGTTCGCGGAGCGATGCAATAATTTCCGGCAGCGATTTTTCGCAGATTAGCTGCATATTCATATCCAAGGTTAGAATCACATCGTTGCCCTTCTGAGGATCCTTATCTTTCGATGTTACCGTTTCGGTCGAATTTCCCGTAATATCCTGAATCGCATAGCGGTAACCGTCGGTTCCCCGCAAAACATCCTCGCAGACCTTCTCGATTCCGTCCTTGCCGACCGTGTCGTTTGGCGCATAGCCTTTCTTTTCCAGAGCCTCATATTCCTCTGCGTAGATTTTGCCAACGGTTCCGATAATATGCGATGCAAAATAATCGTGAGAATAAATCCGGACCGGCAATTCTTCTACGGTAACGCCCGGCAGTTCCCCGGTATGTTCTTTCAGCGCCGTCGCCGCTGAAAGGCTGATATCTTCGGCAAAGGTATAAAACCGGTTTACCGTATGAAATTCCATCGCATAGCGAACGGAGACAATCTTCGCCGTCATGTCATCGTTATAACCGGAAATATCGTATTTTTTCGCCAGAAGTGATACAATCTCTTCGGCCGAAAGATTCGGGTCGATCTTTTTGCTTTCCAGAAATTTTTTAAATTCCGCAAAAGCTTTTTCCGAAGAAAAAACCGAAGCTTCAAAGGCATACGGCTTTGTCACCGTAATCGGGAAATCGGTCTGATAGGCCTGACCGCAGCCCTCAAAAATCGTAATGACCTTTTCAATTGTTCCGTTCAGGTCTTTCATCAGCGACATATTGAATTCCGCTGTAAAAACCTTATTGTTTAAGACGATCGGCCGGCAGTTCCGGTCGAGAATTTCTCCGCGGGCGGCTTTCACGGTGGTTTTTGTCACAACCCGGCTCTGGGATTTCTCGGCATAGGCCGCGCCTTCGATAATCTGAAGATCGACAAGCCGATAGACAAAAACGGCAAAAATGATAAGAAAAATGATACCGAGAACCGCAACGCGGCCAAGTTTATCCTTCATTGATCAAGAAGCCTCCTGCGTTTTTTTCTCCGGGTATCCTTCTCTTTTTCCGGAAGAACCCTGGAACAGAGCCAATAATATACGGCGACAAACGGTACGGTAAGAAGAAACTGGGGAACCAGATAGTTCACCAAAATCCGGCCGATGCTCCCGGAATGTTCCAGCAGACAAAAAGCAAGCCAGTAAAAGGTCTGGCAGCCGATAAACGCCGAACAGAATACAAGATACGCCGTCAGCAGATTCCGGGAAAGAATCACCTGAACCAAAACGCCGATCAAATAACCGCAAATCAAAAACAGCGCGCCCTTCAGCCCGAAAAGAAGGCCGTCGCAATAGTCGCACAAAAGGCCGGCAATCAAGCCGTACACCGAAGCAAAGCGATAGTTGCAGAAAAGCGCCGCCATAACGACTGTAACCAAAATATAGTCAGGCGACGCCCGGTTATATTGAACAGGAACGATCGTATACTGCAAAAGAACAAAAACAAAAAGCAACGCCGCGTGAAAAAAAATCTTTTTTTTCATATCCAAACAAACCCTTAAACGCGCTGAAATAAAAGACGGCTCCGAAATCCTTTATTCCGGTTCAAAATTATTGATGATATACACTCTTTTTATATTTTCCAAATCCGCTGCAGGCGTAATAACGGCAGATTTCGAAAGGCCGTTATCCTCCACCGAAATATCGGAAATCGTACCCAGCCGAAGACCGGAAGGAAAACTGCCGCCAAGCCCGGAACTGCAGACAATGTCCCCGCGGTTGACGGTGGCGGACGGACTCAGGTGGGTAATCCGGAATTTTCCATCGGCTTTCAGCTCCGGCGTCCCCTCGCTCATGGCAGCGTCTCCGGTCCGGACAACAATCGCGCCGACCCCGACCTGCGGATCAATCAGCGAAACAATCTTCGCCCAGTTCACGCCCACTTCCTGCACATAACCCACCAGACCGTCGGCGCAGACAACAACGTCACGCCGGGAAATCCCCGACGAAGTGCCTTTATTGACGGAAAAGGTCGCCTGCCAGCCGCCGGAAGAAACCGAAACGATATCGGCAGCGGTAAAGGTAAATTCCGGATGCTCCTCCGAAATACCAAGAAGGAGACGCAGCCGTTCATTTTCACTTTCCATAAGATAATTCTGCTCGAGTTTTTCTTCCAGCTCGGAAATCTGCCGGCGAAGATTTTCATTCTCTTCCCGCAGCGTATCCCGTTCCCGAAAAGAAGAAAAGAAATCCGAAACGGAATTGCGCACCGAAACCGCCGCCGACTGAAACGGCGTCAGAAGAATCCCGATCAGCTGCTGAGGCGGAGTCGTTCCTCCGCCGGCGAGAAAATTCACCATAATCCCGGCAAGAAGCGCCAGAACAATGATCATTCCGATAAAAAACCGGCCTTTAAAAAAATCTTTCATAACGAGCGGCGCCCCCTTCCTGTTTCTGTTGCGAAACGGCGTTTCCGCCGGTTTTCCGGCTTACTGCAAAGAATTATATTTTCGTAACAAATCCATATGGTCAAAGGCGTTCCCCGCACCGATAGCAACGCTTTCCAGCGGATAATCGGAAAGAGTGGATTTCACACCCAGTTTTTTTTCAATCAAATCGACCCAGTTGGGGAGCATCGCAACGCCGCCGGTCAATAAAATCCCGTTTGCAATAATATCGGAGGAAATCTCCGGATCAATATTCTCCAGCGTATACCGGATTCCCTCAACAATCGTTTTCACCGTCGGCATAATCGCATCCCGGATATCATCGGAAGAAACAACCAGGTTTTCCGGCAGCCGTTTATTTAAATTCAGACCGCTGACCGTCATAAATTCCACCGTTCCGGTGTCCAGCACGCCGCCGAGATTCACCTTCAGCGCCTCCGCCGTTGGCTCTCCGATCAGAATACTGTACTGCGTGCGGATATAGTTGACGATCTCCTGATTCATCTGATTTCCGCCGGAATTGGAAAGCGAATAATGAAAAACCACACCGCCTAAGGACAAAACGGCAATTTCGGTCGTACCGGCGCCCATATCAACAACCATTCGGCCGCACGGCTCAAAAACGGCCAGGTTCGACCCCAGCGCGGCAGCCAAAGGCTCTTCGATCAGAAAAACCTTTTTCGCCTTTAACGTATAACCGAGATCTTTGACCGCACGCCGGTCAACCGGCGTGGAATGACAGGGGATCGACATGACGATCCGGTTTCCGTTTCCCCAGGAGGAAAGAGCCTCCGACATAAACAGACGAAGCATCTGTTCGGTTTTGTCAAAAGCTGAAATCACGCCATCGTTAATCGTATAGTCAACCGAAACCGTCTGTGGAACGCGGCCGAGCATGGCTTTGGCTTCGTTGCCAACGGCAATGGTTTTTTCAGAAAGAATATCGGTTGCAATCAACGATGGTTCGTTGACAATAATTCCTTTGCTTTTTCGGTAAACCAGCGTGTTGGCCGTTCCGAGATCAATTCCGTAATCGTTCATTCCCATGATGATGAAAATTCCTTTCTTTTCCGCCGCAGGCCGTCCGAAAACCGCGCGTTGTTGTTTTTGTATGTCAGGGTTGAAAACGTTAAAAATCAAAACCTGTCCGGGAAACCGTTCCGCCGAAAAAACCGACCGGGAAAAGCCCCCGTTCTTTTCTTTCTTCCGGCGCAAACGCCCCGATTCAAAAAAGGATAAAGTTCCAGAATATTTTATAGTATATTATACCACGATTTTCAGCAAAAAGCAAGACGGAAACGGGAAATTTTCAGTACAAATGACGAAAAACCCCAGAGGAAAAATTGAACATTTTGAAAACAACTGAAAAAAAGCAAAAACACGCAAGAAAATTTGCCGCAGCCCGGCCGGCGAAACCGTCCGGCACGGCAGAAAAAAGAATGAAAATTCTGTAAAAAAATCAAAAAAAACTTGCCCCTGCAGAAAACTTATGCTATAATAAAAATACAGAGTAGGCATTATGCGTTTAGTGCCGCAGAGATGGGAAGTTGCCTGCGGACGAAAGGGGGTCGCCCCGCGATGTAATGCCGCGTCCGCTGTTGAATAAAACTTGAAAGGCAGCACCGGCCGGTTTCTTTTGACAAAAAGCAGTTTCTGAAAAGAAATATCGCGATCGGAAATTCTGAAAGCAGGGTTTTCCGTTAAAGAAACGGTTTCGTCTCCGTTCTTCTTTTTCCGCTGTCTGAAAAACAATTATTTACGGCTCGCTCTGGATCTGGATATCCGGAGATTTTTTTTTGCAGAAAATCTCCGACAGAGAAAGGAACGAATGAAATGAAAGAAAAAACAAGAGACTACTTAAAAACCCTTTGCGTTCAGGCGGTTATGATCGCGCTGTTCGTTGTTCTCGACACCCTCTCGCTCAAAATGGGGAACATCAAAATCACCTTCGGCGGCCTGCCGATCATCCTCTGCTCTATCCTGTACGGTCCGGTTTCCGGTATGGCCGTAGGATTGACGGGAAGCTTTATCGGTCAAATGATCAGCTACGGATTTACCGCAACAACCGCGCTTTGGATTCTTCCGGCAGGGGTCCGGGGGTTGGTAATGGGACTGCTGTTCCTCGCCTTCCGGAAAAAAGAAAAAGTCGGGTTTCTGGCGGTTGAAATCTGCATTTCTTCGCTGATTGTCACCATCCTGAACACGTTGGTTACCTATATCGACAGCGTGGTTTACCAATATCCGTATGTTCTCGCCCTCGGAGAATCGGTTTTCCGGATTATTTCCTCGCTTGTCACCGCGGCGCTTTACACCGTTGTGGTTCCCGTCATCCTGAAAGCGGTGCGGAAAATTCTAAAATAACGGTTTTTGAAACCGAAAGAAGAACGGAGAATTTTCCCCCTAAAAAAAGAAGACTTGACAAAACCGGCCGGAAATGCTATAATAAAGAGCATATTCGGCCGGTTTTCCGAATAAAAACAGAGAGAAAAGGAACACATCACCATGACGAATGAAAAACTGCTTGAAATCCTGAAAAGAGACGCGATCGCCATTTTCTCGGAAGAAGGGTTAAAAGAAAAACTGGAAAGCGGAAAAAAACTGAAAATCAAACTCGGCGCCGATCCTTCCCGCCCCGACCTTCATCTCGGTCACTCGGTGGTTCTCAGAAAACTCCGGCTGTTTCAGGAACTGGGGCATGAAATCATTTTTGTTATCGGCGATTTTACCGGTATGATCGGAGACCCTTCCGGAAAAAGCAAGACCCGGCCCTCGCTGACAATGGAAGAAACGAGAAAAAGCGGCGAAACCTATTTTAAACAGGCGACAAAAATTCTTGATCCTGAAAAAACAAGAATTGAATATAATTCCCAGTGGCTCGGAAAAATGAACTTTGCCGACGTGATCCGGCTCGCAGCGAAATATACGGTAGCCCGCATCATGGAGCGGGACGATTTTTCCAAACGGTATAACGAAAAACAGCCGATCAGCCTTCACGAAATTCTTTATCCGCTTGCACAGGGTTACGACTCGGTCGCATTGGGCGCCGATATCGAAATCGGTGGAAGCGACCAGACCTTTAACCTCCTCGTTGGCAGAGAGTTGCAGCGGGATTACGGCCAGGAACCGCAGGAAGTCATTACCTTTCCGCTGCTTCCGGGGCTGGACGGCGTAGAAAAGATGTCGAAATCCCTTGACAACTATATCGGGCTCGACGAATCGCCCGAAATCATGTATGAAAAAGCGATGAAAGTCCCCGATTCGCTGATCGCCGATTATTTCCGCCTGACCACAGACATGCCGGAAGAACAAGTTCTTCTGCTAATCAAAGAAGATATTCGCGGCGCGCATTTCCGCTATGCAGAGGAAATCGTCAGAATGTACCACAGAGAACAGGCCATCGCTCCCGCCGCGGCGCGCTATCAAGAAATCGCCTCGGGCGCGATTCCCGACAAAATAACCGAAGTCCCGGTGGAAAAAACCAAACAGTCGCTGATTTCGCTTCTGGTTGCGGCCGGCCTTGCGCCCTCCAACTCCGAAGCCCGCCGTTTGATCCAGGGAAGAGGAATCAAGGTCAACAACGAAGTGGTTGCCGACATGAAGGCGGAATATGAACCGACCGAAGATCTGGTCATCAGCCGCGGAAAAAATAAATTTGTAAAAATTGTATTTTCGAAATAAAAAATCGAACAGCCAGTAAAAAAGAAAGCAGGACAGAAAATCTGTCCTGCTTTCTTTTTTAAAGAACAACTTCAACCCGATGCGTTTTCCCGTCGCCGGAAAAAGGAATTTGGTTTCCGTCAACGGTTTTTCCGTCAACCGTCATCGAAGAAACCCCTTTCATCTTTCCGTTGGGATTGTTCACTTTGATGACATAGACATCGCCGCGGAATTTTCTTGTAACCTCAAATTCTTTCCAGTCGGCGGGAATACAGGGATCGACAACCAACCCGTCATAAGAGGGACGAACACCAAGAATATACTGCGTTACCGAATAGAGCGTCCAGGAAGATGTTCCGGTCAGCCATGAATTTTTCGCCTCGCCCTGATTCGGCGCGTCCTTACTTGCAATCATCTGCGAATAAACATACGGTTCTGTGCGGTGTTTTTCGGAAATTTCCTCGGTGTAAGCCGGACAGATATTTTTATAGGTCAAATATGCCCGGTCGCCGCGGCCAAGAACCGACTCCGCAATCGTGATCCAGGGATTGTTATGGCAGAAAATCCCGCCGTTTTCCTTATACGAAGGCGGATAGGACGATACCTCGCCCAGTTCGACATGATACTCCTTATATGTCGGATCAAGCAATGAAATACCGTAACGAGTTTCCAGCCGGTCGCGAACGGAATTCAGCGCTTTTTCGGCAAGCCCTTCTTTCACGCCGATTCCAGCCATCACGCAAAAGCCCTGCGGTTCGATATAAATCTGACCATCGGTGCATTCTTTCGAACCGATTTTTTTGCCGAAAGCATCATAGGCACGTAAAAACCATTCGCCGTCCCAGCCATGAGTCAGAACATTCTGAACCATTTTTTCACATTCTTTTTTCCCAAAACCGGCTTCCTCTTCCTGTCCCGCTATTTTGCAGAGCGCCTGATAATCCTCTCCCACTGCGACAAACATGCCGGCAATAAAGACCGATTCTGCAATCCCACTTTCAAAATTCGCCGTCGTCTGGAACGATTCGCCCGGCGTTTCGCTGAAACAGTTGAGATTCAAACAGTCGTTCCAGTCGGCTCGGCCAATCAGAGGAAGGCCGTGCGGGCCAAGATTGTCAACCACATGACGAAATGACATTTTCAGGTGGTGCCAGAGGGGCTGCGCTTTTTCCGGATCGCAGTCGTAAGGAACCGATTCCTCCAAAATGGCGGTATCGCCGGTTTCTTTGATATACGCGGCAACGCCGAAAATCAGCCAGAGGGGATCGTCATTGAAACCCGAGCCGATATCATGATTTCCCTTTTTCGTCAAAGGCTGATACTGATGGTAGGCGGAACCATCCTCAAACTGCGTGGCGGCGATATCCAAAATCCGCTGCCGGGCAAGCGATGGGAGAATATGAACAAAACCAAGCAGATCCTGCGATGAATCACGGAATCCCATACCGCGGCCGATGCCCGATTCAAAATAAGAAGCGGAACGGGACATATGATAGGTCACCGTGCACTGATACTGATTCCAGATATTCACCATACGGTTCATCTTCTCATCGGGCGTTTTCGCCTGATAATTCGACAGCATCCCGTCAAAATAGTCCCGGATTGCCTGAAGAGCCTGGTCAAACTGCTCATCGGTAGAAAAGGCGGAAAACAGTTTCTCTGCGGGAGCTTTGTTAATCACGCCGGGCTTCTGCCATTTTTCTTCTTTTTTATTTTCACAATAGCCAAGAACAAAAAGAAAGGACTTTTCCTCTCCCGGCTGCATGGTGCAGTCAATCCCGTGAGAGGCAATCGGCGCCCAGCCGGAAGCGACGGAATTTTCAGATTTTCCGGCTTTGGGAACTTTGGCTTCGCCAAAACCGTTATATAAGCCTAAAAAGGTTTCTCTGTCAGTATCAAAGCCTGAAATTTCGCTGTTTACCCAAAAAACGCCGTAATGGTTCCGCCGTTCCCTGTATTCGGTTTTATGGTAAAGAGCCGAACCTTCAACCTCAACCTCGCCGATCGAAAAATTCCGCTGGAAATTCGTCATATCGTCAAAGGCGTTCCACAGACACCATTCGACAAAAGAAAACAGTTTTAGGTTTTTTACCCGATCGGTCTCGTTTTTCACTTTTAACTGCGTTACTTCCGCCGTATAACCCAGCGGAACAAGCGATGTCCGCACTGCAGAAACACCGTTTCTTTTTCCTTTGATCGAAGTATAACCCAGACCGTGCCGGCATTCATATTCTTCCAGTTCTGCTTTGACAGGCATCCAGGACGGAGACCAGACATCCCCCTCATCGTTGATATAAAAATATTTGCCGCCGCCGTCGGTAGGCACATTATTATAGCGGTAGCGGGTCAGGCGGAGCATGCGCGCGTCTTTATAAAAAGAATAACCGCCGCCGGTGTTTGACGTCAGAGAAAAGAAATCCTCCTCGCCTAAATAATTGATCCACGGATACGGCGTATCCGGACGGGTAATGACATATTCTCTGCGGTTGTCGTCAAAATAACCGAATTTCATGCTGGTTCACATTCCTTTCTTTTTTCTATTTCATCTGCAATTTTCGCATAATCCGCAAGGGAAAGGCGTTCCCCCCGCACCGTTTTTTCAAAGCCGAGTTTTTCCAGAATCGCTTCCCCTTCGTCCTTTGAAAGATAAAATTCCTGCTTTAAATTATTTACCAGTGTTTTTCTCCGCATGGCAAAAGCCGATTTGATCACGCGGAACAATGTTTCCCGGCTCCGAACCGAAACCGGCGGAGAAATTTTCGTCAGGCGGATAACCGCAGAATCGACCTTCGGCCGCGGAAGAAAATTCCCGGAAGAAACCGAAAACAGTTTTTCGGTTTTCGCATAATACCCGATCGACGCTGTAACAGCGCCGTAATCGGAGTCTCCCGGCTCCGCGGTGAAGCGATCGGCGACTTCTTTCTGCACCATCACGGTAATCTCGCGGATCGGCGCGCCGCTTTCAAGCAGATACATCACAACCGGAGTAGTAATATAATACGGCAGATTCGCATAAACGGAAAAATCACCGTCAAAAAGAGAAAAAAGGTCGGTTTTTAAAATATCGGCATGCAAAACGGAAACGTTGGAGAATTCTGCCAGGCTTTCGGAAAGAACCGAAAGCAACCGCCCGTCCACCTCCACGGCAACAACTTTTTCGGCGCGGGAGGCCAGCTCATATGTTAAGCAGCCTGCGCCAGGGCCGATTTCCAGGACATTGCCTTTTGCATTTTCTGCTATTTTCCGCGGAACCACGGCATTGATCAAAAAATTTTGTCCCAGCCCTTTTGAAAAAGAAAAACCGTGTTTTTCCAAAAGCGGCCGCAGGGTGTTCAAATCTGTCAGCGCCATTCTCGCTCCTTTCCGCCGTCCAGGCACCGTTCCATGATACATGAAACAACCGATTATTTCCCCACACAGAACCGGGAAAAAATCGTTTCTATCACTTCTTCGCCCACGCTCTTTCCCGTTACGGTTCCAAGCGCAGAAATCGCGTCTTCTATATCGGCAAGAAGAACGTCCGGCGTCAAAGAAAGGTTTTGAACGGCATGACCGATCGCTTCTTCTGCGCGGACCAAACACTGATACTGCCGGAAATCGGTAATAATTTCCTCATCAGGATCGATTTTTCCGAAAAGAGAAGTCATCCGTTCCCGGACAAGTTCCATCCCCTCGCCTTTCTTTGCCGACACCCGGCAAACCGCTGAAAAACAGCCGGTTTTTTCCAAAAACGCTTCGGTATCGGAAAAAAGAGCCTTGTTTTCAGCAGAAATAAGGTCCTGTTTATTCAAAAGAGCAATTTTTTCACCCGGCGCTTCCTGCAAAGAAGCACAAATCTTTCTATCTTCTTCATCCAGCGGTCTGGAACCGTCAAAAACCGCAAGAATCAGCTGGGCACTCCGCATTTTTTCTTCTGCAATCGAAACGCCGATTTTTTCCACTTCGTCCTCTGTTTCACGAAGTCCTGCCGTGTCCCAAAGACGGACTTTCATACCGCCGATCTCTACGGTTTCTTCAACAGCGTCCCGGGTCGTTCCGGCAATTGCCGTAACGATACTCCTGTCATATCCGGCAAACTGATTCAGCAGCATGGATTTTCCGGCGTTCGGCTTTCCGCAGAGACAAACCGTCAAGCCTTCCTTTACCAACTTACCGGAATCAAAGGTTCTTTTCAGAGAAACAATGCTGTCTCTGGCAGAAAAAATACTTTTTTGCAACGTTTCAGAAGATATCTCTCCGATTTCATCATCCGGATAATCAATATAAGCAAGAATCTGCGCCGTGATTTCCAACAGCGGCTGCCGGATTTCTTCTATTTTTTTCGACAGACTACCGGAAAGATGACGATAGGCAATCCAGGCTTCTTTTTCACTTTCCGATTCGATCAGGTCAATAATCCCCTGCGCCTGCGCCATATCGATTTTTCCGTTCATAAAAGCCCGTTTTGAAAACTCGCCGCGCTGCGCCTGTCTGGCTCCGTGAGAAATCAACGCTTTAACCAATTCTCGTAAAACATAAACGCTTCCATGGCAGGAAAACTCCACAATATCCTCGCCCGTAAAGCTTTTCGGCGCCCGGTAAACCGAAGCCACAACATCATCCAAAGCCCGTCCCGCGCTATCGTAAACAACGCCGTAATGCAGCGTATGTCCCGGCTTGTCCGCCAGAGAAACAGAGAAAACTGTTTCAGCAATCGTAAAAGCTTCGGGACCGGAAATCCGAACAGCGCCCGTTGCACCCGAAAGAAGCGGCGTCATAATAGCGCAGACCGTATCGTTTCTTTTTTCCATACTTGTCCTTTCTTCGGAAAAAAATGCGGACTGAAAAGCCCGCATCTTTTGTTCTGATTCAATACGCCTTCACGGCAAAAATCATTGTTATTCTCCGAACAAACGCCCGGCCTTTTCTGAGAAAACCGATTCAAAGAAGAATCAATCGACTTTAAAAGCGGAATTATCCCGCTCTATCGCAGGTTTCGGATAAATCTGGGTCATTTTAAAAGGCTCGCCCGCCGTTGTTGCCTTCGGCATATTTGAAGAACGGGGTCTTCTGTCTCCGCCTCTTGAAGAATTCCGGCCGCCTCTGTTATTATAGCCGCCGTTTCTTCCGCCGTTGCCTCCAGGACGTCTTCCGCCGCCCATAGGCCGGTCGCTTCCGGTATAAGAAATAACCACTTTCCGGTTCGGTTCTTCTCCGACAGAAAAGGTCTCGATATTTTCATCAAAATCAGCAAGAGCCGAATGGATAATTCTTCTCTGGAAAGAGGACATCGGCATCAGCGTCTGTTTTCTTTTGGTCGAAAGAACCTTTTTCGCCGTTTTCTGCGCGAGAGCCTTCAGTTTTTCCGCTGATTTTTCTTTATAATCATTAATGTTCAGCGTTAGTCTGTAACGTTCTTCCGACTGTTTATTCAGCGACATAACAAGAATATACTGAAGACTTTCTACAATATTGCAGCCTTTTTGCGTATACTCTTCCAAACTTTCACCGTTCAGCTGGATATTGATCTGCCCGTCCTCGCCGACAACGATCTCTTCTTCATAGGACATTACGCCGAGCAGCGCAAAAAAACCTTTCATATAGTCGGAAAGATATCTTTCCGGCGTTCCGTTATAGGTTACTTTTATTACCGCAGGCTTGCTTCCCAAACCGAGAAAACCCTTTTTTTCCATTTCTACAATTTCATAGGTGAATTCGCTTCTGTCAAGCTTCAGTTCCGCACACGCCTGCGCAACCGCATCGTCAATTGTTTTACCGCTTATTATTTTTTCCATAACAGGCCGGTTCCTTCCTTTTCATCTCTTTCCGTTTTATAACGGAAAATCATTTTTGTTTCCTTCATTTTCTTGTTACGAATCTTCTTTTTCGGCCGCTTTTTTTTCTCGTTCCATTTTCTGAAGCTGATTATAATTTAATTTTTTCTCTTTTACGGGAACTACCTGTTTCTTTTCCCGAAGACAAAGCGGCAAGAGAACCGTCTGAATCAAAGAGAAGATATTGGAAAAAATCCAATAAATACCAACGCCGATTTGGAAAGAAAAGCCCATCCAAAGAGAAATCAACGGCATGGTATATAAAACAAAATTCATACTTTTCTGCGTCGGATCCTGCTGCGCGCCTTTTGTTCTGTTGATCCGCTGTCCGATATAGCCAACCAAAAAGGAGGTCAGGGCGGAAATAATCGGAATCAGAATTGTCCAATCCCATCCGAAAACCGGTTTATCACCGAGATTCAGACCGAAAAAATTCAGGTCGATATTCCGGAATCCTTCCGGAAGCAGACCGGAAAGCTGATCGCCATACTGATCAATTCCCTGCGCGATAGCAATTTCATTAATCGCCTTTTTATTGGCTGCAAGATCCCAGGTTCCCAGATTCTCCACACCCAATTCGGTCAGTTTCTGGAAGATGGGATACATTGTTTTTTCCACAAGACCACAAACATAGGTAAGCGGATTTCTGATCGCATTCCAAAGACCCATAATCAAAGGAAACTGGATCAGCGTCGGCAAACAGCCCGACATCTGACTGTAGCCTTCTTCGCGGTATACCGCCTGTACTTCGTCCATATATCTCTGATCGCGGGTATTGTTTTTGTATTTCTGCTGCAAAGCCTGAAGTTTTGGCTGAACTTTCACCATTTTCCTTCTTCCCAGTTCGCTTTTCACCGATACGGGAAGCATCAAAACTTTCGCGATAAAAGCAAAGAAAATAATCGCCAAACCGTAATTATTTGTAATCGAATAGCAAAGCTTCAGAATCATTGCCAGGGGAACATATATTATGTTTAAAATATTTCCCATCTACGTCTTTAACCATACCTTTCTTTGTGTGGGAGAATTCTGCTAAACGGATGTAGCCGTAGGTCTCCGCTTTTCTTTTTCGCCTCTGCGTCAGGCCGGATATGCCGTCCGGAAAAATTCCGGGCTTTTCATGGCAGCGGGTCATACCCGCCTTTACAGAAAGGGTTGCACCTTACAATTCTTTTTACCGAAAGAAAAAGAGCTTTCAGAAAACTGTATTTCTGAAACGCAGACAAAGCATATTCCGAACACGAAGGAATAAACCGGCAGCAACACGGCTTAAACGGCGAGATATGCTTTCTGTAAAATTCAATTAACCAAAGGGCCGCCTTTTTCATCGAACCCTCCTTTTTCTTTCAACAAAGCCTCTTTTCTGAAGAAAATATGCATTTCTTTTTCAACCTGGCGCATATTCACATCAACCGTTTTAGACCGGGCCACAAAAACAAAATCAACCCCTGTGCAAAGCTGGGGTTCATTGAGGCGATACGCCTCTCTGAGGACTCTTTTGGCTCTGTTTCTGCATACAGCGTTTCCTATCTTTTTGCTGACGGTGATCCCCATTCGGTTCCAACCGTTATTTTTCCGGTTTTTGCGGTAATAAACAGCAAAAGTAGAGAAAACAGCACGTTTTCCCCTATGATATAAGGCTCTGAATGCTCGGTTATCACAAAGAGATAAGGTTTGTTTCATGCAGGATTGCCGGCCTTACAGGCTCAGCTGCTTTCTGCCTCTTGCGCGTCTTCTCGCAAGGACTTTTCTGCCGTTTGCAGTTTTCATTCTCTTACGAAAACCGTGAACTTTGCTTCTCTGTCTTTTCTTAGGCTGATAGGTTCTTACCATCTTGCTTTCCCTCCTTAAAAAATATAGTCCTTTATTCATTATATAGGGAAATTGTCCGCTTGTCAAGTTCCAAAACTGAATTTTTTTCGACTTTTTACAGATATTCCTTGCATTCCCCAGCCTTTTATGATAGAATAGAGGGCGTGGTATATATAATATTATAATAATATATTAGAATAATGATTCTATTTAAATATTACCGCGTTATTTTATTCTTCAAAAATAAACCGGATTTTTCATGGGGAAGCCGGTTTTCTTTCAGAAAAAATAAACAGGGGGGAAACAGACAAAATGAAAAGCATTCAAAACATCTGGGACAAAACCGTAGAAACGCTTTCCGGGTCTCTTTCGGAAACCGTGATGAAACTCTGGATTAAAACCGTTTATCCTTTAAAATATGAAAACGATTATTTTATCCTTGTGGTAGAAAATACCATTCAGCAGTCGATCATCATTTCCAAATATAAGGATATCATCGAAGATGTCTTATCATCAATTGTTGGTTTCGACATGAAAATCAGTGTTGTTTTAGATAAAAAAATCTATGAAAATATAAAAAAACACTCGGAAAATCCTCTTCCAGAAGAGGAACCGCAAGAAGAACTGGTTTCGATGAACGATGAAGAATATACTTTCGATAACTTCATTGTCGGTTCTTCTAACCAGCACGCACACGCTTCCTGTGTTGCCGTAGCCAAACATCCGGCAACAATGTACAACCCTCTTTTTATTTACGGAAATACAGGGCTGGGAAAAACGCATCTGCTCAACGCCATCAAAAACGAAATTCTGAAAAATAATCCCTCTTTCCGTATTTTATATGTTTCCAGTGAAGAATTTATCAATGACGTAATCGAAAATATCCAGAACCGCACCATGTCGGATATCCGGAACAAATACCGGACGCTTGACGTTCTTCTGGTTGATGACATTCAGTTTATTGCGGGAAAGAATTCCACACAGGAAGAATTTTTTCATACCTTTGAAACCCTTTATCATGCAAAAAAACAGATCATTCTCGCATCGGACAGGCCGCCAAAAGATATCCAGCTTCTGGAAAGCCGGCTTCGTTCCCGCTTTGAATCGGGCGTTATTACCGATATTTCCGCTCCTGACCTTGAACTGAAAGTAGCCATCATCCGAAAAAAATGCGCGGCTTACAATATCAAACTTTCGGATGAAATTGAATTTTTTATTGCCGATAAAATCAAAAACAACATCCGTCAGTTAGAAGGCGTTATCAAGAAACTGGTTTCCACGCAGCTGATTATGAAAGACACGCCGACAATCGCCATTGCCCAAAGCGCCATCAGCGAAGTAACCAATGAAAATGAACCGATCGATATAACGATCGAAAAAGTCCTGACCACCGTGTCCAAGCATTATGAAGTTTCGGTTTCTGACATCAAAAGCAAAAAAAGAACCGGAAACATTGTTTTCGCCCGGCAGATATCTATGTATATTCTCCGCGAAATCACAGATCTTTCCCTGCCGGATATCGGCGATATTTTCGGAGGAAACGGCGAAAAAGGAAAAAATCACTCCACCGTTCACCATGCGATTAAAAAAGTAGAGGAGAAATTTGAATACTCCCCCTCTGCCAAAACGGAAGTCAACAAACTGATCGAAGACATCCGTTCCATGTAAAAGAGTTTTCAACAGTATTCATGTTTTTTTCTTTTGATAATTTTTCTTTTTCAACAAAACCATCGACAAACCGCTGTTCAAATCCCTGTTGAAAAAGATGAAAAGAAAACGGTTTTTTTTATGAACAGAAACATCGGATTTTTTTCAAAAGAAAAAATTTTCCAAAAAGGCCTTGTCCTTCCGCTCCTGGAAAAGTTTTCAAAGATATTGACAAGCCTTACTACTACTTCTTTTTTATTTTATATTTGTTATAAAAAATAAGAAAAGGAAAAAACGAAGAGACCATTCACTTTATTATTTATCAAGCCTTTTTATATAGAATAAGCAGAAAAAAGGCAGAACGGAGTTATGAATGAAATTTATCTGTACCAAAACAATTCTTCTGGAAGCGGTTAATACGGTTTCCAAGGTGATTGCTTCAAAAGCAAACATTCCGGCAGAGGAGGGCATTCTTTTCAACGTTTTCGACGACGGAAATATCCGTCTTGCCGGCGTTGGCCAGGAAATTGGGCTGGAATGCTTTATTTCCGCATCGGTGGAATCAACCGGAGATTTTGTTGTCAATGCAAAGAAGTTCGGGGATTTTCTGCGGAATCTTCGCGATGACGATATGGTTCTTGAAACAGAAGGAGAAATGCTTGAAATATCCTGCGGCGTCGTATCGGTAAAACTTCCGGTTATGAAGGCCGACTTGTTTCCCGATCTTCCTTTAATGGAAAAAAAGAAGCAGTTTAATTTATCTCCGCCTTTGTTTTTGGATATGATTAAAAAAACGGTGTTTGCCGCAGCCGGACCGGAGGGAAAAGAAATTCAGCAGGGCGTTTTGTTTGAAATCGAAAACGAAATGCTGACAATGGTGGCTACCGATACCTTCCGTCTTGCGCTTCGGCAGGAAAAGATAGAAGGATCACATGAAAACGGAAACTTTATTGTTCCGAAAAGGGCTATGGAAGTTTTGGAATCAACCATGCCTGCCGACCTTGATAATGTGAATATCGGAATCGGGGAACGGCATGTATCGTTTGAATTCGGCCGGAAAAGGATTGTTTCAAGGCTGATAAGAGGAGAATTTTTGAAATATAAAACAGCGCTTCCTTCTTCCTTCAAAACGACAGTTACGGTAAACAGGGAACAGATTCGCAAATCGGTCGGCCTGGCCTCGATTCTTGTCAGTGAAAAAATGCGGTATCCGATCCGCTTCAGCATTGACGCGGATACGTTGGTAGTTTCTTTTCGGGCCAGCGAGGGAAGCGTTGTCGATGAAATCAAGATTGAAAAAGAGGGAGAAAGCCTGGAAATCGGGTTTAACAATAAATATCTGGAAAGTATTTTTTCTACGGCAGAGACAGAAAACCTTCGGATGCACTTTAATTCCCCGCTGTCCCCCATGGCTGTAGAAGATGAGAACGGAAAATTTTATTGCCTGCTTTCGGCCATGAGACTGAGAAACGAGTGAGTAAGCGTGATTTGTTCTTCACTGCAATTACATAATTTTCGGAATATTGAACAGGCGGTTTTTTCTTTTGATGAGGGTGTGAATATTTTTCTTGGAAAAAACGCGCAGGGAAAAACGAATATTATTGAAGCTCTCTGGCTGTTTTCGGCAAACCGTTCTTTTCGGAGCGCCTCCGAGACCGATTTGATACGGATCGGGCAGGAAAGCGCGCTGACACGGACGGAATTTTATAAAAACGGAAGACATCAGAATGAAGAAATCCGGTTTTTCAGCGGAAAAAACCGGGAAATTCTGAAAAACGGTGTAAAAATCAAACCGTCTGAGGCATTAGGTGTTTTTCATTGCGTTCTGTTTTTTCCCGAACATCTTCTTCTGGTAAAAAGCGGACCGGAAGAAAGGCGCAAATTTCTGGATATTGCGATCAGTCAGGTAAAACCGCAGTATGACAGGCTGTTAAAGGATTATTCTTCCCTTTTGGCGAGGAGAAATTATATTTTAAAAAATCAGCGCCGGGATTTGCTGGAGACGCTTGATTTATATGATATGCGGCTGGCTAAGATCGGAAGTATTCTTTCGGTGACCCGTCAGACTTATCTGAAGAGGTTGGAAAAGCATGCGGCAAAAATAACCGAAGAAATTTCTTCCGGAAAGGAAACGACCGATTTTGAGTTTCGTTCTTTCTGCGAAACAGGAGACAGCCGTTTTACCGAAGAACAGTTTCTTCTGAAACTGGAAAAAAACAAAGAAGAAGACCTTCGTTTGGGATATACTTCTATGGGAAGCCATCGGGATGATTTTTGTATCAAAATCAATCATCTGCCGGCGAAAAGTTATGGAAGCCAGGGACAGCAGCGTTCCTGCGTTATGGCATTAAAGCTGGCAGAAGCGGAATTGCTCAAGGAAGAGACCGGAGAGTATCCGATTATGCTTTTTGACGATGTTTTTTCTGAACTGGATTATACGCGAAAAGCGTATATAACGGAAAAGATTAAAGGAAAGCAGGTTTTTATTTCAACCTGTGAAAAAGGAAGAGGTTTTCGGACGGCGCGGGTCTTCCGGGTGGAAAACGGAAAAATAAAAGGATAAAGGAAAAGCAGTTTTATTTTCTGAAAAGGCGGACAGAAAAAATGTATTTACATATCGGCCTGAATTATATGATTAAAAAAAAATATATAACCGGAATTTTTGATATTGAAAACACGACCGGTTCTGTTATTACAAAAAAATTTTTAGCCTACAGCCAAAAGCGGGGACAGGTAATTGCCATCGGCAATGATTTTCCCCGGTCTTATATTCTGTATCATGAAAAAGGAAAAACCAGGCTGTATATTTCGCCCATTACATGCGCTTCTCTTTTGAAGAGACTTTAAAAAGGAAACACAGATAATTATTTGATAGAAAAGCAGAGAAAGGAAAAGAACGGTGACACAGGAAAAGAAAACTTCTCAATATGACGAAAGCCAGATTCAGATTCTGGAAGGGCTGGAAGCAGTCAGAAAAAGACCGGGTATGTATATTGGTTCGACCTCGGTTCAGGGGTTAAATCATCTGGTCTATGAAATTGTGGATAATGCTGTCGACGAAGCGCTTGCCGGTTTTTGTAAAAATATTAATGTGACGATAGAAAAAGGAAATATCGTTACCGTGGAGGACGACGGCCGCGGCGTTCCGCCGGGAATTCATCCGAAAATGGGGATTTCCACAATCGAAGTTGTCTATACGATTCTTCATGCCGGAGGAAAATTCGGCGGCGATGGATATAAGGTATCGGGCGGTCTGCACGGAGTCGGCGCATCGGTTGTGAATGCGCTTTCCAGCTGGCTTGAAGTAACCGTGTATGATTCAAGAACCTCAAAAATCTATACACAGAGTTATAAAAAAGGAATACCTGACGGTCCTGTTCAGGAAAAAGGAACAACGGAAAAAAGCGGGACAACGGTTCGTTTTCTGGCCGACGATTCAATTTTTGAAACCTTGGAATATGAATACGAAACATTGCTGCGAAGAATGAGAGAACAGGCGTTTCTGAACGGCGGTATCCATATTACCATTTCCGATCTGCGGGGAGAAGAACCGGTTGTCAATGATCTTTGCTATGAGGGCGGAATTGTTTCTTTTGTTGATTATATTAACGAAAACCGAAAAGCAAAGGGACTGCATGACGTAATTTATGTGGCAAAAGAAGGAGAGAACTGTTCGGCGGAGATTGCGCTGCAGTATACCGATTCGTACAGTGAAATGCTGCTTTCTTTTGCGAACGATATCCGCACAACCGAAGGCGGTACGCATGAAACTGGTTTTAAATCGGCGCTGACAAGCGTCATCAACGATTATGCACGAAAATTCAATCTGCTTAAGGAAAAAGACTCCAATCTGTCCGGCGACGATGTCCGGGAAGGTCTGACGGTTGTTCTTTCGGTGAAATTGACCGAAGCGGAATTTGAAGGGCAGACAAAAACAAAACTGGGAAATTCCGCCATGCGGGGCGTTGTCAGTAATTTAATTACCGATAAATTAACGACCTTTTTTGAAGAAAATCCTGCCACGGCAAAGGTTGTAATCAGCAAAGCTATGATGGCGCAGCGCGCCCGGGAAGCGGCAAGAAAAGCCAGAGAAGATACCCGAAGAAAATCGGCGCTTGATTCGGGACAGATGCCCGATAAACTGAGAGACTGCAATGAAAGAGACCCGGCGCTGACAGAAATTTATATTGTTGAGGGAGACAGTGCGGGCGGTTCGGCCACGCAGGGACGGGATTCCCGTTTTCAGGCGATTCTTCCTTTGTGGGGAAAAATGCTTAACGTAGAAAAAGCGCGGGTAGATAAAGTATACGGAAACGATAAACTGGCACCGGTTATTACGGCTCTCGGCGCCGGAATCGGCGAAGATTTTAATCTGGAAAAGCTCCGGTATCATAAAATTATTATTATGGCCGACGCCGACGTTGACGGTGCACATATCCGGACGCTGCTTCTGACTTTCTTTTTCCGCTTTATGCGTCCTTTGATAGAAAACGGATATGTTTATTCAGCGGTTCCTCCGCTTTATAAGCTTTCCCGGGGAAAAACGGTTCGTGTGGCTTACAGCGATGAAGAAAGAGACGCTGTAAGCGCGGAGATGAGAAACGGAAACCCGAATATTAAAATTGATATTTCCCGCTTTAAAGGTCTCGGAGAGATGAATCCGCATGAGCTTTGGGAAACGACAATGGATCCGCAGAAAAGAACACTGCGCAGAATTGAACTGGAAGACGCGGTAGCCGCCGACCAGATTTTTACGATTTTAATGGGCGAACAGGTAGAACCCCGCCGCGAATACATTGAAGAAAACGCACAGTATGCGTCGAATCTGGATTATTAACGGAAAGGACAGACAGAATGGCAAAGAGAAAAAATGTGGATTATCAACCGGAGGATATTCTGTTTCCCGATCAGGTAATTCATCAGACGGAACTTGTCAGTGAAATGAAAAAAAGTTATATAGAATACGCAATGTCGGTTATTATCGGCCGTGCGCTTCCGGACGTAAGAGACGGTTTTAAACCGGTTCACCGGCGTATTTTGTATGCAATGTATGAAGACGGATTAACCCGGGATAAACCCTTCCGCAAATGTGCGACTGCTGTCGGCGACGTTCTCGGCCGGTATCATCCCCACGGAGACTCGTCGGTTTATGATGCGCTGGTTCGGATGGCGCAGGATTTTTCCATGCGGTATCCTTTGATTGAAGGGCACGGAAACTTCGGTTCTGTTGACGGAGACCCGCCGGCAGCTTACCGGTATACCGAAGCGAGAATGTCCCGGATTGCAGATGAAATGCTGCGCGATATCGAAAAAGACACCGTAGACTGGGATCCGAACTTTGATGAAACAAGAAAAGAACCCCGCGTTTTGCCCAGCCGATTTCCGAACCTGCTGGTAAACGGTTCTTCAGGAATTGCCGTTGGTATGGCAACGAATATTCCGCCGCATAATCTGCGCGAGATTATCGATGCAACCGTTTTGATTCTGGATCGTCCCGAAGCGGAACTTGCCGATCTTCTGGAATGTGTGCAGGGACCGGATTTCCCGACGAAAGGTATTGTTCTCGGTCGGAAGGGAATCCGCGCTGCATATGCAACCGGAAGAGGCCACATTACGGTTCGGGCAAGAACCGAATTTGAAGAATTCGGCAAAGACCGGATGCGGATCATCGTCAGTGAATTGCCGTATCAGGTGAATAAACGTCAGCTGGTAGCCAATATTGCCGAACAGGTTCGGGATAAAAAATTAGAAGGAATTTCCGATCTGCGTGACGAATCCGACCGCGAAGGTATGCGGATTGTTATTGAACTGAAAAAAGACGCGAATCCCCAGGTTGTTTTGAACCGTTTGTTCATTCAGACGCAGATGCAGACGACTTTTGCCGTTAACATGCTTGCGCTGGTAAATAATCAGTCGCAGCCGAAAATCCTTTCGCTGCGCGAAATTTTAGATGAGTATATTGCGTTCCAGAAAGATATTTTGATTCGTCGGACCCGTTATGTTCTGAAAAAAGCGATGGAACGTTCTCATTTGCTGGAAGGTTTGCTGATCGCGCAGGAAAATATCGACGAGGTTATCCGGATCATTCGGAATTCTTATGATAATGCGAAAGAAAACCTGATGTCCCGCTTCGGGCTTTCGGAGATTCAGGCTTCGGCGATTCTGGAAATGCGGTTGAAAGCGTTGCAGGGGCTGGAGGAAGAAAAACTGCGCGCAGAGTATGAAGAATTGGCAAAAAAGATTGAATATTACAATCAGCTGCTGAATTCGGAAGAAATGCTGGTCGGCGTTTTGCGCGAGGAATTGATTGAAATTCGGGATAAATACGGAAACGACAGAAAAACCGAGATTCAGGACGTAGAAGATGAAATAGATATTGAAGACCTGATTGAGGAAAAAACTTGCGTTTATACCCTGACGCATTGCGGGTATATCAAGCGGATGCCGGAGGATGTTTATAAAGTTCAGCGCCGCGGCGGCCGGGGAATTACCGCGATGACGACAAAAGAAGAGGATTATGCGGAAGAAATGTTTATCGGTTCAACGCATGAGATGATTCTCTTTTTCACCACCCGGGGGCGGGTATATAAGATCAAAGGTTATCAGATTCCGGAAACATCGCGGCAGGCGAAGGGAATGAATATTGTCAATCTTCTTCAGCTGGAGCAGGAAGAGAAGATTACGGCGATGATTCCGATTTCCGGTTTTGAAGAAGGTTTTTATCTGAATATGGTTACCAAATACGGAATTTCCAAGCGCTGTGAGCTGACGGCTTATAAAAACCTTCGCAAAGCCGGCCTGAACGCGGTGGATCTTGACGAAGGGGACGATTTGGTTTCAGTACGTCTGACCGATGGCAAACAAAAAATGCTGGTTGCTACGCATAAAGGTATGGTTATCTGCTACGACGAGAACGACGTCCGTGTTGTCGGCCGTCTGGCAAGAGGCGTTCGGGTTATCCGCCTGAGCGAAAACGATTTTGTTATCGGAATGATTCCTCTTGAAGAAGGAAAAACCGTTTTGACTGTTACCGAAAAAGGTTACGGAAAGCGTACCGATATTTCCGGTTATAAAATTCAGGCAAGAGGCGGAAAAGGCGTTAAAGGACATAAAATTTCCGAAAAAACAGGCTTGCTTTCGGGCGTAAAAAGCGTCAGCGAAGACGAAGACCTGATTGTGATTTCTTCCGACGGTATTATTATCCGGATTAAAATCAGTGAAATTCCGAAATACAGCCGGACATCGGGCGGCGTCCGGATTATGCGCTTTAAGGAAGAGGACACCAAGGTCGTCAATATTGCGGCTCTTTCCGCGGAAAACGATGAGGATATTCCGACTGCTGCGGTGGAGATTGACGCGGCTGATGCGGCGGAAGCGGAAGTTTCTGAAACAGAACCGGAGATTTCTGAATAGACTTTGGTATCGACAGGAAACCGACAGAGTTTAGACAGTAAAAACAGGCGGTTCAGCCTTTTAAACAGCGAAAGTGTTAAAACTGTTCAAAACTCATCGACAAAAGAACAAAAAAACCGCACCGGCGTTTTCCGTTTAGGAAAAATCTGCCGTTTTTAAGATAATAAGGAAGGAATGAATCAAACAGAATGAAAAACAGCGAAAAAACCATGGAAAAAATCGTTGCTTTCTGCAAGGCAAGAGGGTTTGTTTATCAGGGAAGCGAAATTTACGGAGGTCTTTCCAATACCTGGGACTACGGACCGCTTGGTGTGGAATTTAAAAATAACGTGAAAAAGGCCTGGTGGAAAAAATTTATTCAGCAGTCGCCGTATAATGTCGGGCTGGACTGCGCGATTCTGATGAATCCGAAAGTGTGGGTTGCGTCGGGACACGTAGGCGGTTTTTCCGATCCGCTGATGGACTGCAAAGCCTGTAAAACCAGGCACAGAGCCGATAAACTGCTGGAAGATGCCGGAGTGAACTGTGCGGGCTGGACAAACGAACAGATGAAGGAATATATTGATTCCAACGATATTGTCTGCCCGAACTGCGGAAAAAAGGATTTTACCGAGATCCGGAAATTTAATCTGATGTTCAAAACATTTCAGGGCGTTACCGAAGAGGCGAAGAATGAAATTTTTCTCCGCCCGGAAACGGCGCAGGGAATTTTTGTAAATTTTAAAAATGTGCAGCGGACGGCAAGAAAGAAGGTTCCTTTCGGTATCGGCCAGATCGGAAAATCTTTCCGGAATGAGATTACTCCGGGAAACTTTACCTTCCGTACCCGTGAGTTTGAACAGATGGAGCTGGAATTTTTCTGTAAACCTGGAACCGATCTGGAGTGGTTCGCCTACTGGAAAGACGCATGTAAAAACTTCCTGCTTTCGCTTGGCATGAAGGAAGAAAACATGAAGCTTCGCGACCATGAAAAGGAAGAACTGTCTCATTATTCAAACGCTACGACTGATATTGAATATCTGTTCCCCTTTGGCTGGGGTGAACTTTGGGGGATTGCCGACCGGACCGATTTTGACCTTGGGCGGCATATGGAAACCTCGGGTGAATCGCTGGAATATTTTGATCCGGAAAGCGGAGAGAAATATCTGCCGTATGTGATTGAACCGTCGCTCGGTGCGGACCGGGTAGCGCTGGCCTTTTTGGTGGAAGCGTATGATGAAGAGGAGATCGGCAAAGACGGGAAAAGCGATATCCGCACCGTTATGCATCTGCATCCTGCACTGGCGCCGGTCAAGGCCGCTGTTCTGCCGCTCTCGAAAAAACTGGGAGAGAAAGCCTCGGAAATTTATGCGATGATCAGCGGAGATTTCAACTGTGAGTATGATGACGCGGGTTCGATCGGAAAACGCTACAGACGGCAGGATGAAATCGGAACGCCGGTTTGCGTGACGGTGGATTTTGATACGCTGGAAGACGGTTGTGTAACGGTTCGCGACAGAGACACCATGGCGCAGGAAAGAATCAAAATTGAGGATCTGAAAGCATATATTGCGAAGAAAACGGAATTCTAAACACAGCGTTTTCTGTGATCCGTAATTCTTTCCAAAGAAAGGTTGACCAACGAAATGATCATTTTAGATGAATACAGATTAAAGCTTTCTCAGCTGAAAAAGGAAATCACAGAACTGGGAGACGCGCTCCGGATAGAGGAACAGAAAAAACGTCTGGCTGAGTTGGAAGAATTGTCTTCCGCCCCGGATTTCTGGAACGATGCGGAGCGTTCGCAAAAAATTCTGTCGGAACAGAAGCAGGTAAAAGATAAAGTGGATAAATATCTCCGCCTTTGTTCGATGACGGAGGACTGCGAAGTTCTGATTGAAATGGCGATGGACGAAAGCGACGAGGAGATTGAGCAGGAAATTGTTTCTTCAACCGGGGAAATTGAAAATGAGATTCATGCCCAGACGTTGGAAACATTGCTGGACGGCGAATATGATTCGAAAAACGCCATTTTGACCTTCCATGCCGGCGCCGGCGGAACCGAAGCGCAGGATTGGGCGATGATGCTGTTCCGGATGTATACCCGTTTCGGCGAAAAAAAGGGATATCGGGTTAAAGTTATTGACTATCTGGACGGAGACGAAGCCGGAATGAAAAGCGGCGTTCTTTTAATTGAAGGCCCGAACGCTTACGGTTATCTGAAATCGGAGACCGGCGTACACCGGTTGGTTCGGATTTCTCCTTTTGATTCTTCCGGACGGAGGCATACTTCCTTTGCCTCGGTTGAGGTAATGCCCGAAATTGACGATGATGTGAAGATCGAGATTCGGGAAGAAGATATCAAGGTCGAGGCTCACCGCGCTTCGGGCGCCGGCGGTCAGCATGTCAATAAAACCGATTCGGCGATTCGGATTACGCACCTGCCGACCGGGATTGTAGTTGGCTGCCAGAATGAACGAAGCCAGCGGCAGAATAAAGAAGTTGCGCTGCGAATGCTGAAAAGCAAGCTGGTGGAAATTAAGGAACGGGAACATCTGGAACGGATTGAAGATATTAAAGGCGAACAGAAAGAAATTGCCTGGGGCAGCCAGATTCGTTCGTATGTTTTTATGCCGTATACGCTTGTTACCGACCACCGGACGGGATGTAAAGTCGGAAATGTCGGCGCGGTGATGGACGGAGATCTGGACGAATTTGTCAATGAATACCTGAAATTTATAAAGAATTGACGGTTGTTTAAAATTACGATCAAAGGAGCCTTTGCATGGAAAAAACCCGTGCAAAGGCACGGGTTTTTTTATGAGATATCATGCGGGAGATTATGATCTTGCCGTTGTCGGCGCAGGACATGCCGGCCTGGAAGCGGCTCTTGCCGGAGCACGTCTGGGCGTAAAAACCGTTTTGTTTACGATAAATCTTGACGGTTTGGGTAATATGCCCTGCAATCCGTCGATCGGCGGCACGGCAAAAGGACATCTGGTTCGGGAGATTGACGCTTTGGGCGGTGAAATGGGGCGCGCGGCGGATAAAGTCTTTTTGCAGAGCCGTATGCTGAACCGGGGAAAAGGACCGGCGGTTCATTCTCTGCGGATTCAGGCCGACCGGCGGAAATATCAGAGCGTCATGAAACAAACGGTTGAAAAACAGGAAAATCTGGATTTAAAACAGGCGGAAATTAAAGAAATCAGCCGTATTTCGGAGCATTTTGAGTTAGTAACGATGTTGGGGGCTGTTTTTTCTGCAAAATCAGTAGTAATTGCCTCAGGAACATATATGCAGGGGCGGATCATTGTCGGAGACATTTCCTATCCGGGCGGTCCGGACGGACTGTTTCCTTCGGACGGGCTTTCAGAAAGCTTGGCGAAAATGGGGCTGGAACTGCGCCGTTTTAAAACCGGAACGCCGGCGCGGATCAACCGGAATTCCGTGGATCTTTCTAAACTGGAGCGTCAGGAAGGCGATGACGAGATCTGCCCTTTTTCGTTTGAGAATGAAGGGGTGGATATCGGTGAAAATAAAGAGCCCTGTTATCTGGTTTATACCAATGCCGAAACGCATCGGATCATTCAGGAAAATCTGCACCGTTCTCCCCTGTATTCGGGAACAATCAAAGGCGTAGGCCCCCGGTATTGTCCGAGTATTGAAGATAAGATCGTCCGGTTTGCTGATAAAGAGAGGCATCAGCTTTTTCTGGAACCGATGGGACTGGATACCGATGAAATGTATTTGCAGGGGATGTCTTCTTCCCTTCCGGAGGACGTTCAAATTGCGATGATCCGTTCTCTTTCGGGTTTTGAACATGCGGTGATTCAGCGAAATGCTTATGCGATTGAATATGATTGTATTGATCCGCTGCTTCTGTTTCCTACGTTAGAGGTGAAAAAAATTCCGGGGCTCTTTACGGCGGGGCAGATCAACGGAACCTCCGGTTACGAGGAGGCGGCCGCCCAGGGATTGGTTGCAGGGGTTAACGCTGCGAGGAAGATTCTCGGCAAAGAACCGGTTGTTTTGGACCGCAGCAGCAGCTATATCGGAACCTTGATTGACGATTTGGTCACGAAGGGAACCGCAGAACCCTACCGGATGATGACTTCCCGTTCGGAATACCGGCTGATTCTTCGGCAGGATAATGCCGATGCCCGGTTAACGCCGATTGGCCGGAAGATCGGCTTGATCAGCGATGAAAGATATCGGTTATTTGAGGAAAAACAAAAAAAACTCAGCGAAGAGATTCTTCGTTTGAAAAAAACGTTTATTCCACCGGACGAAACATTACTTTCGCTTTTGGAACAAAAACAGTCTTCGCCGGTGAAATGCGGGGTTTCCCTTGCCGATTTGCTCCGCCGGCCGGAACTTTCT
The DNA here is from genome assembly GCA_948443805.1 of uncultured Clostridia bacterium. Lineage (GTDB taxonomy): Bacteria > Bacillota > Clostridia > Oscillospirales > UBA644 > CAOJUB01. The sequence continues at coordinate 12,857 of CAOJUB010000006.1, read as the reverse complement.
TATGCCGATCTGGCGTTAGTCGATCACAAACGTCCCGTTTTGCCGAAAACGATTACCGAAACGGCAGAAGTGGAGATTCGGTATGAAGGGTACATAAAACGGCAGTTGGCACAGGTGGAGCAGTTTAAAAAACTGGAAAAAAAATTGCTTCCCACAGCGTTTGATTATAATGAAATTAAGGGACTTCGTTTGGAAGCGCGGCAGAAACTGAACCAACAGAAGCCGGAAAGCATTGGCCGTGCAAGCCGGATTTCGGGTGTGAGCCCGGCAGATATTTCTGTTTTGCTGATTTATTTTCATTATGTGTAAGTTTTCAGATGTTTAAAATAATAAAAAAATGAAAGGTTGGAGATGTATGAAAAAATTTCTGAAGGAATTCAAAGAGTTTGCCATGCGGGGTAATGTTTTGGGGCTTGCCGTCGGCGTTATTATCGGCGGTGGTTTTCAGGGAATTGTAACAGCGTTTATTGAAGACCTTTTCTCCCCTATTTTGGGGCTGATTCTTCCCGGATCCAGCTTGACAGATTTTTCGCTGACTCTTTTCGGCAGTTCGATTCGGATCGGGGATTTTATCAGTCAGCTGATTCATTTTATTCTTTTGGCGCTTGTTGTTTTTCTGATTGTTAAGATGGTTAATAAGGTGATGTCTTTGGGAAAACATCCGGAAGAAGCGCCTGTTACCGAAAAAGTTTGTCCTTTCTGCCGCTCTTCGATTGCGGTGGAAGCGACACGGTGCCCGCATTGTACGTCGGAACTCCTTCTTGACGAAAAGGAAGAAGAAAAAGAGGTCGCTGAAGCAAAATAAGTTTTTTCTGCAGAAAATCCCGCCCTTTACATAAGGGCGGGATTTTTATTTCAATATTTTTGTTTTATCCGGCAAAAAATTTAGAGAGATATCCCTGAATAAAGATAAAGAGAACAATCAGCGGCAGAATCCAGGTAATATAAATTCTTGCCCATTTCGGGAATTTGATTCCTTTTCCGCAGTCGGCTTCGGCAAGAAAGTTATTCCATCCCCAGCCGTATCGGCGGGTGCAAAAGAGCAGATAAACCAAACTTCCGAGCGGCAGAAGATTGTTGCTGACAAGAAAATCTTCAAGATCCAGAATGTTGGAACCTTCACCGAACGGCTGAAAACCGCTCAGCAGATTGAAGCCGAGAACGCAGGGTAAAGACAGAAGGATAATAACCGCCGCATTGATAACTGCCGCTTTTTTTCGGCTGCATCCGGTCAAATCAACCGCAAAGGAAATAATATTTTCAAAGACGGCAATAATGGTGGAAGCCGACGCGAAAATCATAAACAGGAAAAAGAGAGTGCCCCAGATCCGTCCGCCGGCCATATTGTTAAAGACATTCGGCAGCGTGACAAAAATCAGGCTGGGGCCTTCGCCGGGATTGACGGCGTAGGCAAAACAGGAGGGAAAAATGATCATGCCGGCAATCAGTGCGACAAAGGTGTCCAGAGCGGTAACACAAATCGCTTCGCCGGTCAGCGACCGGTTTTTATCAATATAGCTGCCGAAGATAGCGATTGCACCAATGCCAAGGCTGAGCGTGAAAAACGCCTGACCCATTGCGGCAAAAATGGTATCGAAAAGTCCGTATTCGTTCAATTTTGAAAAATCCGGGAAAAGATAGAATTTCAATCCTTCGGCGGCGTTGGGGAGCGTTACCGAGCGGACAGCAAGAACGATCATCAGAACCAAAAGCAGAAGCATCATGATTTTCGTGATTTTTTCTACGCCTTTTTGCAGACCCATGCCGCAGATGGTAAAGCAGAGAATGACGGTAAGCGCCATAAATCCGCTCATAATCAGTGGATGAGACAGCATATCCGAAAAAACACCGGAAACGCCGTTCGCATCCAGTCCTTCAAATTCGCCGGCGGCAGTTTTTATAAAATATTGAATCATCCAACCTCCGATTGTTGTATAAAACATCATCAGCAGATAATTCCCTGCCATAGCAAAAAATTTAAACCCGTGCCATTTTGTGCCTTTCGGTTCCAGTTTATCAAAAGAAAGCGCGGCGCTGGCGCGGCTGGCTCTTCCGACCGAAAATTCCATAATCATGATTGGCAAGCCGAGGAGAATGAGAAATAGCAGATAAATGAGCACAAATGCGGCGCCTCCGTATTTTCCGACAATATAGGGAAAACGCCAGACATTCCCCAAGCCAATCGCGCAACCGGCGGAAATTAAGATAAATCCGAGTCTTGAAGAAAATTTTTCTCTTTGCATAACTTACTCCTTTTATCGATATTTATTCCTATATAATGTCTTGCGCGATTGGCTTTGTCGATACACGCAACCGGCGGAAATTAAGATAAATCCGAGTCTTGAAGAAAATTTTTCTCTTTGCATAACTTACTCCTTTTATCGATATTTATTCCTATATAATGTCTTGCGCGATTGGCTTTGCCGATACACGCAACCGGCGGAAATTAAGATAAATCCGTGTTTCAAGGAAATTTTTTCTCTAGACAATAAAATTAACGGGGCATTGTTTTTTAACTGTTTGCTACCAGTGTTGCATATTTTCCGCCGAGTTTCAGGAGTTCTTCGTGTGTTCCCTGCTCTTCGATTCCGTTTTCCCCCATCACGGCAATGATATCTGCTTTACGTACCGTAGATAGCCTGTGCGCAATGAGAATGGTGGTTCTTCCCCGGCTGAGTTCATCCAGCGATTGCTGGATCAGGCGTTCGGTTTTTGTGTCTACTGACGCTGTTGCTTCATCCAGAATCAGAATGGGGCTGTTCCTTAGTACGGCGCGCGCAATGGAAATCCGTTGCTTTTGTCCGCCGGAAAGCCGCATTCCCCGTTCGCCGACAAGGGTTTGGTAGCCTTTTTCGGTTTCTATGATAAATTCGTGTGCGTTTGCAATTTTGGCCGCCTTTTCAATCTCTTCCATACTGGCTTTTGGAACGCCGAATGCGATATTTTCGGCAATGGTTCCGTGAAAAAGAAAGATATCCTGCAAAACAAGGCTCATAGAAGCATGCAGCGATGGTAAGGTATATTCCTTGATGTTTTTTCCGTCAAGAAGGATTTCTCCTGTATCTACATCGTAAAACCGGCAGAGCAGATTAACAAAGGTTGTTTTTCCGATACCTGTTGGGCCGACAAGCGCCAGCGTTTTTCCGGCGGGAAGGTGAACCGACAGCCCCTGGAGAACCGAAGGGTTTTCTTTCTGATAAGAAAAAGAGACGTCTTTGAACTGAATTTCTCCCTGTACCGGCGTTTTTGGCGTGTAGTTCCCGTTGGTAATGGCCGATGGTGTATCTAGTATTTCAAAAGACCGGTCTGCAGCGGTTGTTGCGGTATGGATTTGTTCAAAAATCTGTCCGAGCGCCTGCATCGGCTGATAAAAATAGGAAACATAGAGGGTAAAGGCAACAATATCCGAGGCGGAAATTTTTCCGGAAGCGGCCAGAAATCCGCCGGCTGCAATGATAATCACTACGCCGATATGATTGGTGAAAAGAATCAGCGGATTGCAGATTGCCCCTTTTTTGAGTGCATCGAGAATAGATTCCCGGTGGCCGAACGAAACTTCATTTAAGTTTTGAAAAGCTTCTGCCTGCTTGTTGAAAATCTGGATTTCTTTCATTCCCTGCAGTTTATCCTGCACCTGTGCGTTGAGCTCCCCCATTTTTTCATGCGATTTTTTGAAAATCGGCCGGACTTTTTTTGAGTATATGTAGACGCAGATCAGTGTAAACGGGATGGTTACCAGGGTGAAAAGCGCCAGTTTTACATTGATAAAGAAAAGAATCACCGCGCTGCCGAAAAAAAGGCCGCAGTTTGCAATCAGATCCGGCCCTGCATGGGCGATGAGAGGTTCGAGATTGGTGGTGTCCGCTGTGATCCGTGAAAGGAGCTGTCCGGTTTGTTTATCATGGAAAAACCCCATGGAAAGACCTTGAATATGATTATAAATCCGTAGCCGAAAGTGATGGATGAAATCCCAGGCTGCATAGTGAGCAAAATACGATTTGCTGAATTGCCCAAAAGCCTGAACGGCATAAAGAATCAGCAGGAAAAGGCCAAGTTTCAGTGCGTTTTCTGCTAATGTCGGGTCGGAAAGCTCAATCATTTGAATCAGTTTTCTCGTTACCATCGGCGTTATCAGTTGCGCGGCTGTTATGGCAAACATCCCAGCGAGCGCGGCGATCAGATAGCGATAGTATCCTTTTAATTCTTTAAAGAGCCGTAGCATTGTTTTCATGGATTCCGTTTACCCCTTTTTTTCTGCGGTTTCCGCAAATCGCCGCATGTTGGCAAGACCGACGCGAAGCGCATAAAGATTATCTTCACAGCCTTCAAACTCGATGGATACCGCGCCGTTATAGCCGTTTTCTTTCATCAGCCAAAGGCAGGTTCCTACCGGAACGTCTCCGTGGCCGACAATGGTTCCCCGCAAATATTCCCCGTTTCTTGCCCGGAACCATCCTTCGCCCGGCGAGACCCTGTCCCTGCTTCTCCGGAAGAAATCCTTTGCATGGATATGGAAGGTGTACGGGGCAAGCCTTCCGGCCGCGGCGGCCGGATCGTCGTCCCCGCAGAAAAAATTCCCCATATCGAAAAGCAGTCCATAATTTTCGTCGTTTACCGCATTGATCAAACGTTCGATACTGTCGATGTCCTGATAGTAAAATCCGTGATTCTCCGACATGGTTTTTATTCCAAGCTCTTTTGCCGCTTCGGTTACTTTTTTTATGGCCGGGACGACGACCGGCATGCAGTTTTGTTCAAAACCGCGCGCATAGGTCTTTTCCGGTGGGTAGCCTCTGGTTACATCGTGCCGGAACAGTGTAGCGCCGAGCGCATGCGCAATTTTTAAGTCCTTTTGAATCAGTTCCCGGGTAAAATATTCCGGATCCCGCAAGAGATCTGCACTGACGGCATAAGCCGAAATTGGAAGACCTTTTTCTTTACAATAAGCACCGATTTCTTTCGCCTGTTCGACGGCATCCTTTCCTTCCGGCGCGTAAACATCGATAAACTCCATGGAATCAAAGCCGAGTTCCGAAGCTTTATCAATTGCTTCAAAAATCGATTTCTGATTCCCGGCCATATATCCGGAAAGGCTATAGCTGCTGACGCCGATATTCATATCTGTTCCCTCTTTCTGTTTATCAGGAAATGTTTTTGTTTCATGTGAAACAAAATTTATCGGAATGGGAGAGTTTAGCGTTCGATTTTTTCTTTTCCGCCCATATACGGCCGGAGCGGTTCCGGAATAGAAATGCTTCCGTCTGCCTGCAGATTATTTTCCAGAAACGCAATCAGCATGCGGGGCGGCGCGACTACGGTATTGTTTAATGTATGCGCCAGATATTTTCCGTTTTCTCCGGAGATCCGGATTTTCAGCCTTCGTGCCTGTGCGTCTCCCAGATTGGAGCAGGAGCCGACTTCAAAGTATTTTTTCTGCCGGGGCGACCAGGCTTCTACGTCAACCGATTTTACTTTCAGATCCGCCAGGTCTCCGGAGCAGCATTCCAGTGTCCGAACCGGGATTTCCAGCGAACGGAACAGATCCACTGTGTTTTGCCATAATTTGTCAAACCATATCATGCTGTCTTCCGGTTTGCAGATAACGATCATTTCCTGCTTTTCAAATTGATGGATTCGGTAAACGCCTCGCTCTTCGATGCCGTGCGCTCCTTTTTCTTTCCGGAAACAGGGCGAATAACTGGTCAGTGTTTGCGGGAGTGTTTTTTCCGGCAGAATGGTGTCGATGAATTTTCCGATCATGGAATGTTCGCTGGTGCCGATCAGGAAAAGGTCTTCGCCTTCGATTTTATACATCATCGATTCCATTTCGGCAAAGCTCATAACGCCAGAAACAACATCGCTGCGGATCATAAAAGGCGGAACGCAGTAGGTGAATCCTCTTTCGATCATAAAATCTCTTGCATAGGATATGACTGCCGAGTGCAGACGGGCGATATCTCCCATTAAATAGTAGAACCCGTTACCGGCTACCTTTCTTGCGCTGTCGAGATCGATTCCCTTCAGGGCTTCCATGATTTCGGTATGGTAGGGGATTTCAAAATCCGGAACGTTGGGATCTCCGAAGCGTTCGACTTCGACATTTTCGCTGTCGTCTTTCCCTATCGGAACAGACGGGTCAATGATATTGGGAATGACCATCATTACCTTGGTCAATTCTTCTTCCACTTCTTTTTCTCTTTTGGAGAGGTCTTCGATTTTCGTCCCTTTTTTTGCAATTTCTTCTTTGATTTGTTCGGCTTCTTCCTTTTTCCCTTGTCCCATCAGAGCGCCGATTTGTTTGGATGCTTTGTTCCTTTCTGAACGCAGTGCTTCAACTTCGGTTTTGATTGCTCTGTTTTCCGCGTCAAGCTGCAGCGCTTTTTCCACGAGCGGTAATTTTTGTTCCTGGAATTTTTTTCTGATATTTTCTTTTACAATTTCTGGGTTTTCTCTTACAAACCGGATGTCAAGCATTTTTTATCTTCCCTTCTTTATTTCTTCAGTGCGCGGATCAGTTCTTCGAAGTCTTCTTTATTATAAAATTCAAGTTCGATTTTCCCTTTGTTTTTCGCGGCGGAGATTCGTACTTTTCTTCCCCATTTTTCCGAGATTTCCCCTTCGATTTCCGCATAATAGATTTCTTCCGGACGTTCCTTTTTCTCTTTTACCGGATTTTCGCAAAGCCGTTTGTAGAGGTTTTCCAGTTCGCGAACCGTTATGTTTTTGTTCTTGATATCCTCCAGCAGTTTTTCAAATTCTTCCGGGGAGAGTTTTTCTGCGAGCGGCAAGAGTGCGCGGGCGTGTCCTGCCGAGAGTTCCCCGCTTTCTGTCATTTGAATTGCTTTTTCCGGCAGAGAGAGCAGGCGGAGCGCATTGGCAATAACGGGTCTTGATTTTCCGACTCTTTGTGCGATGATTTCCTGTGTCATGGAAAATTCTTTTGCCAGCCGCTGATATCCTTTTGCTTCTTCTATGACGTTCAGGTTTTCTCTCTGCAGATTTTCAATCAGAGAAAGTTCCAGGCAGGTTTTATCGTCGATTTCCCGAATGATTACCGGTACTTCTGAAAGTCCGGCTCTTCTGGCAGCGCGCCAGCGGCGTTCGCCGGAAACGATCTGATACCGGTCGCCGATGGGGCGAACAATGATCGGCTGTAAAATACCATGTTCTGAAATAGAAGAAACCAGTTCTTCCAGTTTTTCGTTGTCAAAAAGTCTCCGGGGCTGTTCCTTATTGGGTTCGATTTCCGTAATTGCCGTCTGCCGGACTTGACCGGCAGGGGCTTCGCTGATATCCTGTATGTTTTCTTCAAAAAGCGCTTCAAGACCTTTTCCGAGCGCTTCTTTTTTTTCTTTTTTTTTCATTTGTCTGTTCCCTTTCATTTTACTTTCCGGAAGGTTTCTGGTTTTTGTTCCGTTTCAGAAACTCGTCTGCCAATTCTCTGTATGCTGTGGTTCCTTTGGCTCCCCTGTCATAATAATTGATTGGTTTTCCGTGAGAAGGCGCTTCCGAAATTTTTACATTCCGTGGGATAACGGTTTTGTAAATTTTTGTGCTGAAATACCGTTTTACTTCAGAAAGGACCTGAAGGGTCAGGTTTAAGCGGCTGTCGAACATCGTAATCAGAACACCTTCGATTTCCAGCTTGGGGTTGTATTTCGTTTTTACTTGTTTGATGGTGTTGGTCAGCTGTGAAAGGCCTTCAAGCGCATAAAATTCACATTGGATCGGAATCAGCACCGAATCGGCCGAAACGAGAGCATTTAGCGTCAGCAGGCCAAGTGACGGCGGGCAGTCTATAAAAATGTAGTCAAAATCCTGAAGATTGGCAAAGGCGGCTTTCAGCCGTCCTTCTCTTTTGGGCAGGTCTACCAGCTCAATTTCCGCGCCGGCAAGGTCGATTGTCGAAGGAAGAACGAAAAGGTTTGGGTAATCGGTTTTTAAAATTGCGTCTTTTCCGTTTTCTTCCAGTAATGCGGTATAGGCTGACTGGCCCAGCCCTTTTTTTCGGATACCGCAGCCGCTGGTCGTATTTCCCTGTGGGTCAAGGTCTGTTATGAGCACTTTTTTCCCTTTTTCTGCCAGAGACGCCGCCAGGTTGATTACGGTGGTTGTCTTTCCGACGCCTCCCTTTTGGTTGGCGACAGCTATAATTTTCGCCATTTTTTCCCTCTTTTCTTTGTCTGGGTGGTTTTTTATCAATATCTTTCCTTATTATATCACTTTTTCCTCGAAAAAGCAAGACCTTCCGGAGAAAAAAGTGGAGTTTGTGTCAAAACAGACAAGTCCCGAATAGAATGAAAATATATGGTGTATTTCCATAGCTTTCAAAAGTTTTGCTGTGATTTTTCTGAAAGATAGGAGGGCTCCTTTTGCAGATCGGATGGGAGATTTTTCATATTTTTGCCGCCTTTTTTGCGGCAATCGGTATTGTCGATTTCTTTTATGAGGTTTTTCGCTTGTGTTACCGTTTGAAGAACCAAAGGGGAAAAAGGTTTCCCCAAAAAAACGGCGGCGATTGACTTCTGTTTTTTGAAAGGGGGGGGGATGTTTCACGTGAAACAACCCCCCCCGCGGCAGAGTAAAGGTCCGTCAATGCTTTCTGTCTGTGTGCAATAACATTTGATGGCTAAAACGCAGATTGATTATGGTGGTATTGTTTATCCTTCTTTTAATTTTTCATTTATTTTTTCAGCATATTCTTTTGTTATTTCTGTTTCATATTGGTCTTTATATTGGGGCTGTTCGTTCTGATTATCCGTGATTCTTCCGGAATAGGAAGCCAATATTTCGGCCAAAGCCGGATATAGATAGACCGTTTCGGAAAGCGCACCCAGATGGATTTCTTCAATCCCGGAAAGTAGTTCCGGGTGATCAATTATTTGCAGGTCTGAAAAAACAGTGACAAGGCCTTCCCCGTTCTGTGACATTCCGGTATAGGCTGCCCGGAGTTTTCTGTAAAGCCCTTCGGTCGGCGGCTGTTTGAGAAAATCCAGTGAATTGACAAGTATAATTTCTTTCGGACGCAGATTTTGCCGGTCTTTGTCGCCGAAGGTCGATACGGGAGGGGAGTCTCCGTCGAAATTAGCGGTTTCTGCAAGCGTTGCCCGACCGGAAAGTATACGCAGGTTTTCGGCTTCGGCTTCGCTTGAAAGGGTTGCCGAATCGATTTCTACCGACACCGGAAGACCGGTAACCGAACCGATCATATCACAGATAAACGCCGTTTCTATTGGATTTTCTGCCGCGACAAAGGACAGGATGTCGACTCCTGTGTTTTGAGTCAGAGAGTAGATTTCTGAAAGCCCCATAGTTTTTGCTGCAAATACGCTTGTCGGATCGGTAATTTTTAAAACGACGGGAATGGTTTGAGAAACCGATTGAAAAGCGGTTGCGGTTTCTTTTATCAGAGAAGAGAGGGCTTCTTTGGTGAAAATTTCATAGTCAAAAGCCGCGAGGTCCGTCAGGGTCGAAAATTCTGTTTGCTTCAGTGCGTCCCACGATTCATATTGCCGGGAAACATGGCTGTTCAACGCGCTGATCTCCGAGTATTTATCCTGTAGATAGGCATAAAAGGCGGTTTTTGCCGGCTCGGAACAATCAGCTCCCGCGAACGAAGACAATTCCATCTTCCCCGAAGGCGACAGCACAACGCTCCATTGTGAAATGTTTTCTCCAAAGGTCTTGTTGCAGTGATCGGCTAAGGCAAAAATAGAATTTTTTATGCAGGTTTTATTTTTTTCGGAAAAAATGGACAATGTTTCATTCCGGATCTCATCATAGGAAAAATTTTCACCCGTTCGCGTCTGCTGAAAATCAAGCGCGTCTTTCCAGGAAAGGTTGTAGGTCCACAAAACCAGCGTTAAGTCGATTTTATATCCTCGGCCAATAATCAGCGGGATTAATTCATCAATAAAGGAAAAAGAATATTTTCCCTGCTCATATTCAAAATCACTCCATAACAGATAGAGCGAGATACTCTGATAGTTTTTTCCTTCGATTTGATCCAGCATTTCGGTGATGTCCGATGCGGTAGCAAGCGAAGTCGTCCAAATACGGAACGAGACGGTTTGTTCCGGGATAACTTTTTCTTTGTTTTGCGATAATTCCTCCGGGACAAAAACCAGGTTCTCCAGTTTTACTTTATTTTCAGAAGACGAAGTGCAGGCTGCACAGGAAAAGCAAAAAATTAATGTCAGAAAAAGCAAACAGATTCGTTTTTTCATTCGATTCCCTTTCTCGGCTTAGAATAAGCGGCCGTTCCAGCTCCAGTTTTCCGTTCCGGAAAAACGAATATAAATGCAGTCCGGGCAGATGCCGAGCAATTCGTCAAAAATTCCGGTAGCCTCTTTTGCAAAGGCTGCGCAGGCTGATTTTTCCGGTGTACCGAATAATTTCACCTCTGCAAAAACAACAGGCTTTTCTTCACCTTGGAAATACATTTTCTGATTTCCCTCCAGTGTGATCATTAGCCAGTTTTCACTTTTTCCCGGGAACAGGGAGATGGCGTTTCCTAGGCGCCTTTTGATCGCTTCAGCCGTTTCTTCGGTTATTTTAAGATTGGTTTTTGTATGAATATAAGGCATGGGTTTCTCCTTAACTTGGCTTTTTCTTAAGTATACCAAAAACTGCTGTAAAAGTCAATTGAAAATCAAAAAAGAAGGAAAGATTTACTAAAATGTTGTAAAGAGAAAAAAACGCTTGACAAATATTGCATTATGTGATATAATTCAGATGGATAATATCTCTAATTGTGATTTTTTTGTTGGGTGGTGTGCATGCATGGAATTGCTTCTTCCTCGGAAGCCGAGTGAGGTTCAGCTTTTGGATAAGATGGCGGCGGACGCTGTTTATGAAGTGTCTTCCGACAGAGACGCGGAAGTTTTTGCCATGGCGTCTGCTTCGGCGATTCATTCCTTTGTTCCTCCTCAAAAAACGTCAAAACTTTATTTATGCGGTCACTGCGCTTTTAATTGTGCCTATTGCTCCTGCCGGGCCGGTTTGGATCGGGAGGATTATCTGTCTTCTCCGGCCGAAGCGGCTCGTCTGGCTTTTGCTTCGGTGAAAAACAGTTCGCACGGGATTTTTTTATCTTCTGCTATTTGTCGTAATGCTGATTATACGCAGGAGCTTTTGGCTGAATGCGCGCGGATTTTACGGAAAGAGCTTGGTTTTACCGGTTTTCTTCATGTGAAGGTGATGCCCGGGGCGGATCCCTGCCTGATAGAAAAAACCGGCCGGTATGCCGACCGGTTGAGCGTGAATATTGAAGTGGCGAAAAGTTCCGGGTACGAACGAATTGCAAAACAAAAAAACCGGGAGAATATTCTTTCTCCTATGAGTGAGATTTCTTCCCGGATTGCAAAAAACCGGTATGAGCGAAAACCGTTTGCCTTGAGTCAGACAACGCAGCTTATGGCTGGCAGTACCGGAGAGGATGACCGGACAATTCTGACTCTTACTTCTGCACTGTATAGAAAATATGCGCTGAAACGGGTTTATTTTTCTGCTTTTCGCTATCTTTCGCCGGCAAAAGGGTATGAAGCTGATTTTTCTCCGGTTCAGACGCCGCTGTGGCGTACGGCCCGGCTATATCAAGCCGATAGTTTAATGCGTCTTTACGGTTTTTCTTCGGAAGAGATTCTTCCGGAAGGCGAGCCGTTTCTTTCGAGAGAAGTTGATCCGAAAACTGCCTATGCGCTTCGGCATTTGGATTTGTATCCGGTTGAAATTAACCGTGCGGATTTTGAAACGCTGCTGCGCGTCCCCGGTATTGGAATTGTATCGGCAAAAAAAATTCTTGTAGCACGGAGATATTGTGCGGTTACGCATGATATGCTGAAAAAAATGCGGATTTCTTTAAAAAAAAGCGTTTATTTTATTACCTGCGGCGGGAAATATCTTGGCGGAAATGTTCTTTTTTCGCAAAATCTTCGGTATGTGCTTTCCGATAATGGTTTTCAGTTACGGTTATTTGATGATGATTGATTCCAGACAGTGCTTTTCTAAACAAGAAAAAAAGAGACGGTTGCTTGCATTACAGAAACCGTTTCCCGCGTTTTTCCACCCGGATCGGGAAAGGCTTTTTGAAGCCTATCTTTTTCTCCGCCGTTCTGATTTTTCCGATCCTGACGAACAGATATCGTTTTTTTATTTTCTTTTTCTTCTGTTTACCTTTGGAACAGCAGAGGGGTTTTCCCGGATTTTGACAAAAAAACAGCTTTCCCGATTTTCTCATATGCGTTTTTTTTCATCTTGGAAAAAAACAATTGCGTTTTTCCGCCGGAAAGGCGGTGATATTTTTGATCGTTCGGACGGCTCTGTGCTTTTTGTTTTCCGAAGAAGTGTTTATCGGGGAATTTCTCTCTTTATTGAAAAACTTTCAGTACTACCTTTTTCTTTTCAGGAACGTTTTTTATTATTTCTCCGGGCGGATTTCTCTGTTTTTTTGCCGGAACCGGTAATTTCCTCTGATTTTTGTGCGGGTTTTCGTTATGAGGTTGCAGCCCGGTATTCTTCCCTTTGTTCTTTTTTTGAGGAACGGGGCGTTTTGGGAAGATTGTCTGAAACAGATATTTTCAGCGTTACTTGTGATTTTTTTAAAGGCCGGAGAAAAATTTTTTCCCTTTTTTCATCCTGCGGGGATGTTTTCTGGGCGGAATTTTGTTTGAATGAGAAAGAGACGGCGCTGGTATATCGGAAAATTTCATCTCTCTCTCCCTCGACAGCGGAATTGTTTCTGCATCCGGAAAATTGTACTTGTCCCCATTGCCGTAAGATGTACCGCCAGACGTTGTATCACTATCGGGTGTGGAACGCTCCCTATCCGAATCGGCAATTCCGGCTGAAAATATCTT
>CAOJUB010000005.1 GCA_948443805.1 uncultured Clostridia bacterium | reverse complement strand
AAAAACGGACTTGTTCATTTTGACCGGCAGGGGGTTTTCATATAAAGCCATCCCGCTGAAAAAACCGCCGCTGATGATTTCTATTCCCAAACCGTTTTTCTGTCATCTACGGCCGATAGACCTTTAGAAGTCCGGAAATCACTTTTACATTAAAGGGAAGATTCCGGTAAATTTCACCGTCGATCTGCACACTGGCCGGAGGATCAAAGACAGCAGAGACCGTTTTTACCCGTTCATAAAGCGTATACGGCTGCTTCAGAATTTTTCCCTGCAACAATTTAATCAGTGCGCCGGGAACCTTTTTTTTCGGAAGGTTTTCCACCACGACAAGATCCAACAATCCATCGTCAGGAACGGCTTCCGGACAGATTTTGATTCCGCCGCCGAACGTGGACCCGTTTGCCGCACAGATAATCAGGGCAGAATGCCGCTCCACAGCGGCTTTTTCCCGCAGAAGAGAAAATTCATAAAAATCAAAATGCAGCAAAACCTTCAAAAGAGAAGCCAGATATTTTATTTTTCCGTGAAAAACCTTCATCCGAGAATAGGTTTCCAGAATATCGATGTCAATTCCCGCGCCGACGGCGTTGAGCCCCCGGATTCCGGAACATTCATAAAAATCGGTGACTTTCGGCATACAGTGAAGAAGAATATCCACCGCTTTCTCCGGATTTTCCGGGATCCCGATCCTTCGGGCAAAATCATTTCCGCTTCCACCGGGAAGAATTCCCAGCGTTGCCTTTGAAAAATCGGCAATACCGTTCAATACGGTGTTTACCGTTCCGTCGCCCCCCATCGCAACGAGGTTGACTTCTCCCGAAGAAGAAAGCCGGCGCACCAGAGAAAGCGTTTCTTCAGCGGTTTCCAGCTGATAAAAAACCGCTTCGCTGTCGGCGGCGGCAAAGGCTTTTTCCACCCGTTTCCGGAAATTTTTTCTTCTTCCCCGCCCCGACGAGGTATTGCAAATCACATGAAACATCCCATCGCCCCCTTTTCCGTTTATCATAGTGTCAAGTTTTTCCCCTTTAAACTTTTCAACCCGCTTTTCATCACCCATTTGCGTAGAAAACGGTTAAAAATAAACGGACATTTCAACAGTTTCAGCCACAGCTTCACACGAAGCCCGAAAACCGCCAAACCATAACGCCGATTGGGATTTTTGCAGCCGGAATTCAGAATTTCGGCGAGAATCCTCGCGCTTTTTACCGCGCTACTAATCCCTTCCAAAGAAGAAGGGCTGACCAGCCCCGCCGCTTCTCCGATTAAAAAGGCATAATCTTTTCCAAAACGGAAATGCCGAAGGGAATTCGGACGGCGAACCAGGCACGCTTCTGTTTTTTCCGGTTCGCCAAAAGAAAACCCGGATTTCTGAAGCTTTTCCTTTTGTTTTTCAAACCGTTTCCGGGAATTCCGATACGGGTAGGCGCCGCCGAAAATAAATTTTCCGTTTTTCGAAACCGCCCAGGAATAACAGTCGGTATTTTCCGAATCAAACACACAGGAATAAAAAGGCTGCGGATTCCGGTCGGTAAACCATTGCTGAATCGAAACATACCGGCGATCCTTTCCGTTCGGGTAAAGAAAGCGGTATAACAAAGAATTCGCCCCGTCTGCCCCGACAACAAACGATGCGCCGACGGCAATAGACTGTCTCTCTTTCTTATAGGTAAGCACATATTTCTCTCCCGTGCGGCGAAGTTCCGTCACCTCGCAGCCGGTTTCAACCGTCACGCCCGGAGGAATCAGCGACGCCAGCCACAAATCAAACCGGTGACGATCCATATTCAGATACATCCGCTGATAGCTGCGGCACAATCCGGAATCAAGATCCAGCGTCCGAACCGAAAAAATCTGCGGATCCACTAAAATATCTTTCGGAAGATTCAATCCAAGCAGTGCGATTTCTTTCTGCGCATCGGGAGAAAGAAGCCCTCCGCAGGGTTTATGAAACGAAGCCGGGGAATCCGACTTTTTATCAATGGCAATCACCGAAAACGTATCGCTTAAAAGCGATGCGAGAATCGAACCTGCCGGACCGAGACCGATAATTGCAATATCATATTCACGCAAGGGCGTCTCTCCTCCCCAACTGCATTTAGTTTTTCAGGCTCTGAATCGGCGCGGGAATCCGGCCGCCGCGGCCGATAAATTTTTCGGAAGAAAAATTACTGACCGGCATCACCGGCGCGCTGCCGAGAAGACCGCCGAATTCCACGCTGTCCCCAACCGTTTTTCCATAAGCAGGAATCAGCCGAACCGCCGTTGTTTTGCTGTTGACAACACCGATCGCCATCTCATCCGCGATAATCGCCGAAATCGTGCTGGCCGAAACATCGCCAGGAACGGCGATCATATCCAAACCGACCGAACAAACAGCCGTCATCGCTTCTAATTTTGAGAGTGTCAAGGCATTACACCGAACCGCATCGATCATGCCCGCGTCTTCCGATACCGGAATAAAAGCGCCGGAAAGACCGCCGACATGAGAAGATGCCATCACGCCGCCTTTTTTAACTGCATCGTTGAGCAATGCCAGAGCCGCCGTTGTTCCATGGGTTCCGCATTTTTCCAGCCCCATCTCTTCGAGGATATGGGCAACCGAATCTCCGATTGCAGGAGTCGGCGCAAGAGACAAATCGACAATACCGAACGGAACGTTCAGCCGTTTGGAAGCTTCGGACGCGACAAGCTGCCCCATCCGGGTAATTTTAAAGGCTGTTTTTTTAATCGTATCGGCAACCGCCGTCAAATCGCCGCCGCATTTTTCCAATGCGATTTTTACCACACCGGGGCCGGAAACACCGACATTAATGGCGCAGTCGCCCTCGCCCACGCCGTGAAAAGCGCCTGCCATAAAAGGGTTATCCTCCGGCACGTTGGCAAAGACAACAATTTTCGCACAGCCGATCGACTGTTCGTCTTTCGTCCGTTCCGCCAGTTCTTTAATGATACCGCCCATCATCGCTACGGCGTCCATATTGATTCCGGCCTTGGTGGAAGCAACATTGACCGAAGAACAAACATTCTGGGTAACCGACAGCGCTTCGGGAATCGAACGGATCAGCGTCTGATCGCTTTCGGTAAATCCCTTCTGAACCAGCGCGGAAAAACCGCCGATAAAATTCACACCGCAGGTATCGGCCGCTTTTTGCAGGGCGATAGCGTAAGGAACGGCGGTATGGCTGCGGGAAGCCGCGGCAACAAGAGAAATCGGCGTAACGGAAATGCGTTTATGAATAATGGGAATCCCAAATTCCTTTTCAATTTCACTGCCGGTTTCAACCAGTTTCTCAGCTTTCCGGCAGATTTTATCATAAATCCGGTCGCAGGACTTTTTGCTGTCAGAAGACGCGCAATCCAGCAGTGAAATACCCATAGTTATTGTCCGAACGTCCAAATGTTCCTGACGGATCATCTGTAAAGTTTCAAAAACATCGTTGGTACTGATCATTCTTTTCTATGCCTATCCCTTTCTTTTTTCATGAAAAACCGTCATATTTTATGCATGGCGTTAAAAATATCCTCGTGCATGGTATGCACTTCCAGTCCCATTTCCTTGCCCTTTTTATTCATCCGGTCGACAAATTCCGTAAATTTAACGTTCATGCCGTCAATTTCGGTGATCATCATCATAACAAACAAATCTTCAATGACTTTCTGCGTGATGTCAACAATATTCACATGACATTCGGCGCAGACTGCGGACATATTCGAAATCAACCCAACCGAGTCTTTTCCGATTACCGTAATTACCGCTTTCATATTTTATACCTCTTTTCTTTTGTATTTCCCGGCCGGAAAAATCCGCCGTTTTATTTTACTGTTCCGTTTACAACGCTTTCAATTTCGATCAGCGCCTGTTTGCCGCTTTTCACCCCGGAAACCACGCCGGAAAGGACATTCTGAATATCGCTCATCAGAGACGATGCGGGGAAAACGCCCTCGGATTCCGCCTTTTCCATCATTGCGGAATAGACTTCAAAATCCTCGTCATAGAAAAAATATTCCCGTTTGAGCACTTCCCGGTACGAATTTTCATCCTCGCCCTCCATCGGTTCAAAAATCGCGTTGAGAATCGGCGCCCCGTTTGCAAGATTCTGACCAACCGATGCCGTGATCGCACAGAAGCGGTCGGAAGTTCCATAAGCGGCGGTAGTTCTTTCTTCAGAAAGAGCCGGGCCGCGCGGAAAAGAAATCCAGCGAAGGTCTTCCCCAAGCGTATACAGCGGGGAATCCTGTGACGTTGCAACCCCGGCATAGGCGTTTCCGACCAAGAAAGCAGTTCTTCCGTTAATAAAGGCGAGCGTATCCAGCCGACCGTCGTCATATTCCATTTTCAGGTCATAGGAAACTTTGTCTTCCTTGATTAGTTTTTTCACCCACATCAGCGCGTCCAGCGTCCGGTCATTATTCCAGCCGCAGACATGTTTTCCCTGATAATCCTCGGTCAGCAACTTTGTTCCGTTCGAATAAACCGCCGCGGTAATAAACTGAGGATATTCCGCATTCGGAGAAGCAAAGGCATAGACCGAACTGTCGTCGCCGACCTCTTCCGTAACGGTATTGGCAACCGTTTCAAAAGACTGCCAGTTCCATTCTTCCTTTTCCAGCAATTCATACGGATGTACGCAACCCGAACCCTGAATCAGTTTTTCATTAAAAAACATCACGTTGCTTACCGTCGGAAACGAAGCGCCCAGCCAGAGGCCGCAGAATCCGTAGGTTTTTCCGTCAAACGTCATCGCGCTTTTCTGCGACGGCAGCCCCCATTTTTCCGAAGAAACATCCACGCCGGGCAGCTCGTCAAGCGCCGTCAGATAACCGCCCTGCCAGAGCGCATAAACAGTCTCGGCCGAGGTTTCAACCAGATCAACCTGATTGACCGACGCTGCAGCCCCGGCGGCAAGTTCCTGCAAAATTGTTTTCCGGAACGTCGCATTGGTTTCAATCCGGCAGGAAAATTCTTTTTCCACCGCCGCGTAATGCGCTTTCAGCTGATCGCTGCGCACCGTACCGTAATCGACCGAACACAACGACACATCCGACTGCTGATCGGTAAAAATCCGATAGGTATATCCCGTTGGATCAGCCGTATATTCAGAAATCGGTTTCCGGTTTTTTCCGGCTTCCGCCGTGCAGGAACAGAGCAGAAAAGCAAGCAGGCAAACCGAGAGACAAATTCTTTTTTTCATGCGTTTATCCTCCGATCATCCGGTATAAAAATTCCCAGCCGGGACAAACGCCCCGGCGGAAATGTTCCATCAATATTCTACACGGCCTTCGTAAATCAGTTCGGCATTTCCCGTCAAGGTGATTCCTTCATCGGAATAATTGACGATCAGGTCTCCGCCGCGGGTTTTTACCGTGATATCATCGCCTTTCCGGCAAAAACCGGTTTCCACCGCCGCAACGACCGCCGCACAGGCGCCGGTTCCGCAGGCAAGCGTCTCGCCGTTGCCACGCTCATAAACCCGGATTTTCAGCGTGGTACGGTTCACAAAACGGACAAACTCCGTATTGA
Source organism: uncultured Clostridia bacterium (assembly GCA_948443805.1). Lineage (GTDB taxonomy): Bacteria > Bacillota > Clostridia > Oscillospirales > UBA644 > CAOJUB01. The sequence continues at coordinate 95,349 of CAOJUB010000005.1, read as the reverse complement.
CCCGTTCGGGGAACAGCGGATGATTTTCAAAAAGAGGACCGATGGTTTCCAGATCGAGCCGGTCGACATATTTTCCGAAAACCACACAGTGCGGATTTCCGACCGAAAGACAACTGATTTCATAGTCCTTGCCGCCGATATTCACCGGATGATTCAGGATTTTTTCGCCGGTCAGGTTGACCGGAAGAGATTTCGGAGAGAAATCCGGTTTGCCCATATCGACACGGACCGACGAAACCTTCCCGTTCCGGAAATAAAGCTTCAGCTTTTTAATACCGCTGGCCGTTTCAATCGAAAGGACGTCTTTTTTGCAAATACCGTTATCATACAGATATTTTCCGACGCAGCGAATACTGTTACCCGCCAGTTTCCCCTCGCTTCCGTCGATATTGAAAATCCGCATTTTCGCATCGGCGATCTCGGAATTTTCAATCAGAACAATACCGTCGCCGCCGATTCCGTAATGCCGGTTGCAGAGCGAAACGCAGAGAGATTCCGGACACGAAATTTTTCCGGCGTAATTATTGAAGAATATATAATCGTTGCCCGATCCCTGCATTTTTGAAAATTCATAGACCGACCGCTCTTTCCGCATATGATTGATATCAACCAATTCGGTGTTCTGCTGATCGTAGCGGCTGGCAATAATATCGGCTAGCGCGTTCGCCGTATCAAGCGAAGTCAGACAGACGATAGAAAGCTGGATTGCACGGCGGTGCAGGGCAATATAATCATCCATCGTGGAATCATACATCGCGCCGGTATAGATAACATAGCTGATCTTGCCGCTTTCGAGCAAATGGAAGGCCTCGTCGCTCTCATCAAGCCCCTTGACCTCAACGACTTCAATGCCAAGGCTGCGGATTTCGTCCGCCGTTGCTTTCGTGGCAAAAAAGGTCATGCCCAGATCATCCAGTTTTTTGGCAAGCGTGACAATCTCGGTCAGATCATGCTCATCCACATTGATAAAGACGCCTTTTCCCTTTTCGGTGGAATTTACGACATACCCCGCCGAAGTAAGCCCCTTGAAAAGAGCCTCGTTCAGGTCTTTTCCGATTCCGAGAACTTCGCCGGTCGATTTCATTTCCGGTCCCAGAATAGAATTAACGTCCGAAAGTTTTTCGAAAGAGAAAACCGGAACTTTCGCCGCATAATAAGGCGGCGTTTTATACAGACCCGTTCCGTAACCGAGCGTAGCCAGCGGTTTTCCGATCATCACTTTGGAGGCGACCTCCACCATCGGAACGCCGGTCACCTTGCTGATATAGGGAACCGTCCGGGACGCGCGGGGATTGACCTCGATTACATACAGATCGTTATGCCAGATCAGATACTGAATATTAACAAGACCCTTGGTTTTTAAAGAAAGCGCCAGTTTTTCGGAACAGTCGACAACTTTCTGCAGCATTTTGTCGTTCAGGTCATACGGCGGATAGACGGCAATCGAATCACCGCTGTGCACGCCGGCCCGTTCGATATGCTGCATAATGCCGGGAATCAGCACATCCTTGCCATCGGAAATAACGTCGACTTCCAGTTCCGTCCCCATCATATATTTATCGACAAGCACCGGATTTTCAATACCGCTCTGCAAAATCCGGTTCATATATTTTTTCACGTCATCGTCGCTATGAACGATAATCATGTTCTGGCCGCCGATAACATAAGAAGGGCGGAGCAAAACAGGATATCCCAGCGAATTGGCAGCCGAAAGAGCCTCTTCCAGCGTTTTGACCCCAACGCCGCTCGGACGTTTGACAGCGATCTGTTCCAGCAGTTCGTCAAACCGTTCCCGGTCTTCGGCCATATCGATGCTTTCGGCCGAGGTTCCGAGAATCGGCACGCCGGCCTCGTCAAGGAATTTTGTCAGCTTAATCGCCGTCTGGCCGCCGAAGGCAACCACAACGCCCTCCGGTTTTTCCACCTTGATAATATTATATACATCTTCGCTGCAAAGCGGTTCAAAATACAGCCGGTCGGCCGTGTCATAGTCGGTCGATACCGTCTCCGGATTATTATTGACAATAACCACATCGTAGCCGAGTTCTTTCAGCGTCCATACGCAATGAACCGAAGAATAGTCAAATTCGATTCCCTGTCCGATCCGGATCGGCCCGGAACCGAGAACCATAATTACCGGACGGCCGGAACGGCGGAAAGTACGGGATTCACAAAACTGCCCTACCGTAGAATAAAAATACGGTGTTTCCGCATCGAATTCCGCGCCACAGGTATCCACCATTTTATAAATAAAATCGCTTTCCGGACACTCCTGACCGGTGATCCGTTCCAGAGCGGAATCCGGATAGCCAAGCTGTTTTCCTTTTTGGAAAAGAGCCTCGGTCAGTCCCTGTTTTTCCAGCTCTTTTTCATAATCGGCAAGATTTTTCAGTTTGCTGATAAACCAGCGGTCAATTCGTGTAATCCGGAAAATTTCATCGACCGAAACGCCCTGTTTAAGAGCCTCGAAAACGGTAAAAAGACGGCGGTCGTCAATATTTTTAAGCCGTTCGGTCACCGGCGCGTTGGAAACCGGCTTGGCATTCAGGGTATCCAGTGAAATTTCCGCGCCGCGAACCGCTTTCATGATTGCCATTTCAAAGGTCGGCGCGATCGACATAACTTCGCCGGTCGCCTTCATTTGTGTGCCCAGATTCCGGCTTGCGCCGACAAATTTATCAAACGGCCATTTCGGAACTTTAACAACCACATAATCCAGCGCCGGTTCAAAACAGGCGCAGGTTTTTCCGGTAATATCGTTTTTTATTTCATCTAATGTATACCCGAGCGCAATCTTCGTTGTAATTTTCGCAATCGGATATCCCGTTGCTTTACTTGCCAGCGCCGAAGAACGGGAAACCCGGGGATTGACCTCAATCACCGCATATTCAAAGCTATCCGGATTCAACGCAAACTGGCAATTACAGCCACCGACGATTCCCAGTTCGGAAATGATATCCAGCGAAGCGCTGCGCAGCATCTGCAGTTCTTTATCCGCCAATGTCAGCGCCGGCGCCACCACGATACTGTCACCGGTATGCACGCCGACGGGATCGAAATTTTCCATGCTGCACACGGCGATTACATTTCCTGCCGAATCGCGCATGGTTTCAAATTCAATCTCTTTCCAGCCGAAAATATACCGTTCAACCAGAATCTGGCTGATCGGAGACATATCGATCCCCGATTTGGCAATGACCCGAAGCTCGTCCGGATCATTGGCAACGCCGCCCCCCGCGCCGCCGAGTGTAAAGGCCGGCCGCACGATAACCGGATAGCTGATCCGCTCCGCGACCGCAAGCGCCTCGTCCACCGTATTTGCAATATCGGACGGCACAACAGGCTGCCCGATCTTTTCCATCGTTTCCTTAAAGAGAGAACGGTCCTCCGCCCGGTCGATCGCTTCTGCGTCGGTTCCGAGAAGCCGAACCCCGGCCTTTTCCAGAAAACCTTCTTTGGAAAGCTGCATGGCGATCGTCAGCCCGGTCTGTCCGCCGAGTCCGGCAAGAAGGCTGTCCGGTTTTTCTTTTTCAATAATCCGCTTTACTGTCTGCGCGGTCAGTGGTTCTAGATAAATCTCATCGGCCAGCGCGTTATCGGTCATAATTGTTGCCGGGTTGGAATTGACCAGGACAACATTGACGCCGGCTTCTTTCAGGATGCGGCAGGCCTGCGCGCCGGCATAATCAAATTCTGCGGCCTGACCAATCACAATGGGTCCTGAGCCGATTACAAGGACCTTTTTTATACTTTTATCTAACGGCATCAGCGATTTCCCCCATAAGCAAAATAAACTGATCAAACAAAAACGAAGTGTCTTTCGGGCCGGAGCAGGCTTCCGGATGGAACTGCACCGAAAAGGCCTTGATCTCCGGATAATCCACCCCTTCGCAGGTATTGTCATTGGCATTGACAAAACGAAGACGCGCAGCCGCGGGAAGACTTTCGGAAACAACGGCATAGCCATGATTCTGGCTGGTAATATAGGTGCGCGTGCCGTAAACCTCCTTAACCGGCTGGTTCACCCCCCGGTGACCGTATTTCAGTTTCATGGTTTTTCCGCCGTTGGCCAGCGCAAGAAGCTGATGCCCCAAGCAAATACCAAACAGCGGAACCTTTCCCATAAATTTCCGGATCTGCTCAATCGCAAAGACGTTCTCCGCCGGATCGCCGGGCCCGTTGGAAAGCATAATGCCATCGGGATGCCCCGCCAGAATTTCCTCCGCCGAAGTATCGCTGGGAACAACCGTAACCTCACAGCCCCGGCGGCAGAGTTCCCGGATAATATTCTGTTTTGCACCGTAATCCAGCAGGGTTACGCTGAATTTCTTCTCTCCCTCCGCAGCAAAAGGCTCTTCCGCCTTTCTAGAGACGGAAGAAACCGCATTGACAATATGATATCCCTGAATTTCCGACAGATCGTCCGGCACCTGTTTACAGATACGGCCGTTCATAACGCCCGATTCGCGGATCATCCGGGTAATCTCCCGGGTATCCACACCGTAAAGGCCGGGAATCCCCTTCTTTTTCAGGAAAGAATCGAGATCCGTATCGCAACGGAAATTGGAAGGACATTCGCAGTATTCCCTGACAATATACCCTTTCGCGGCAACTTCGCCTTCAAAATCTGCCTCAATGATTCCGTAATTACCGATCATCGGAAAGGTCTGCAGAATAATCTGTCCGTAATAACTGGGGTCGGTCAGCGTTTCAATATAGCCGCCCATACCGGTTGTAAAAACAACCTCGCCGGTGCATTCCGCATCAGCACCGAAGGAAAACCCCTCAAAAACCGTGCCGTTGCTCAGAACCAGATAAGCTTTTTCTCTATTTTCCATGTCTGTTCCTTTCTTCTATCCGCAGACGATTATTTTTTTGCGCCGAGACACTGAACCAAAACAGCCTTCTGCGCATGGAGACGGTTCTCCGCCTCATCAAAAATTTCGTGCGCATGCGCCTCCAATACATCCGCAGTAATTTCCTCACCCCGGTGCGCCGGCAGGCAATGCAGAACCATCGCGTCTTTTTTTGCCGCGGCCATGACACTGGCGTTAATCTGATATTCCTTAAAAATCTCCTTGCGCGCCTCGGCTTCTCCCTCCTGCCCCATGGAAGCCCATACGTCGGTATAAACGGCGTCGGCGTCCTTTGCGGCGGCAAGAATATCGTCGGCACAAACAAACTCGCCGTTTTCCGAAGCCCATTTCATAATCTCCGAATCCGGCGTATAGCCGTTCGGGCAGGCAACAGAAACCGACATTCCCATTTTAATCCCGCCAACGATCAGAGAGTTGGCCATATTGTTACCGTCGCCGACATAACACAGTTTTTTCCCGCTGAGCAGCCCTTTATGCTCGCGGATGGTCATCAGGTCGGCCAGAACCTGGCAGGGATGGCAATAATCGGTAAGGCCGTTAATGATCGGAATTGATCCGTATTCCGCCAGACTTTCCACCTCCGCCTGATCAAAGGTACGGATCATAATACCGTCCAGATACCGGGACAGAACCCTTGCCGTATCCTGCACCGGTTCGCCTCTTCCGATCTGCAAGTCATGCGAACTTAAAAACAGCGCCGTTCCGCCCAGATCATACATGCCGACCTCAAAAGAAACCCGGGTTCTCGTAGAAGATTTCCGGAAAATCATACCCAATGTTTTGCCCTTCAGCAAATGGTGTTTGATTCCGTTCTTTTTCTCATATTTTAACTGATCCGCCAGATTGAGGATTTTCCCCATCTCCTCTTTTGACAAATCCATCAGTTTTAATAAATGTTTCATTCTGCAATAACCTCCTTTAATATGGAAACAGCTTTTTTGAGCTGATCTTCGGTAATGTTCAGCGGCGGAAGAAGCCGCACTTTCGTTTTCGCGGAAAGAACCAGCACGCCCCGTTCCAGACACGCTGCGATCACTTCCTTTGCAGGACGGACCGTTTCGATCCCCAGCATCAATCCTATGCCGGCAATGCTTTTTACCCCCGGAAGCCCTGTAAGCTGAGACCGGATATAAGCCGATTTTTCGCCAACGCTCAAAAGAAGCTTTTCATCAATCCGCGAAAGAATATTCAGAGCCCCCGCACAGCAAACGGGATTTCCGCCGAAGGTCGATCCGTGGCTACCCGGCGTCAGAACCTGAGCAACTCTTTCTCCCAGCAGCGCGGCGCCGATCGGAAGGCCGCCGCCTAATCCCTTTGCGGTGGTAACAATATCCGGTTGCAGGCCGTAATGCATGTAACCGTACAGTTTTCCGGTTCTTCCGTTCCCGGTCTGCACTTCATCCACAATCAACAGCAGGTCATATTTTTCAATCACCGCGCGCAGTTCTTCAATAAACGCAGCGGGAAGAGGATTCACGCCCCCCTCGCCCTGTATCGGCTCGATCATCACGGCAATACAGCCGCCTTCACCGGCAATTTTCGTCAGGTCTCCCTCAATACAAGGATCGGCATAAACAAACCCCTCCGGAAACGGGCCGAAATCGGTGTGAAACGTCTCCTGTCCCGTAGCGGCGAGCGTAACAATCGTCCGGCCGTGAAAACTGTTTTTTAACGTAATAATCCGGTTTCTGCCCCGGCCTTCGTCATTCCCGAACTTTCTCGCCGTTTTGATGGCGCATTCATTCGCCTCCGCACCGGAATTGGAAAAGAAGACCTTTTTCATTCCGGTTTTCCGGCAGAGCAGTTCGGCCAGTTCGGCGCAGGGTGAAGTATAATATAAATTTGACGTATGCTGAACGGCCGAAAGCTGTTTTGTCACGGCGGCCTGCCATTCACTGTCGGCGGCGCCGAAAATATTGACGGCGATCCCGCTTCCGAGATCGATATATTCCTTTCCGTCGGCGCCGGTCAAAAGCGCGCCCTTTCCCTTTATAATCTCCAGCGGAAACCGCGTATAGGTAGAAGCGATATATTCGCTGTCCAGTTGTTTTGTATCCATAAAAATTCTCCGTTTACTATACAATCATCGTTCCGATGCCTTCGTCGGTCAGAATTTCGATCAGAATCGAATGCGGAACCCGGCCGTCCAAAACAAAAACTTTATGTACCCCGCGCCGGATCGCCTCGATACAACATTCGATTTTCGGAATCATTCCGTCGGAAATCACGCCCTCTTTGACCAGCTGCGGCGCATCGCTGACATTCATTTTGGAAATCAGCGAAGAAGGGTCATTTTTATCTCTGAGAATACCGCAGATATCGGTCATGGAAATCAGACACTGCGCTTTCAGATCGCCGGCGATTCTCGCGGCCGCAGTATCGGCGTTGATATTATAAATATTTCCCTCATCGTCGCAGCCAACGGTTGAAATAACCGGAATATATCCTTTTTCCAGAAGATCGACGACCGGCTGCGAATCAACCTTGGTAATCTCGCCGACATATCCGAGTTTTTCATTCAAAGGTCTCGCCTTAATCATCCCGCCATCGGCGCCGCACAGCCCGATCGCCTTTCCGCCGATGCTGTCAAGCAGATTCACAAGCCCCTTGTTGATTTTTCCGGAAAGAACCATTTGCACGATTTCCGCCGTCTCCTTATCAGTCACGCGAAGACCGTCGACAAAAACACTCTCTTTGCCTACCCGCTTGAGCATGTCCGAAATTTCAGGCCCGCCGCCGTGAATCAGAACCACTTTGATTCCGATCAGCGACAACAGAACGATATCCCGCATCACGGCCTTTTTCAGTTCTTCGTTAATCATAGCGTTGCCGCCGTATTTGACAACAATGATCTTATTGGCATATCGCTGAATATTCGGAAGCGCATGAATCAGAACTTCCGCACGCTGCGCGTTGGTAATTTCCATCTCGAAATCTGTCCTTTCCTTTTCAATTGTTTCTTTTTCTATATTTTCATGTACGGTAATCGCCGTTAATTTTCACATAATCATAGGTCAGGTCGCATCCCCAGGCCTCGGCGGCAACCGCCCCGTCGTTCAGGGCAATCAAAATTCCGATCTCCGGGCAGGAAAGAATTTCTTTGGCCCGTTCCTCGGAAAAGGCAATGCCGGCGCCCGCTTTGCAAACCGCAATCGTTCCCGCCGAAGAAGAGAACGAAACATCAATTTTCTCCACATCAACGTCCGCCCCGCTGTAACCGATGGCACAAAGCACCCGTCCCCAGTTGGCGTCGGAACCGAACATCGCGGCCTTCAGCAAAGAAGAACAGACCACCGATTTCGCCACCGTGCGGGCAGTTTCTTTATCTTTCGCGCCCGAAACCGTGCAGTCAAGCAATTTTGTCGCGCCTTCGCCATCCGCTGCAATTTTGCGGCAAAGATCACGGGTAACGCAGGCAAGCGCTTCACAAAACGCATCGTAAGCCGTGCCTTCGCCGGTAATTTCCGGATTTCCCGCCGCCCCGTTGGCAAGCACGCAGACCATATCGTTTGTCGAGGTATCGCCGTCGATGCTGATCATATTAAAAGAATCTTCCACATCGGCCTTTAAAGCCTTGTTCAGCAACGCCGGAGAAATCGCAGCGTCGGTCGTAACAAAAACCAGCATTGTCGCCATATTCGGATGGATCATCCCGGAACCTTTGGCGATTCCCCCCATGGTGCAGACCGTTCCGTCAACCTCAAAGGTAACGGCAATTTCCTTCACCTGCGTGTCGGTCGTCATAATCGCTTCCGCTGCGGCGCGGCTGTAGTCTCCCAGTCCGCCGACAAGCTCCGGCGTTTTGCCGGCAATCGGCGCAATATCCAGCGGCTGTCCGATCACGCCGGTAGAAGCGACAATCACAGAATCCGCCGGGATTCCCGCATTTTTAGAAACAAGCGCGCACATTTTTTCCGCAATTTCGATTCCGTTGGCATTGCAGGTATTGGCATTGCCGCTGTTGCAGATGATTGCCTGTGCAATCCCGTCAGAAAGGTTCTTTTTCGTAACCGTCAAGGGAGCCCCCTTGACAAGGTTCTTTGTATAAACCGCAGCGGCCGAAGCGGGGACGCTGCTGACAATCAGCGCCAGGTCTTTCTTCGTTTTGTTTTTCCGTATCCCGCAGTGTACGCCATTGGCCGTAAAGCCCTTCGGCGCCGTTACTCCGCCGCCCATTATCTTCTTTATCATAATCTTCATTCCTTTATCCAAAGTAAGCCGTTCCTATACCGTATAAGCCATCCGGTTTAAAGTGCAAGGCCTTCGGTTTCCTCAAATCCGCAGGCGATATTCATGTTTTGCAGCGCGGCGCCCGAAGCGCCTTTTCCGAGATTATCATATCTTGCCATCAACAGAATCCGATCCTCGCAGCCCTGCACATAAATTTCCATACTGTCTTTTCCGGAAAGCGCGTTTGCCGAAGCAAAACCGCCCTCGTCCAGTTCCCGGTACCGGACAATTTTCCCGGCGTAACGTTCTCTGTACAGCGCCTTTAAATCCTCTAATCCGCCTTTTTTCAGGTCTCCGGCAAAAATCGGAACAGAAACCAGCATACCGCTGTAAAAATCACCGATAACCGGAAGAAATGCCGGCGGACAGGAAATTCCGCTGATTGCTTTCATTTCTTTAAGATGTTTATGCTGCTGACCGAGCGCATACAGCCTCGGCGCGTCGAGAAGCGGATCACGCTCCCCGTTTTCATATACGGCGATCGTTTTTTTCCCTGCGCCGCTATATCCGGTCAGAGAAGTGCAGCACAAAGCAGTGTCGGGAGAAAGAAATCCCTCCCGGATCAGCGGATAAACCAACGCGATAAACCCGCTGGCATGACAACCGGGAACGGCAATCCGTTTTGCCGAAGCAATTTTTTCCCGGAACGAAGCGTCCAGCTCCGGCAGCCCGTAAGCCCAGCCAGGCTCGGTTCGGTGCGCCGTTGAAGCGTCGATAATCCGGACATGTTCGTTTGTCGTCATTTCCACAGCCTGCCGCGCGGCATCGTCAGGCAAACACAAAAACGCAACATCGCAGCTGTTTAACATTTCGCTTCTCTTCTGCGGGTCTTTCCGTTCTGTCTCGGAAAGGGTCAGAAGATGAATTTTCGGATTGCCGGAAAGCCGGTCAAAAATCCGAAGTCCGGTTGTACCTTCCCGGCCGTCAATAAAAACATGGATCATTTTTTCAAAAACTCCGTTATCAATGCAATTTGTCGGTCAATCGATTCAGCAGAAGTTCCGCCGGCGGAAATCCGTTTTTCCACACAGGTTTCCAAACTGATTTCCCGATACAAATCCTCCTCAAAAAGAGGATCGAACGCCTTGAATTCCTCCAGGGACAACGCCTCCAGAACCCGGTTTTCGGCCACGCACTTTCCAACCGCACGGCCGACTGTTTTATAAGCGCTCCGGAAAGGAACCCCCTTCTTTACCAAATAATCTGCCAAATCGGTCGCATTGATAAAACCTTTTTGTGCGGCCGTCAGCATATTTTCCGGCAGAACCTTCATCGTTGCAATCATCGGCGTAAAGACTTCCAGACATTTTTTCACCGTATCGATACTGTCAAAAATACTCTCTTTATCTTCCTGCATATCTTTGTTATACGCAAGAGGAAGCCCTTTCAGCATGGTCAGAAGAGCCATCAGATTGCCGTTGACACGTCCGGTCTTACCCCGGACAAGCTCCGCCATATCCGAATTTTTTTTCTGCGGCATAATACTCGAACCGGTCGTATAAGCATCGTCCAGTTCTATAAATTTAAACTCCCAGGAAGACCAGAGAATAATCTCTTCTGAAAAACGGGATAAATGCGTCATCAGCAGGCTGCATGCCGACGCCATTTCCACACAAAAATCCCGGTCGGAAACACCGTCCAGGCTATTCCACATGATTCCGTCAAATCCCAGCTCCCGCGCCGTCATCTCCCGGTCGGTATCATAGGTGGTTCCCGCCAGAGCACAGCAGCCGAGCGGAGAAACATTCATGCGGGCAAGCGCGTCCTGAAAACGGCCGGCGTCCCGGATCAGCATCATGGCATACGCCAATAAATGATGGCCGAAAGTAACCGGCTGTGCACGCTGCAGATGAGTATATCCCGGCATAATGGTTTTCTTGTATGTTCCTGCCTTTTCCGCAAGAACGCCGATCAACTCCCGGATCATCGAAATCACAGCCTGCCCCTCGTCCCGGAGATACAGCCGGAGATCCAGCGCAACCTGATCGTTCCGGCTGCGCGCGGTGTGCAGCCGCTTGCCGACATCGCCGATCCGTTTGGTCAGTTCCGCCTCCACAAACATATGAATATCCTCGCCGCCTTCGGCAAACGTCAGAGTTCCGTTTTCCAGATCCGCAAGGATTGCGCCGAGCGTCTCCACGATCAGCGAAGCATCCTCCGGGGAAATAATCTTTTTCGCCCCCAGCATAGCGGCATGCGCCATCGAACCCTGAATATCCTGCCGAAACATCCGGCAGTCAAAATGCAGAGAGGAATTAAAATCATCCGCCGTCTGATCCAACGCTTTTTCAAACCGCCCCGCCCACATTTTATCCATAAAAATCGACTCCGTTCTAAACAAGCAAGCCCGAATTCTCGGGCTTACCATATTGACCGAACCGGAAACACGCCCTTTTCCGCCGCCATGCAGAAGCCGGGAGAAAGGGGCATCCGGGATAATCCGGTCTTATTTCTTTTTATTTTTCTGTTCTGTCATGGCTTTCACCTTGATAGGCAGCCCGAACAGGTTGATAAAGCCCGCCGAATCGGTCTGGTCATACACATGATCCTCATCAAACGTAGCGATTTCCTCACTGTAAAGAGAATAGGGAGAAGTCACGCCGGCATTGATAATATTACCTTTATACAATTTCAGTTTTACATCGCCAGTAACCGTTTCCTGCGTGGAATCAACAAAGGCGGAAAGCGCCTCGCGAAGCGGCGTGAACCACTGGCCGAAATACACCAGTTCCGCAAACTTTTCCGCAACAAGCGCTTTATAGTGCTGCGTATCCCGGTCAAGGCAAAGCGTTTCCAAAACCTGATGCGCACGGTAAAGGATTGTTCCGCCCGGCGTTTCATAAACCCCTCTGGATTTCATTCCGACAAGACGGTTTTCCACCAGATCGGCAAGACCGATACCATTTTCACCGCCGAGTTTGTTCAGTTTTTTGATTAGCTCCACGCCATCGGTTTTCACCCCGTCAAGCGCAACAGGAATTCCTTTTTCAAAAGAAATCGTCACATACGAAGGCTGATCCGGCGCCATTTCAGGGGAAACGCCCATTTCCAGAAAACCGGGTTTGTTATACTGCGGTTCGTTGGCCGGATCCTCCAGATCCAAACCTTCATGCGACAGATGCCACAGATTCTTGTCTTTTGAATAATTGGTTTCCCGGTTGATTTTCAGCGGAATCTGGTGTGCTTCGGCATAGGCAATCTCCTCTTCGCGGGATTTAATATCCCACTCGCGCCACGGCGCAATGATCGCCATTTCGGGCGCAAAGGCCTTGATTGTTAGCTCAAACCGCACCTGATCGTTTCCTTTTCCCGTACAGCCGTGACAGATTGCGTCCGCCCCCTCGGCCTTGGCGATTTCCACAATCCGTTTTGCAATAACCGGCCGAGCAAAAGAAGTCCCCAGCAGATAATCGCCCTCATAAACCGCGCCGGCTTTCACCGTCGGGAAAACAAAATCCTCAACAAATTCTTTATTCAAATCTTCAATATACAATTTCGAAGCGCCGGTTTTCAACGCTTTTTCTTCCAGGCCGTCCAACTCCGTTCCCTGCCCGACGTCGCCGGAAACCGCAATAACTTCACAGTTATTATAATTTTCTTTCAGCCACGGAATAATAATCGAAGTATCCAACCCGCCGGAATACGCGAGCACCACTTTTTTAATGTCTTTTTTTTCCATTCTGTATCAACCTTTCTTTCCGGCGATCTTCCCGCCTGAAACGGTTCGGCAAAAAATATGCCGAAAAACCGTCCTTTATCTTTGTGTATAAGTATACACCAAATTCCGGAAATTGTCAAGCCTTTTCCCGAAAAAACATTTATGAATTTTTTAAGGCGTTCCCCGGCTCAACGCTAAAAATGCCCGAAATATGAATCGGAAATGCATAATTGAATAAATATACGTCAAATTGCATAATTATTTGCATAAAACACGATTCGCCAAAATTTCACGAACTTTTCATTTTCAGGTCACAGGCATGTAGTATGATTAGTATGGATTTTTCAGCATACCTCTTTTCCGCCGAAACCGTCTGTCGTGCCGGAAATAATTCCGCGCTTTACAAAAGGAACTCAATCCGCCAGGGTTTGGGTTCCTTTTCTGAAAAAAAGGCCGGAAAAAAAACAGCGGTACCCGGAACTTATCAAAAAACCATTAAATATGTATAAAGATCGGAGAACCTAACATTGGAACAAACAAAAACGACCCAACAAAACCCGCTGGCAAAAGCGCCGATCCCGAAACTAATGCTCAAATTTGCGCTTCCGAGCGTCATCTCGCTTCTTGTCAACGCTCTCTATAATATTGTAGACCAGATTTTTATCGGTCAGGGCGTCGGCTATCTCGGAAACGGCGCGACCAACGTTATTTTTCCCATTACCGTTATCGCCATGGCGCTTGCGCTGATGTTCGGCGACGGCGGCGCCGCCTACCTGAGCCTGAAAAACGGACAGGGAGATAAGGAACAGGCAGAAAAAGGCGTTTGCAGCTCTATTACCATGCTGATTATCCTGAGCATTTTCTGCTTCACTTTCGGCCTGATTTTTCTGGAGCCGATCGCAAAACTGTTTGGCGCAACGGCCGAAATTCTTCCCTATGCGCTGGACTACGGAAGTATTATCATTATGGGGATCCCCTTCGTTATTATCAGCACCGGGCTCAACTCCATCATCCGGGCCGACGGCAGTCCCAAAACGGCCATGATGTCCATGCTGGTCGGCGCAGTCACCAACACCATTCTTGACCCACTGTTTATTTTTGTACTGGGCTGGGGCGTAAAAGGCGCGGCGCTCGCAACCATCCTCGGCCAAATCCTGACGCTGCTGATTTCCGCGTTATACATACCGCGTTTTAAAACCGTTAAAATCACGTTAAAAAAACTGATTCCCGATCCTAAAACCGTTCTGACCGTTGCCTCATTCGGCATTTCCAGCTTCATCACACAGATCGCCGTAACCATTGCCATTTTCTTTATCAACGGAACGCTGGTCAAATACGGCGCAATGTCCCGCTACGGAGCCAATATTCCGCTGACCGCGCTGGGAATCGTCATGAAAGTCAACCAAATCCTGATGTCGGTCATTATCGGAATCGGAATCGGTTCGCAGCCGATCATCGGTTTCAACTACGGTGCGGGAAATCTGCACCGCGTCCGAAAAACTTACTTCACTGCGGTAACCGCCGCAACGGTCGTCTCGGTTCTGGGCTTTCTCCTTTTCCAGTTCGGCCAGCAGCCGATCATTGCCCTGTTCGGCTCGGAAGAAGCGCTGTATAATGAATTTGCAACGCGAAGCTTTAAAACCTTTCTCGGCGTTTGCTTTTTAAACGGCGCGCAGATCAGCACGGGAATCTTTTTCCAGGCCATTGGGAAACCGCTGAAATCAACTCTGATTTCCATGTCGCGCCAGATTATATTTCTGATTCCCTCCATTCTGCTTCTGCCCATGATCTACGGCGTGGACGGCGCGCTTTTCGCCGGCCCGGTCGCCGATGCAGCCGCCTTTTTGGTAGCGATGGCTCTGATCCTGTTCGAAATGAAAAAAATGAGAAAAAGGGAGAAGACTTTCCATGAGAAAACCTGAAATCTCTGAAAAAGAATTACTGGCAAAAGCCATGCAGAGCGGCGGCCCTTTTATTGAATTAATGACCGAATACCGATGCGCGATCATGGAAATCGAAACGAAGCTGCAGGTACTTAACAGCGAATTTTCTCTGCACTACGACCGAAATCCTTTCGAATCGATCAAAACCCGTCTGAAAAGCCCGATCAGCATTATTGAAAAGCTGGAACGGAAAGGTCTCGAAATCTCTGTTGATACCATCGAAAAACACATTTCCGATATTGCCGGCATCCGCGTAATCTGCTCTTTTCCCGATGATATCTATGAACTGGCAGAACTGCTGATTCACCAGGACGACATTACGCTGATCCGGAAAAAAGACTATATCGAAAATCCAAAAGAAAACGGTTACCGAAGCCTGCACCTGATTCTGGAAGTCCCGATTTTCCTTTCCGAAGGGAAAAAATACAGACGAGTTGAAGTGCAGTTCCGAACCATCGCCATGGATTTCTGGGCCAGCCTCGACCATAAACTTCGTTACAAAAAAGATTTGGAAAACCCGAACGAAATCGCATCGGAGCTAAAAGACTGTGCAGAATCGATCGCTATGCTGGATCAGAAAATGCAGCAGATACGCAACAAAATTGAACACTGATAAAAATCAACGCTTTTTCCTCCGATAAGGACTGAAAATAAAAGAAAGACGCCGTTAAATCAATAAAAAAGCAAGCCGGACACCATAGAGTGTCCGGCTTCTTTTTTCACTTGTTATATTCTGCTTTCCTCTGCGCGCCTCGCTAAAAAACTCATCGGCTGGATGATAGATTCCGGAATTTCGTATAGCGAAGCCGGAGATAATCGGCGATCATCGCGACAAATTCCGAATTGGTGGGTTTCCCTTTCCGATCGCTGACAGAATATCCGAAAATACGGTTCAGAACATCTACGTTACCCCGATCCCATGCCACTTCAATTGCATGCCGGATAGCCCGCTCAACCCGCGAAGGCGAAGTATTAAACTTCTTAGCCACAGTCGGATAAGTTACTTTCGTAATCGAGTTGACCGATTCCGGAGACTGGATCGCCATTAAAATTGCCGCCCGGACATAATGATATCCTTTTACATGCGCCGGAATTCCAATCTCAAGGATTGCGTTTGTGATTTCCCGTTCCAATTCCAGAAGAAGGTCTTCCGGTTCCTGGCTCTCTCTTCCGCCGGCGCTTTTCTCCCGGATACCGCTGTTCTTTGTCAGCGTTTGAATCCGCTCGACCAGAATTTCGAAATTCACCGGCTTCATCATAAAATAATCCAAACCCATATCCAGCAACTGGTCAACTACCGTTTCTCCGCCCAGAGCGGAGCAAATCATGCAGACCGGGCGGCAGGAAGACGGCAGTTCGCTGCAGATCTTTTTAAAGAATTCCACCCCATCGGTATTTTTCAAAATCAGATCGAAAATTAAAACGTCTACGCCGCCTTTCCGAATCCGTTCAAACGCTTTTTCTGCGTCATCATAAAGTTCCGGCTCCAAAAAGCCCAATTCCCTGAACTTTGCGGAACATCGCTCTCTGAAATCATGCTGTTCGTCCAAAACGAGAATATGAAGTTCATTTCTCATCATTTTTTTTGACATCTCCTTCAAAAGTATGATTCGGGTTGTCTATCAAAGAAGAATATCCGCCGTGATTTTCACCCGAAATCTGGTCCTTTTATAACCTTCTCACGAACAGGTTTACTCTGTCTGAATCCCCTATCTGACTAAAGTGTAGCATAAAAAAATTCAATTATCAATACTTTTTTACGTTAATTTCATCTACAGAAAGCAACAGAATCCAACAGGATTTTCCATTGCTCGACAACCGGCGACTTTTCCCTCGCCGTTTTTCTGTCGAAACGGCTTTATTCGTGGATTTTTTCAAATTAAAAAAAGACGGCAATCTCGCCGGAGAAACGACATCTCTCGGGCAAAAGGACATAAAATTGTTACAATTCAGCACAAAAAAGAAGCCTGAAAACGCCGAAAAAAGAAAGCTTTTCCCCGGGTGATTGAGGGAACGAACGCTTTTTTTCCCAGCACATATATTAATAATAGCAGAGTTCGCTCTGCGGCAGAACACCGTGTAAAACAGAAACAAAAAAGAAAACCGGAATCCTCCGCAGTCCGGAAGAAAAAGGAGAAAAAAATGATACATACATTAAATCATATACAAGTCGGCCAGAACGCCGTCATCAAAAAAATGCTCAATAACGACGCCATGAAGCGAAGGCTTTCCGATGTCGGCCTGATCGAAGGAACAACCGTCAGCTGCGTAACCAAAGCGCCCTTTGGAGATCCGAAAGCTTTTGCTGTCAGAGGCGCGGTGATCGCTCTGCGGGAAGAAGACAGCAAAAATATTCTGATCGAAGAGGACCGCTGAACCCATGGGGCTGACCCGGGAATCCTCAGGAAGCAGAGCGTCGGCTGAACTGAAGATCGAAAGAGAAAAAAGCGGCGACATCATCGTCGCCCTGGAAGGGAACCCGAACGTCGGAAAATCGACCCTGTTCAACGCACTGACCGGCATGAACCAGCATACTGGAAACTGGCCGGGAAAAACCGTTGCCACCGCCTGCGGCCGGTGCGAGCGGGAACAAAACGGATACCTTTTTGTTGATCTTCCGGGAACCTATTCGCTGATGGCACATTCCGCAGAAGAAGAGATCGCACGGGATTTTCTCTGTTTCGGAAATCCCGACGCAGTAGTCGTTGTATGCGACGCAACCTGTTTGGAACGGAACCTGAATCTGCTGCTGCAGACAACCGAAATCACGGCCAAAACCGTTCTTTGTCTCAATCTGATGGATGAAGCCGAAAAAAAAGGAATTCGAATCAATACCAAGAAACTGGAAGAAATTCTGAATATACCGGTCGTACCGGTAACGGCAAGAAAAAACAAAGGACTCGATGAACTTCTGAAAGCCATCCGGCAAGTTGCCGAAAAACCGGCTTCCCAAACCGAAACCGTCAAATATCTTCCCTATATCCAGAAAGAAAAAGAACGGCTGACGGAACAAATCAAAAAAAAGGAAACCAAAAATATTTCTCCCGGATGGATCGCCCTTCGGGTGCTGGAAGAAAATGAAGAACTGCTGAAAAAAACAGAAGACTATCTCGGTCAAACCATTCAAAGAGAGATTTTTCTCTCCCCGGAAGAAAAAGAAAAAATAAAAGACAACATTGTTTCCTGCCTGGTGCTGACGGCGGAATCAATCGCCGCGGAATGCGTAACGGAAGAAAAAAAAGACTACAACCGGCGGGACAGGAAAATCGACCGTTTTTTGACGGGAAAAGCAACCGGTATTCCCATAATGATCCTTTTGCTGACCGCCATTCTTTGGCTGACAATTACCGGTGCGAACTACCCTTCACAGGGTCTGAGCTGGCTGTTCGGCCAGGCGGAAACAGCGATCAGCCAATTTCTGACCTTCTGCGGCGCGCCCGAATGGGTGCGGGGAATCCTCGCAGACGGCATGTTCCGGGTTCTTTTCTGGGTCGTTGCCGTTATGCTGCCGCCAATGGCTATTTTCTTCCCGCTTTTTACCCTGTTAGAAGACCTCGGCTATCTTCCCCGCGTAGCCTTTAATCTTGACCGGTATTTTCACAAATCCGGCGCATGCGGAAAACAATCGCTGACAATGTGCATGGGTTTCGGCTGCAATGCCGCGGGGGTTGTCGGATGCCGTATCATTGATTCCCCAAGAGAACGCCTGATCGGAATTCTGACCAACAATTTCGTTCCCTGCAACGGACGATTTCCCATCCTGATTACGCTGATCTCCATATTTTTCGCAACGTCGGCAACGGCGGGTTCGTCCTTCCTCTCCGCATTATTTTTAACCGGATTTATCATTCTTGGAATTTTTTTCACCTTCGCCGTATCCAAGATCCTGTCAAAAACCCTGCTGAAAGGCGTTCCCTCCTCCTTTACGCTGGAACTGCCGCCGTACCGCACGCCGCAGGTCGGAAAAATCATCGTCCGATCGATCTTTGACCGAACGCTTTTTGTTCTGGGCAGAGCCGCCGCCGTTGCCGCGCCGGCAGGCATCCTGATCTGGCTGGCGGCCAATCTCCGGATTGGAGAAACAACCGTTCTGACCGGAATCTGCGATTTTATGGATCCGTTCGGAAAATTCCTCGGGATGGACGGCGTGATTCTTACTGCCTTTATTCTCGGTTTTCCGGCCAATGAAACCGTCCTGCCAATCACGATCATGGGCTATCTGGCTCAAGGGACGCTCAACGAAGTTTCCACTTCGGCTATGGCGCAGATATTCACCGACAACGGATGGACACTGAAAACGGCTGTCTGCGTAATGCTATTTACCATCAATCACTGGCCCTGCTCCACCACACTGCTCTCGGTAAAAAAAGAGACGAAAAGTCTGAAATGGACGGCGGCAGCCTTCCTGATCCCAACAGTCATGGGAATCGCCGTCTGCGCGCTGACAAACGCAATCTGGAATTGGTTTCTTTGATACGCCAGATTCCTCCTTCTAAAAAACAGGAGCGGAAAGCCATCGCAGGCTCCGCTCCCGTTCTTTTAGGCCTCTTTTCCAAGCAGCTGTTGGAAAAAGCGGCCCAGATAATCACCGAATCCTGCCCGGGGAACATCTTCTGCAACCACAATCGGGCAGGTCTGCAAAACCTTATCCTTGATACTGTAAGTCACCACGCCGACCTGCGTGCCTTTCGCCACCGGAGCCTCAACGCTCGGTTCCATAGTGACGCTGCTTGTCACAGCCGACTCCTGCCCCTTCGGAACCACTACCGCAAGGCTTCCGGAAACCGATACCGGAGCCGTAAAGCTTTTTCCCTTAACAACAGTAACCGGCGGAATCTCATTCACAGATCCGCGGGCTACGGCGTAATTGGAGAAACCATAGTCCAACAGTTGTTTCGCAGCGGAAAAACGTGCGTCGGAGGAAGCCGCGCCCATGATTGCAACAATCAACGTCATGCCGTCCCGCTCCGCTGTTCCGCTGAAACAGTAAAGAGACTGCTTGGTATATCCGGTTTTCATTCCCGTCATACCGCTGTATGTCCGAAGCATTTTATTCGTATTTGCCAAAACAAATTCTCCACCCCGGATGGAATCCATCCAAATCTTGGTGTAATCGTAAATTTTCGGATGTTTCAGCAGCTCTTTTGTCGCCAAAGCAATATCATAAGCGCTGGTAACATGGGCGTCATCGTCAAAAAGCCCGGTACAGTTGTTGAAATTCGAATTGACCATGCCCAGCTCTCCGGCACGGACATTCATCCGCCGGACAAACTCCTGCTCGCTCCCGGCAATATATTCCGCCAGCGCCACAGCGGCGTCATTCGCGCTCGGAACAGCGACAGATTTGATCAGATCCCGCACCGACATCTGCTCTCCGACTTCCAGATAAATCTGCGTTCCGCCCATAGAAGCGGCATAATCAGAAGCGGTGACCTGGTCTTCTTCCGAAATCTGACCGGCTTCAATCGCTTCCATTGTCAAAAGCAGCGTCATCACTTTGGTTACGCTGGCGGGCAAATGCCGTTCATCCTTCTGATATTCATATAAAACCGTGCCGGTAGAGGCCTCCATCAAAACAGCCGAACGCAGATCGAAACTAAATTCCGGCGCGGAAGCCGCCGTTTCTCCATACCGAAGCTGATCAAGCGTCTCCCACAGGCGGGCGACCCGCTCCGCCTCGCTTTCTGCAGGGAGAACCGGTTCCGAAGCAGAAAAAGAAACGCACAGGCAAACCAAAAAAGAAATAACGAAACTGAAACATAAAATTTTCTTACCCATCAAACAAACACCGATCCTTATTTAAAAATTCTGGCCAAAAACTCGCTGAAAGAAGACGGCCGTTCTCCGGCGATGCGCGGCGGGTTATCGTAGGAAACAAGAATGATATCCTCTCCGATTTTATGAATACTGTCCCAATGAATGATATAGTCCGGTTCCCTGGCAAAAATACCGAGAAAACGCCCCGGACCGAGAACGGTGATATACAGCAGTTTTCCGCTTTCTTCGTCTATCTCCCCGTCATCCACATAGCCAAGCCGGATTCCTGTTTTCATATTGATAACTTCCTTGCACCTGAATTTGCTGAATCTGCTCATTCGAATCCCCCGTTCGTATGAATCTTACTACCAGCATATTCCACAGGGGATGAGATTATGTATTCCAGCCAAGCAAAAAAAAGAGACCGGTAAAATAACCGGTCTCTTTTTCTATTTCTGTTTAACGAAACTTATTTTTCAACAACAACTACCGTGTTGATTTTCGATTCGAATTCCCATTTTGCCAGATAACGGCTCAGAAGAACACCGTCGGCAGAAACAATTTTATTGTCCTGGTTGCAATCGCCAGCAACTTCAACCATAGCGGGATTTTCATATTTTACCTGAGCGGAAATATCCCATTTTGCCAGATATCTCTTCAGAAGAACACCATCGGTAGAATTGATATTACCGTCGCCGTTGATATCGCCGATCAGAACTTCATCGCCGGAAAGCTGTCTGAAGCCGCAGATGGTGCAGACTTTACCGTCTTCAACATTCGGATCGAACTGATGGGTTTCGCACTGACCGCAGTATCTGCACTTGCTTACGCCGGCGTCATCGGTATCATACAGATGATCGCCAAGATCACCGTAACGGGTATCACACAGGATACATTTTGCCTGTGCCATACAGTTTTTCAGATGTTCGCCGCCGGTATGGCCGGGACAAGTCCATGCGGAATCTTCCAGCATCAGTCTGGTCGAATCAAAGATCAGACGTTTGTTCTGCTGGAAAATGCCGGCGCCAACCTGGAAACCGTTGAAGCCGGCTTCCTCAAAGTTTTCCGTACCTTGAACGTTGAAGGCAACAGCAAAGGGAATGCCGTCGGTTTTACCCTGGGTAACAGAGCAGTAAATATTTTCAAACGGAAGAGCCAATTCATAAACCTGGCAGCCGCCGTTCTCAAGCTGAGTTTCATCATTCTGCGCTGCATAAGCAGTGCCGTCACGACCGTTCTTCAGTTCGGGAAGCATGGTAGCCTCCTGTCTAACCGGCTTGTATTTACCGCGGGTCAGAATACCCATTGCTGTATTCGGCGTGCTGTAAGCGTCGGTAATAGCGAACATATATTCGTTTCCGACATAGCCTTCCTGATTCTTATAGGATTCGCTTCCGTCAGGATTGGTAACAACTATGTGGTCGGCGGCAGGATCCAACGTCAGTTCTTTATTTTCCGGTCCGAACGAAACCTGGATTCCGTTTCCGAACCAAACGGGTTTGCCGTTGGTTATATCCATATTGCTCGGGAAGTAAGAACCGTCCTGATCTTCAAAACTGATTCCTTTTACAACAAAGGCCAGATACAGTTTCGTATCGTCCCATCTTGCATAAGCTGTAAAGCTCGCATTGCGGATCATTTCAACAGAGCCGTCGGTTTTCGTCCACAGCGTGGAAGAAGTAATGGCCCAGCTGACGTACAGAGGCATGAGAGAACTTCTTTCTTTGGTATACCAGAAAGCATCTTCTCCGGTAATATCAAAAATAGGAGTGCCCCAAACGCTCTCTCCGTCAAATTCGCCGTCGATTGTGGGAGCCGCATTGGCTTTCAGGATGTGATAATCGGCTTCGGGCATGTTCGAACCCCACTTGCCGGCTTTTTCCAGGCGGTTCTCAGGCAGAGCGCTGAAAGAACAAGCCAAAGAAAGAACCATAGCAAAAGCCAGAACATAGCTAAGAATTTTCTTCATTTTATTTCCTCCTTTTTTCATCAGAGCGCCAATCAAGCGGCGCAAACCGGCCATCCAAACAGAGGCGACCGATTCGCCGGCAGCTGAAACAGCGCCCTTCTGTCATCATTATAGCATACTTCCGGATAAAAAGCAAGCTTTTTTTTTAAATTCTGTCTTTCTTTTTTTTTATTACATTATTTAGGAAATTAAAGTCCGCTATTTTACAACGATCACCGTGTTGATTTTCGAATCAATCGTCCACTTTGCCAGATACCGGCTGAGCAAAACGGCGTCGGTTGAAACCACTTTGCCATCCTGGTTGACATCGCCTGCAACTTCAATCAGCGCAGTGTTTTCATACTGCAGCTGTGAAGAAATATCCCACTTTGCCAGATACCGTTTCAGAAGAACCGCATCGGTGGAATTAATCTTCTTGTCACCGTTGACGTCGCCGATTAAAAGTTCATCCCCCTGAACTTCCACTGCGCCGCAGACGGTGCAAACGCCTTCTTCGTTAAACTGATGGACTTCACATGCCGTGCAATAGACGCAACGCTTCGTCTGGTCGTCATAGAGATGCTCACCGAAAGCGCCGTAGCGCTCGTCGCAAAGCGAACATTTTGCCTGCGCCGAACAATTTTTCAGATGCTCGCCGCCGGTATGACCGGGACAGGTCCAGATGTCCTCTTCCAAAATCAGCTTTAAAGAATTAAATATCTGCGGAAAATCCCGGTAAAACAGGCCTTTTCCCATCTGGAAACCCTGCAGAGACTCAGCGCTGTAAGCGTCTTTACACTGTACGTTGACCGCGCAGGTAAAGGGGATTCCGCCCTTTCCGCCCTTTTCCTCGGGAAGCCCTTGGTTTACCGAACAGTTAACCGCCTCAAAAGGCAGCGCCATTTCATAAACCTGAAGACCGGTTGAAACAGAAGCGTCATTCTTCGCCGCAATCTGCGTACCTTTAATACAACGGATTTTACCTCCGGGAATACCGCGCCCATCATACTGCCCCTGATTGACTACGCCGACCGATTCGCCCGCAGACGAGTCGGTGATTGCAAAAAGATATTCGTTCCCAACATAACCGCTCTGATAAACGCCGTCGAAATCCGCGTCAGAAGCATTCTGTGAGAAATTCAACTCCGGATTTTCCGGTCCCAATGTAATCTCCACATTGTTGGCAAACCACATCGCGTCGCGGTTATCATAAAAAAAGGTCGATCCGTCTTCCCCTTTCTGTATATTGCCCTCCACAACAAACGCAAAATATAACTTCGTATCATCCCAGCGGGAATACAGCCGCACGCGGATCTTTTTCATAAACTCTACAGAGCCGTCTTTTTTTTCCCATAAATTGCTGCCGGTTTTCGCCCAGCTGGGATATTTCGCCTGAAATTTCTCCTGCTCCACGGTATACCAGTAGGCGTCCTCACCGGTTACATCGATGATCGGCGCGCCCCACGCGCTCTCTCCGTCAAAACTTCCGTCAATCACCGGCGCGGAAGAAGTTTTCAGGATATGGTAATCGGCCTCCGGCATGTTGGTTCCTGCAGCGGAAGGCGTTTCCATTCTGTTTTCCGGAACGGCAGCAAGGGAGAAAGAAAGGCTTGCCGCCAGCAGCAAAGAAGCCGCCGCGGAAAAGATTTTTTTCATAATGTTCACCTCTTGATCCTGTTTTTAAGCATTTTTCTGTATAAGCGTCGCCATTCGTCTCCTCGGTGTTTTTATCGAAATGTTGAAAAACTTTGCAGGCGATGGCGGTGTCTATTCTGTTTTCTATATTCAAGTATAACATAAATTGTTTGGTTTGACAAGACTTTTTTTTCAAATAAAAAAACTTTTCGCAACATTTTCTCCCGGGGGATTGAAAGCCCAAGGGGAATTATGGTAAAATAAAGAACAGCAAGCTGTTCTTACTGAAAAACGTCTTTTGACTAGTCAGCCAAACAGCGCGTTGCGCCGCCGGTGTTTTTCCGGTGCGAAATTTAGGGTAAAATAAAAATCAGAAAAAGGCTTGCAGAAAGGCCTTTCGGTTCGACGGAACAAAAACCGCTTTTCCGTTCAGGACAGAGCCAACGGAAGATAAGATACCGGAAAACAAGTCTTTTGTCTCTATCGCTATTTATATAGATAACTTAATTCAGAACTTTTGTTTTTTAACCGAGAAAAACCGCTGCGGGGAAAAACCGTTTCCACAGCTGAACGGAGCGTTTTATGAAAATTTGTCTGGTACGTCACGGAGAAACCGATTGGAACAAAGAAGGCCGCTGGCAGGGCCGCGAAGATATCCCGATGAACGAAAAAGGCTACGCACAGGTTTCGGCCGCCGGAGAAGCCTTAAAGGGGAAAGGCTTTACAGTAATTGTCACTTCCCCGCTGCAGCGCGCGCGGCAGACGGCGGAAGTGATCGCAAAAAAAACCGGGATTCAAAAAATTGAAATCGACGAACGCCTGATTGAAAGCGATCTCGGCGACGCTTCGGGAATGAACGAGGCCGAACGGAAAGCCGCATTTCCCGATGGAAACTACCCCAATATGGAATCGAGCGAAAGCATTATCCAGAGAACCTATGCCTGTCTGCTTGACAGCGTAAAAAAATACAGCGGAGAAAACCTTATCTTAACAGCGCACGGCAACGCCCTGTGGGGCATTATGAAAAAAATTCCCCACCCGCCTGAAATCAATGTTTTTGTCATGCAGAACGGCCATTATGCCGAAATTGAATTTGACGGAAAAGAGTTCCGGATCACCGCGTTCAACGTCAAACCGGAAACGGCTAAAGCCGAAAGGTAAGAACAAAAAAGAACCCGCAGTTGAAAACAAGCGGAAAAGGGTTCTGATGCAGAGAAAGAATAATCGGTTCTTCAGCTTTCTGCTGTTTGAGAAAAGCGCCGAACCATTAAAAGTGAGAGGAGAACACCGTGGAATACAAAAGAGTCACCAAAGAAAACATTGACCAAGAACATATTTGCTGCGCGATATCAAATAACAAAGATATTCAGGTTTCTTCTAAAAAGGATTGGATGATGCAGTGTTTTGACGACGGGCTGGTTTTTCTGAAAAGTACCGAACGCGGAAAGTGCTTTATCGAATATATACCGGCAGAAAACGCATGGGTTCCCATTCTTGCGGAAAACTATATGTATATCGACTGTTTCTGGGTATCCGGTTCATTCAAGGGACACGGATATTCCAACGATTTATTGAACGCGTGTATAAAAGATGCCAGAGAAAAAGGCAAATCGGGGCTGTGCATTCTTTCCTCGGAAAAAAAGAAACCCTTTTTGTCCGATCCCAAATATTTACGGCATAAAGGATTTAAAGTCGCTGATATCTCAGAGGCAGGGATCCATTTAATGTATCTGCCTTTTCATGAAAAAGCAGCCGTTCCACAATTCACCGAATCGGCAAAACATCCGCATATCGAAGAAAACGGCTATGTGTTGTACTATACAAACCAATGCCCCTTCAACGGCAAATATGTGCCGGTTATTGAACGGACCGCTCTAGAAAATCAGATTCCATTCAAGGCAATCCATATCGAAACCAAAGAGCAGGCACAGGCAGCCCCTACTCCATGTACATCATACGCCATGTTTTATAACGGAGAATTTTTGACAAACGAACAATTCAACGATAAAAAATTTTTAAAAATGGTACAGGGGAAATAACACTTCTGCCCCGCCCTTTCCCAGGCATTTTTACACACAAAAAGGACAAGACAAACCTTCACGGTTCGCCTTGTCCTTTTCTTTTTCACTGAATTTCGTCTGTTGCCGTTTTTTTGAAAAACTTTATCTTCGCTCTTTCGCGTCAAAGGTAGCGCATTCGGTCTGGCTGCAATTGCGGGCGTCATGGCCGCAGATATCCACGCGGTCGGCGCCGCAGATGCAGTCTTCGTTATACGCACAGTCCACCGCGCGGCAATCGATCGAAAGACACGCACAGGGATGTTCGGAGGCGTTGCTGTGGCCGTGATGTTCGGCAAAATTCCGGCAGCAGGTCTTTTCCGACGTATGAGCACCGGCGCCGTCCACCTTGATATTACTTAAACAGCAGCAGTTATTCTTATTATGGATACAATTGGTTGCAACGCAGGATAAACTTGGCATAATACAGTCTCCTTTTTGTTTTTTTTCAATAAAAAATCAGCTTTTCGCCCGGTTCAATACCTTATTTATTGTTTCCGGCCGGGGAAAAATTATGTCACAAAAGAATCGGGAATTTATGGAAAATAAAATCAACAAAAAAGAAACAACGCTTGACAGAAACCGAAGACCAATATATAATTGTTATAGTAAAATAGAACAATAAGAAAGAAGGGCGCAAAGGAAATGCTCAAACTCCAGAATATTTTAAAGGTTTACCGTTCCGGCGACATGAATATTGCCGCGCTGCAGGGAATCAGCCTCAATTTCAGAAAAAGTGAATTCGTTGCGGTGCTCGGTCCTTCCGGATGCGGAAAGACCACCATGCTGAATATTATCGGAGGCCTCGATCAGTATACCAGCGGAGACCTGATTATCAACGGGAAATCGACCCGGGATTTTAAGGACAGAGACTGGGACGCTTACCGCAACCATTCAATCGGCTTTGTGTTTCAGAATTATAACCTGATTCCGCACCAAACCGTACTATCTAATGTAGAGTTGGCGCTGATGCTTTCCGGCGTTTCCAAATCCGAACGGAGAAAAAAAGCGACCGAAGCGCTCCGAAAAGTCGGACTGGGCGACCAGCTGACCAAAAAGCCGAACCAGATGTCCGGCGGACAGATGCAACGGGTGGCTATCGCACGGGCGCTGGTAAACAACCCGGATATTCTTCTGGCCGACGAACCGACCGGCGCGCTGGATTCGGCAACCAGCGTACAGATTATGGAGCTGCTCAAGGAAATCGCCAAAGATAAGCTGGTGATCATGGTAACGCATAATCCGGAACTCGCCGAACGGTACGCCACAAGGACCATCCGCCTGCTCGACGGAAAGATTCTTTCCGATTCCAATCCCTATGAAGGAGACTCCGAGAAAAACGAAGGCACGGCGGCAAAAAAGACTTCTATGTCTTTTTTCACCGCGCTTTCTCTGAGCCTGAACAACCTGATGACAAAAAAGACGAGGACTTTTCTGACGGCCTTCGCCGGCAGTATCGGCATTATCGGAATCGCGCTGATTCTGGCCATTTCAAGCGGATCAAGAGCCTATATTGAAAAAGAGCAGACCAAAGCCGTTTCCAATTATCCGATCCAGATCGAACAAAAGGCTATGGATCTGACCGCCCTGATGGGCAGTGTAGCGGCCATCCAGGCCGAAGAACAGACCGAGGATGAAAACGAAGACGGCAAGATTTATTCCGACGACCGAATCGTAAAAAGCCTTACCTCCGTTTCGACAGGAATGCGGGAAAACAACCTGACCGCTTTTAAAAGATATCTGGAAGAAAACAAGGATAAAATTGCGGAATACGCGACCGATATCCAATATTCCTACGCGGTAACGCCGAATATTTTCCGGGTCGATCCGGCTGTTGCCGCCGATCCTTCCGAACCGTTCCAGACAAACCCGCCGAAAGCGTTTGAAAAAATCGACGAAGTCAACATGGGAAGCAGCGCAGGCAGCGTGCAGTTCACTTCCGGTTCCGCCAACGAGATATGGCACGAAATTTCAGCCAACCAAAACATTCTCAGTCAACAGTACGACCTTCTGGACGGAGCTTTCCCCGCATCGGGAGAAGAAGCGGTGCTGATTGTTTCCCGTGACCGGAAGATCAGCGATTCGGTTCTCTATGCGCTCGGAGTCCGGGATGTGGAAGAACTCAACGCCATTCTCCGCGACCCGAAAAAAGAACAGGAAAATACCAGCCAGACTTCCGCCTTTTCTTTTGATGAACTAAAAAACATGGAATTCAAACTGATTGCCAACACCGATTTTTATGCAAAAGAAAACGGACAGTGGCACGATCTCCGCAAGGACACCGAAGCCATGAAAAATGTTGTGAAAAACGGTTCGGAAATCCGGATTGTCGGCATTGTTATGCCGAAAGAGGATTCTTCGATCACCAATCAGGGAATCGGCTATACCACCGACCTTTCCGCCGCGCTGATTGAAAAAAACAATCAGGCGCAGATTGTCCGGGAACAGAAAGAAAACCCGGAAACCGACATTCTGTCGGGAAAGCCCTTCTCTGCCGGCAATGAAAACGAACAGCCGGATCTGTCCGCGCTTTCGCCGGAGGAACAGGCTTATTTCGCCTCCCTTTCCCCCGAAGAACAGCAAGCCATGCTCAAACAAATGTCTTCCTCTGCAACCTACGAAGGGAATCTTGCCGCATTCGGCGTTGCCGACCCGGACACGCCCAGCCTGATCTCTGTTTTTCCGAAAAATTTTGAAGCAAAAAATGGAATCGAAAATTTTGTGAAGGAATATAACCAAACCGTCGAAGAAGACGACCGGATTATTTATACCGACTATGTAAAAATGATGATGTCCTCCATTACCAGCGTAATCGATGTGATCAGCACCATTCTGATCTCCTTTGTCGCCGTATCGCTTGTTGTATCCTCTATCATGATCGGCATTATCACCTATATCTCGGTTCTGGAACGAACCAAAGAAATCGGAATACTCCGCAGTATCGGCGCTTCCAAGAAAGATATTTCCCGCGTGTTCAACGCCGAAACCACAATCATCGGATTTGCCGCCGGCGCAATCGGAATTCTGATCACGCTGCTGCTGACGATTCCTGCCAACCTGATCGTCTCGGCAATGACCGGTGTCAGCGGCGTAGTGGCGCTGCCGTGGCAGGGCGCCGTTATTCTGGTCGCCATCAGCATCATCCTGACTTTTATTGCCGGTCTGATCCCGGCAGGCATGGCGGCGAAAAAAGACCCCGTCGTCGCGCTGCGCACCGAATAAAATCATGGTTCATAAAACCCCGTTGTTGCAACAACGGGGTTTTTTAACAAATTATAACATCCGTAAATTCCTCTTGACAAATCACTCGAATTATATTATAGTAGGAAAAACAGAATTGAAAATCAGAGGAAAAAAAATGAAACGACCCTACCAAGCGACTGTCCGCGCCTGCTTTACCGGTTATATCGTACAGGCGATCGTCAATAATTTCGCCCCGCTTCTCTTCCTGACCTTTTCTTCTCATTACCAAATCCCGATCGCCCAGATCACGTTCCTTGTCACCTTCAATTTTGGTCTGCAACTGCTGGTCGACCTGCTTTCCGCAGGGCTGATTCATAAAATCGGATACCGAAAAGCTGCTGTCACCGCCCACCTGTTCGCCGCGGCGGGGCTGGCGCTGCTGACGGTTCTTCCCGAAATAACCGGCCGGCCGTTTGCCGGTATTCTGATCTCCGTTATGATCTACGCCGTCGGCGGCGGATTGCTGGAAGTCCTTGTCAGCCCCATTGTGGAAGCCTGTCCGGCTGAAAATAAGGAACGGCAGATGAGTCTGCTCCATTCTTTTTACTGCTGGGGACATGTCGCAGTCGTTTTATTCTCAACAATTTTTTTCTCGCTGTTCGGTATCGGCAACTGGAAAATTCTATGCCTGATCTGGATGCTGATCCCTGCTGTAAACGCAATCATCTTTACAAAAGTTCCAATGCCGGAACTGTACGGGGAAGAAATACCGGGACTTTCACTGCGGGAACTGGTACGGAACAAAATCTTCTGGCTGATGCTTCTGCTGATGACCTGCGCGGGTGCCTGCGAGCAGGCCGTCAGCCAATGGGCGTCGGTATTTGCCGAACAGGGACTGGGGGTAGAAAAAACGGTCGGAGACCTTGCAGGCCCTATGCTTTTCGCCTCCGCCATGGGATTATCCCGCCTTCTTTACGGAAAATTCGGCGGTGGATTAAAAGCGGAAAAAACGATGCTTTTCAGCGGTATTTTATGCGCCGCAACCTATCTGCTGATCGCTCTTTCTCCGGTTCCGGTATTTTCACTGATCGGATGCGGCATCTGCGGTTTTGCCGTCGGCATCCTCTGGCCCGGCGCCTTCAGCACCGCGGCAAAAACAATTCCGACAGGCGGCACGGTCATGTTTGCTTTTCTTGCGCTGGCAGGAGACCTCGGCTGCACGGCGGGGCCCACGCTGGTCGGAACGGTATCCGGTTTTTTCGAAAACAGCTTAAAGCCGGGCTTTCTCATTGCTCTGATTTTTCCGGCGCTGCTGATAATAACCCTGATTGGTATCAAACGATCCACGGAAAAATAATATCCCTTTTTTCAAAAAGAACAAGAAGACTGTTCCCTCAGTCTTCTTGTTCTTTCTTTTTTTCCGCCAGGCGCTTCAGCTCTATATCCAGCGCAGGAAAATATTTTTTCACCGAAACCGGACGTCCTGCGGCATTCATCAGGCAGTGCGACGAATTCGCCGTCAAAACCTTTGTTCCCGTCCCGTTATGGGTCATCACATAACCGAACGAAAGCCGAACCCCGGTATAGGATTCCAGGAAGACGCGGACGGCAATCTCATCGTCAAATGTTGTGGAAGCCAGATACCGGCAGGAAAGAGACACCACCGGAGAAGTTATCCCGCAGGCTTCAAACTGTTTTACGCCGCAGCCAAGACGGTTCAGAAAATCCATCCGCGCTTCTTCCATCCACCGGATATAATTGGAATGATGAACAATCCCCATTTTATCGGTTTCATAATATTTTACCCGGTGGAGCGTAACATCCATCATCAATTTCCCCTTCTTTTCAGCGTACGCCGCTGAACCGCTCAGTCGGCATACCGATTCAGCAGCTCGCCCAACGTCGTTTCCCCCCAGCTGTAATTCGAAAGATAACTCCCTTTAAACAAGCCAAGATATTCTTCTCTGCCGGAAAGATAATCGTAAAGATCGCACTGTACTTTTTCCATTACAAGACGGCGTTTCCCGTGCACCGATTCCACCACGTCCGAAATTCCGTATTCTTCCAGCGTATTTTTGAGCCGGAGCGCAATTTTGCGGTAACGCGCCAACGTCACAGAACTGATCGGTTCCTCTTCCCACAAAAAACCGATCGCTTCCTCCGAAGAAACATATCCCCCGCGCCGGTCAACAAGCAAAGCAAACAGTTCTTTTGCTTTCTGGCTTCGGAATGCAATCGGCCGGCCATCGACAAAGACGTCGAAATACCCGAATGTACGAACCGAAATCGTTTGCGTTCCGGATATAGAAGGCGCCTGCGTTTGCTCTCCGCCTTCAATATTATATAACAGCACATACCGGGGGGAAGCCTCCGGTGATTTCGGTGCGCAAATGGCCTTAATCCGCCGTTCCCCATTCTTTTCAAGGTCATAATAAGTAAATTCTGCCTCGCCTGTCCGCAGAAGCGCCGCAAAATCTTCATAAGACACTTCACAGCAGGAAACAAAATCCCGGATGGGCGTGTTTTTTTTCATTAACCGCAGCCATTCTTCTTTAGAAAGCCCAAAAAATTCGCACACATTATCGCTGACATAAAGAGGCGTAACCGAATCGCCGATAATCTCAAAGGCCGCAATACCGTCTTTAAAACGGTGCAAAAGTTCCTGCATGCTTTCTTTCAGAGAAACGGTTTTGTTTTTCAGATCCTCAACCTCCGCCTGATCCGGCACGCACCGGCAGCAATAAAAACTGACAGCCTCGTTCATCTTCAGAAAAACGCCGGTATAGGTTTTGACTTCCCCGCTTGACGATGTTGCTTTATACATGATTTGCGGCGGCGTTTCCCCGGACTTGTATAGACGTTTCTGCCGAAAAGCGTAAAAAAAGGCCCGGACTTTTTCACGGTCTTCTTCGACCACCGTTCCGGCAATCCATTTTTCGGTCGCATCCTCCATCTGCATCGGAATATTCTCCAGCCATTTAAACATCGGCGAACCGTGGCTGTTCAAACAGTTTACGGTATTGTTGGAAAGATCATATTCAAAAATCTTGTCATAAACATCGGTAAGCGCTTTCAGATATTGTTTGGCCTCGCTGTTCTTTTTTTCATGATGCCGTTCCGTAATATCCATGCAAACGCTCTGAAATTCCTCTACGCCCTGCTCGTTTACACATTTTGTCACCCAACCGAAAAGATAGGCCTTGGTACCGTCGCAGCGAAGAACCGTCATTTCGCCGGCAATCGGAATACCGGCAGTATAAACACGGTTCAGATATAAAGCAAACCGGCGGCGTTCCTCCATGGGAATCAGGAGAAAAATATTCTCTTTATACATTTCCAGATAATCGATCTCTCCGGAACGGACTTTGGGAATCCGTAAAAAATCCGTCGCCCGCTGATTCATATAGGTGATCCGGGGTTGTTTTTCGCAGGTATATTTCAAAAATCCGCAGGGAATCGTTTCGTTCAGAAACTGCAGATTTTCATTCTCTTTTTTGATATCGGTAACATCGGTCAGAACCGAATAACCGACAAGCCGTCCGTCGGAAAGCCGCCGGGAAGAGACGGCGTCTTTTACGGTAAGCGCCGTTCCGTCTTTTTTGATCAAACGATACACAGCCGTCAAAGACTGTTCCCGGGACTGCAGCGCGTCAATCATGTCGGCATAAATTTTCTGATCGGACGGGTGCACCATTGCGGCATACCGATCTTCAGACCCACTCAGCAGTTCGTCTTCAGAAACGCCGAGCATATCGCAGAGATTGCGGCTAACATAAACCAAATGAACCGGGTCGGTCAAAGAATACTGATGAAAGCCGCTGATATCCCGGCTAAAAATCTCTTCTGTAAAATCGTATTGATTTTCCATAGCAACTCCTTATGAAGCGGATTGAAAACAAGCGCAGATAACAGAAAACGCATTTTGAAAAGCGTTCGCCTAAGAACAACCTGTTATTCTTTATTGTACCATATTTGAGAAAAAATTTCAAGTTCTTTTCCAAAACCGCGCCGGTTCTAAAAGGAAGAAGAACCAGATTCCCGCTGTACGCTTTTCTGGATTTTCCCACTGATCGTTTTCGGCATTTCCGAAACAAACTCAACAATCCGAATCCATTTATATTCCGCCAGTTTCTGATTACAAAAATCACGGATATCCCGTTCTGTTTCCTTGGAAGGAGTATATCCCTTTCCCAACACGACTACCGCTTTTATCGCCTGCCCGCGAAGCCTATCCGGAACGCCGATGACACTGCACTCAACTACCCCGGGATGCTTCATCAACACGTTTTCCACTTCATACGGGCCAACGCGGAATCCGCCGGTTTTAATAATATCATCGAAACGGCCGTGGAACCAAAACCGTCCCTTCCCGTCCTGATACGCCGCGTCTCCGGTATGATAAACGCCGCCGCGCCATACATAACGGTATTGCTCTTCCTTATCAAGATATGAGGAAAAAATACCCGGCGTTTTTCCGTTTTGAGAAGGAAGAACCACAATTTCCCCGATTTCACCGACTGGCACGGGTTTTCCCTCTTTATCGCGCAATTCAATCCGGTAAAACGGCGAAATCGTCCCCAGAGCGCCGTCTACCGGATCGTTTCCCTTAAAATTCGCCATTAAAAGCGCCGTTTCGGTCTGTCCGTATCCCTCGCAAAGCGGCAGCCCCGTCTGTTCCGTAAACTGGCGGAACACGTCCGGCAACAGCATTTCCCCGGCCGTGGAAGCATGGCGAAGCGACGGCATGGAAGGGATCCCTTTCCGGACAAGATAACGGTAGACCGTAGGCGGCGCGCAAAAAGACGTCACGCCGTAACGGTTGATTACCTGAACCAGCTGTTTGGGATCAAAATTATCAAAATCATAAACCATCACAGCGCTGCCCACAAGCCACTGACCGTACAGTTTCCCCCATGAAGCTTTGGCCCAGCCGGTTTCAGCCACCGTAAAGTGCAGCCCGCCGTCGGCGGCCTGCTGCCAGTATTTTGCCGTAACGATATGCGCCAAAGGATAGGTATGATCGTGAATAACCCCCTTCGGGTAACCGGTCGTTCCGGAAGTAAAATAAAGAATCATCGGATCCTCCGCCCGGGTTTCTTCCCGGGGGAATTCACAGGAAGCCGCCGCCATAGCCGCCGTCAGATTTTCCGCCCCCGGAACTTCCTCGCGCACGCACCAAAGCTGCGCGGAGAGACCGATTTGCGCCAAGGCCGTCTTAATCCGTTCCGGCACGCCGTCCTGCGGCGTGGCAATCACCGCTTTGACATGCGCCGCCTCAAGCCGGTAGGAAAAATCGCCGACCGTCAGCATATGCGTTGCAGGAATCATCACCGCACCCAGTTTATGGAGCGCAATCGCCGCAAACCAATATTCATAGTGCCGTTTCAGCACCAGCATAACCCGGTCGCCCCGGCCGATTCCATGCTTCCGGAGAACATTGGCAATCTGATTGCTGTAAGCCCTCACTTCGGAAAAAGTAAAAACATGTTCCGTATTTTCAGTGTTGCACCAGACAAGGGCTTTTCTCTCCGGCTCTGTTTCGGCAATGACGTCCACCACATCATAAGCGAAATTAAAATTTTCAGGATATTGCAAAGAAAACTCTTTCAAACAGCCTCTTTCGTCAATTTTTTCTATACAGAATTTCTGATATAAACTCATACAGACTCCTTTATAACCGTCTCGGTTCCGATCCGGCGGAACCGTTCATACCGCTTTCCGATCAGATCCAGGTCGTTTGCCAGTTCGCCGATTTCCTCGGTTAACAGGGTACGGATACGATGATAAAATTCTTTTTTCCCTATTTCTTTTTCTGAAAGAATACGTTCGACAACCCCAAAACTTTTCGCGTCTTCAGCCGTTAATTTCAGGCTTTCCGCCGCCGTTTCCGCCTTAGACGAATCCTTCCAAAGAATGCTGGCGCAGCCCTCGGGAGAAATCACAGAATAGACCGCGTTCTGCAGCATCCAAACCCGGTCGGCAAGAGCCAGTGCAAGCGCGCCTCCGCTGCCGCCTTCCCCAATCAGAACAGACACAATCGGAACGCAAAGCGTTGACATTTCCAACAGATTTTCGGCAATTGCCTGCCCCTGTCCGCGTTCCTCCGCACCAACCCCGCAGTAAGCGCCCGACGTATCGACAAAACAGATCACCGGCCGGCCGAATTTTTCCGCCTGTTTCATCAGCCGAAGCGCTTTGCGGTAACCCTCCGGATGCGGCGCGCCGAAATTCCGATAGGTGCGCTCTTTGGCCGTATGCCCTTTTTCGATCGCAATGACCGTAACAGGATTGCCGTTCAGCGTCGCAATCCCGCCGACAATCGCCGGGTCGTCGGCATAACGGCGGTCTCCATGCAGTTCGATAAATCCGTCAAAAATATTTTTAATATAATCCAGCCCCGTAGGTCTGCCATTGTCCCGAGCCTGTCTGACCCGGCTGTAGGCGCCGCTCATGAAATCCTCCTCCCGCTGTGCATGGCAAGAAGCTCGCTTAATAACTTTTTCTGTTCCGACCGGGCGGCGATACCATCCAAAAACCCGTGCGTCAAAACAAATTCCGATTTCTGAAACCCCTTTGGAAGCGATTTTTTTGTTGTCTGTTCAACCACTCTTGCGCCGGCAAAACCAACCGTTGCCCCGGGTTCCGCCAAAATAATATCCGCCTCCATGGCAAAGCTGGCGGTTACCCCGCCGGTTGTCGGATCGGTCAGCACCGCAAGATAAAACAAACCCGCATCACCGTGCCGCTTAATCGCCGCGCTGGTTTTCGCCATCTGCATCAAAGACAGCAGCCCCTCCTGCATCCGGGCGCCGCCCGAAACCGTAAAACCGACGACCGGAAGCCGGTGTTCGGCGGCATACTCAAACAACAGCGTAATTTTCTCTCCTACCGCGCTTCCCATGCTGCCCATCATAAAATACGGTTCCATCACAAACAGACAGCAGTTTTGGTTTCCGATCTTCGCCGTGCCGCAAACAACCGCCTCTTCCTCGCCGCTTGCCGCACGAACCGTCTCCGCTTTCTCCTTGTATCCGGGAAAACGCAGCGGATTTCCCGACCGCATTTCCGAATACAGTTCATGAAAACTGTCGGGATCGGCAATCATCTGAATCCGCTGACGGGATTTCATCCGGAAATGATACCCGCAAGGGCAGACCAACCCGCCGGCCCAAAGACGGCTCAGCGGAATATCTTTATGACAATTCGGGCAGTTTTTTTCCGGCTCGCCGGCGTCCTGCTGAACAGGCGCCGAGGTTCTTCCGCCTTCCTCAAGCTGATTTTTCGGTTTTAAAAAATGTAATAACGCCATATTTTTCACCTGTTGCCCATAAAAGTAAGATCATAATTCCCGGAAATAAACCGGTCGTCTTCTACAATCCGCAATTGTTCTTTAATATTGGTCGAAATTCCGTCAATTACAAGTTCACAGAGAGCAGCCCGCATTTTCCGAAGCGTTTCCTCCCGCGTTTTTGCAAAAACAATCAATTTGCCGAGAAGAGAATCATAATAGGGAGAGACGGCCGTCCCCGCAATCAGGTAGGTATCAAAACGGACGGACGGTCCGCCGGGGACATGCAGCATCTGCAGCGTTCCGCAGCTCAGCGCATTAATACGGCATTCAATCGCCGAACCCTGCATACAGATGTCCTGCTGCGTAAAATTCAGCGGTATGCCTGCAGCAATGCGGATCTGCCATTTGACCAAATCAACTCCGGTCAGCATTTCGGTTACGCAATGCTCGACCTGAAGCCGGACATTCATTTCCATAAACCAGAAATTCCCGTCCTGATCCAATAAAAACTCCAATGTTCCCGCGCCCACATAACCGATCTTTTTTACCGCTTCCACAGCAAGGCCAATCATTTTTTCACGCTGCGCCCCGGTCACGGCGGGAGACGGACTTTCCTCCACCAGTTTCTGATTGCGCCGCTGCAGGGAACAATCCCGTTCTCCAAGACAAACGGCGTTTCCATACTCATCGGCAAGAACCTGAAGCTCCACATGCCGTGCGGGGAAAATATATTTTTCCAGATAAACGCTGCCGTCGCCAAAAGCGCTGGTAGCTTCACTGCTGGCCTGCAAATAAGATTCTTCCATCTCATCCGCTGTCCGGATCAGCCGGATACCGCGTCCGCCGCCGCCCGAACAGGCTTTCAGCATGACCGGATAGCCGATCGTATCGGCCGCTTTCCGCGCTTCTTCGGCCGAAGAAACAGCTTTGGTTCCCGGAATCACAGTAAGCCCGGTATGCCTGATCAGTTCCTTTAGGATTGCCTTATCGCTGAGCCGTTCCATACTTTCCAGGCCGGGACCGATAAACACCAGGCCGTTTTTCCGGCAAAGCCGGGCAAAATGAGCGTTTTCCGAAAGAAAACCATAACCGGGATGAATCGCCTGCGCACCGGCCAGCACCGCCGTGCTGATAATCTGATTTTCATTCAGATAACTGTCCGAGGCCTCCGATCCGCCGATACAATAGCTCTGATCGGCCAGAGCAACGTGAAGCGCATTTTTATCCGCTTCGGAATACACCGCAACGGTGGCAACGCCCATCTCTTTACAGGCCCGGATAATCCGGACGGCGATTTCACCGCGGTTGGCAATCAATATTTTTGAAAACATGATATCTACTCTCCCGTAACCGCAAAAGAAAATTCAGCCGAGACGCAGACCCGTCCGCCGACGGTCACCGAACCCTCCGCAAAATAAAAAGGATGTTTTACCCGCAAAATCCGGCACTGCGTTTCAACCGTATCGCCCGGCCGAACCGGGGAGCGGAATTTAACGCGGTTCAGTCCGGTATAAACCGGCAGTTTTCCGCCGTTTAAAGCATCCTGCATCAAAACACAGGCAGACTGCGCAAGAATCTCACACAAAATCACGCCGGGAACAATCGGATTTCCAGGAAAATGGCCGCGCAAAAAAAATTCATCGCCGCGAACCGTATAATGGCCAACAGCCGTCCCCTCCCGGTTTTGGACATCGTCCAACAAAAGCATATCGTCCCGGTGGGGCAGTATTTTCATGATTTCTTCCCGATTCATACGCCAGTCCTCCGAATCCGGAACAGTTCGGTGCCGAATTCCACCACCTGACCGTCGGTTACACAAATTTCTGAAATCTCTCCTTCCTCTTCGGCCGGAATTTCATTCATTAATTTCATTGCTTCAATGATGCAAAGCGTCTGTCCCTTTTTTACCCGGTCGCCGATCGACACATACGATTCGGCATTTTCGGCCGGCGCAGCGTAAAACACCCCGACAATCGGAGATTTTACACTGATATAGCCGGTATTTTTTTCTTCCGCAGAATCAGCCGGAACCGTTTCCGGAACAATGGCCGGCCGATTTTCTGCGGCAGCGGTCCGTTCCAAACGAACCACGCGATTATCTTCGGTGATTTCCAGTCCGGTCAGCCCCAGTTCCCTCATCAGCCCCGCATATCTGCGGATATCGGTCTCTTTCATCATGGCAACCATGGCTTTCGCGTTGCGAAAGCTTCCTTTCTTATAAAAATAAACGGCAAAAATATCGTCAGTTTTCCGCCTTTCTGAAAGCAAGGCAGGCATTATGCCCCCCAAATCCCAGAGAATTGGACAAAGCAAGCGTACATTCCGCCCGGATTGCTTTTTGCGAAACCACATTCAGATTACAGGCCTCATCCTGTTCTTTCAAGTTGATTGTCGGAGGAATGATTCCTTCGTTGAGAGCATACAAACAAGCCAGAGCTTCAACAGCGCCGGCTGCGCCGAGCATATGTCCGGTCATGGACTTGGTGGAACTGACATATGCCTCTCCGGCTTTTTCTTCTCCGAGCGCCTGTTTAATCACCAGCGTTTCCACCGCATCGTTCATCGGCGTACCGGTTCCGTGCGCATTGATATACACCGTGTCTTTCTCCGTATATCCGGCCTCCCGCATCGCCTCTTCCATGGCACGTACGCCGCCCCTGCCTTCGGGGTGAGGCGCGGTGATATGGTAAGCGTCGCAGGTCGAACCGTATCCGCAGACTTCGCCGTAAATGATTGCGCCGCGGGCTTTGGCATGCTCATATTCTTCCAGAATCAGCGCAACCGCCCCTTCCCCAATAACGAAACCGTTCCGGCGTTTATCAAAAGGCAGAGAAGCGGCGTCCGGGTCTTCCGAAACAGAAAGCGCCTGCATATTGACAAAACCGGAAACTGCAGAGGCCGTCACCGCAGCTTCTGCACCGCCGGTAATCACAGCATCGGCATAACCGTGACGAATGAGCCGCATGGCCTCGCCGATTGCGTTTGAACCGGAAGCGCAGGCGGTAACCGCCGGCATGGCGGAACCGCGGCAATCATGCCGGATTGCAATCATTCCCGCCGCCATATTCGCAATCATCATCGGAACAAACAGCGGAGAAACGCGCCGGGGGCCTTTTTCCAACAACTTGGTATGTTCTTTTTCAAAGGTACCGATCCCGCCGATTCCCGTACCGAAAAGAACGGCAAACCGCTCCGGATCGACCGTTCCCTTCACGCCGCTTTCGGTCACCGCCTGCTGTACCGCCGCCACGGCAAACTGCGCATAACGGTCGGTACGCAGCACTTCATTCACTTCCAGATAGCTTTTCGGATCAAACCCCTTTACTTCGGCGGCAAGTTTGGCTTTCATCGAATCGGTATTGAACAACGTAATCGGCGCAATCCCGTTTTTTCCGCATTTCATGCTTTCCCAGGTTTCAGCCGCCGTATTTCCCACCGGAGTAACCGCACCGATCCCGGTTACGGCAACTCTTCTGTTTTCACACATAATCATCCCATTCTTTCTTTGAAAGTTTGCCCGTCCGTTCCGGAGGGCAAATCCCCTTTTTTACATAGCAAGCCCGCCGTCAACGCGGAGCACTTCACCGGTCACATACCGGGCGGTCGCCAGATACGCCGCCGCCTCGGCGACATCCTCGGGTGTTCCCATTTTTCCTAAGGGCACCATCCGAAGCAGCGGATTTTCCGCCTGATTCCCGGTCAGATCCGTAGCAATAAATCCCGGCGCGATCGCATTGCAGCGAATCCCCTTCGGCGCCAGTTCCTTGGCGATCGACTTCGTAAGACCAATCAACCCCGCTTTCGAAGCAGCGTAATTGCATTGGCCGGCATTTCCTGCCAGCCCCGAAACCGAAGAGATATTGATCACACAGCCTTCCCGGTTGCGGATAAAAAGCCCGCAGCAATGACGAATCATATGAAACGCACCCTTTAAGTTGGTCTGAAGAACCGCGTCAAAATCCTCTTCTTTCATCACTGCGGCAAGGCCGTCCCGCGTAATCCCCGCATTATTGACCAGAATATGCACGGTACCGAAATCAGCCTTTATCTTTGCCACGGTCTCTTTCACAGCGTTGAAATCCGATACGTCGCACCGGTAACTTTCCGCCCGAATATCATATGTCTGTCTGCAACGAAGACAAACGGATTCCGCCGCCGACTGATTGCCCGCATATAAAACAGCAACGTCGGCTCCCAGCGCAGCCATTTTCTCTGCGATAGCCGCGCCGATTCCGCGGCCGCCCCCCGTAATGACCGCGACTTTGCCCTTTAATATCTCATGCGTCATGGCTTTCCTCCTGTAAAAA
Source organism: uncultured Clostridia bacterium (assembly GCA_948443805.1). Classification (GTDB taxonomy): domain Bacteria; phylum Bacillota; class Clostridia; order Oscillospirales; family UBA644; genus CAOJUB01. Next base: position 54,463 of record CAOJUB010000005.1, on the reverse strand, counting down.
TCTCTTTTATTTCAGATTTTCGGCAAAACCCGTCAGGTTTCCGCAGAAACGGTTTCTCGGTTTTCCGTTTCTGCAAGAAATTCCGCCGCCGTCAATGCGCGAACAGAATTACAAATCTTCCGGATCATATTCGTCAGCGTCCGGCCGGGGCCGATTTCCACAAACGTACCGACACCTGCGGCAATCATGTTGCCGATCAGCTTTTCCCATTGTACAGGACTGCTGATCTGCGCCGACAGCAGTCCCGGAATATCTTCTGTATAAATCTCCGCCGTCAGGTCGGAATAAAGCGGAATTTTACCGGGAAGAATCGCCGCCTGCTTCAAATCGTTCAAAAAATCGTCTGCCGCCGCCTTCATAAAAGGAGAATGAAACGCACCCTTTACCTTCAGCGGAAGGGCGCGGCCGCCGGCTGCCTTGACGTCTTCAAAAAAACTGGACATCTGAGTGGTCAGACCGGAAACAGAAATCTGTCCGGGACAATTGAAATTTACCGGATACAAATCCGGATACCGGCCGCACAATGATATCACTGTCTCAGCCGATAATTTTAAAACCGCGGCCATCGAAGTATCGAACTTTTCCGCTTCGCGCTGCATCAATTCTCCGCGTCGGCAGACAAGCCGAAAACCGGTTTCCCAATCAAAAACACCGGAAAACGCCGCCGCAGAAACCTCTCCGAGCGAAAACCCGGCAACCGCATCGGGCATACCGATTTTTTCCGCCAGAACCGCAGCCGCAGCCAACTCTGTCGCAAACAGGCAGGGCTGGGTATTCTTTGTTTCCTTCAACGCCTCCTCCGGCCCTTCAAAGCAGAGCGCCGAAGTCCCCGGACGAATCCGGTCGCACAAGGAATAAACCGATGCAGCGGCCGGATATTTTTCAAAAAATTCTTTCCCCATACCGGCATACTGATCGCCCTGACCGGAAAAAACAAACGCTATTTTATCCATTGCGGCGCCCTCAGAAGGAGAGCTTCCGTCTCCTCCATCACTTCCCTGATAATTTCAGCGGCCGGCTGTTCCTTTTTGACCATTGCCGCAACCTGCCCGGCAAGAAAACATCCCCGTTCGTTATCGCCTTCCTGCACGGCAAGCCGAAGCGCGCCCGAAGCCAGCGCTTCTAATTCCTCATCCGGCATGCCTCCGTATTCCGCCTTGGCATAAGCTCTGACAAAAGGCGTGCGAAGGCTCCGTACCGGATGCCCCAGCCGTTTTCCTGTCACCATGGTGCACAGATCGGTAGCTTTTATAATCTTTTCTTTATACAGCGGATGAACCGTACACTCTTCCGCGCTCAGAAAACGGGTTCCCATCTGAATTCCGCAGGCGCCCAGCAAAAACACGGCCGCGGCGCCTCTGCCGTCTGCAATTCCGCCGGCGGCAAGCACCGGAAGCGTTGTCGCGTCGCAAATTTGAGGAACCAGCGCCATCGTTGTCAACTCTCCCACATGGCCGCCGCTTTCGCCCCCCTCAGCGATCAGGGCGGACGCTCCCAGACGCGTCATCAGTTTCGCCATAGCAACCGAAGCAACTACCGGAATAACCCGGATACCCGCCTGTTTCCAGGAATCCATATACCGGGAGGGATTTCCCGCGCCGGTCGTGACAACCTCTACCTTTTCCTCCACAACCATACGCGCAATCTCATCGGCAAAAGGGCTCATCAGCATAATATTTACGCCGATCGGTCCGGCAGTCAGCGTCCGGGCAGTCCGAACCTGCTCCCGGACGGTTTCAGCAGGCGCATTGCCTGCGGCAATAATTCCCAGTCCGCCGCCCTGTGAAACCGCTGCCGCCAGTTTTCCATCGGCAATCCAGGCCATTCCGCCCTGAAATACTGGATACCGAAGTCCCAGCATTTCACAAATCTCAGAACGAATCATGGCGCTTAACCCTGTTTGCTCTGAATAAACTGATCCAAATCAGCAACGGTTTCCACTTTCTGATCCAGTTCAATCTCAATCCCGATTTCATCCTCCAGGCTCATCAGAAGTTCTACGGTATCCAGAGAATCAATTCCCAATTCAGAAAACTTGCTTTCGGGTTTCACTGCCGAAACGTCACAGCCGGTACGCTCCGAAACAATCTTTGCAATCGCGTCAAAATACGTCATTATGAACGCCTCCTTTTATTTTTCAAGCGGTTTTACAACCCTTGCTGTCTATTATTATAACAATCGGCTGTTCCCCGAAAATTTCCGAAAAGTTCCCGTGGCGTTCCAAAAGCAGAAACTATTTGTAACATCTGCCGATGAAAAATAGCGATTTTTCACTCTTTTTGTTTTCAGGCAAAAAAATAACCGTTTGGGGAAAACCAAACGGTTATTTTATTTCTTTTTTGTCATCGGTCAGGTATTTTTTTTCTGAACCGGCCTGTTTTTCAAAAGAAGAATCACCGAAACCAGAATCGTTGCCACGGCGATCCCCTGAGAGGTTGAAATGCCGAAAAAAACGCCCCGGTACGAATCGCCTCGCAAAAATTCATCAGCAAAGCGTATGCAGCCGTAAGCAATCAGATAAAAGTACAAAAGCCGTCCCCGCTGAAACCCCTTTCTGAGAAGCCAGTATAAAACAACAAACAACAGCAAATTACAGCCCGCTTCCAATAACTGCACCGGAAACCGGCAAACACCGTTTGCCTCCGCCACAGGAGAATAGCGGTAAACAAAGCCGAACGAAGATTCCACCCCGTAACAGCAGCCGGAAAAAAAACAGCCCAGCCTGCCGAAAACATGGAACAACGGAATCATCGATGCGGCGATATCGGAATATCCGTCCACCGGAAGCCTTTTCTTTTCCGCATAGGTGCGTCCGGCAAAAAGACCGCCGAGCAGCCCCCCGTAAAAAACGCTTCCGCCGAAAAGAAAAAGCACATAGTTGAGAAAATCGCCCCGCGCCCAGATTTCGTCGAACGAAGATAAAAACGTGCCGAACGCCTCATAGTTGGTCACGGCATATAATAAATGGCCGCCGAAAAAGACGCCGACGCTGCTCCAGAGCAGCGTAAATAAAAAATCAATTTCATCCAGTCCCCTTTTTTTCGCCTGCCGCAGCGCGTAAAACCCGGCAACAAAAATACCGACCAGAACCATCACCATATAAAAACTGAGGGAACGGCCGAAAACGGTAACATTCGGTATCATAAAAAAATCCTTTACAAAAAATCGGAATCGGAAGGAATAAAAATGACATAAGGGAATCCCCTCATGTCATTTCCTTTTCTCGTTTGTAACGAACTTATGCGTTTCCTGCGATAGCAGCAGCGCCGAGAACGCCGGCAGCGCAAATTACGCAGAGAACCGCAACAACGCCCATAACAACCGCGATGATACCCATTACGAGACCTGCGATTGCAAGACCTTTACCGATATTGGTTTCTTTTGCAAACTTCAGGCCTTTTGCACCGAATACGATTGCAAGAATACCGATAATAAACGAGAAATAGCTGATAAACGGAATAAAGTCTCCGATCAGGCTGACAATGCCGCAAACCAAAGAGGCAATTGCCATTGTGTTCTTCTGATTTTCCATTTTTTGTCCTCCCATCATATGGTTTTGTGATTTTATTATATCAAATCAGGAGGGCATTTGTCAATAAGGTTACAATTAGTTCATTTTTTATTCATAATCAATAAATTTTTTGAACGCAAAGGCCGTTTTCCGATGATGTTATGAGAAAAATGCCCGTTTATACGGTTTCCATCATGAAATATTCATATTTTATGCAAAAAATTGACAAGTGAAAATATTATTTTTTGATTTTGGGAACCGGGAAAACAGCATCCACCGAAAAAAATTTCCGCCGGAATAACAATTCCGGCGGAAAAATACGCAGAAAATCAACTTCAAACAACAGAAGTACTCCGCTTTTTATTCGTAATCCACAACGTTTGCCCAGCTCATCAGCAGCTCTTTTTCAGCAGGCTTATTCTTGACCAACTGCGATGCGGCGACAATCGGCAGCCATTTCTGAACATACTGACGGGCGGTATCGCTCTTTTTGCAGTACAGCTCCAGATACAGATCGGCAGTTTCCTTATCATCGGCCAGGCAGAAGCGAAGATACGTCCGCGCAGCGTCTGCGGCAGCATTGCCCTGCGTTGCGTGCGCCCAGTCGATTACATACCATTTTCCGGCAGGCGTTACAATAATATTGCCGGGCGTAAAGTCTCCATGAAGAACTTTATTGTGTTTCGGAGCAGACTCCAAACGGGTGTGAAGTTCATACCGAACGGTTGCGTCCAGCGGAGACTGTTCGATTTTCCGGTTCATTTTATCTTTCAGCTTATTCAGTAGCGGCGCGCGCTTGCTGTGAACCCGCATTTGCAGATCGATAAACTTTTCCAGGTAACTTTTCTTTTTCGACGGATTTTCCTCCATCAGCGCAGCCAAGGTTTTTCCTTCGATAAACTGTGTAACAATGGCCCAGCCGTCTTCCGTTTTATCCACGTCGAGAAATTCCGGGATGGGAAGATCCGTTTCAGAAACTCTGGCATGATTGAGCGCCTCGTTCAGGATATCCGAAGTAGAATAATTGCTGTCAAAAACTTTAACAACTTTATCCCCGTCACGGTAAATCTTTTTATGGCTGCGTTCCGCAAGAATTTCATCATATTTCATAGATTTGTCCTTTCCGCCGCCGGGAAGCGGCATATAAAATAGTTCGGGTCGGTTCCGGACGAAGAACAAACAAACTCTCCGCCCGGATCAAATCAACCGTCATGTCTGGATCCAAAATCAACCTCTTGCCGTTACTGCGGCAAGATCGTTTCAAACAAACACTTATTTTGCTTTGCGTTTCGCTGCGGCAGCGTCGCCATAATAAGCATTCAGATACATCTGCTTGATTTCCGACATCAGCGGATATCTCGGATTTGCCCCGGTGCACTGGTCGTCAAAAGCCTGTTCAACCATTTCATCAAGATTGTCAAGGAATACTTTTTCATCAATGTTGTACTCTTTGATCGTTCTCTTGATCCCAACTCTCTCTTTGAGTTCGGCAATCTTGGCAATCAGACCTTCCAATTTCTCTTCATCGGTTTTGCCCGGAATTCCGAGATAATCGGCAACTTCCGCATATCTAGCCAGCGTATGCGGATGATCGTACTGCGAGAAAGTACCCATCTTGGGAGGAACTTCAGCAGCGTTGAAACGAAGAACTTCTTCAATCAAAAGCGCGTTGGCAACACCGTGAGGAATATGATGGAAAGCGCCCAGTTTATGCGCCATAGAGTGGCATACGCCGAGGAATGCGTTGGCAAAAGCCATACCGGCCATCGTTGCGGCGTTCGCCATTTTTTCTCTGGCAACCGGGTCGTTCGGACCATTGTCATAGGCTCTGGGCAGATATTCAAACACCATTTTCAGCGAACGGAGCGCAATACCGTCGGTATAATCGGTCGCCAGCATGGAAGCATAGGCTTCCAGCGCATGGGTAACCGCATCGATACCCGAAGCGGAAGTCAGCCCCTTCGGCGCGTTCATCATCATATCTGCATCGACAATCGCCATATTCGGCATCAGTTCATAATCGGCAAGCGGATATTTCACCCCGGTGCTTTCATCGGTAATAACGGCAAACGGCGTTACTTCGCTACCGGTACCGGCAGAGGTAGGAACTGCAATAAAGTACGCTTTTTCGCCCATTTTCGGGAAGGTATAAACTCTCTTCCGGATATCCATAAAGCGCATGGCCATATCCAGGAAGTCAACTTCAGGATGTTCATAGAGAACCCACATAATCTTTGCCGCGTCCATTGCAGAACCGCCGCCGACCGCAATAATGCAGTCCGGTTTGAAAGCCGCCATCTGTGCAGCGCCTTCTTTCGCGGAAGCCAGTGAGGGATCGGGCGCAACGTTAGAGAAGGTATTGTGAACGATTCCCATTTCGTCCAGTTTATCGGAAATCGGTTTGGTATATCCGTTTTCGAAAAGGAAATTATCGGTTACGATAAACACTCTCTTCTTGTTCATCACGGTATTCAGTTCACTGAGAGCAACCGGCAGACATCCTTTTTTGATATAAACCTTTTCAGGCGCTCTGAACCACAGCATATTTTCCCTTCTTTCCGCAACTGTTTTCACATTGAGAAGATGTTTTACCCCAACGTTTTCACTAACCGAGTTTCCGCCCCAGGAACCGCAGCCCAGCGTCAGGGAAGGCGCGAGTTTGAAATTATACAGATCGCCGATTCCGCCCTGCGAAGAAGGCGTATTTACCAAAATACGGCAGGTCTTCATTCTCTTGGCAAATTCATCAATTTTGGCCAGTTCGGTCGTTTCGTTCAGATAAACCGAAGAAGTATGGCCGAAACCGCCGTCGGCAACCAGCTTTTCCGCCTTATCCAACGCTTCGCCGAAATCTTTCGCGCGGTACATCGCCAGAACGGGCGACAGTTTTTCATGCGCGAATTCTTCTGCAATATCAACGCTTTCCACTTCGCCGATCAGAATTTTGGCATCTTCCGGAACGGTCACACCGGCAAGGGCGGCGATAGTATGCGCTTTCTGCCCGACGATCTTCGCGTTCAGCGCGCCGTTGATAATAATGGTTTTTCTGACCTTTTCCGTCTCTTCGGGATTCAGGAAATAACAGCCTCTTGCAGCAAACTCTGCCTTGACGGCTTCATATACGCTGTCAAGAACGATTACCGACTGCTCCGAAGCGCAGATCATACCGTTATCAAAAGTTTTTGAATGAATAATCGAGTTTACAGCAAGAAGAATATCGGCCGTATCATCGATAATCGCCGGCGTATTTCCCGCGCCGACGCCGAGAGCCGGTTTCCCGCTGGAATACGCGGCCTTTACCATACCGGGGCCTCCGGTTGCCAGAATGATGTCCGCCTCTTTCATGACCAGATTGGTCAGTTCCAGCGAAGGAACGTCAATCCAGCCGATAATGCCTTTCGGCGCGCCGGCTTTCACCGCTGCCTCAAGAACGACTTTTGCGGCCTCAATGGTGCTTTTCTTCGCTCTCGGATGCGGACTGATAATGATTCCGTTGCGGGTTTTCAGCGAAATCAGCGTCTTGAAAATCGCCGTGGAAGTCGGATTCGTCGTCGGAATAACCGCGGCGACAACCCCGATCGGCTCGGCAATTTTTTTCATGCCGTACGCCTTGTCCTCTTCGATAACCCCGCAGGTCTTTGTATCTTTATAAGCATTATAGATATATTCTGCGGCATAATGATTTTTAATAACCTTATCCTCTACGACGCCCATGCCGGTCTCCTCAACCGCCATCTTTGCCAGCGGAATCCGCGCCTGGTTTGCGGCGATCGACGCGGCAAGGAATATAGCGTCAACCTGTTCCTGCGTATACTGGGAAAATTCTTTCTGAGCCTGGCGTACCTCAGCAATCTTTGCTTCAAGAGCCTCGACGCTGTCTACCAGATTCACTGCTTCTTTTTTAGCCATGTTTCAATTCCAATCCTTTCTTTCAAATGCGGGACGGCAGAAGGAACAAGAAAAATAATGGGAAAAGCCTTTGCCAAGCGCATTTTTTGATATCCGCGAACAGATAAAAGAGCTAAATTGTTAAAAAATTGACAATCAATGCTCTACCTTTATTATACTACACTTTTTCCCTCGAATAATCAAGGGCAAAATCTTTAATATTTTGGAAATTATATGTGTCACAAGAAAAGAAAGAAACCGGCGGCAAAACCTCTTCGGCTATCTTTCATTCCCACCTGAAATGAAAATAAAAGGCCCTAACGATTTCTCCGTTAAGACCTTTTCAGACTGATAATACAATTACAGACGGTTCACCTTTACCTCGCCCTTCACAACAACCAGTTTAATATTCAGATCTTTATCCAGAACCAAAAGATCCGCATACTTTCCCTCTTTGATCGAACCGGTCTTGTCATCAACGCGGATTGCTTTTGCCGGATTAATAGTAACCGACTTGACAGCCTGCTTAAAAGGAATGCCGAAAGAAATCACGTTTTTCAGTTCCTCATACAGATTGGAAGTTGAGGCGGCAATGGTGCCGTCGGCAAGCAGCGCTTTTCCGTCCTTGACATAAACGGTCTGTCCGCCGAGATCATATTCTCCGTCGGTATGACCGGCCGCCCGCATCGAATCGCTGACAATTACGCTGTTATCTTCCCCGAGCTGACGGAATGCGATCCGAAGCGCCGCAGGATGGATATGGAAACCATCGCAGATCAGTTCGGCGCGAACGCCGTATTTCTCCGCATTATCAAACACTGCGCCGACAACGCCGGGCGCACGGTGTGTCAGCCCGCTCTGCGCGTTATACAGATGCGTGGTATGGCGAACACCCCACTCAATGGCTTTGCAGGCCTCATCGTATCCGGCAGCGGTATGCGCCGTAGAAACCGGGCAGTAGGGCTGAACTTCCTTGATAAATTCCTCTGCGCCTTCACACTCGGGCGCGATATCCACAATCCGGATTGCGCCGTTGCATTCGTCATATAGTTTTTTAAACTCTTCTTTATCAGGGTTTCTTACATACAGAGCGTTCTGCGCGCCCTTTTTCGACATGGCAATATAGGGTCCTTCCATATTGATCCCCTGAATATACGCCCCGCCAACTTTATCCTTCTGTTCATCGATATTGGCAAAAATTTTTGTCAGTTCCTCAAAAGAAAGCGTCATAGAAGTCGGGCAAAACGAGGTAACACCCCGCTGAACCAAACACTGGCTCATCGCTTCCAGCGCTTCGGGCGTCGCATCTCCGGCGTCGGCGCCGCCGCAGCCGTGGATATGCATATCGATCATGCCGGGAATCACAGTCATACCGGTCAGGTCAAACCCTTCGCCGGCCTGTCCGGGCGCAAGCTTTGCAATTTTTTCGCCTTCCACGGCAATATCGGTTTTTACCGGTTCAAAACTGTCGTCGTATACGGTTCCGTTTTTTAAAATCATCTTCTTTATCCTCCGTTGGGATTTTACCCCACAAAATACAATTTTAATCTCCATTTTCCGCTTGTTTCATAAGGTTATTATACCATAAATTTCGCACCGGAAAAAAGCGGTTATCAGGAACGGATTTTCAACCGAACGGTTGAAACGCTTTTTTCCTAAGAACAACTTGCTGTTCTTTTTATACCACAATTTTTGAACCAGAAGAATGACGGCAACGCAAAACGTTGTTCGGTTGAAGAACCGAAAGGCATTCTTCCTTGAGGAACGCACTCCATCAAGGTGTGTGTTCCTTTTATACCTTATATTAACACAAAACCCCATATTTTTCAAGAGAAAAGCGATTGATATTTCCTACGATTTTCCGAACTTTTCATTTTTCGACATTTTTCCCCGAACCGTTAAAAAAAGAAACCGGCTCCCTCTGCCGAAGCGCGTCCTTCAAAAAGAAATAAATCTCCAAAACGCTGTCAAACGCCGCGCACATCTGGTCCAACAGTTTTCTTTCGCTGAACAACCAGCCGTTATCGGACAAGGCTCTCCGCGTGAAATCAACATCTATTGTGCCATTCCTGCTGCATAGAATTTATACCTTTGCAGGACTGTTTGCCTTTATACCAGGAAAGGATGGCAGACGATATGAAGACATAAATCCATTTTGTTTCTCGTTTCATAAACACTCCAATATAAATTTTTCAAGCATTGGATTAAGTTGCTTGGCATTGCGCATTGGGAAGTCGTGGTTTGCTCCTTGTAATGTTATTGCTCGACAATTTGAATTTTGAGCAAGTAATGCAAGAGAAGTTTTCATATCGCTGACTTCCCTGCTCCCGCAAATCGCCAACATCGGTACCGTTACTGCTTGATATTCCGATAACTTTGATAAATCCAATGTATTGGAAAAGAAGGAGTGATACACCAGCGGAGTAATCTGTTTTGAATATTCAGCCATATTATTTGCCTGTTCTCTGGTATAATGCCAATACTTTCCCTGAAACTTCACCAGCCATCTCCAATGCAACATTTTTGCGGATAATCCCGAAAGAGAACCGTACATCCTAATTTTTTTCGGCTTGGGATTTACCCATGCGCTTAAAAATACGGCAAAGTTAAATAATTCGGGCTGTCTGCTGACAAGCATTATTGCAATCTGACCTCCAAGCGAATGACCGATTACTCCGATTCGCTTTTTCTGTAGGGATTTAATGAGCGTAAAAAGTTTCTCTACGGTCTTTTCTGGCTCATAAATCTCACCAGCCGCCCTTCCTGCGCCTGCTAAATGAGGTACAATAAGATGATATTTATCAGAAAAGCAATACTGCCTACAAAATGTATCAAGCGCACCCGCCCCATGCAGCAGAAGGATCGTCGGATTTTCCTTGCTTCCATACTCATCATAATGCATTATGATTTTTCCTTTCTTGGTATACAGTATCAATAATAAAGTTTTCTATTTCCTTATTGACTTGCTCTGGATTATCTCCATTGGAAAAATGCTTTGCCTGTTTTATAAAATGCAAAGGATAACCTGTTTGCTTTGCCCATTCTTTGCAATATGCCTTAACCTTGCCTGTGCTGTCTTTCTCACCCACCAATATCAATATGGGGAACGAAAAATTAACATCTTTATTTTCTACAATAAAATATTCATAGGCAATCTGCATTTGCTGGATAATTTCTGCTTTAGACAGAGCATTCAACATAGACAGCATTTACAGTATATCAGCATCCATAAAAAAAGTCAACCAACCGCAGCGTGCTTTTCCGCAACCGCCGGGCGCGCTGTTTTCCGAACCCAAAATCCAGCCATCGATCCGAAAACACAAACAGACAAAGAAAGAAGCCTGCGGATTTTTCGCCGGCTTCTTTCTTTTTATTGAAAATACTTGACAGCAGAGGTAAACAATCCCATATCGTACTGTCCGTCCACATTTTTATACAATCCGTTTCCGATCCGTTCGGAATGTCCCATCTTTCCAAAGACCCTGCCGTCCGGTGAAGTGATTCCCTCAACCGCCCAGAAAGAGCCGTTCGGATTAAAGCGGATATCGCCCGTAGCATTTCCGGAAAGATCGGCATACTGCGTGGCGATCTGCCCGTTCCCGGCAAGCTGCGCCAGTAATTCATCGGAAGCAATAAACCGGCCCTCTCCGTGGGAAATCGGAACGGTATATACTTCTCCGGGCTCCGTTGCAGCAAGCCACGGGGATTTGTTCGAGGCAACCCGGGTTCTGACAAGTCTTGACTGATGCCGGCCAATCACATTAAAAGTCAGTGTCGGGCAGGTTTCATCGGTGTCAACAATTTTTCCGTAAGGCACCAGGCCGAGTTTAATCAGCGCCTGAAAACCGTTGCAGATTCCGGCCATCAAACCGTCCCGGTTTTCCAGCAAATCGGTTACCCTTTCCCGGATACTGTCGTTTCGGAAAAAAGCGGTAATAAATTTTCCCGACCCTTCCGGCTCGTCTCCGCCCGAAAAACCGCCGGGGATAAAGACGATATTTGCCTTTTCCAGCGCTTTTGCAAAATAATCCACCGATTCCGAAACCGCCTGAGGCGTCAGGTTGCGGATTACCACGATCTCGCTTTCCGCACCGGCCTTTTCCAGCGCTTTCGCCGTATCATATTCACAGTTGGTTCCGGGAAATACCGGAATGACAGCCTTCGGTCTTGCCGCTTTGATCGCAGGCGCATGCCGCTGATCCGCCGCATAGGCAAGATTCGGCGTTTCTGCTACCGTCTGATCGATATTACAGGGATATACCGATTCCAATTTATTTTCATAAACCGAAAGAAGGTCGGCAAGCGAAACGGCTTTTCCGTCTTTTTCGATCCGCCCGATATCGGTAGTCGTTCCAAGAAGCAGCGCGTCCGAAAGCGCCGTCTCGGTTTCCACAAGAAACCCGCCGTAACAGTAACCGAAAATATCTTCGGACAGAGAATCCGCATAACGGAAACCGATTCCGTTGCCGAAACACATTTTCATCACACCCTCGGCAATGCCGCCGTAACCAGGCGTATACACCGCCAACGCCTGTTTTTTCTGAACCAGAGAGGAAACGCGGGCAAAAACATTCTTTAACGATTCCGCATCCGGCAAACCGTCCTTATTCTGCTCCGGCTTCAGCAGATAAACAGAATGCCCCGCGCCTTTCAGTTCCGGAGAAAGAATGTGATCGATGTCTTCGGTGGTAACAGCAAACGAAACCAGCGTAGGCGGAACGTCCAGATTTTCAAAGCTTCCGCTCATGGAATCTTTTCCGCCGATCGAGGCCACGCCAAAATCCTTCTGCGCCTTAAACGCGCCCAAAACAGCCGCAACCGGCTTGCCCCAACGGCGGGGATCCGACATGGGTTTTTCAAAATATTCCTGGAATGAAAGATAAACATCGGTGAAGGACGCGCCGGAGGCCACCAGCTTACAAAGCGATTCCACCACCGCAAGATACGCGCCGTGATACGGCGATTTTTCGGTGATAAACGGATTGTATCCCCATGCCATGACCGAGCAGGTCGAAGTATCGCCGTGTTCCAGCGAGATTTTATGCGCCATCGCCTGAATCGGCGTCTGCTGATATTTTCCGCCGAACGGCATCAGAACCGTTCCCGCGCCGATGGTCGAATCGAAACGTTCGCTCAGTCCCCGCCGGGAACAAACATTCAGATCGGCGGCCAGGTTCCGGTACTGTTCTTCAAAACTGCCGGATACCGTTTTTGCAAACGGCTGGGGGGCGGAAAGAATCACTTCCGTATGTTTTTCTGCTCCGTTGGAATTCAGGAATTCACGGGAAATATCAACAATAATGTTTCCTTTCCATTTCATCACAAGGCGTTTTTCCTCGCTGACCGTTGCCACAACCGTCGCTTCGATATTCTCTTCCGCAGCAAGCGCCCGGAAACGTTCCACATCTTTGGGTTCCACAACAACCGCCATCCGTTCCTGCGATTCGCTGATCGCCAGTTCCGTACCGTCAAGCCCCTCATATTTCTTCGGAACCAGATCCAGATCGATCATCAGCCCATCGGCCAGTTCACCGATAGCAACCGAAACACCGCCCGCACCGAAATCATTGCAGCGTTTAATCAAAAGCGAAGCTTCTTTATTCCGGAAAAGCCGCTGGAGTTTCCGTTCCTCCGGCGCATTTCCCTTCTGCACTTCCGCGCCGCAGTTTTCCAGCGAAGAAAGATTGTGCGATTTTGACGAACCGGTCGCACCGCCGCATCCGTCGCGTCCGGTTTTTCCTCCAAGAAGAATCACCACATCGCCGGGAACCGGTTCCTGACGGCGGACATTCTCAGCGGGAGCAGCCGCCACAACCGCGCCGATTTCCATCCGTTTGGCAGCATATCCGTCATGATAAATTTCATCAACCTGACCGGTTGCAAGCCCGATCTGATTGCCATAGGAACTATATCCTGCGGCAGCAGTCGTTACAATTTTTTTCTGCGGAAGCTTTCCAGGCAGCGTCTGGTCTACCGGACGAAGCGGATCGGCGCCGCCGGTAACCCGCATGGCCGCATAAACATAGCTTCGGCCCGAAAGCGGATCGCGGATCGCACCGCCGATACAGGTCGCCGCGCCGCCGAACGGCTCGATCTCCGTCGGATGGTTATGCGTTTCATTTTTAAATAACAGCAGCCAGTCTTCCGGCCCGCGGTCGGTCTGCACGGTAATTTTTACGGTACAGGCGTTAATTTCGTCCGATTCGTCAAGCTTTTCCAGTTTTCCGGTCTTTTTCAGATATTTGACGCCAACCGTCGCCATATCCATCAGATTAACCGGCTTCTTTACGCCTAGGAATTCTCTCGTTGCAAGATATTCTTCATACGCCTCCTGCAACAGAGAATCTTCAAAAGAAATCTTGTCAATCGTCGTCAAAAAGGTCGTATGGCGGCAGTGATCCGACCAATACGTATCGATCATTTTCAGTTCCGTGATTGTCGGATCGCGCTTTTCACCGGCAAAATACTGCTGGCAAAAGAGAATATCGTTCAAATCCATTGCAAAACCGCGCGCCGCGATCAATTTTTCCAGACCGGGTCTGTCAAGATCCAGAAAGCCGGCGACCGTCTCCACCGTTTCAGGCAGCGCATATTCCACAGCCAGCGTTTCCGGTTTTTTCAGCGACGCCTTCCGGCTTTCCACAGGGTTAATCAGATATTTTTCTATTTTTTCTTTCTCGCCGGCCGAAAAATCCCCTCGGAAAAGATAGATTTTCGCGGTTCTTACCATCGGCCGGTCGCTTTGGGAAATCAGCTGAATACACTGCGCCGCGGAATCGGCGCGCTGATCGAACTGTCCCGGAAGGTACTCGACGCCGACCACATAATCGCCGTCCAAAGAAACCTCTTCGTAAACGTTGTCCTGCTGCGGTTCCGAAAAAACAGCGGTCTTGCAGTATTCAAACAAATCTTTATCAATATTTTCCACATCATACCGGTTCAAAAGACGAACGCCGGTAACGGAAGAAACGCCGAGAAAATTTTTCAGCTCGTGAAGAAGCGCTTCCGCTTCATTGTTCAGGCCTTTTTTCTTCTCGGAATAAACACGGTAAACCATAGATAACACCCCTGTCCCCGCGCCGTTCTGCCGGCGGCGAAGACGTCCTTTCTTTCAGAATATAGACCGTTTTCGGAATCACGCTTCATCGGCGTTTTGTTCCAGAACAGAAATGGCTTTCTGCCCGATATCTTTCCGGTAAAAAGCATTTTCAAAAGACAAATTGGAAAGGCAACTGTACGCCTTCTTCACAGCGGCGGGCAGCGTTGCCGCCGTTGCCGTCAGGCCCAAAACCCGGCCTCCGGCCGTATACAGTTTTCCGCCGTCCGTTTTTACACCGGCAAAGAATACTTTACAGCCCGGTTCTCCGGCCGACATCCGGATTTCAAATCCCGTCCGGTATTGTTTTGGATAGCCGTCCGACGCCATCACAACACAGCAGGCGGCTTTATCATCAAACTCAACGGCAACATCTCTGAGACTCCCTTCGGTTACCGCACGCATAATATCGAACAGATCGCTTTTCAGCAGCGGCAGCACAACCTGCGTTTCCGGATCGCCGAAACGGCAGTTATATTCGATCACCTTCGGACCCTTTTCCGTCAGCATCAGCCCGAAATACAGGCAGCCTTTAAAGGGACAGCCTTCCGCCTTCATGGCGCGGACAGTCGGAAGAAAAATCGTTTCCATGCATTCGGCCGCAATCTTTTTGGTATAAAAAGGATTGGGCGCGACGGTTCCCATCCCTCCGGTATTCAGCCCTTTATCGCCGTCAAGCGCACGTTTGTGATCCATCGAAGAAACCATCGGAACCACCGTTTCCCCATCGGTAAAAGAAAGAACCGAAACCTCCGGCCCCGTAAGAAATTCCTCAATCACAATCCGGTTTCCGCTTGCGCCGAAAATTTTATCTTCCATCAGCGAAGAAACCGCGTCCAACGCTTCCTCCCGGGTATTGGCAATGATAACGCCCTTGCCGAGAGCCAGTCCGTCTGCTTTGATAACGGTCGGAAGCGGCGCTTCCCGAAGATATTCTTTCGCGGCTTCCGCCGAATCGAACACCCGGTATTCAGCCGTAGGAATGTGATATTTTTTCATCAGATTTTTCGCGAAAACCTTGCTTCCCTCAATCTGCGCGGCGGCTTTCGACGGGCCGAAACAGGGAATGCCATGCGCCTGCAGCGCGTCTACGCAACCCAAAACCAACGGATCGTCAGGCGCGACGACGGCATAATCAATTTTTTCTTCCCGAGCAAAAGAAACAATTTTATCGATATCCTTCGCGCCGATATTCACACAAACCGCGTCAACCGAAATGCCGCCGTTCCCAGGCAGCGCATAAATGCTCGTAATTTCTTTATTTTCCTTTAATTTATCAATAATCGCATGTTCGCGGCCGCCGCCGCCGACAACCATCACTTTCATATCCGTCAGATTTCCTTTCGCTATACAATAAAAATAAATCCGGAGTGCCGATAGCCGGATTGCCGGAGAGAAAAACCGATGTCAAGCATAAAACCTTGTCATCGGTTCTCTCAAAAAAAACTTAATGGTGGAAAAGGCGCATGCCGGTAAAGGCCATTGCAATATTATACTTATTGCAGGCTTCAATCACCAAACTGTCACGGATCGAACCGCCGGGTTCGGCAATATAGGATACGCCGCTCTTTGCCGCCCGGTCGATGTTATCGCCGAAGGGGAAAAACGCATCGCTGCCGAGCGCCACGCCGGTAATGCCCGCAAGATAGGCCCGTTTTTCTTCTTTTGTAAAGGCTTCAGGCTTCACAGAGAAATACTGCTGCCACATACCGTCGGCAAGAACATCGTCGGAATCTTCTGAGAGATAAACGTCAATCACATTGTCCCGATCAGGTCTGCCGAGCGTTTCCAAAAACGGCAGGGCAAGAACTCTCGGATGCTGCCGCAGATGCCACAAATCCGCCTTGTTTCCGGCCAAACGGGTGCAGTGGATTCTCGACTGCTGCCCGGCGCCGACACCGATAGCCTGTCCGTCGGCAGCAAAGCAAACAGAATTCGACTGCGTATATTTCAGGGTAATCAAAGCAATAATCAAATCTCGTTTTGCATCGTCAGGAATATTTTTATTTTCAGTAACGACATTCTCCAACAAAGAAGCGTCAATTTTAAAATCGTTTCTTCCCTGCTCAAAGGTAATCCCGTAAACCTGTTTTCTTTCAATCGGCTCAGGAATATAGGAGGGATCAATTTTTACGATATTGTAATTGCCTTTTTTCTTGGTTTTCAGAATGGCAAGCGCTTCCGGCTCATAATCGGGAGCAATCACACCGTCGGAAACTTCGCGCTGAATCAATTTCGCCGTAATGACATCGCATTTCTCGCTCAGTGCAATCCAATCGCCGAAAGAAGACATCCGGTCGGTTCCCCGCGCCCGCGCATAAGCCGAGGCAAGGAGCGAGGAATCAAGATCCTCAAAATCATCGACAAAACAGGCCTTTTTCAGTTCAGGAGAAAGGACGCGGCCTACCGCTGCGGAAGTCGGGCTGACATGCTTAAAAGACGTTGCGGCAGGCATGCCGAGCGCTTCCTTCAATTCTTTTACCAACTGCCAGCTGTTAAAAGCGTCCAGAAAATTAATATATCCCGGACGGCCGTTTAAAATCTCAATCGGCAGTTCTTTTCCGTCCATATAAATTCTCGAAGGTTTCTGGTTCGGATTGCATCCGTATTTTAATTCAAATTCTTTCATAGTTCGGAGAATTCCTTTCTTTTCTTCTTCTGTTCTGCAGGGAAACAATTACTGATTCTTGTTTTTAATCCGATCCTCAAAACGGCCGGAAGCAAGGTCGATATAGCGGACAAAAAGCGAAATTTTATTTTCATTGTTCAGGCTCTTCCACAACCCCTCCGTAAAGGCTTCGATCGAATCGGGAATATTCACCTTGACCGGTTCGCCGCAAAAACTCGGAAGCGGATTCCCGTTGGCCGAATAAGTATGGATAATATGCCCGCAGCCGTTTTCCGGCGCGGTATAGGTATAGGTGAAACGCTGGCAAGAATCCGGATTGCCATCGGCCGATTTCAGAATGGAAAGCGCATAGTTATAAGCGCCGTTTTCAATATGCATAATACCGGAAATTCTCGGCGTATAATTGGGTGCGTCATCTTCAAACTCCCGGGTGCGGAGCGCCTGTTCAAAGGTCTGCTGTTTGTCCATCAAATCAAAAATCGTATCGGTCTGATCTCCGTTTGTCACAATCGTTTTGTTGCCGAGAACCCGAACGGGAGAATAAATAATCAGATGCGGATCCGTCAACTTTGCCGGATCAAACGCTTTTGTCCGAATTCCGTCCGCCGTAGCTTCAAACACACGGTTGCGGGAATTTTCACTGCGCCCCATAATAAAATAAGCGCAGACGGCAAACTTGGCGTTTTCGGATTTTCCGAGAATAATCCCTCTGCCGGGATAATCCCGCTGCGATAAATAATCATATACGTTCGTCATTTTCATGTCGTACTCTTCCCCCATACTTATTCTTTTATATATGCGTTCCCGTTTTCAATAAAAATCCGTTCGTCACAGAAAAGGCTGACGGCGCGGGGCAAAATCTCCCACTCCGCCTCCTCCATCACACGGCGCTGAAGCGTTTCGGGTGTATCGCCGGTCTGAACAGCAACCGCTTTCTGTAAAATAATCGGTCCGCCATCGCAAACATCCGTCACAAAATGAACGGTTGCGCCGGTCACCTTCACTCCGCTTTTCAGCGCGGCCTCATGCACATGAAGCCCATAAAATCCCTTTCCGCAGAAAGAAGGAATCAACGCTGGATGAACATTCATCATCCGGTTCGGAAACGCTTCGCAGACGCACCGGTCAAGAATCACCATAAAACCGGCGTAAACAATCAAATCGGCCTGTTCTTCCTGCAGAATTTTTAAAAGATCCCGACTGTAACTCTGATTATCGGCATAATCCGCGCGGGGAAGCACAACCGTTTTGATTCCGTTTTTCTCCGCCCGATTCAATGCGTAGACGCCGGCTTTTGAAGAAAACACACAGCTAATTTCCCCATTGGGAATCTCCCCGCGGTTCTGCGCGTCGATGAGCGCCTGCAAATTGGTTCCGCCGCCCGAAACCAACACGCAGATCTTTTTTTTCAGCATATTTCCACTCCGTTATCGGAAGCGACCGTCTCGCCGATGAGATATGCGTTTTCTCCGTTCTCTTTCAAAATCGAAAGCGCCCGGTCGGCATTCTCCCGGCTGACAACAACGCTCATCCCTACGCCCATATTATAGGTATTGAACATATCCCGCTGCGGAATATTCCCGGTTTTCGCGATCAAATCAAATATCGGCAGAATTTTCAGCGCCTTTTCCTCAATTTTCGCCCCGATTCCTTTCGGCAGGCTTCTCGGAATATTTTCATAAAATCCGCCGCCGGTGATGTGCGCCGCCGACTTGACCAACCCGGCGTTAAAGAGCGCAAGAAGCGGTTTTACATAAATTTTCGTCGGTTCAATCAACGCATCACCGACTGTTTTTCCGCCGAGCTCGGCAACCGGCGCCGTGAAATCAATGGTTTCCCCGAAAACCTTGCGAACCAGAGAAAAACCGTTGGAATGAACGCCGCTGGACGGAAGGGCAAGAATGACATCACCCGGCTGGATAGCCTTGATATCGGGGATTCTTTCTTTATCGGCAATTCCGACCGAAAAACCGGCAAGATCGTATTCATCCTCCGGATAAAACCCCGGCATTTCCGCCGTTTCACCGCCGATCAGGGCGCAGCCGGCCTGCACGCATCCTTCGGCAACGCCGGAAACAATCTGGGCAACACGTTCCGGAACATTTTTTCCAACCGCAATATAATCCAGAAAGAACAAGGGCTTTGCTCCGCAGCAGACAATATCATTGACGCACATTGCCACACAGTCGATCCCGACCGTATGATGCCGATCCGAAAGAAAGGCAAGCTTCAGTTTGGTTCCCACCCCGTCGGTTCCGCTGACAAGAACCGGCTGTTTCATTCCCGCCAGATCGGGAGCAAACAGACCGCCGAATCCGCCGATATCGGAAACCACGCCGTCCGTCATGGTTCGCGCCACATGGCTCTTCATCAATTCAACCGCTTTATATCCGGCGGTAATATCCACGCCTGCGGCTTTATAGCTTTCGCTGTAACTCTTCATTCTTCAAGCACTACCTTTCTGTTATCCGGATCATCCCGGCTTGTCTTTCCGTCGGTCTATTCATCCTGAAAACCTTCGCTGATTTTATGTTCAAAACGGCTCTTTGCCGACCCTTTCGGAATTTCTGTGGGGTAAGCGCCGCCAAAACAGGCGGTGCAGTATCCGCCGCAGCCGTCGGCCAGTCTCGCCGCGTCTTCCAGCGGAAGATACCCCAGGCTGTCCACGCCAAGGATCCTACCGATTTCCTCCACCGAATATTTGCAGGCAATCAGATGCTCTTTGGAATCGATATCGGTTCCGTAATAGCAGGGATTCACAAACGGCGGCGCGGCAACCCGCATATGAACCTCTTTGGCGCCGGCGTCGCGAAGCAATTTTACCGTTCTGGCGCTGGTCGTTCCCCGAACGATAGAATCATCGATCATTACGACCCGTTTTCCCTTCACGTTTTCGGAAATCGGATTCAGTTTGATTTTTACCTTATCCTCACGGCTTTTCTGGCCGGGAGAAATAAAGGTTCTGCCGATATATTTGTTTTTAATAAAACCCATCGAATACGGAATCCCCGACTCCTGCGCATAGCCGATCGCAGCATCGGTTCCCGAATCGGGAACGCCGACTACAATATCCGCTTCGACCGGATGCGCCTTGGCAAGAAACCTCCCGGCGCGAATCCTTGCGGCATGTACCGAACAACCGTCAAGCACCGAATCGGGCCGGGCAAAATAAATATATTCAAACACGCACATAGACGGCTTCTCTTTTCCGCAGTTATCCTGAAGGGAACGAACCCCGTCTTTATCGAAGACAATAATTTCGCCCGGAAGCAAATCCCGGATCAGCACAGCGCCGACCGAATCCAGCGCACAGGTCTCCGAAGCGACCACATACCGCCCGTCCGGCGTCTTTCCGTAGCAAAGCGGACGAAACCCGTGCGGGTCCCGGACGGCGATCAATTTAGAAGGAGACATAATAACCAGAGAATATGCGCCCTTAATTCTCTTAACAGCACGATTTACCGCCTCTTCGATTGAAGGAGCGGTAAGCCGTTCTTTTGTAATAATATAAGAAATAACTTCGGTATCGCTTGTCGTATGAAAAATGGAACCGCCCAGTTCCAGTTCTTCCCGCAATTCCGAAGAATTCACCAGATTTCCATTATGCGCAAGCGCCATTCGGCCCTTGATATGGTTCACCACAATCGGCTGTGCATTCTCCCGGTCGTTTTTTCCGGTCGTACCGTAACGGACATGGCCGATGGCAATATTGCCGAGCCCTAGGTCTTCAAGAACCTGCGGCGTAAAGACATCGTTGACAAGACCGGTATCTTTATATGATTTGAACAGGCCGTCGTCATTGACGACAATTCCGCAGCTTTCCTGCCCCCGGTGCTGCAATGCAAACAGACCGTAATATACCGTCGCCGCGACATTGTCGTTCATCTTTCCGAAAACGCCGAAAACACCGCATTCTTCATGGACTTTATCCAGATTCATATCAGAAAATTTTCCTTTCTCTTTCTGCTTCTGCAAACGGAATTATTCACCGAGAAGCCGTTTCAGGATTTCATTATATGCGTCTTCCACGCCGCCCAGGTCTCTTCTGAAACGGTCTTTATCCAGTTTTTCATGGCTAACCGAATCCCAGAACCGGCAGGTATCCGGAGAAATTTCATCCGCAAGGACAATCGTTCCGTCGGCCGTTTTTCCGAATTCCAGTTTAAAATCGATCAATTCAATATTGACTTCTTTAAGATACTCACTGAGAATCTGGTTGATTTTCAGCGAATAGTCGGCAATCAGCTTCAATTCTTCTTCTGTTGCAAAATCCATCGCCAGAATATGGTATTCATTGACCATCGGATCGCCAAGATCATCGTCTTTATAACAATATTCAAGAACCGTACGGTTCATTTTTGTTCCCTCTTCCAGCCCCAGTCTTTTTGCCAGAGAGCCGGCTGCAATATTACGGACAATCACTTCAAGAGGCACGATCGTAACCTTTTTTACCACCGTTTCCCGGTCGGACAGTTCCTCGACAAAATGTGTCGGAATCCCCTTGCTTTCCAGCAGTTTCATCAAATGATTCGTCACGCGGTTATTGATTGCGCCCTTTCCGAGAATCGTCCCCTTTTTCACGCCGTTAAATGCGGTGGCGTCATCCTTATAATCCACAATGCAAAGCGCGTCATCGTCCGTAGCAAAAACTTTTTTTGCCTTGCCCTCATACAGCTGTACCGTCTTTTTCATCTTCTGTTCCCCCTTAAAATTTTGAATAGGTATCATGAACCGATTGATTTTTTTCCAAAACTTTTTCCGCTGCTTTTTTTCTGCGGCAATCCAGCCTGTCCGCCAATTCCGGCTCTGAAACCGAAAGAATTTCCGCCGCCAGCAGCGCCGCGTTTTCCGCGCCGTCGACCGCAACGCAGGCCACCGGGATTCCGCCCGGCATCTGCACGGTGGAAAGAAGCGCATCCATCCCGTCAAAAGTAGAAGACTTAACCGGAATTCCAATCACGGGCAGCGTGGTGTTCGCAGCAAGCGCGCCGGCTAAATGCGCCGCCTTCCCGGCTGCGGCAAGGATCGCGCCGAAGCCGTTTTTCCGCGCATTTTCACTGAGCGCTTTCGCCTCTGCCGGCGTCCGGTGCGCAGAATAAACAAAAACTTCAAACGGGACATGCAGTTCTTCCAGAACCGAAAAAGCTTTTTCCACTACCGGAAGATCACTGTCGCTCCCCATAACGATCGCCACTTTTTTCATCTGTTTTTCCTTCCTCTCTTCAAAACCCGGCGGAGAAAATAAAAAAGGCAGTCCCGTACATTCAAAACAGAACTGCCCAGACGGTCGGCAAAATCGGTTGTCACTCTGCTCCCCCGCGGGTTAAACCCCGCTTCTCCGTCAGTCACAGAAACCATAGAAATTACGTTTTTATTGTATCATACATCTTTCTTTTAGTCAATGAAATAATAGAAAACTTTTTCTAACTTATTTTAAAAAGCCGCCGTTCGCTTTTTCTGCCGAAAAAAAACAAAGAGAGAACACCGATGGTTCCCTCCATTTTTCCCGAAAAGACAAAAGTTGTTATAGAGAAAACTCCATAACAACTCTTGTAAACACCCAAACACACAACAAAATATGAGAAATAAGTGGCAGTTACAGAACCAAACCCGAACCGTTTGGGCAAAATCCGGTCTCCCCGCTTGCGGGGAATTCTGTGACCGCTATTATTATACCTTTTTTTTCGCCTTTTGTCAACCGCTTTCCGGCCTTTTCAATTATGAAATCTTTGTAAACACCAAACGCAAATCCGGCCGCCGTCTCCGTTCCCAAACAATAAATAATAAAAAAAACAGCCCCCTCTTCCGGACAGACAAAAACCGTTTTTTTGGTTAAAACAAAACCGGCGACGCTTCGTTCCCCCACATTCTCCACCGAAAAAACCTGGAGTTTTCTCTTCCTTTTTTTCATTTCGTATAAAACCGGACGTTTCAGGAAAAAATACAAAAAAAAGACAGAAGGAAGTTTTTGATGATGAGAATAAAGAAAAAATATTTTGTCGTGATCCTCTCTTATCTGATCACCGCAGCGGTCGTTCTCGGCGGTTTTGTCATACAGGGCAAAATGGAAATCCACGACAACCAGCAAAAAATGTCCGCGCCTTACCGGGCCAATTTCGCATCGCTTGCCGATTCCCTGAACACCATCGATATTACGCTGCAAAAAGGCGCTTATGCAACAACGCCTTACCAGGCAATGATCCTTGCGGCGAACGTCTGGCTCGAAGCGGGAAGCGCAAAGGTCGCGCTGGAACAGCTTCCGGTCTACGACCTGACCATGACCAACACCTCACGCTATCTCAACCAGGTCGGTGAATATGCCTTTTATCTGGCAAAAAAAGCGGTCAGCGGTGAAGAAATCACAGAAGAAGAACAAAAAAATCTGCAGCAATTGGGAAAAACGGCAGGGCAGCTTTCCGCCGAAATGCAGGAATTGCAGCAAACCATCATGAATGACGGCGCCGGATACAAGGAACTGACAGAAATGCTCAAACGCAAGGTAGAAGAATCCGAAGACGCAGTGGAAACCCTAGCGGCAGGGGGAGAAAGCAACAGCGGCGGCGGACAGGAAGAAGAAACCGGGAATCCGCTTGAAAAGCTGGAACTTTCTTTTAGCAAAGACGCAAAACTCGTTTACGACGGACTTTTTTCCGACCATATGAAAGACCGGCATTCTGAATATATCGACGGGTTTTCTGAAATCAGTGAAGAAGACGCAAAAAACAAAGCGGCAGCCGCCATCGGAATTCCGGCGGAAAATTTGTACAAAACCGGAGAAGTAGACGGCAACGGCCTGTACTGCTACGCCTTTGCCGAT
This sequence comes from uncultured Clostridia bacterium, assembly GCA_948443805.1. Taxonomy (GTDB): domain Bacteria; phylum Bacillota; class Clostridia; order Oscillospirales; family UBA644; genus CAOJUB01. Next base: position 30,522 of record CAOJUB010000005.1, on the reverse strand, counting down.
ACGGAAAACCAGTGGGCGGTTTCGGTCACGAAAAAAGGCGGACTGCTGCAAACCCTTTCCCGGAACCGGGAAATCGGAGACCTGACCGTTTCGGACGACGATGCGATCAAAAACGCTTCGGAATTTCTTTCCCGCAGCGGATTTACTGATTTTCTCCCCGTATTCCGGACAATCGACGGCAATATCCTGAATCTGGTTTTTGCTCCGCAGCGGGACGGCGTCATTATCTACACCGAAAAAATCTCGGTCGGCGTCGCGCTGGATAATGGAGAAATCGTCTTTATCGAAACCTCGGAATATCTGATGAATAAAAAACTGGTTCGTTCCTTTAACCGCGGAATTTCTCAGCAGGAAGCCGCAAAAACGCTCAGCGACCGGCTGACCGAGCAGGAATGCCGGCAGGCGGTGATATTCTCCGACGGAAATTACGAAAATTTCTGCTATGAATTCAAAACCGTTTCTGACGACGGCAAAACCATCCTGGTCTATATCAATGCCGAAAACGGCCGGGAAGAAAAAATCGCCATTTTTAACGATGACGACAGAGGACAATATCTTTCCTGACAACCGTTCCCCGAAATCATTCCGGGCAAGCAAGGCCGTTTCCCCAATTGGGAAACGGCCTAAAATATGCCAAAAACCCTAATTTTCAAACAAAAAACGGGTCTTGACAAAAAGATTTTTTTTTGATACAATGAAAGAAAATTTCAGCGAACAAAAAGAAAGGAACCGACCAATGAAAAAAAAGTGGATCTCTTTTTCGGCTGTTTTTCTCGCCCTTGCCCTTTTCTGTGGAAACGGAATTTCCGCCAAACCGTTTTTTGAAAAAGGAATCTATCCGGACATCGTCCTTGAAGTTCCCCGGGTTACCCAGAGCAGCTCAGGCTGCGTGATTGCGTCGTTTGCCTCTGCAGAGGCCTATCTGCGGGGGTCTTATGGCGGCGTGACCTATGAATTCGGGAAAGACTATTCCTGGCAGACGCCGGTTTACAACCTGGCGCTTGAAATGCTCGACGCCCCGATTGACGAAAGCGGCCATGTTGGCTCAAATAAACATGTTCCACCGGATAACTGGATGGAATTACCGGACGTTTCGCTGGAGAATCTCTACCGAAATCTGATGAAAGGAAAACCGATCGTCATTTGTTCCAACCAAATGCCGCATACCTCTCTGCTGATCGGTTATGTCGGACCGCTGGATAGGCTGGAGGAATCCGGATTTGTCGTCCTCGACGTAGCGCCGGGATATTGGTCCAATAACGTGCAGGATATTTACAAAATCGCTACGGGGCATTATCCGAGCGAATCCTGTTATCGATCCCTGACCGATCATCTGTACGGCAACAAGCTCACGCAGGCCTATGTGCCGCAGCCCAAAGCCAGCCGGCCGAAACCGCCGGAGTTTTTCTGCACAGGCATCGTCAGTATCACAAAAGACAACGCGATTCTCTGGCAAAGCCACACCAGCGTGCAGTGCTCGGAAATCGGCTTTTACCTCGGAACAAACGCGGAGAATATGAAACGATACGCCGAACAAACTGGCACTGCCTCCGAAAACGCCGCGTTTGACCTCAAAGAAACCGGCTGCCGGCTGACTGCCGGAACCGAATATACTTATCAGACCTTCTTTGTCTACGGAGGAAAAGAATATGTAAGCGAACAAAAAACTTTCCGGACAACCGGAACGCCGCCGGAGACCTTACCGGAAACAAAAATGCTCGGAGACGCCGACGGAAACGGAAAGGTTACCTCCACAGACAAGGTGCTGCTCTCCCGTTTCCTTGCAAAATGGGACATTGCAATTGACGAAAAGGCCTGCGACCTGAACAGGAACGGAACTCTCGAAGCCGCCGAAGCAGTCGTCATCGCCCGGTATCTCGCAAAATGGAGCAACCTCCCATACGCCGTTGGCGAATGGGCAGAATTCATAGAAAGCTGAAAATATCTTTTTGAACAAAACACTGCACTGTCTAAAACAAAAAAGAAAGGAATTGACCAATGAAGAAAAAACAGATTTGTCTCGTTGCTGTTTTCCTTGCCCTTGTCCTTTTCTGCGGAAACGGAATTTCCGCTAAACCGTTTTTTGAAAGAGAAATTTATCCGGAAGTCATTCTGGAAGTTCCGAGGATCGTGCAAAGCAGCAATGGCTGCGTGATTGCGTCGTTTGCTTCTGCGGAAGCCTACCTGCGGGGGTCTTACGGCGGCGTGACCTATGAATTCGGGAAAGACTACCCCTGGCAGACACCGCTTTACGACCTGATGCTTGACATGATGGATGCAGAAGCTGTCGGTCCGGACGGCATCGTCGACGGCTATAAAAAAATTCCGCCGGATAACTGGGTCGAATTAAGCGATATATCGCTGGACAACCTCTACAAAAATCTGATGAAGGGAAAACCGATTGTCATCTGCTCGGAAAAATTGGGGCACACCTCCCTGCTGATCGGCTATGTCGGCCCTTATGACTCTTTAGAGGAATCGGGTTTCGTTGTTCTTGACGTTGGATTGGGTCCCTGGGGAAATAACGTGAATAATATCCAGGATATCGAAAAAATCGGAACAGACAGTTACCCGGAGAATTCCTGTTATCTGTCGCTGAGTGACCATTTGCTGCACGAACACAAGCTCACGCAGGCCTATGTGCCGCAGCCGAAAGCCAGCCGGCCGAAACCGCCGGAATTTTTCGGCGTAGGCGCCGTTGGCATAACCGATGACAATGCGATTCTCTGGCAAAGCCACACCAGCGTGCAGTGCTCGGAAATCGGTTTTTATCTGGGAAAGGAAACAAACCAGATGGAACGATTTGCCAAGCCAATCAACGCCGCAGCAGAAAACGCAACATTTGACCTGAAAGAAACCGGCTGCCGACTGACTGCCGGAACCGAATATACCTATCAGACCTTCTTTGTCTACGGAGGAAAAGAATATGTAAGCGAACAAAAAACTTTCCGGACAACCGGAACCCCCTCGCCGATACTGCCGGAAACGAAAATGCTCGGCGACGCCGACGGCGACGGAAAGGTCACTACCACAGACAAAGTTCTGCTTTCCCGCTTTCTCGCAAAATGGGACATTGAAATTGACGAGAAAGCCTGCGACCTCAACCAAAACGGCGTTCCCGAAGCCGCCGAAGCGGTTGTTATCGCCCGCTATCTCGCCAAATGGAACAACCTGCCATACGCCGTTGGTGAATGGGTAGAAATAGTGGAAAATTAAAATGTTTTTCTGATGAAAAACCTCTGCTTAAAGCAAAAAAAGAAAGGAATTGACCAATGAAAAAAAAGTGGTTCTCTTTTATGGCTGTTTTTCTTGCTTTGATTCTTGTCAGCGGAAACAGCATTTCCGCCAAACCGTTTTTTGAAAAAGAAATCTATCCGGACATCGTCCTTGAAGTTCCCCGGGTCACCCAGAGTAGCTGGGGCTGCGTGATTGCATCGTTTGCCTCTGCAGAGGCCTATCTGCGGGGGTCTTATGGCGGCGTGACCTATGAATTCGGGAAAGACTATTCCTGGCAGACGCCGGTTTATAACCTGGCGCTTGAAATGCTCGACGCCCCGATTGACAAAGACGGCCATGTCGGCCAATATAAACATATTCCGCCGGATAACTGGATGGAATTACCGGACGTTTCGCTGGAGAATCTTTACCGGAATCTGATGAAAGGAAAACCGATCGTCATTTGTTCCAACCAAATGCTGCATACCTCTCTGCTGATCGGTTATGTCGGTCCGCTGGATAGGCTGGAGGAATCCGGATTTGTCGTCCTCGACGTAGCGCCGGGGCTCTGGTCCAATAACGTGCAGGATATTTACAAGATCGCTACGGGGCATTATCCGAGTGAATCCTGTTATCGATCCCTGACCGATCATCTGCACGAACACAAGCTCACGCAGGCCTATGTGCCGCAGCCGAAAGCCAGCCGGCCGAAACCGCCGGAATTTTTCGGCGTAGGCGCCGTTGGCATAACCGATGACAATGCGATTCTCTGGCAAAGCCACACCAGCGTGCAGTGCTCGGAAATCGGTTTTTATCTGGGAAAGGAAACAAACCAGATGGAACGATTTGCCAAGCCAATCAACGCCGCAGCAGAAAACGCCATATTTGACCTGAAAGAAACCGGCTGCCGGCTGACTGCCGGAACCGAATATACCTATCAGACCTTTTTTGTCTACGGCGGAAAAGAATATCGAAGCGGACAAAAAACTTTCCGGACAACCGGAACCCCCTCGCCGATACTGCCGGAAACAAAAATGCTCGGCGATGCCGACGGCGACGGAAAGGTCACTACCACAGACAAAGTTCTGCTTTCCCGCTTTCTCGCAAAATGGGACATTGAAATTGACGAGAAAGCCTGCGACCTCAACCAAAACGGCGTTCCCGAAGCCGCCGAAGCGGTTGTTATCGCCCGTTATCTCGCCAAATGGAGCAACCTGCCTTATGCGATTGGAGAATGGGTAGAAATAAATAAAAACTGAGCTTTCCCCAGAATAAGAATCTCTGCCCCAAAAGAAAGGAATTGACCCATGAAAAAAAAGTGGTTCTCTTTTGCAGCCGTTTTTCTCGCTCTTGTCCTTTTCTGCGGAAACGGGATTTCCGCCAAACCGTTTTTTGAAAGAGAAATTTATCCGGAAGTTCTTCTGGAAGTCCCGCGGATCAAACAAAGCAGCAATGGCTGCGTGATTGCATCGTTTGCTTCTGCGGAAGCCTACCTGCGGGGAACTTACGGCGGCGTGACCTATGAATTCGGTCAAGATTATCCCTGGCAGACGCCAATTTACGACCTGATGCTTGACATGATGGAAACAGAAGCAACAGGCCCGAACGGTTTCGTTGACGGTTATAACCGTATTCCGCCGGATAACTGGGTTGAAATCAAAGATCTTTCGCTGGATAACCTCTACAAAAACCTGATGAAAGGCAAACCGATCGTCATCTGCTCGGAAACACTGGGGCATACCTCTCTGCTGATCGGATATATCGGCCCTTATGACTCGTTAGAGGAATCGGGATTCGTTGTTCTTGATGTTTTCTCCAAAATGTATCCGAAAAACGATATCAATGATATCAGCGCCATTCCCACGGGGGACTACCCGGAAGACTCTTGTTACCGATCCCTGAGCGACCATCTGCTGCACGAACACAAACTGACGCAGGCCTATGTGCCGCAGCCGAAGACCAGCCGGCCGAAACCGCCTGAATTTTTCGGAACAGGCGCCGTCGGCATAACCGATGACAACGCCATTCTCTGGCAAAGCCACACCAGCGTGCAGTGCTCGGAAATCGGCTTTTACCTCGGGACAAACGCAGAGAATATGAAGCGGTACGCCGAACAAACCGGCGCTGCCGCAGAAAACGCCTCGTTTGACCTCAAAGAAGCCGGCTGCCGGCTGAATGGAGGAACCGATTATGTTTACCAGACTTTCTTTGTCTACGGCGGAAAAGAATATGTGAGCGAACCAAAAACTTTCCGGACGACCGGCGATCCGTCGCCGATACTGCCGGAGGCCAAAATACTCGGCGATGCCGATGGAAACGGAAAAGTCACGTCCACAGACAAGGTGCTGCTTTCCCGTTTTCTCGCCAAGTGGAACGTTACAATCGATGAAAAGGCCTGCGACCTGAACCGGAACGGAACTCTCGAATCCGCAGAAGCAGTCGTTATCGCCCGCTATCTCGCCAAATGGAGCAACCTGCCCTATGCCATTGGCGAACGGGTAGAAGAAAACGCTCACTGAGAAATTTTTTCTTTTAATACGGTCAGCGCCTTTTTCTCCAGCCGGGAAACGTAGGACCGTGAAATCCCGAGCCGGGTTGCCGTCTCCTTTTGCGTCAACGCCGGCTCGGTCAGTCCGTACCGAAGATTAATGATCGTCCGTTCCCGTTCGTCTAGATTTTCATTGATTGCCGCCATCAGCGTTTCCACCCGGATTTTTCGGTAAATGGTATCCAGAATATTCTCGTCATCAGCGATAATATCGGAAAGAAGCAGCGCGTTTCCGTCTTTATCCTCATCGATATGTTCATTAATGGAAACATCGTTGGCCGTTTTTTTCTTCGAACGGAAATACATCAAAATTTCATTCTCCACACACTTGGCGGCATAGGTGGCGATCCGGACTTTTTTATCCCCTTTAAAGCTGTCGATCGCCTTGATCAGCCCGACCGTTCCAATCGAGATCAGATCATCCTGTTCATCACAGGAAGTATAGTATTTTTTTACAATATGCGCCACCAGACGGAGATTCCGTTCAATCAACAAGTTTCGGGCCTCTTTATCGCCCTCCTGCATTCTCCGCAGGCATTGTCTCTCCTCTTCCGCCGAAAGCGGTTTGGGAAACGACCCCTGGTTGACCACATGCAGAATCAAATAAAAGATATTAAACGCGGTTTCTAACATAAAACTCCCCCTTTTCGATAAATCATATGAAAAGGGGGATGTCTTTTATGTTTTACAAAAATAGATTTCAGGCCGAACCGAAACCGTTTCGCTGATAACGGTATCCGCGGCCGTTCCGCCCGACGCGAACCACAACGCCGATCTCATGAAGAATATGCAGCGCGGTCTGCGCCGATGAACGGCTGATCTTCGCCGCTTTTGAAAAATCCGCCGAAGTAAATTCGGCCGCAAGGGTGCCAGGAACAAGCGAACGGTAATCGCCGGACGAAGACAATTCCAGTTCTCCTGCAAGCGCCTCGGGAATCCGTTCATACCGGGAGGAACCTTTTTTCCGGTCGGAACTCCAGCCGTTCAGATTCCGGTATTCCACCAGATCGATCAGCAGCAGTTTCAGCCGGAAATTTTCATTTTTCAAAAACGGTTTTATTTTATACAACTCAAAAAAAACATCGTAAAAAGTCCCGGTTTTCGGGCTTTTCCGCTTTTTCGTTGCCGCCCCGTTCTCCGGGTCGATCCAAACCAGCCATTTTGTCCGCGCAATCGGATAAACAACGGTAACCGGCGCATATTCCAGAAACGCCGCCAGTTTTGAACGAAGCGCGTTGAAACTCCGGGTCTGAATTTCTGTCACGCCGTCTCCGTTAACAATATCGGCAACATACCGTCCAAGCCTGACCTCGTGCCGGCTCTCATCCGGTTCCAGATAATATTTCAGCGCTGCATGAAGCGTTTTTTCACCGAGACGGCCGATTCCGCCCTGTGCATATTCTGTTTCCCGTACCCGCTGAAGGGCAAAAGAAAAATCCTCGTTGTTTATCATGATATTCTCCCAATGATCCGAAGGTATTGCGCTAAAAGCATAGCACAGCAGGCATTGCAAACAAAATCAAAGCAGTTCCAGAATCTTTTCCTTCGGAATCGCGCCGACCGACCGCCGGAAAACTTCTCCGTTCTTTATGACGACAAGCGTGGGAATGCTCTCAACCGAAAACTGCCGCGCCAGCGTTGGCTGATCATCCACATTGACCTTTCCGACAAGGATTTCTCCGTTTTCTTCGGCAATCTCATCAACAACCGGAGAAAGCATACGGCAGGGAGCGCACCAGTCGGCAAAAAAATCGAGCAATACGGTTTTTTTGCTGGCAAGAACCTCGCTTTCAAAATTATCCGCGGTTATTTCTCTGACCATTTTTAATTCCCCCTGTTTTTATTCAATGCCAAGAACCGTATAGCCCTGATCGGCGATGGCCTTTGTCAGAACATCGTCCGAAACCGGAGCAGCAAGAACAACAGCGGCAGTCCCTTTTTCATGGCTGACGTCAGCCGATTCAACCTGCGGCAATTCCTCCAGCGCTTTCTGGACTCTTGCCTGGCAGTGTCCGCACATCATTCCTTTGATTTTCATTGTTTTTTTCATCATTTTTTTCTCCTTTTTCTTTGATCTTTTTATCTGTGCCCCTTTTTCACGGGGACGTACCCGAAAGAAATTCAGCCGCAGCGCATTGGTTACCACACAAAAACTCGAAAGACTCATTGCCGCCGCGCCGAACATCGGATTCAGTTGCCAGCCGAGCAAAGGAATCAAGGCGCCAGCGGCAAGAGGAATCCCAACAGTATTATAAAAAAACGCCCAGAATAAGTTTTCGTGAATATTCCGAAGCGTCGCCCGGCTGAGACGGATAGCCGCCGGAACATCGGACAGCCGGCTTTTCATCAGAACCACATCGGCGGCATCAATCGCAATATCGGTTCCTGCGCCGATCGCAATCCCCACGTCGGCGCTTGTCAGAGCCGGCGCGTCATTAATTCCGTCGCCGACCATTGCTACTTTTCCCTGCTCTTTTAACGAACGGATCACGCTTTCCTTCCCGTCGGGAAGCACACCGGCAACCACTTCGTCAATTCCGGCCTGTTTTCCGATCGCCGCCGCGGTTTTCTCATTATCTCCGGTCAGCATGACAACGCGAAGCCCCAGCGCTTTCAGTTCCCGAACCGCTTCCGGACTGTCTTCCTTTATTACATCGGCTACGCCGATCATACCGAGCAAACGGCCGCCCCGGCTGAAAAACAACGGCGTTTTTCCGTCTTCCGCTAACCGCTTTGCCGCCATTTTTACCGTTTCGGGGACAGAAACCTGCGTTTCCATAAATTTCAGATTTCCTCCCGCAAGCTCTTCTTCTCCGACCTTCGCAAGAAGACCGCTTCCGGCCAGAATACGGAAATCAGATACGTCAAAAAGAGCCGTTCCCCGCTTCTCCGCCTCCTGCAAAACCGCTTTGGCAAGCGGATGTTCGCTTTTTCTCTCCAAAGAAGCTGCCGCCGCGAGAAGTTCTTCTTCCGAAAATTCTCCGACAGGATAAAAATCAGTCGCCGTCGGTTCACCTTTGGTAATCGTACCGGTTTTATCCAGGGCAATAATCTGCACCCGGCCGCTTTCTTCCAGCGATACGGCCGTTTTAAAAAGAATGCCCTGTTTCGCGCCGACGCCATTGCCGACCATGATGGCAACCGGCGTTGCCAGCCCCAGCGCACAGGGACAGCTGATGACAAGAACTGAAATACCCCGGGCCAGAGCAAAACCGAAAGACTGACCGCAGCACATCCAAACAATGGTGCTGACCAGCGCAATCAAAATAACGGCGGGGACAAAAATACCGGAAACGCGGTCGGCAATTTTCGCAATCGGCGCTTTGGTCGCCGCCGCATCGCTGACCATACGAATAATCTGAGACAGCGCCGTGTCCTCCCCTACCCGGACGGCTTCGCAGCGAAGAAAGCCCGACTGGTTGATCGTTGCGGCAGAAACGCTGTCTCCCGCCGCTTTATCAACCGGAATGCTCTCCCCTGTCAAGGAAGATTCATTGACAGAAGAAATTCCCTCAAGAACAACGCCGTCTACCGGGATATTTTCGCCCGGCCGGACCAGAAAGATATCGCCTTTCCGAACCGTTTCCGCAGGAACCGTGACTTCCTTTTCCTCCCGGATAACCGTTGCCGTTTTGGGCGCCAGATCCATCAGCGAACGAAGCGCGTCGGTCGTCCGGCCTTTTGAACGGGCTTCCAGCAGTTTTCCAACCGTAATCAGCACAAGGATCATCGCTGCGGACTCAAAATAGAGATCATGCAGATATTCCATCGCCGTCCCGGCCGCCCCGGCAGCCTGCGCGCCGGTCATAGCAAATAACGCGTAGGTGCTGTAGCCAAACGCCGCCGAAGCGCCCAATGCAATCAGGGTATCCATATTGGGCGAACGGCGGACAAGACTGGAAAAACCGCGTGTAAAAAACTGACGGTTAATGCCCATCACCGCCACCGTTAACAGCAATTGCAAAAGCCCGATGGCAACCGGATTTCCCGCAAAAAACGAAGGCAGCGGCCAGCCCCACATCGTATGCCCCATCGAAACATACATCAGCACGGCAAGAAATCCGGCCGAAGCCAGCAGCCGATGTTTCAACCGGGGCGTTTCAGTATCAGCAAGAGAATCCGTTCTCTCTTTCCCCGTATCCTTTTCCGGCAAAATATCTTTTTCCGAAGCGCCGTATCCGGCATGTTCCACCGCGGCGATAATCGATTCCGCAGAAGCCGTCCCCTCCACGCCCATAGAATTTGTCAACAGGCTGACCGAACAGGCCGTTACGCCGGGAACTTTGCCGACCTCTTTTTCGACTCTGGCGCTACAGGCGGCGCAAGTCATCCCCGTAACCGTATATTGTTTCATAAAACACCCCCAAGCCACTGAAAACAGCGTTTTTGATCTTATTCAAAATTTATTTCATCAGTTTCTGAAGCGTTGCCACCAGTTCATCAACCGTTTCGTCTTTTCCGTTCCGAATATCCTGCGCCACACACGTTTTAATATGATCGGCCAACAATTCTTTTGTAAAAGCGTTCAGCGCGGCGTTAGCGGCGGCAATCTGGATCAGAATATCCGTGCAGTAGGCATTTTTCTCCACCATGCCGCGGATTCCGCGGATCTGCCCTTCGATCCGGTTGAGACGGTGTATCAGATTTTTATATTCCTGCAAAGGGCGTTCCTTTGTTTTATGGGAACAGCATTCCTTTTCCATATCCGGTTCCCCCCCGACTTTTTTCTAAAACTCTCCGGCGGCAAAACACAGAGTATACCCACCCCCGGTATTCATATTATATACCCCCAAAGGGTATTTTGTCAACAGGAAAGAACAAAATTTCAAAAAAATGCCGTTTTTTTCCTTGGCAAAGCGCTGCCTTTCCGGCAGACCGGCCATTACAAATAAAACGTACCGGAAAACTGCCGAAAAAACGCCCCTTCTTTTGATTCTTTCTTTCGGTAGTTTTCCCCTCCTTTTTTCAAAGATTCCCGATAAAAAACGGAAAGCCGCCGAACGCAAGATTGCTGTCCGGCGGTTTTCCCACACATTTTTACTCTTTCTTTCTTTTTCTATTTTCAATTTGTGACATAAAGCTGTTTATAGGGATTGGCGCTGTCCGGCGTCAGCAAATAAAAATGTTCGTTTTCCAATTCTTTTTTGCTGACAGAAAACTCTTTGCAGAATTCCGATAAAATTCCCTCAATCGATGACAGATCCTCTGCCGATGCGCGCCGCGCCTTTACCTGAGGCGGAAGATCATGAGGCAGTCTTTTGCAGCGGATGAAAATTTTTCCGCCGTGCATTCCTGTGCCGCAGAAATTGCCAACCGGCGTTTTTTCCGCCCCGAGGCCAAGAACAATAATCACGCCGCCCGCCTGATATTCGCCGAGAAAACTGCCGGCCTTTCCGCCAATAACAAGAACCGGAATTTTATCTTCATAAGCTTTCATATGGATGCCTGCCCGGTATCCCGCGTCGCCCCGGATAAAAATCTTTCCGCCGCGCATAGCGTACCCGGCGGCATCGCCGCTGTTGCCGTCAATCAGAATTTTACCGTCATTCATCGTATCGCCCGTCGCGTCCTGCGCGTTCCCTTTCAGACGGATTGTTCCTCCGTCAAGATACGCGCCCAGCGCATTTCCCGGCGTTCCGGTGATTTGTATTTCTTTTCCGCTGATTCCGCAGCCGATATATCGCTGTCCAACGCAGCGGTCGATCACGACCGTTTCGTCGGCGCTTTCGCCGACAGCCTGATTCAGTTCACGAAAATCGGTATAATCACACGCATGAATTTTCATTGTTATGACCTTTCCTTTCTTACTTATAAACACAGAAGTTGTGACAGTTCCGGTGCTGCCGGAATGAAAGTTTTTCTTTCACACTTTCAAGACGGAAAACACCCGGTTCCGGGATTTCGTTTCAGTCTCGTCCCTCCTGTTCCGGTCTATCCCTTTACAGGCTCACGGTAAAACCGGGTATTGATTTTCTGTTCCCGCTCGTCTTTGGAAAAGGCAATCAGCCGGGGATTCTTTTTCAGAAGATCAAAATCAACGCTGTCAAGAGGCGTTTGTTCCCGAATCATTGAGGTGTAAATACCGGCGGCGCCGATATCGCCGATCAGGATAAACCCTTTTAGAACGTTCTCTTTATAATAAAGACATTTATAACTGTCCTCGGTTTTTTTCCGGTAACATTCGCCTTCATAAGTTCCGGCCGTTACCATATGCAGGCCGAAAAGCCCCATCGAGTTCATCGGGATCGCCTTATCAAACACAGAGTTCCCGCCCGCCATGTTGATACCGGCGCACTCCCCCTGCATATACGCATTGGGAAGAAGAGCCAGAATCCGCTGCGTTCCGCTCGACACATCCTGACTTTCCGTACAGTCTCCGGCAGCATAAATGGAAGGATCGGACGTCCGCATATGCAGATCGGTCACAATACCTTTTTTTACGGCAAGCCCAGCCTGCGCCGCCTGCTCGGTATTCGGCCGGACGCCGACGGCGGTTACCAGAAGGTCAAACCGGATTTCTTTTCCGCTTTTCAGCGCCGCCGTTTTCGCCGTAAAGGAAGCAACGCTGTCGGAAAGGATCAAATCGATCCCGTTTGCCTTCAAATGCTTCCGGATCATCGCCGACGCTTTTTCGTCCAGGATACTCGGCAAAACCCGGTCGGCAAGATCGACAACCGTTATTTTCCCGACCCGGCTACGAATTCCCTCCGCACACTTCAGGCCGATCAAACCGGCGCCGACAATCAGAACCCGGCTTTCGGGCGTCAGCTGTTTTTCCAGCTGCACCGCATCGTCAAGAGACATAAAGGAAAAACGTTTTTTTACCTTTTCAATCCCCGGCATCGGCGGAAGAAAGGGTTTGGAACCGGAAGCGATCATCAGCTTATCGTAAGAAACGCTTTCCCCTTTTTGGATCCGGACCGTTTTCCCGACGGGATCAATCGAAACGACCTCTGTCGAAGGGCGAAAAACAATTTTATTTTTTTTATAAAAATGATCCGGCCGGTATTTCATTTTTTCCAGCGAAGTCTTCCCCTCCAGCCAATAGGAAATCAGCGGACGCGAATAGGTATGCTGTTTTTCTTTGGAAAAAAGAATAATTTCCCCGTCCTTATCCGTTTTTCTGATCCCTTCCGCACAGCCGATCCCCGCGGCGGAATTTCCGATAATTACATATCTCATTGTTTTTTCTCCCTCTCTTCAAAAACAATCGCGCCGTTCGGGCAGCCTTTTACACAGGCGGGTTCGCCGCAGGAATTCCGGGTGCACAATTCACATTTCTGAACAACGCCGCGCGTTTCGTCCGGCTGGATCGCGCCGTACGGACAGGCGCAGATGCAGGTATAGCAACCCACGCATTTCCAGCTGTCAACCGAAATAATCCCGTCCTTGGCCGAAAGCGCGCCGGTAATACAGCTTTTCACGCAGATCGGGTCGGGACAATGGCGGCAGGCAACGGCAAAGGAAACCCTGTCGTTTTCCTCGACCCGGATCCGGGGACGGATCGTTACCCCCTTCAGGGCTTTGACCATGCTTGTTTCGCCTGAATTGGCAAACGCACAGTTATACTCGCAAAGATGGCAGGAAATACACCATTTTTCGTTTACATACACTCTTTTCATCCGAATCTCCGTTCCTTTCAATTATTCACCCGCATGCTTGATTCCCAGAATCTCCAGTTCCTTTTCATTCAGTCCGATTCCCCGGAGCATCAACCGGTTTCCTTTCAGCGCCTCGATCGAGTTGATTCCCATGCCGCCCATCATTTCCATGATTTCATGCTTCCAGGCGGTTACCAGATTCACAAGCCGCTGGCTGCCGATATCGGGATTGAGCCTTTTTACCAGTTCCGGCCGCTGGGTTGCGATTCCCCAGTTGCATTTTCCGCTCTGGCAGCTGCGGCAAAGATGACAGCCGAGCGAAAGCAGCGCCGCCGTTGCAATATACACCGCGTCCGCGCCAAGCGCAATGGCCTTGACAACATCCGCACTGCTGCGGATACTGCCGCCGACCACAATCGAAACATTGTCCCGGATGCCCTCCTCCCGGAGCCGGGAATCGACACTGGCCAACGCCAGTTCGATCGGAATTCCGACATTATCGCGGATTCTGGTGGGCGCGGCGCCGGTTCCGCCGCGAAAACCGTCAATGGCAATAATATCTGCGCCGCTCCGCGCAACGCCGCTGGCAATTGCCGCAACATTGTGCACGGCGGCGATCTTGACAATCACCGGTTTTTTATATTCGCTGGCCTCTTTTAAAGAAAACACCAGCTGACGAAGGTCTTCAATTGAATAAATATCATGATGCGGCGCCGGCGAAATCGCGTCGGAGCCCTCAGGAATCATTCTGGTTTTAGAGATATCCCCGACGATTTTTGTCCCAGGCAAATGGCCGCCGATACCCGGTTTTGCCCCCTGCCCCATTTTGATTTCGATCGCAGCGCCGGCTTCCAGATAATCTTTATAAACCCCGAACCGGCCGGAAGCAACCTGAACAATGGTATTCGCGCCGTATTGCCGGAAATCCTCATGCAAACCGCCCTCGCCGGTATTGTAAAGAATCCCCAGCTCCTGCGCCGCACGGGCAAGGCTTTCATGCGCATTGTAACTGATGGAGCCATACGACATCGCCGAAAACATAATCGGAACCGAAAGCTCGATCTGCGGCTCGGTATACGGAAGAATGCGGCCTTTTTCATCCCGCCGGATTTCCCCGGTCTTTTTCCCAAGAAAGGTCTTGGTTTCCATCGGTTCGCGCAGCGGATCAATCGAAGGATTGGTAACCTGGGAAGCGTTAATCAGAATCTTGTCGAAATAAATCGGAAACGCATTCGGATTTCCCATCGAAGACAAAAGAACGCCGCCGGTGCTCGCCTGTTTGTAGATTTCGGTAATCCGGTCGCCTGTCCAGTTCGCATTCTGCTTAAAGGTGTGGTCGCTTTTTACAATTTTCAGCGCTCTTGTCGGGCAGAGGCTCACACAGCGGTGACAGTTCACGCACCGGGAAGAATCGGCGACCATACAGCCGGCTTCTTCATCAAAGGAATGCGCTTCGTTGGCGCACTGCCGCTCACAGACGCGGCAGGCGATACATTTTGAAGGATCCCGGACGATCTCATAGTCCGGATATAAATAATTAATCATTCTGTTTTCCTCCCAATCCCTACTCGTTTACCGTTACAATCACCGGGTTTCCGCCCTTCGGCGCCCAGATTTTATCCAATTCCGGCTCGATGGCCCGAATCGCCGATTCTTCACTCGCCATATAAACCCGGTCGTCTTTTTCACCGATGACTGCGGAGCGGAGCTTCAGCCGGTCATTTAACATCATCAATCCTTTTTCAAAACCGACAATAATAGAAAACGGACCGGTGATCAAAAGCGAAGCGAATTTATTCCGCAAATAAGTCAGACGCAGTTTTTCCTCTTCGGGCTTTTTCTCGATGGTACTCCAAAACGGCGCGGCGATTACATTTGCCGTTTCTTCCAGGGAAAGTCCTTTTTTCCGGGAAAGATAATCGATAATATACGTAATAACTTCGGTATCGGTCTGCAGGGAACAGCGATAACCGAACATTTCCATATACCGCCGGTTCGCGTCATAGGAAGAAATCTCTCCGTTATGTACAATCGAATAATTCAGAAGCGCGAACGGATGCGCGCCGCCCCACCAGCCGGGGGTATTGGTCGGATAGCGTCCGTGCGCCGTCCAGCTGTAGCCCTCATACTCGTCAAGCCGGTAAAATTCACCGACGTCCTCCGGGAAACCGACCGCCTTGAAAACCCCCATATTCTTTCCGCTCGAAAAAATATACGCGCCCTCAATCTCGGTATTCACCCGGAAAACGCACCGGGCCACAAATTCGCTTTCATCCAGCTGACTATCGGCCAGCTTTGTCGGATGCGGCGAAACAAAATAACGCCAGATCAATGGCTCATCGGTGATTGCAGGAATTTTCTTCGTTGGGATTTTAGAAAGGTTGATCACATCAAAATGCCGGTCGATAAACCGTTCGCATTCCTCTCTGGCTTCCTGCGTATCGTAAAAAATATGAAACGCATAATGTTCTTTATACTGGGGATAGATTCCATAGCCGGCAAATCCGCCGCCCAAACCGTTAGACCGGTCGTGCATAACCCGAATGGATTCAACAATATCCCGTCCGTTAATCGGTTTTCCCTCCCGGGAAATAATCCCCGAAATTGCACACCCCGAAGGAATTCTTATCTGACCTTCCTTTAACATCTTCACAATCCTTCCTTTCTTTCCGCATACAGACGAAAATAAACTCCCGTTCACCGTTACGGCCGGAGAAACGTTTTTCCTGCTTTCGGTAAAGAACAAACACGCCGGAAAAAAACATTTTTTACTCATCCGTATAAAATAAAAAAGTCCATCAAACAGCGATGCCGATAAACAGGCTTCGCCTTTGATGAACTTCATTGTTCGTATATGTTTTTATTTTACACAAAAAAGGGCAAAAAGTCAATAGATGAAACATAAAGTTTCGGAAATCTGTCCAGAATAGACAAAAAATAAAAAAAAGTGAAAAAATATATGGGCGATCAGCCAAAAACTGTAACAAAAAATAAAAAAGCCTTGACAAAGCGAAAAAAATGATGTAAGATGAACACGTAAACAGCAAAGGCGCTGTAGGGTTTTCCTGCAGCGCCCTTTTTAATATATGCGGAAGCCCTTCAGAACCGGCACTGCAAAACAGGATCAATGAAAAGGAGAGAGAACGAACAATGAACGTACCAGAAAGTTTCGGAAGCATGGTCTTTAACGACAGCACAATGAAAGAAAGGCTTCCCAAAGAAACCTACAAGGCGCTGAAAAAAACAATCAAAGACGGCCGCAGCCTCGATATCACGGTGGCAAGCGTTGTGGCGAACGCGATGAAAGACTGGGCGATCGAAAAAGGCGCGACCCATTACACCCACTGGTTCCAGCCGATGACGGGAATTACCGCAGAAAAACACGACAGCTTTATTTCCCCGGCGGAAGACGGCGGCGTCATCATGGAATTCTCCGGAAAAGAACTGATCCAGGGCGAACCCGACGCTTCTTCTTTCCCCTCCGGCGGACTGCGCTCCACGTTTGAAGCCAGAGGCTACACCGCATGGGATCCGACCTCCTACGCATTTATTAAGGAAAATACCCTGTATATCCCCACGGCTTTCTGCAGCTACGGAGGCGAAGCGCTGGATAAAAAAACCCCGCTGATGCGCTCCACCGAAAAGCTGAACAAGCAGGCTCTCCGTATTCTGAAATTATTCGGACACGACGATGTTACCAAGGTGATTACCACCGTGGGTCCGGAACAGGAATATTTCCTGATCGACCGTGAGCTTTTCAATGAAAGAGAAGACCTGATGCTCACCGGCAGAACCCTGTTCGGGGCAAAACCGCCGAAAGGCCAGGAAATGGAAGACCATTATTTCGGCACGATCAAACCCCGGATTAAAGAATACATGGCCGATTTGGACGAAGAACTCTGGAAACTTGGCATTTACGCCAAAACAGAGCATAACGAGGTTGCCCCCGCGCAGCATGAACTGGCGCCGATCTTCTCCGATACCAACACCGCAACCGACCATAACCAGCTCACCATGGAAATGATGAAGAAGGTCGCAGCCCGCCACGGCCTGGCCTGTCTGCTGCATGAAAAGCCCTTTGACGGCGTGAACGGAAGCGGAAAACATAACAACTGGTCGATGAGCACAAACACCGGCATGAACCTTCTCGATCCCGGAACCTCTCCCAGAGACAACGCGCAGTTTCTTCTTTTCCTCTGCGCCGTTATCAAGGGAATTGACGAATATCAGGATCTGCTCCGCATTTCGGTGGCCAATGCCGGAAACGACCACCGTCTCGGTGCGAACGAAGCACCTCCCGCCATTATTTCCATGTTCGTTGGCGATGAACTGGCATCGGTTCTTGAATCGATTGAAAACAACACCGATTACGATCAGGCCGATAAGCAGATGATGAAAATCGGCGTACACGTTCTGCCGAAACTGCCGAAAGACACCACCGACAGAAACCGCACCTCCCCCTTCGCCTTTACCGGCAATAAATTTGAGTTCCGTATGCTCGGATCGACCTTCTCTATCGCAGGGCCGAACATCACGCTGAACGCGATTGTCACCGAAGAACTTTCGCAGTTCGCCGATATTCTGGAAGCCTCCGAAGACTTTGACCGGGATCTGGCAAAACTCATACAGAAAACCATCAAAGAGCATAAACGGATTATTTTCAACGGGAACAACTATTCCGACGAATGGGTAGCGGAAGCCGAAAAGAGAGGCCTGCTGAATCTGAAAACAACCGCCGACGCCCTTCCCTATTTCGTTTCGCCGAAAAATATCGAACTGTTTACCAAACATAAGATATTTACCGAAACAGAAATGCACTCCCGCTATGAAATTCTCATGGAAGAATATACCAAAACGCTAAATATCGAAGCGCTGACAATGCTCGATATGGCGAAAAAGGATATTGTTCCGGCAATCCTCAGTTTTGAAACCGCGCTCTGCGATGCCATCGCCGCCAAAAAAGCGGTCTGCGAAACGATTGACGCTTCTCTGGAAAGCGGTCTCCTGAAAAAGGTTTCCGAACTTTCAGGCAAACTGGCGCAGCATATCGAAGCTCTTGAAAAAGCTGAAGAAGAGGCCGGAACGATCGCCGACTTTGAAAAACAGGCAGCCTTCTATAAAGATTCGGTGCTTTCCGCAATGGAAAACCTCAGAGCCACCGTTGACGCACTGGAAGTCTGCGTGGGACGCGAATACTGGCCGTATCCCTCTTATGCCGACATGATCTTCCGCGTATAAACTTTTACCATAAAACCCTTTCATTATCAAAAAAACAGGACGGTATCGGCCGTCCTGTTTTTTTTCGCAGAAAGCATTCCTCTATCGGCCAAAGAATCCGTTTGCCGCGTTACAGACAATTTCCCCTGAAATACGGCTCAAATGTGACAATTATGTAAACTGCAAAAATTCTATTGACATTTTCCTTGAATATTATTATAATATTATTATGCTATTGCATAATATTTTTTTAACTTTTCTTATATTTATTGTACAAATAGATAAGAACAGTATGATATCGCAGCAAGAGCGGGAAATTTTTCCCGTGAAAGGAGTAATGAATCATGAAATATCCGGTAGAAAAAATCAGAAATATCTGCCTGTTGGGACATAAAGGTTCCGGCAAAACCTCCCTTGCAGAGGCGTTGCTTTTTTATGCCAAGTGTGCCGACAGGCTGGGAAAAGTTTCAGAAGGAACAACCGTCTGCGACTTTGATCCTGAAGAGATCAAAAGAAAAATTTCTATCTCCTCCACCGTGGCGCCGGTGGAATGGAACGGATATAAAATCAATCTGATCGACACGCCGGGTTACTTTGATTTTGAAGGCGAAGCCGTGCAGGCCATGGCCGCCGCAGATTTCGGCATTATCACCGTTTCCTCTAAAAGCGGAATTCACGCAGGAACCGAAATCGCTTACAAAAAATGCGAAAAAAACGGACTGCCGAAAATGTTTTTTATGACCAAAACCGATGAAGATAACGCGGATTTTTATAAAATTTTCAGCGATCTGAAAGCGACCTTCGGCAAAAAAATCTGCACCATCGATCTACCGATCTACAAAGACGGAAAAACCGTTGGATTTGTTGACCTGCGCGATAAAAAGGGAAAGAAATTTGAAAACGGAAAGGAAATTTCCGTTCCGATCCCCGATGATATGCAGGACAAAGTGGAAGAATTCATCGAAACCTTTAAAGAAGCGCTCGCCGAAACTTCCGAAGAAATGATGGAAAAATATTTCAGCGGGGAAGAATTTACACCGGAAGAAATCCAAAACGGCCTGCTTGCCGGTATGCGCGACGGAAGCATCTGCCCGGTTATCTCCGGCTCGGCTTTTGAACTGATCGGAATAGAACCGCTCCTGCGCTTCATCATCAACTATGTCCCCCATTCTGCGGCCGATCCGGCAAAACCGTCCTCGATGTTTGTCTTTAAAACAGTGGCCGACCCCTTTGTCGGAAAAATGTCCTATTTCAAAATCCTTTCCGGCAGCATCAAGCAGGGAGACATTCTGCACAATGCCAAAACCGACGCCAATGAGAAAATGGGACATATTTTCACCATCCGGGGCAAAAAACAAACCGAGACCGACGAACTCTCAGCCGGTGATATCGGCGTCATCACAAAGCTGCAGAATACCAACACCGGCGATCTTCTTTCTGCTGGGAATCCCGATGTCACACCGCCGGCGCTGGTTTACCCCAAACCCTGCCTGTCTATGGCGATCCTGCCGAAAGCCAAAGGAGACGAAGAAAAAATTTCGCAGGGATTGCAGCGGCTTGCCGAAGAAGACCGGACCTTTACCTATGAAAACAACCCCGAAACGCACGAACAGGTCATCAGCGGACTGGGCGATACCCATATCGATATCCTGGTCAACAAACTAAAGACAAAATTCGGCGTGGACGTCGACCTGAAAGCGCCGAAAGTCGCTTACCGTGAAGCGATCCGCAAAAAGGTCACCCAGCGGGGCAAACACAAAAAACAATCGGGCGGACACGGCCAGTACGGCGACGTTCTGATCGAATTCGAACCGTACGACGGCGAAGAACTTCTCTTTGAAGAAAAAATCTTCGGCGGTTCGGTTCCGAAGAATTTCCACCCCGCAGTGGAAAAAGGATTGCGCGAATGCGCGAAAAAAGGCATTCAGGCGGGCTATCCCGTTGTCGGGCTGAAAGCAACGCTGATCGACGGTTCTTACCACGATGTGGATTCCTCCGAAATGTCTTTTAAAATGGCGGCTTCCATTGCGTTTAAAGAAGGGCTGAAACTGGCCAATCCGACAATCCTCGAACCCATCGGAACGCTTAAAGTCGAGATTCCCGACAGTCTGATGGGCGATGTGATCGGCGACATCAACAAACGCCGCGGACAAATCATGGGAATGAACCCGGCGGAAGACCACGGAATTCAGGAAGTCACAGCCGAAGTTCCGATGTCGGAAATGGCAACCTACGCAACCGACCTTCGTTCAATGACCCGAGGAAGAGGCTCCTTTGTTTTGGAATTTGCACGGTATCAGGACGCACCGGCCAATGTTGCCCAGCAGGTGATTGCCGAATCGCAGAAAAATAAAGAAGAAGAATAAATAGCTTGCAGCCTGTTTTGCAAAACATACGGCAGCTTTTTGAAAACAGTAAAAACGAGACGGAAAACACTTTCCGTCTCGTTTCTTTTTTATTCGTCAAGCAGATATTTTTTAAGAATACGCGCCACTTCCTGAATATCGATCGGTTTGGCAATATGTGCGTTCATCCCGACTTCCAAACAATGCTTGATATCCTCGGAAAACGCGTCGGCCGTCATCGCAATGATCGGAATCTGCCGTGCGTCCGGACGCTCCAGAGACCGGATCGCCTCGGTCGCCTCATAACCGTTCATAACCGGCATACGCAGATCCATCAGAACCGCATCATAATAGCCGACCGCCGAATTGCTGAATTTATCCAGACATATCTGCCCGTCTTCCGCCCATTCCAGCTCCACATTCAGTTCCGAAAGCAGCTCGTGAGCAACCTCCCAGTTCAGCTCATTATCCTCTGCAAGCAAAATCCGCTTTCCGGCCAGATTTGTCTCCTGTTGCGACTCCGGATCGGAAACCTCATCCACGTTCATATACTGTTTAAGGCCATAGAAAAGGGTCGACTTGAAAAGCGGCTTAGAAATAAATCCGTTGATACCGGCTTCGCGCGCTTCTATTTCAAACTCGCTCCAGTCATAAGCCGAAATCAGCAGTATCGGGACTTCCTCTCCCAGTTCTCGCCGGATTTCACGGGCGGTCTGAACACCATCCATGCTCGGCAGTTTCCAGTCCAGCAAAATAATCTGATAATCGTCGCCGCGGGCATGGCGCTGCACCACCATTTTCACCGCTTCCTCACCGCTGAGGGTAAATTCGGCTTTCACACCAATAGACTTCAGTGTCTGCGCAGCCGTCTTACAAAGCATCTCGTCATCGTCAACCACCAGCATATTCCACGAAGGTAACGTCATATCAAAATCTTTCGGCTCAACTTTTTCAAAATCCAGCGTGATATGAAATTCCGTACCATGATCTACTTCACTCTGAACTTCAATAGATCCCCCCATTGTGTCCACGATATATTTAGTGATCGCCATTCCCAATCCGGCGCCTTCTGTTTTATGCACCCGCGCGCTGTCTGCCCTCGTATAGGATTCATACAATTTCTCAAGGAATTCCGGCGTCATGCCGATGCCGTTATCCTTTACACAGGTTTCAATACGGACATAATCCGCGCCTTTGGGAGATTCGGTTTCCACCATCGACATACTGATTTTTCCGCCCTCCGGCGTATATTTTACCGCGTTGGACAACAAGTTCAGAAGAACCTGATTCAGGCGAACGCTGTCGCAGAGGACTTCCTCTGTCGTAATATTATCAATATGCACGTCAAAAGTTTGTTTTTTTGCGTTAATCTGCGGCTGAACAATACCGACAATTTCTTCCACAATCTCTTTTAAGGAAACACAGGAGATCGAAAGCGTCATTTTTCCGCTTTCAATTTTCGACATATCCAGGACGTCATTGATCAACCCAAGCAAATGCTTGCCAGACAGCGCGATTTTCCGCAGGCAATTCTGCACATAATCCCGGTCGTCGACATTTGTCATGGCAACCGCAGTCATACCAACAATCGCATTCATCGGCGTCCGGATATCATGGCTCATATTCGATAAAAACTGGCTTTTGGCCTTTGTTGCTTCCAGCGCTGTCTTCCGCGCCTCTTCCAAAACGTGAAGCTGTTTTTTTGTCAGAATAAAATACCGGAGAAAAATCAAGGACAAAAGAACCAGAACGATACCGCAGGCAACAAAAGTCATCACGGTCCGCTGCAAATTCAGATCGCCCAATACCTGATCCAGCGCGCCATACGGCATAACCATCAGAAGATACCATTCCGAATAGGGCATCGGCATGCCGTATACCTGCCGCCGGTATCCGCTGTAGTCCATGACCGACGCAGAATAATTCTGCCGCGCCTGAAGAGACCGATCCAGATCGGTCAAAAACTGTTCTACCGCCTCATGCGACCCTTCCCGATACTGTGACCGGACACTGTTGAAATAATCCGCAGAATGCGTATCCGCCCCGTCTAAAACAAAGGTTCCGTCCGGCCGGAGAATATGGCAATACAACAAATTGTCGTCCTGTCCCAGAGAAAGTACCGTCGTCATATCTTCCAGCGGGATCGCTCCGACCAACCCGATACTGTCCCCATCCGACATGGGATAAGAAACGGAGATACCGAAAAGAATCACGTCTTTTCCGTTGGCGTCTTTTCCGATAACAACCCGTTTCTCGCTCTGATTCAAAGCTTCCAGAAAAGGTTCCGGCCGAAGTGGCTGAATCGACGTTTCTCCGTAAATAGTTTCAAAATCTCCGTTTTCGGAACACAACGCCAGATAAGCAAATTTTCGGATCTGCGCCCGATAGGCCAATTCCGTATATAAATCTTCGATAGTATCAAAATTTTCCGTGGTAACGACCTCGGCCAAACCATCCATCTGCTCAAACCGCAGTTCAATTGTCGTTTCGAAATGTTTGGACAGCTGTTCGCCGATCCCACCCATATACAAATTGCCGACCTCATATACAGCCTGGGTACTTTTCTTGCTCATAAAAACACCCAGAACAGTGAATACCAATACGCTGAAAATCAGCAGGCCAATAAAACTGACCACAAGGAACTTCGTCGTTTGATTTTGCTTCTTCGTTTCTTTCATCAGCCATGTTCCTCCCGCGATGTTTGATAGGCAAGAATCGCATCAACCGTCTGCCGGTAGTCGGCTGTAACCTGTGCCAGCAATTCCGGAGCGTCCAAACCGGTTCCCCCGCGCAGAAATTCCGTCATTTCATTGCTGCTGCGATACAACTGGGTAAAAGAAAGATTCTGGCAAACCCCCTTCAGCGTATGTGCTGCCCGGAACGCCTCCTCATGATTTCCGTTCGCAAAAGACTCTTCCAGCAGCCGAAAACTGCCGTCGTCCAAAAATTTAAAAAGAAATTTTTCTACCAACGACTCTTTGTGCAGCCGCCCAAGAACCTCGTCATAATCGCCTCCCAAACGAAGATAACAACTTTTCAAATCCATAACGTGTCCTCCTTTATTCAATAAACCCGCTTTTTTCTTCTGCGGAACGTTATTTTTCTTCACCGGCTCCCGATTGATCCTGCCACTCGTCCAAACGATATACAATAGCCTTGTTTTTGATTCGTTTCGCCTGATACATCACCGTATCTGCAACCGAAAACAAACTGTCCACCGTTCCGGTTCCGATAATGCCGCCAATCGAAACCGACAACCTGATACCGGGTTGAACATCCGACGTCTGCCGGTTAATTTCCGTCCGGATTTTTTCCAGTATTTCCTTCAGATTCTGAACATCGTGAAAAACCAGAACAAATTCATCGCCGCCGTAACGCACAATATAATCTTTTTCTGAAATAAAACGGGACAAAATCTCCGTCACATCCAAAAGTGCCATGTCGCCTGCCTGATGTCCGTAATGATCGTTGATATATTTCAGGTTATCCACATCAATAACCACCACGGCCTGTTCCCGGTTCACCGCTTTCAGATATTCTTCATAATAGCGGCGATTATAGACTTTCGTCTGCGAATCCAGAAAAAGACGCTCGTTATAGGCGCAGATCGACTGAATCACCGTTTCTTTTCCGCCTTCTTCAAGAATGGTTTCCTTCGCCAGCTTTGCAACCATCGTCAAAGAATACGGCTGACCGTCGATCTCCAGATACGAAGCCAGAATATAAAATACGTCGCGGCCCATAAATTCCAGTTTGGACGCCCGGCTCTTAGAAGACAGAACCCGAGCGGAAATGCAGTTTTCACACCGGTTGTTTTTCTCCCAGACGGTATAGCAATACTCCTCTTTCGGAATAAACCGTCCGGTTTCATCCACCATTCCCCAGCGTTCACAGGAAGAATCGACCAGATAAACCGTATCGAAAATCCGCTGCAGATTACCAATCATCCGCCGCGCCTCTTTGCGGTCGACCGACAAATACGGTCCGGAAGGTTCAGATTCCCCGTCTTTCAGCATATCATGCAGACAACGGCCGCTGAAATGTTGGTATTCTCGGCCTGTTTCTATCAAAACGCCGACAACTCCAAGCCGTTCCCCGTTAATCTCTGAAGACCAGATGGTTTTACAGATACTGTGATATGTAATCTTTTCCCTCCCGATACAAAACGAAATATCAAACTGCACCGACGGTTTGTCCGGCTGCGCTTCCCGAATCTTCTCCTGAACGGAAAGAATGGTTTCTGGATCGACTATTTCCCGAATCTTCGGGTTTGTTGCCGGAGATTGCACGCCGGTTTCCAGCCCCAGCTGTTTCGCACCGTGCGCATTCAAAAGCAAAGCCGAGGTTTCGCTGTTATACGAAAATAAAATATCCGTGGAGATTTCCGAAAGGAAATTGAACCGCTGCTGTTCGAAGCTCAGCACGTCCATAAATTTCATGTTTTTTTTCACCGAAAACAATTCGGAGCTGTTCAATTTTTCCTGCACGCTGCGCAGCGCCTGCGATTCGTTTTCATAGGTGTTGATTTTCCCCTTTGATTTCTTGATTCCCGTCCCGATTACCGCCAAACATTCCAGCAAAACAGGATTAAAGATACCGCATTGTCCGTCCATAATCATCCGGACGGCTTCTTCATGGGAATAGGCCGGTTTATAGCAGCGTTCACTGGTCAGCGCGTCGTATACGTCGGCCAGAGCGACAACCTGCGCCGAAATCGGAATCTCATCGCCCTTCAGCCCGTCGGGATATCCGCGGCCGTCATACCGTTCATGATGCCACCGGCAGATTTCATAGGCCTTTTTTACCAACTCTTCCTTCTGCTCTTCCGAAGACAAATCATGCAGCATATCCGCCCCGATTGCCGCATGCTGTTTCATCAGCGCGAACTCCTCGTCGGTCAAACGGCCCGGCTTATTAATGATTTCATCCGGAATCGAGATTTTTCCGATATCGTGAAGCGCAGAAGCCGTCGAAATCAGTGAAATTTCGGAAGCGGTGAGCGAATACCGGTCCGTCAGCTGAACCAGCTGTTTGAGCAGCAGTTCCGTAATCCGCTCCACATGAGTAATATGCTGTCCGCTTTCTCCGTTACGGAACTCTACGATATGCGACAGGATGGAAACCATCAGCTTGCTGTTTTTCTGCTGCTCATAAATCTGTTCCACCACCATATTGGCCAATCGGTGCTGCTTGGCATACAGCAACATCGTATTGGATACCCGGTGGCGGACAAGCATGGAATCAAACGGCCGGCTGATATAGTCAAAAGCCCCCATCTCGTACGATTTTTTAATACTTTCATTGGAATCATCCGAAGAGATCATGATAACTGCGGTGTTTTCGAGCAGCCGGTATTCGTTCATATAGGCCAGAACTTCAAAACCGCTGCATTTCGGCATAAAAATATCCAGCAGAATCAGGGAAAATTCCGCGGCGCGGCGGCTGAGAATATCAATCGCTTCCAATCCGTTCTCCGCTTCTTCCATCTGATACTGCTCTTCCAGAATCTCTGCCAAGAGAGCCCGATTCATCTCCGAATCATCCACAATTAAGATTTTCTGATCTCTCATTCCATCAACCTACAATACCCGTATTTTTCTGCAGAATAGCTGCATTTTTCCACGTATCCCGAAAAAAACATCACAAAAAACTTGTCCGAAGAAAACAAACCGAAAAATCCGGCCGTTCGACCAACTGCCGATTTCGGGAAACGCGCATGAAATCCGGTTTCTGATTCCGTATGCCCTCCGTTTTCCGCTGCGGTTTGTCAAATTTTCCAAAACATGTTTTGGCTTTTTATATTTTATTATATCATTATCATATAAAAAAAGCAACTATTTAAAGAAATAATTAAAAAATATTTAAAATAAAAAAGGAGAAAAAAGACTTTCTAGCAACCGTCTTTTCTCTCCTTCTTCAGGCAGTGAAACTCACCTTCTGTAAAAACCTTCTTTTTCCGCCGCTACCGTTTTTTTTCCCGCAAAAATTTTTCCGCTTCCTTCAGCGGCAAAACGCGCGAATAATAATATCCCTGAACCAAATCGCATTCGGCGCTGTGGACTGTTTGCTTCTGCGCTTCGGTTTCCACGCCTTCACACAAAACCATAATATTCATGCTGTGCGCCAGACGAACCAAACCGTCCAGAAGCATTTTCCCCCGGCGGGTTTCCGCGTTCAGAACAATATCGCGCTCTACCTTAACCAGGTCGATCGGATAACTGTACAAATCCGACAGCGATGTATAACCGCTGCCGATATCATCTAGCGCGATCATAAAACCGAGTTCCTTGCAGGTTTCAATATTTTTTTTCAGCAACTCCGGATTATGGGAAAGAGAATCTTCCGTCAGTTCAAAAAACAAATGCTCGCGGCAAAACGAATACCGGTCGGCAATTTCCCGAATCCGATCCGGAAAATCAGGGGAAGTAACTGAATACCGTGTGAAATTACAGGAAAGGAACTATTCGTGAAATCCTGATTTTTCCCATTTTTCCAACTGCCCGCAAACCTGAGAAAAAATAGAATAGTCATGCATGGTCACCGCGTCGGTCTGGTTCATTTTTTCAATATATTTGGCGGGAGACAGCAAGCCTTCCCGGGGATTCTGCCAGCGGGAAACGGCCTCGGCGCCGGCAATATTGCCCTGCCGGTCGACAATATACTGCAAATATACCTGAAATTCCCCGTCCCGGATTGCCTGCGTAATCTGCTGATAAATCCGCTCATTCTGCAGCGTTTCCGCCACGAGATGTTTTGAACTGAATGCAAACCGTATCTTGCGGCTCACCGCATATAAATACCCCTGTTTGGCATGATACAGCGCAGCCTCGCTGCTGCATCCGGGGTTTTCCTCCAGCATACAGACTCCGGCGTGAAACAGTCCGGCATATTCCTCCCGGAACTGCGAAAGATATCCGTCCAGTTCCGCCATAACGCTTTCCACACGCCGTTCCGCTTCCTCTTTGTTGCTGTTTTGACACAGGCAGACAAAAATGCCGTCGCTGATCAGGCAAAGATAATCCGTCGGTCCGGTTTTTCGATTCAGGAATTCCGCCACGTAGCGTTGAATACTTTTGCTTTCGCCCGCGCCGTACCGCTGATTGAAATGTTCTTCGTCAAAAGCGATATATGCCAGATAATAAAGACATTTGCTCTGGTCGGAAATCAAATGATCAAAACAATAGACATAATACTGATCGTTGCCGATCCCAAACCGGGGATCGATCATCAGATCCTCTCTCCTGGAGCCCTTCTTTTTTTTCCGGAAAAACAACCGGAGAAAGACGATGGTCAAGAATAATACCAATAGACTCAGCACAAGATAAAACAAAATTTCAAACGTCCAGTTGATTCCGTGTTTCATCGTATGCGTAGCAACCAGCGTTAATTTCGTTTCGCCGGAAATCTCCGACAAAGCCCGGGATATTTCAGCGATCATCTCGTCCGAAGCGATGGCCGAAAAAGCAATATAAACCGTCTGTTCTTCTCCGCCGACGGTAAGCCCGGAAATCGTCTGCGGCGCTTTCAGATATTCAGCCCCAATCTCTCCCGGCAAATAGGCGGATACCATATCAACCTGGCAGTTCTTCACCAACCGCTGCTGTTCATTAACATCTCCCGCATGGACATAATGAAACGTATACCCTGTTTTTTCGGAAAGCAGCGCGTAAAGTTCCGGCATCAGCCCCTCATACCGGTCGTGCTGTTTATTATAATATTCAATGGGATACAAATCCGGGTTACCGGCGACATATACGTTTGTCTCTGCGGCAGACAGCTCTAAAGCAAAAGAGAAAAGCAACAGAAAAACAAGTAGAAGAACGCCTGCGCTTTTTTTTCTGAACCGTTTCACTGCGTTGAATTCTCCTTTCCCAAAACGCTTTCCTCCTGATTAAGCTGCGCCAGAAGCCGGCTAACAAGATCACGCAAAACGGCTGCGCTCCGGCGGAATTCTTCGGTCCGCTGCCGCAGCTGTTCCGGTTTTTCCGGCAGTTGCTCAAAGAATTTTTCGCTGACATCTCCGGCTTTGGCATATACATCCTCGGCAAAAACGCCAAGGTCTGCCAGCATTTCAATGATCCGGCAGCGTTCTTCCGAATAGGCTGCATTTTCTTTTTTCAAATGTTCGTTTTCTTCCCGGCAGGACAATAAAAACGCTTGCTGTTCCTGATAGGATTCGTTAAATTTCCGGGAAAAATTCTCGTTCAGTTCCGCTATATAATCGCAGACATCCGCTTTCCGATAGCCCCAGAACCCGCTTCTCAACGATGTAAGATCCATATAGTCCTCCGTTATTTCAGGTTGATTTTTTTCCGTTCGATCCTTCCCCACTGCGCTTTCTTTCTGCGGTATCCAATAAACGCGGTGGAACGAACCCATGATAAAACAAAACGCAGACATGTCAGTTCAAAAAAGCACAGAAAAATCGCCTTCACACAATCCATAAACGAAATTTTCATATCCATCGTATAAATCCGGGAAAAGAACGCGGAAAGAGAAAGAACCGCACCGAATACGGCATAGATCATAAAAAACATCAGCATAAACCGAATATTCAGCAAACCGATTGCCCAGGCGATAATCATAGTAACGACGCCGAAAATTTCAATAAAAGGAGAAAGCAGCTCATAAATCAGAAAATACAGATAAGAAATCAGACTGACTGCGCCGTATTTTGGGTTGGAAAACATTTTTCGGTGCGCATACATACTCTGAAACAAGCCCAAATGCCACCGTTTCCGCTGCCGGCACAAATCCCGCAGCCGCTCCGGCGCCTGCGTCCAGCATACGGCATCGCTTGCATAGCGGATGCTGTAATCCATCTGATTCATCGAACAGTATTCGTGCAGTTTAACCACCAGTTCCATATCTTCGCCCAACGTTCCGGGATCATATCCGCCCGACGCGATTACCGTATCCTTCTTAAACAGACCGAAAGCGCCCGAAATAATCAGAGACCCGTTGAACTTGTCGAAGAGAATCCGGGACGCCAGAAAGGAACGGTCATACTCCAGAACCTGCATACAGGCCAGCAGGTTTTTCGGCATCCGGTATTTTTTCACCCGGCCGTTTTCCAACTCCAGCCCGTTGCAGATTCTGACCATGCCGCCGACGGCGACAACGTGGTCGTTTTCCAGAACCGGCTGCGCGATTTTCCGTAACGAATCATGCTGCAAAATAGAATCGGCGTCAATACAGATAAAATAAGGAAAATTCGCCGCATTGATCCCCATGTTCAGCGAATCAGCCTTTCCGCCGTTTTTTTTCCGGATCAGCGTCAGCGGCGCTTTCTGCGCCCGGGTCTCATAAACGAACTCGGCCGGCTGACAGGGAATAGACCGGCGGATCGGACGATGAACCAGCCGCATACCAAAAGCATCGATAAGCCTGGAGGCCGTATTGTCGGTTGAACCGTCGTCTATGACGATAATTTCATAGGAACGGTATTCCAGCCCCAAAAGGGAGCGAACCGTTTCCACCACGGTCACTTCTTCATTATAGGCGGGGACAATAACGGTAATCGGCACATAATAATCCTGCGGAAGAATATTTTGCATGGTTTCCCGGCGGTGGATTTTATACAGTTCCAGCGAAC
>CAOJUB010000004.1 GCA_948443805.1 uncultured Clostridia bacterium | reverse complement strand
GGAAGAAATGCGCCAGATTTTGGAAAAAACCGGGAAATATGCTGAAAAACTTAACGGTTATTCCGATGTTCGCACGGCGTTGAAAAACGGTTTGCTGACATTTGCCGTGGAAGAAAAAAACGGTGCGAAGCGGATTCTTCACGGCTGGGGCGATAAACGATCCTTTAAAATCGGAAGTTTTTGCGATTGCGACGGAAAAGACAGAATCAGTATTACGCCCAATGCCTTTTGGGCTATTTCCGGTTTGATTTATGAAGATAAATCGCTGAAAAAAACGGTTATAGAAGCCTTACGATCGTTGGATTCCCAATATGGTCTTCTGACGCTTTCTCCTGCGTTTGCCCGCAATGTAAAAGAGATTGGCAGACTTGCCACCGTTTTGGAGGGAACCTATGAGAACCGATGTGCTTATGTTCATGCCAGCATGTTCGGTATTATGTCGCTGTTTTGTCTGGGTGAATCGGAGGAGGCTTGGAGGCAGTTTGAGAAGTCGATTGTGATTACGCATGAGAATTGTACCATGACGCCTTTTGTTATGCCGAATTCTTATTGCTGTAATCCGGATTATTTTATCGACGGTGTTTCGATGGGGGATTGGTATACCGGTAGCGGTACCGTAGTCATAAAAGATCTGGTGAAGTACGGCGTCGGTCTCTGCCCCACGCTTGACGGCATGATTTTGCAGACCCCGAAAACGCTGCCTTCTGAAAAGATTGCCGTTGATTTACCCATCAAAGGCTGTCAAGTTTCGTTCCGTTATGAAAATCGGAAATCAGGAAAACGGACAGTGACCCTGAACGGGAAGCCTCTTGCCGGTAATTTTGATGAAGTTATGGAAATTGAAAAATTCTTTATTCCAAATCAGGAATTTACCGGGTCTTTGGCGATTTCTGTTCTTGATTGATACCAACCGAACGTTACTAAATTATAAACTATTTTCAATAAAAATTTGTGTATGGCTTGTTTTTCTTTATGAGAGAATCCCGGTGCGAATGCTCATGTACGGTAAAGTATCACAAGAAAACTTTGTCGGATTGACAGCTGCCCCGCTATGCCGAATAATAAAATATGGTTTGAAAATTGGTTTCTACTATGCTATACTTTTCAGAACAAACCGATAAATCGGAATTGGGAGAGGTTAGAATGGAAATCAAGGTGTTTGATGAAAGTTATCGGGATGATATGATTATCATGGTTATGCAGGCCAAAGAGGCGTTGGGGAGAAAACCATCGATCAACAAGGACTTGCTAGATATAAAGGCAAATTACATGGATCGCGGTGATATGTTTTGGATCGCAATTGATGAAAATGACAGGGTGATCGGTTGCGTTGGATATTCTAAAATAGCTGGTACAACAGAAGCGTTTCTTCATAGACTATACGTCAAACCTGCTGAGAAGCATAAGGGAATTGGAACTGCGCTTCTTAGAACTGCTGAATCGTCAATGCGAAATAACGGTGTAACCATATCAAAGGTTCATCTTGGTTCTCCAAAGGAGCAGTGGTTTGAATCGTATACATTTTATCCCAAGAATGGGTATCACGAATATGAGCCAAGATATATGAAAAAAGAACTGTAATTTCCGATTTATCGGGTGCTTCTTTTAACGTGAGAACAAGTATCGACCCGTGGCCCAAATTTCGCTCCGCTCATTTGTCCCCCTGGTCCGCTACTTGCTAGGCTGCCACCCCAGACCCGCCTTTTGGCCGGTGCATTCGCACCGGCCTTCTCTTTTGTCAACCAGACGCTTTTTTTCCTGTGAAAAGCATTTTCAGCACTTGTTTTTCCGATTTGGGAAGAACACCGAACAGAAAAAGCAACAAACAATAAATTCCTGTCGGGCAGACGATTAAAACCCAGGTGAAAACCGAGGGCGGGGATTTCTTTGCCAAAAGAGAGAAGGGCAGTGCGGTCAGCACAATCATGCAGCTGAAAATCAAGATCTTTTTAAAAAACGGATATTTAATTTGTTCTGACCGGATAAATTTAGCCAAACTCATAGCCGCATTGACAATATTTCCGCAGTAGATTGCGCCGATAAATCCCCATTTCCCCCATATGGGAATAGCAAACCATACAATACCGACGCGGATAATAGCTTCAAAAATGCTGTATTTCATTACGGAAACCTGTTGATTCAGGCCTTTCAGCATTCCGTCGATGATTCCGTCCAGATACATCATCGGGACGATCGGGCAGATCAGCCGGATAATTTCTCCCGCACTTTCCGAAGAGTAAATAAGAACGCCGATTTCGTCCGCAAAAAAGAAAAAAATCCCGAAAACCAGAATTCCGAAAGCCAATGACAGGGATATAACGGCAGACCCCGTTTGGTCAATCCGGGATTTGTCTCCTATCGCATTGGAATCGGCAAATTCCGGCATTAACATTCTTGAAAAGGCGGACAATACAACCGAAGGGAAGAATAACAGCGGGAGGACCATTCCCTTAACCAGACCCAGCAGTTCCAACGATTGTGTTTGGGTATATCCGTATAGCTGAAGACTGATGGGAATCATTAGGTTTTCTGCGGATACCAGTGCGGATTTAATGTAAGAGGTAACCGAAATCGGCAGTGTGATTTTTACGATATGAGCCATAGGAAATTTTTTTTCGGCGGAGAATTTGGAGATTTCTCTTCGGTATTTGGTATAGGCGTACAGAAAGGCCAGCACTTCTCCCAGTGCCGTTCCTGCCACAATAGCGGTACAGACTTTGGGCGTGCTTTTTTCCTGAATAAAAAAAGTCAGTGCGGCTATGGTAATGGCGGCTTGGGTTACGTCTTCGAAAATTTGAATCACAACGGCGTCGGAGACTTTTCGCAGCCCCATGAAAAAGCCGTTGATACAGGAGGACATTGCCATAAAGGGAAGACCGAAAGCAAGAATTTTCAGACAGGGAACGATTTCTGTGTTTCCCAGAAAGTTTTCGGCGATGAAATTTCCTGCAAAAAACAGCAGGGAAAAAGCTGAAAATCCAAATATACAGGCAATTTGAAAGCTTTTTTTCATCATATTCGGAATGCGGAACTCGTTGCGGGTTGCAATCTCTTCACTGATTAGTCTTGTTACGGTAAAAGACAGGCCGGAAGCTGCAATTGTTGCGCCGAAAGAATAAATCGAAAGAATGAGCTGGTAAACGCCCATACCTTCTTCTCCCATTTGGGAAACAAGGTATATTTTAAAAACGATTCCGAGAATATTCAGGAAAAGAGAGGCGAGACTCAGAATAATGGTATTAATCAAAAAATTATTTTTTTTCATCGCAGAATCCTTCTGTGTGTTTTGGAATATCGGGCGCATGCCTGGTAAATCCTATGAAAAAAAAACTTTTTTCATTCGCTAAACAGGTTTAAATTTCCGTTTGTCAGCCATACTAAATAAGAGTAAAAAAGTTTTCGGGGAGGTTTCTATGGACGATTCGACAAGACGGAGGCTGCGATTTTTAATCAATCTTTTTTTTATTTCTGCAGTGGGATTGTTGATTTATCTTTTTTTTCGATATGCTTTTCCTTTTGCATTGCCGTTTTTAATTGGTTTTTTCGTGTCGTTATGTGTGGAACCGGCCGTTCGCTTTTTATCGGAGAGGAGAATTCTGAACCGAAAGGCCGGAGGGTTTCTTTTTCCTGCTGCCGTGTGGGGTATTCTTTCTGTTTTGCTGTTTCGGCTGGGCGGCGTGCTGTATCATCAGGCAATTGCGCTGCTTCATTATGTACAGCAGGGATCAGGTGATTTTTTTCAGAGCATCCGGTTGTTTTTAGAATCTGCTTTTTCCGGTGTTTCTGAAGAGCTCTCTTCCGCTGTTCTGAATTATTTTGACAATCTTGGCGTGACGGTTCTGAATACGGTTGTTGATTTGCTGGGAGGACTGAGCGGAATTGTCATGTCAATTCCTTCGATGATCGTTTCTTTGTTCGTCGCTGTGGTTTCCTCTGTTTTTATATCGATGGATTTACCGCATTTGAAAGGGGTATTTCTCTCGCTTCTTCCAGCCAGACATATTGTAAATTTTTTTGAAATGAAAGGTTTTGTCATAGAAAAAACCTTGAAAATTCTTCGCGCATATATTATAATAATGGCGATAACTTCTGTGGAGCTTTTTATCGGATTCTCTTTTTTGCATATCGAATACGGGCTGTTGTTTTCGGTGATGATCGCCTTGCTTGATGCACTGCCTGTTATCGGAACCGGCACCTTTTTGATTCCTTGGGGGCTATTTGAAATTCTGGTAGGAAATACTTCTCTGGGGATCGGTTTGCTTGTTCTTCTGGGCGTGATCAGTGTGGTTCGGGAAATGATTACCCCGCGGCTGATCGGTAGACAGATCGGCCTGAATCCGTTGTGGACTTTGGCCGGAATGTATGTCGGGATGAATCTTTTCGGATTTGCCGGGATTTTTATTGCGCCGGTTTTGCTTATGTTTGTGAAAAACCTTTATGACAGCGGAAAAATTTCTTTGTGGCACAGAGAGAAAAACAGAAATCCCGCCAATCTGTAAATTCAGCTTTTAAATTTTAAAGGCAGATAATAAATGCCGCTATATGCGGCGGAACGGAGAATGGTATGAAAGAAATCAAGTTTTGTGAACTTCAAAAAAATTTTGCGGAAATGATTAAAGATGACTGGATGTTGATTTCCGCCGGACGGCCGGGGGCGATGAATACGATGACGGCTTCCTGGGGAGGAACAGGCTGTTTGTGGAATAAGGATGTTTCATTTGTTTTTATCCGGCCGCAGCGGTATACGTTGGAATTTGTAGAAAAAGAAGATTATTATACTCTTTCATTTTTCGGAAAAGAGCAGCGGCAGGCGCTTTCTTATTGCGGGAAAGTTTCCGGCCGGGATTGTGATAAAGTAAAGGAAAGCGGGTTGACTCCCGTTTTTGTCGGAGATGTTCCTTGTTTTGAGGAAGCCAGCCTTACGTTTGTTTGCCGGAAACTGTTTGTTTCTGATATGAAAGAAGATATGTTTCTGGATACTTCGTTGCCGGAAATCTATTATAAAAAAAAGGATTTTCATCGGATGTTTGTGGGAGAAATTGAAAAAGTCTTTGTCAAATAAAAGAGCTTTCCATGTTTTTTTTATAAAATTCAAATGGATTTGCTTTACAAGGTTGATAAATTATGGTATAATATACGCAGAAAGCCTTACTGCGTAAGCTTTTGCGGTTTCACCGCTCCCGTGCGTTGCACGGGCTGCGACATTGACGGCTTTGCAAAGAATGCCAATGCAAATAGTATTTGCATGCAAGCAAGCATTTTTGCTTCATGGTATAATATTTTTGTGTTCATTTCGTGAAGAATACATAGTAGGTCTTGTCCAAGACAGGATGAAAGAATCGGGCGATTTTTGCGGATATCTTTTCCGGGAGGTGGTTTGTTTTGCGTTATAATAAACAAAAAGGGAAAAAGGGCTTTACTCATTTTTTCTCTCGGTTGATGTCCCGTTTTAGAAAACAACCGGAAAAAAAAGCGGATGCTGAAGAAAATTCCAAGAAAAATTTATCTTCCGCAGGGAAAGAGACTCCTTCCGGGAAAAAACCGCTGTGGGTTCGTTTTCTTGCGAAACTTTCCTCGTTTACCTTTTCTGTGTTTTTGACGTTAGGCGTTTTTCTGATTGTTGGACTTGCTGTGGGTTTCACGGTTGTTTATTCCTTTTCCGATTCGGAACTGGACGCAACTTTCGCGAATCTCGATTTGGATTATACGACGGTTATCTATGCGGAATCTCTTGATGCTTCCGGCCCTGTCGAGTATGAGATTTTATATAACAACGAAAACCGTGTATGGACATCGATTGATGAAATGCCGCAGTATCTTCTGGACGGCCTTATTGCAAAAGAAGACAAGCGTTTTTATACCCATTACGGTTTTGATCCGGTTCGTACGGTATATTCAACGTTGCTTTATGCGAAAAATAAACTTCTCGGTCAGGGAACGGCAAACCTTCCGGGTGGTTCAACCTTGACGCAGCAGTTGATTAAAACCGTTACCGGAACATCGCAGGATCGGTCGCCGACAAGAAAATTCAAAGAGATTTTGCAGGCGCTTTATATTGAGCGGAAATATGATAAACGGCAGATTTTGGAATATTATCTGAATTCAGTTCATTTCGGAAACAACTGTGACGGAATTTACGCTGCGGCAAAATATTATTTTAATAAAGAAGTCCAGGATCTTACGCCGGTTGAATGTGCGGCGATTATCTGTATTACGCAGAATCCTGTAAACACCGAACCCTATGCCAATCCGGAAACAAACAGGGAAAAGCGGATTGATGTTCTGTATTACATGTGCGAACAGGGAAAATTGACGCAGGAAGAGTTTGAGTATTGGAAGTCTCAGGAGCTAGTTCTCCGAGACCGGAATGCGTCTTCTTCTGTCGCTGTGGAATCTTCGGTTATGTCATGGTATACCGATGTGGTTTTTGAGGAAGTTAAAAACCGTCTGATGGCGGATTTCGGTTATAATGAGAGTCAGGCGGTTAACTATATTTACACCGGCGGATTAAAGATTTATACGCCGATGGTGATCGAATATCAGGATATCATCAATCAATATTTTGCGAACGAAGAACATTATATTGATTCCGGCAGTGAGACAAAAATTGAAGTTGCTTTTGAATTGATTGATCCTTCTACCGGCAATGTTCTTGGTCTTTGCGGCGGTCGGGGAGAAAAGACGCAGGATCGTTTGCTGAGCCGTGTTCGTGCGAAGCGTCAGCCCGGATCGGCAATCAAACCGCTGTCGGTTTACGGATATGCGGTAGAAAATAATTTGGTTACGTATGGTTCTGCAATTGACGATGTCCCGACGCAGATTAACATGGAAGACGGAAAGTATGTTCCCTGGCCGCGGAATTACGATCAGACTTACAGCGGCGTGATTGATGTCTATACCGCGCTTTCCCACTCGCTAAACACACCTTCCGCCCGGTTGCTGGAACAGATCGGAAGGGATACCTCCTATAATTTTGCCAAAACAATGCTTGGGCTGAAAAATTTGGTTGAGGACGATAAAAAATATCCGTCGGCTCTTTCTGTCGGCGGGTTGTCGGAAGGGCTAACTCTGGAAGAAATGACGGCGGCCTATACGCCGTTTGCCAATGGCGGAATGTACTGCCCGGCTCGTTATGTTTCCCGGGTGGAAACACAGGACGGAAAGATCCTTTATGAAAATGATATCGAAAAACAGGTTGTTTATACGCCGCAGACATCCTATGTTGTAACAAAAATTCTTTCGAATTTGTATGCGGCTTCCGGTATTTCTTTAAAAGATGTTGCGGTTGTCGGAAAATCCGGAACAACAACCGACTATTATGACCGGTGGTTTGTTGGGTATAGTCCAAATTTCTTGGCTGGTATCTGGTGGGGATACGATATCCCGGCTACCAATGAAAACCGTCATCACTTTACGCTTTGGAGCGAAGTGATGCAGCAGATCCATGATCGGGCTGGAATTACTTCGGCTTCGTTTGAAGCGCCGGCAGATATCGTAGAATGTTCGTATTGCTCTGTCAGCGGCCAGCTCCCCGGTCCTTACTGTGGAATGGATCCTTTGGGTTCGACCGTTCGGTCCGGCGTTTATAAGAAAGGCACGGAGCCTACGGAAACCTGCAAAACGCATCATCAGTTATATATCTGTGCTGATTCCGGTCAGATCGCGCATGAAAATTGCCCGAATGCGTATCTTGCTGTTTTCCGGGATGTGCAGCGTTCTTTCCCGTTGACGCATGTCCGCGTGAAAGATGCGGAATATGTCTGTCCGAGGCTGGATGAAAATAGCATTTTATTTAACGATGCGGATTATCCGGTATATACCTATATGCTGCCGGAGGGGGAATATCCTTCACTGCCTTCTTACAGTAAATCAAGATATCGGAATTGTCTGTGTTCTGTTCATGCGCCGAGTGCGATTCCTCATTATTATACCTACAAATTTTCCGGAAGTATCAGCGATGAACCGGGAACGGTTCTTCCGCGGCTGTATGGATAAAATTGTAAGAAGTTAAAGAAATGACATATTTCATTCACGATTTTCTCTTTACTTTTTCTGTTGAATATGGTATAATGAAAAATAATAAGTTGTTCTAAAGAACAGTAAATTGTTCTTTGGGAAAAAGCGTTTCAGCCGTTCGGTTGAATATCCGTTTTGGTTAACCGCTTTTTTCTGGTGCAAAATTCACGGTATAGTATAGAAAAGTGAAATTGTTTGTTGGTAAGAAATTTCCGGTAAATAAAAGAATACAGACCTGTATGGTTAAGGAGTTTTGTTATGGCGACGAAAAGTAAATTTTTGATGTATAAGGGGCATCCGCTTGTCCGCTTCGGCAATATTATTTTTTATGGAAGTATTGCGGACAAATATATTATTATGATGCAGATTCTGGATGATGAAGCCTATTCCGGCAAGCCGGAAGATGTTCGTCATGCGAAACGGGTTGCTATTCAGCTGCAGCTGAACGGTGATGATGTGAAGGACCGTGTTGTTAAAGAAACGGAAAAACCGGGATTGGGGCAGGCTATGGAGATCGCTTCGATCTGGCTGGAACGCGCTCTTCGGGAAATTTGAACCATGGAAAATTTTTGTCTCCTGCGGTTTTTCGCAGGAGATTTTTTCTGCGAAAACAGAAAGAAAATTCAAAAAAAAATACTTGAATCTTTTCCGAAATTATGGTATACTCATTAATATATGAAATGTTGGGCTTGTCAGCTCGGATCATGAGAAGAAAAAGGGGATATGAATATGTACCAGGGATTAATCAGAAAATATCGTGACTATCTTCCGGTAGAAGATGATCGTAAAATCGTAACGCTGAATGAGGGGCGCACGCTTTTTCTGAAGTTAAGTAAATTGCCGAAGCTTTTCGGATTGAACCGTGTGAATTTATATGTAAA
This sequence comes from uncultured Clostridia bacterium, assembly GCA_948443805.1. Taxonomy (GTDB): domain Bacteria; phylum Bacillota; class Clostridia; order Oscillospirales; family UBA644; genus CAOJUB01. The sequence goes on along the minus strand of CAOJUB010000004.1, from coordinate 98,802 downwards.
ATTTGAAGGTCTGAATCCGACAGGCTCATTTAAAGACCGGGGAATGACCATGGCGGTAACCAAAGCAAACGAGGCCGGCTCAAAAGCCGTGATCTGTGCTTCTACCGGCAATACTTCGGCCTCGGCCGCCGCTTATGCCGCTGTTTCCGGTATGAAGGCGTATGTTCTGATCCCGAATAAAAAAATTGCGCTTGGAAAATTGGCGCAGGCAATTGTTTACGGTGCGGAAGTGATCGCTATTGACGGAAATTTTGACGATGCACTAAATATGGTTAGAAAACTTTCGGAAACCGAAGATGTTACGCTGGTGAATTCCGTCAATCCCTATCGTCTTCAGGGGCAGAAAACCGGTGCGTTTGAAATTTGTGATGATCTTGGAAGATCGCCGGACTATTTAATGCTTCCGGTAGGGAATGCCGGAAATATTTCAGCCTACTGGATGGGGTTCAAGGAATATTATCAGAATAAAGTGGTTTCAAACCTGCCGAAAATGACGGGCTTTCAGGCGGCCGGCGCTGCGCCGATTGTAGAAAACCGTATTTTTGAAAATCCGGAGACTGTTGCAACCGCGATCCGGATCGGCAATCCGGCTTCCTGGCATCTGGCTACTGCTGCGCGGGATGAATCCGGCGGCAGTATCGATAAAGTAACGGATGAAGAGATTCTTGCGGCACAGAAGCTTCTTTCCGCAGAAGAAGGCATTTTTGCCGAGCCTGCATCCTGCGCTTCTATTGCCGGTTTTGTAAAAATGGCACAGGAAAATAAAATCGAAAAGGACAAGGACATCGATATTGTTTGTATCCTCACCGGAAACGGATTGAAGGATACCAGTGTTGTGGTGAATGAAGAAACTGAAAAACAGATTCGCTTTTTTAAGCCGGATTTGGATGAACTCAGAAAACTTTTCAGATAGAAGATAAAAAAGCCGTAGCCGGCGCGTTGTTTATTGCTGCGCCGGTTTTTACTCGGCGGATGGGAGATCAATATGTTTACCGTGAAGGTTCCTGCGACCTCGGCCAACATGGGACCCGCATTTGACACGGCGGGTATTGCGCTGCAATTATATAATGAAATTGAAGTTTTTGCGGGGAGCGAGAAAGCCTTTCAGGGGCCGCTGTACATTGAGAGCGTTAATTGTATCGATCCTCGGATTGAAGCCGGACAAAACATTCCTACCGACCAGAATAACCTGATTTATACCACGATTTGCTGGTTTGCCTCATTAAAAGGAAAAAACGTTCCTCCCGTTTGGTTTCGTCAAACCGATAGGATACCGCTGGCGCGGGGACTGGGTAGTTCCGCTGCCTGTATCGTCGCCGGGCTTCTGATCGGCAATGAATTGCTGCAGACGGGATGTAGCACAGAAGAACTGCTCCGGCTGGCTGTTTCTTTGGAGGGGCATCCCGACAATGTGGCGCCTGCTTTTTTGGGCGGAATGGTTGTCGGAGCTTCTGACGGAGATCGCTTCGAGCATGTGAAAATTCCTGTCAGCGAGCAGCTTTCTTTTATTTCATTAATCCCTGATTTCCCGCTTTCCACTTCCGACGCAAGAGATGTCCTTCCCCGGGCGTACACCAAGGAACAGGCGGTGTTTAACTGTTCCCGGGTTGCGCTGATGGTTGCGGCGATGATGTCGGGGAATTTTGAATCGCTGTCGGTTGCTATGCAGGATGAAATTCATCAGCCGTACCGGAAAATCTTGATTCCCGGTATGGAGTATCTGATCCGGCAGTCTATTGAATTTGGCTGTTATGGCGGATATCTGAGCGGCGCGGGGCCGACGGTAATGCTGGTTTCACCCAGAGGAACCGACTTAGTTCAGAAAATGCAGGCTACAGCTGCTGAATTGAAAAATAACTGGTTGGTCAGTGAGGTTCTGATTGATTCAGACGGCGCTTCCGTCTGTTATGCGGAATAAATGTTTTCAGAAGAAGGAGAGATTGTTATGACGGCTTCGGCAAAGCTTGCGGAACTGTTGTTCCCGGATATTACAAAAACGCTGGAGGACTATGAAACGATCTATCCGCCCCGTGTTTTGCCGAAAGGGGCGAAGGTTACAAGAATTGCGCCTAGCCCGACCGGTTTTATGCATTTAGGAAATTTGTTTGGAGCGATGGTTGACGAACGCCTGGCTCATCAGAGCGGCGGCGTATTTTATCTTCGGATTGAAGATACGGACCAAAAACGAAAAGTCGACGGCGCGGTGGAGCTGATCGACGAGGTTTTTAAGCGGTTTGGGCTGGAATTCGACGAAGGTTTTACCCTTCAGGGCGATAAAGGTGCTTACGGCCCCTATGTTCAGCAGCAGCGGGGGGAGATTTATCGCTGCGCTGCTAAAGCATTGGTGGCAAAAGGCATGGCGTATCCCTGTTTTTGCACGGAGGAAGAAATTGCCGATCTTCGGGGAAAACAGACGTCACAGGGGGCTAATCCCGGTTATTATGGGAGCTGGGCTCTTTGCCGCAACCTTTCCTTCGAAGATGTTGAGGCCAGGGTAAAGGCCGGACAACCGTTTGTTCTTCGGTTGCGTTCCAACGGAAATGCCGAACATACAATCAAGGTTCGTGACCTTGTAAAGGGTGAGTTGGAAATGCCGGAGAATGAAACGGACGTGGTCATTCTGAAATCCGACGGAATTCCGACCTACCATTTTGCACATGTGGTAGATGACCATTTTATGCGTACGACGCATGTTGTCCGGGGAGAGGAATGGCTTTCGACTTTCCCGATTCATCTTCAGCTGTTTGACGCCATGGGCTGGCAGCCGCCGCAGTTTATTCATACGGCGCATATGATGAAACTGGATAACGGAAATAAACGGAAGCTCTCTAAGCGGAAAGACCCGGAATTCGGAATGGAATATTATGACCGGGAAGGGTTTCCGGTTGAAGCAATTATTGAATATCTGATGACGGTTTTGAATTCAAACTATGAAGAATGGCGACTGAAGAATCCGGAAGCTTCTTATCGGGATTTTAAGTTTAAGGCCGAGAAAATGAGTTCTTCCGGCGCTCTTTTTGATTTGGACAAGCTGACAGATATTTCAAAAAATATCGTTGCCCGCATGACGGCGGATGAGGTTTATGAAAAGGTTCTTGTCTGGGCGGAAAAATACGATCCTTCTTTTTATTTGTTGCTTTCAGCCGATCCTTCGTATGCAAAAGCGATTCTTTCGATTGGAAGAGGCGGAAAAAAACCGAGAAAGGATCTCTGGCTTTGGAGCAAAGTGAAAGATTATATGGATTTCTTTTACGACGAATTGTTTTTCCCGGCGCAAACGTATCCTACCCATATTTCGGAAAGCGACGTGAAGAAAATTCTGGAACAATATGCCGGAATGTATAACGAAAACGACGATCAGAACCTCTGGTTTGATAAACTGAAGCTGTTGGCTTCCGATTTTGGTTTTGCGGCTGAGACGAAAGAGTATAAAAATAACCCGACTGATTATAAAGGTCATGTCGGAGATATTGCAATGATTCTTCGCGTTGCTGTTACTGGGAAAATGGTATCTCCCGATACCTATGCCGTTATACAGGTTCTTGGGAAAGAACGGGTTTTGCATCGGATTCAGGTTGCGGCGCAAAGTTTGTGATTTTCATGTTAGGGCAGACTGAAGTTTTATTACAAAAGCCGTATATCACGGCGGATGGAGACTGTTATGGAAGAAACGACGAATTTTATACATGAAATTATTGATAAGGATTTTGCGGAAGGCCGGGAAACTTCAGTTCATACCCGTTTCCCGCCGGAACCCAACGGCTATCTGCATATCGGCAGTGCAAAAGCGATCTGGATCAATGCCGGGACGGCTCAGAAATATGGCGGTCTTTTCAATCTGCGGTTTGATGATACGAATCCTGTTAAAGAAGACGATGAATATGTCCGCGCGATTGAAGAAGATCTTCGCTGGCTTGGTGCAGAACCGAACGGCGGAATTTTTTACGGTTCGGATTATTTTGAACAATGCTATCAGTATGCCGTTCAGTTGATCCGTGACGGCAACGCCTATGTATGTGATCTTACACCTGAAGAAATGCGGGAATACCGGGGAACGCTGACAGAGCCCGGAAAAGAAAGTCCCTACCGGAACCGTTCTGTGGAGGAGAACCTCGATTTATTTGACCGGATGAAAAACGGTGAGTTCCCTGATGGGTCTCATACGCTGCGGGCCAAGATCGATATGGCTTCTCCGAATATGAATTTGCGTGACCCGGCGATTTATCGGATTCTGCATACCGATCATCACCGGCAGGGAAACCGCTGGTGTATTTATCCTTTATATGATTTTGCACATCCGATACAGGACGCTTTGGAGGGAATTACACATTCTCTTTGTTCGATTGAATTTGAAAACCACCGTCCGCTTTACGATTGGGTTGTCGATCATATCGGCATAGAAAAAAAACCGCATCAGTATGAATTCGCACGGCTGAACCTGACGTATACTGTTATGAGCAAGCGGTTTTTGCGGGAGTTAGTAGAAACCGGCCGTGTCGACGGATGGGACGACCCCCGGATGCCGACGCTTTGCGGGCTGCGGAGACGAGGTTATACGCCTGAGTCGATTCTTGATTTTGTAAAACGGGTCGGTGTGGCAAAGGCTTACAGTATTGTAGATATCGGTCTTCTGGAACATTGCATCCGGGCGGAACAGAACGAAAAATCCTTCCGGAAAATCGCCGTGCTGGATCCGATTAAAGTGGAAGTCATCAATTATCCGGAAGGAAAAGAAGAGTTCTTTTCTCTGCCGAATAACCCGCAGAATCTAGAAGCTGGTGTAAGAGAAGTTCCGTTTACCCGAGAACTGTATATTGACAGAAATGATTTTGCGGAAGTGCCGCCGCCGAAATTCCACCGCCTGAAGCCGGGCGGCGAAGTTCGTTTGATGGGCAGTTATATCATTCAATGTCAAGAAGTGGTAAAGGATTCCGAGGGGAATATAGAAAAAATCCTTTGTACCTGCGATTTGGAAACCGGCTGTGGGAATCCCGCCGATGGAAGAAAAGTCAAAGGCACGATTCACTGGCTTTCGGCTGATCGTGCGCTGGATACGGAAATCCGGGTTTATGACCGATTGTTTACATTGGAAAATGTTTTTGATATTCCGGAAGACAAGAGTTATATGGATTACCTGAATCCGGAATCCCTGAAAATTTATCCGCATGCGAAGTGCGAGCCTTCGCTTTCATTGGCTAAGGCGGGCGACCGGTTTCAGTTTGTCCGTACCGGATATTTTTGCATGGATTCAAAAAATGAAAACGTCTTTAATATGACGGTTGGTTTGAAAGACAGTTATAAAGCCTGATGTTCTTTTTTTGGGGGAGCCAAGAGACTGAAAAGTCTCTTGGCTTTTTTGTTCTAAACCGGTTTCTTTTTGAATACTATAAAACAGCGGTACCTTTATCATTGCGGAAAGAGGGATCGCGCGGATCAAGTTAAAAGAAAGGAATGAGCTCTATGAACGAAAATTTTAAGGCTGTGTGTGCTTATCTTCCCAAAAGAATTCGTGACGTATTACTTTCTGTTCCTGATTCTGTTTCGTCCGGTGTGCAGGAGATCCGGTTATATTCGGACAGTCAGATACGCCTTCGGACTTTCGGAAAAAATATTTATATCGGTCCGGGAGGCAAGATGACTTCGAGAGAAAACGGGTTGGTCTTGTTTGCAGAGGAAATGGAAAAGCTTTTCTATAAACTTTGCGGGTATTCTGTGTACTCCTGTGAGGAAAATCTGAAGAATGGGTTTGTTACGCTTGCCGGCGGACACCGTGCCGGAATTTGCGGAACGGCGGTTGTTCGGGAGGACAAAGTTTGCTCGGTACGGGATGTTACCGGGATTACGCTTCGTATTTCCGGGGATTTCCAAGGCGGAAGTATTCCGATTATGGAAACCTTTTCTTCCGGAAAAGAAAGCGCTCTGATTTTTTCTCCACCGGGCGGAGGCAAAACAACCATTCTCCGCGATTTAGCAAGAAATCTTGCCGGTTCCGGGAAAAATGTCAGTGTTATTGATGAAAGGGGAGAAATTTCCGGATGGGGACGGTATTCCCTTCACGGTTGTGATTTGCTTTTGGGATATCCGAAAGCGCACGGTATTTTTCAGGCGCTCAGGACTCTTTCTCCTCAGGTGATTATCTGTGATGAAGTCGGCAGTGCGGACGAGGCTGACAAGATATCGAAGGCTTTTCACTGCGGTGTCAATTTTATCGCTGCCGTTCATGCTGCAACGCCGGGAGAGGCTTTGCGCCGTTCGGGGATCAAAGACTTGTTTCCCTGCTTTGACTACGCTGTTTTTTTAAAAGGCTGTTCTGAACCCGGACAGGTTGACCGGATTCTTGCTGTGGAAAATCTTTTTCCGTTACCGGATGACAGATGTGCTTGGGAGGAGGGCAAAAAATGCTGAAAGGTTTGCTTTTGAGCGGAATTTTTTTTCTGTGCTCTTTTTTCGGTTTTTATCTCAGTTATCGGCTTCGCCGCAGAAAACGTTTGCTTCGGGAAATCGGAGATACCATTTTGCAAATGGGAGAGGAAATCCGCTATTCAAATCGTCCGCTGTCCGATTTGCTGAGTTTAAAAGGAAAGCAAAGCACTTTTTGGGGGGCTGGTTTTACCGGCGGCCGGTATGATAAAAGCGAATCCGGATATGCGAAAGAATTGACAGACGAAGACTGGGGGATCTTGGAGCCTTTTTTTGCATCGCTGGGGAAAACCGACAGTGAAGGACAGATAAAATCTTGTGTCTTTACCAGCGAACGTCTTTTTGCACAGGAAGAAAAAGTGAATGTTGAAAATAGTAAAAAATGCCGTTTGTATTCTTATTCCGGAATTTTGGCAGGCCTTTTTTTCGTTGTGTTATTTTTATAGGATCGGATCAGCGGGGAAGTATGTATGAATATAGAAATTTTATTTCAGATTGCTGCGGTAGGGATTATTGTTGCGGTGCTCAGCCAAATTTTAAGCCGTTCGGACAGGCCGGAACAGGCGACGCTTGTTTCGATTGCAGGGCTGGTCATTGTTCTTTTGATGATTGTTGGGGAAATTGGAACTTTGTTTGATACGCTGCGGTCGGTTTTTCAATTATAGAGGTTGTTTATGAGCATTTTTGCTTTGGTGTTTATCGGCATTGCCACGGTGTTGCTGGCTTCTTTTTTGCGGGGATATAAGCCGGAATATGCGGTTTTAGCGGTGGCTGCAGGTAGTATTGTTCTGTTATTTTTTGTTTCTTCCGATATCGGAAAAATTTTGGATTATCTTTCCGGGATTTTTTCTTCCGGCGGGGTGACTGAAGAAAATACGGGGTTGATTTTCAAAGCGCTCGGCATTGGTTACATTACACAGTTTGGGGCGGAAATCTGTTCGGATTGCGGGGAAAAAGGACTTTCATCAAAAGTAGAATTGGCCGGTCGGCTGACGATTCTCCTTCTTTGTCTTCCGGTGATCAGCACATTTCTGGATACCGTTAAAACTTTTCTTGGTGACTAAGAATGAAAAAAATCATTTTTTTTCTGTCGTTTCTTTTTTTTGCGTCTTTTCTTTCGGTACCTGTTTTCGGAGAGACTTTTGATGAAATCATAGAAAAGCAAAAGCAGGAATTTGGTTTGGAAGATTTGGAACATTCTCAGCCGCCGGAAACAGAACTCTTCTATGAGGAGCCGCTTGCGTTGGACGGGCTGTCTGAAATATTGTCTCCGCAAAAAATTCTTTTTTCTGTGGGCAATGCATTGGTCGGCGCCGTTACGGAAAATAAAGGTTTTGTTTACGGCCTTCTTCTCATTCTTGCCGCAGAAGTTATTCTCCGTATCTTATCCGATCTTTATCCATCGTCAACGGTTCTTGGTACCGTTGAAACCTTGTTGATGTTTTCTGCGGTTTTGGTGTTATGTGAAGGACTGTTGTCTTCTGTCGGAACTTTTGAGAAAAGCATTGAAAATCTCAGTTCATTTTCCGTTTCTCTGATGCCTGTTGTTTCCGGCCTTGTCTCTTCTACCGGCCGTCCGGCTTTTGGGACTTTTTCTTCATCGTTTGTTTTTTTTCTGACTGAATTCTTTTCTTTTTTGCTTATTCGATTTGCCGCGCCGTGCACCAAAGTCTTCTTGGCTGCGGGAATCGGTGGTGGATTGGCGGATAATTCTCATATTCATAAATTCAGCTCTTTGTGCAGAAATATATTGATTGCTTCGGTCTCGTTTTTGTTTTGTCTTTTTATCGGTATTTTTTCTTTGCAGTCTTTTCTGACTTACTCTGCGGACAGTCTGGCGAAACAGTCTATGAAATTTGCGGCTGGGAATTTTATTCCTGTTGCAGGCGGTTATATCGGGGAAACATTGGAGACTTTTTATACCTGTGCCGCAGGATTGAAAAACTCTTCGGGATGTTTTGGAATTCTGGTTATTTTTTCATTGATTGTTTTGCCTGCGGCGGATCTTTTTGTGAAATATTTGATCTTGCGGATTGCCGAAAGCTTGAGCGCTGTTTTTGAAAATAAGGCTTTGGTTTCTTTTTTCAGTGTTTCAAAAGATGCATTTTCCGTGCTTTTTTCCGTGACTGTAGGATATGGGGCGATGCTTATGCTGATGTTGGCGATTTTTATGAAATCCGGATAAAGGGAGGCTTTCATGGATTTTTTTCTGTCTTTTATTATGATATCGGTGGCGGGAACGCTTCTCAGTGTTCTTTTTCCTTCCGGCGGCGCTAAAAAACCGTTAAAGCTGTTAGTTTCGTTTGTCCTTTGTCTTACTGTTTTTTCTCTTGCGTCTGAAAAAACCGGCAGTTTTTCTTTTCCTTTTGATGATTTTTCATTTTCGGTCGATAAAGAAATCCGCGAGGATGCCACACGGTTTACCGCCATGGGAATCGAACATGCCCTATCTGAAAAAACAGCGGTATTAATTGAAGCTTATACCGGTTTGCCGCCGGAAGCGGTAAAGTGCACTGTTTCTTACTCGGGGGAGACTTTTATTCTTGAAAAGGTGAAAATTTATATGCCGGATCGGGATAAAGTTACTGTTTTTGCCCGTTTGGCATCGGAACTTGGGATCGATTACAATTGCATTGAACTTTGCGAGGTGTCATAAGTGTTGAATGGGAAGAATAAAATAAAACAAGACATTTTTTCCGGGGATTTTTTGAAGCGGCTGCTTCCGGAGGGAAAAGGCAGCCGGATGATATTTTTGGCGGGAATTTCCCTTCTTTTTTTGATTGTTTGTCTCTATTTTTTTCAGAAAAATGATATGAAAAAAGAAGAAAAAAACATTGTTTCATCCAACGAATATGTTTCGGAAACGGAAAAACGGCTGGAGGAGATTTTGTCCGGCGTTCGAGGTGTCGGAAATTGCTCGGTCTTGATCACGCTGGAAAGCGGTGTGGAATATGTATATGCTGAAGAAGAAAAATATTCAACCGATTCAACGTCTTCCGATTCCCGTACCCAAACGGGGGAGAACCGGCAGAAAAGTTATGTGACGACAAAGGCCTCCGGCACGGAGTCTCCGGTTGTAGTTACCGAGATTGCGCCTTCGATTAAAGGGGTTGCCGTGATTTGCGATGGCGGCGGAAGTACATCGGTTAAGTCGGTTATTACTGAAGTTATCAGTAAAGCGCTGGGTATTTCGGGAGATAAAATTGCAATTGCACAAAAAGCAGAACAGACGGCGGGGGAGTAATGACGTTTGTTGGGATTTTATGAACGGCGGGCGGCAAGCCCGCTTAAAGAAAGGAATGGTATTGAGAGTGAAAAAATTAAAATGGGCAATTCTTTTTCTTGCGGTGGCTGTATGCATAGCTGTTTATGCAAATTGGGACTGGATTCAAAAGAGTTTTCGCGGTGAAAGCGGAATTGACACCGGAAAGATTTTTGTGTCCGATAATCCGGGAACGGCTTCTTATTTTGAAAATGCGCGTTATACCCGGCAAAAAACCAGAGACGAGGCAATTTCTGTTCTAAATTCGATTCTCAGCAATGTCAATGCCGATGAGGAGGCGAAAAAGGCGGCTTCGGAGGATATTAATAACTATGCTGTCTCCTCTGAAAAAGAGAGCAAAATTGAAAATCTGGTAGCCTCCAAAGGGTTTACGGACTGTGTTGCTTTTGTAGGGGAGGATAACGCGAGCCTTGTGGTAAAAGTTGATGAAAGGGGACTCTCTTCCGCTCAAGCGTCGCAGATTACCGATATTATTGTTTCGGAAACCGGATTTAAAACCGATGTTATAAAGATTATTGAAATGACGGAATCGTGACAAATTGGAAAAATTTGATGCAAGGTAGTGACAAACCGAGAAAAATATGGTATAATAGTCATATAAAACATTGTTGCGCAGTGATATGGTATTATATAGGCGTATTGTACAGGACACGGTTGCGATATTCAAGTATGTTGCAGGAATATTCCTGCTGGCAAACATGAGAATATACATGGAAATTCTGTGCAATAAGTCTTTTTACTGGAGTGGAATAATCCTCTAAGGAACTGTATATAGGAGGTTGAATATATGGAAAACATGGAGTTGAACAGAAACGAAGTCGAAACCGGGAACGATACGGCTGTTGGAACGGTGAAAATTGCGGAAGAGGTAATTTTAACAATTGCTACAACTGCGGTTTGCGAGACAGAAGGTGTTGCCCGCATCTATGCCAAGGGCGCCGTAAATCCTAAAAATCTGATTGATTCTTTCAAACCTTCCAAAGGAGTTTTTTATGCGGAAACTTCGGATGGCATTGAGATTACGGTACAGATCGCCGTTGTCAGCGGACAAAAAATTACGGCGGTTGCCGAAAAGGTACAGGAAAATGTAATTGAAACCGTTCAGAGCATGACGGGGATTGTGGTTACGCGCGTCAATGTTATGATCAACGGCCTCTCGGATAAATAAATCACTCTGAAGACCTGAAAAAAACATTTTTTGTTTTCAGAAAGAAAAAGGTATTGTTTATGAAAAGAAGCGAATCCCGCGAAAGTGCATTTCTGCTGCTTTTTGAAGCGTCATTTTCTGATATTCCGGATAAGGAAGCGATTTTATCCGCTTCTTCGGAAGTCGGGGAGATCTTGACAGACGATTATTCGGTAGGCGTTTTTTCCGGTGTGATAGATCATCAGGAACAGATTGACGCAGAAATAGCAAAACATAGTTTGAAATGGAACACGAAACGACTGTCCAGGGTTGTTCTTACAGCTCTTCGGATTGCCATCTATGAATCGCAGTTTCTGGGATTGGATTTGTCTGTCGCTATTAATGAGGCGGTTGAACTGATAAAAAAATATGACACGCAAAAAGCTGCGTCCTTTGCGAACGGAATTTTGGGTGGATTTGCTAAGGAAGAGGTATGATGGAACGCCTCTTTCTTGGTTTTGATACGAGTAATTATACAACCTCTTTGGCTCTTTGCTCGGAAAATACGGTTTTATGGAACAGGAAACAGATTCTCTCCGTTCCGGAAGGACATCGGGGTCTGCGGCAGCAAGAGGCCGTTTTTCAGCATATTCAGAATTTGCCGAAGATTTCCGGCACGGCTCTTCCTTCCGGCCAAGTGGCGGCTGTCGGCGTCTCGGTCCGGCCGAGAAACGCGGAGGGTTCTTATATGCCGTGTTTTACGGTGGGGGAATCGTTTGCCAATGTGTCGGCATCGTTTTTTAACGTGCCGGTTTTTTCTTTTTCTCATCAGCAGGGACATATTGCCGCAGGACTATTTTCTTCCGGAAGACAGGATTTACTGAATCAGCGTTTTCTTGCCTTTCATCTTTCGGGCGGAACAACAGAGCTTCTTTTGGCCGATGGGATTGATCATATCTCGGTTCTTTGCGCTTCTGATGATATTACTTTCGGCCAGCTGATTGACCGTACCGGAGTGCTTTTGGAGCTGCCTTTTCCTTGCGGGAAGGCGCTGGATGATATTTTTTCTGCCGATATCCCTTTGATAGAGAAACCCCATTTTTCTTTTCATGCTGGGAATCTTTCTCTTTCCGGTTTTGAGAATAAAATCCGCTCTTTTTTAGAGAAGGGTATTTCGAAAGACAAAATCGTTCGTTATTTGTTTTCCGTTTTGGTTTCCGGCGTGACGGAAATGGTTCGTCCTTTTTTATCCGATTATCCGGATGTTCCGCTTCTTTTTACGGGAGGGGTTTCGTCCAACCGTTATCTTCGCCGTTTCTTTGGGGACAGGAAGCGTTTTCTTTTTGCCGAACCTGCTTTTTCCTGCGATAATGCCGCCGGCGTTGCGCTGCTTGCGGTTCACGAATGGCGAAAGGAGAAATGGGATGGAAAATAATTTTGCCCTTAGTGTAAAACAGGTTAATTTATATGTAAAGACGCTTTTGGATTCCGACCGTGCATTAAGTTCTGTTATGGTGCAGGGGGAGATTTCCAATTTTACGCGGCACTTAAAAAGCGGTCATTTGTATTTTACGTTAAAGGATGATCAGGCGGCGATCAAGGCCGTTATGTTTAAAACGTCGGCGGTGCGGCTTTCGTTTTTACCGGCCAACGGACAGACGGTAATCATTCACGGCAGAATTTCTCTTTACGAACGGGACGGGCAGTATCAGCTTTATGCGGATACGATGGTTCCTGCCGGATTAGGACAAGCATATCTTTCTTTTCTTGCATTAAAGGATCGGTTGGCTCAGCAGGGGTTGTTTTCTCCGGAACATAAAAAAAACTTGCCCGCATATCCTTCGGTTATTGGCGTTGCAACATCGCCGACCGGCGCTGCCGTGCAGGATGTTTGCAGCATACTTGCCCGCCGCTGGCCTCTTGCAAAAATTTTGTTGTTCCCTTGTTTGGTGCAGGGGGAAGAGGCGGTCGACAGTTTAATACAGGCTGTCCGGTATTTTAATTCTGATAGGCGGGCGGACGTCCTCCTTCTCGTTCGGGGCGGCGGAAGCTATGAAGATTTAGCTGCTTTTAATGATGAAAATCTTGCGTTTGCCGTTTACGATTCAGAGATTCCGATTGTTAGCGGTGTGGGACATGAAACCGATTATACAATTCTTGATTTTGTTGCGGATTCTCGGGGGGCAACACCTTCTGCTGCCGCTGAACTTGCCAGTCCGGAAATTTCAGAGGTAATGCTGCAGTTAACGGCTGTTTCATCGAAAATTGCTTTTTGTCTTTCTTCTGTGCTGCAGGCAGAGCAACTTCGTTTGCAGGATTTAGACCGTCGGATTCGTCTGAGAGAAATTATAAAAAGGCAGCAAATTCAGCTTGCCTCACTGCAAAAAGATATTTTAGTTTCTTTTGAAAATCATCTGCAGAAACAGCGGGCAAAACTTTCGGAACTGCTTGTTCGGATTGAGGCGTATAATCCTCTGAATGTTTTGGGACGGGGCTTCGGCCTGATTCGGAATGGCTCTGTTTCGGTCAAAAGCGTTGAACAAGTTCAGCCGGGAGATTTAATCGATATTTTATTAAAGGACGGAGAGATTTACTGTGCCGCGAAAGAAATCAAACGAAAATAAAAGTTATGAAGAAGCGGTTGCCCGTCTGGAAGAAATCGCAAGTTTTCTTGAAAGCGGAACGGCTACGCTCGATGAGTCTATTGCTTTGTTTGACGAATCGGTTGCTCTTTTTGATTTTTGTGATCAAAAACTGAAAGAGGTTAAACAAAAGATTGAAATTGTTTCTTCTGCTTCTTCGGAGGAGAGAGATGACTGATTTATATAACAAATATTTGGATATGATTAACCGGCAGTTGACTGCTTATTGTCCGGGTACCGGCGGCGTGCTTGCCGAAAGCATGGCTTACAGCCTTCATGCGGGAGGGAAAAGAATCCGTCCGGTTTTGACCTTGGCATTTTGCCAGGCTTGCGGGGGAGACCTTCAAAAAGCGCTTCCGTTTGCCTGTGCTTTGGAAATGATCCATACTTATTCTTTGATTTACGATGATCTTCCCTGTATGGATAATGATGATTTGCGGCGGGGAAAGCCAACCTGTCATGTTGTATACGGGGAAGCTCTTGCGCTTATGGCCGGTGCGGGTTTGAATGCCGAAGCTTTTTCAATATCGTCTGATCCTTCGCTAGATATGCCTGATCGCCTGAAACGGGAAGCTTTGACGGTTCTTGCCGGCGCTTCTGGGAAAGATGGGATTGTCGGCGGACAGGTTTTGGATTTGGAAAACAACGGAAAGACGAAGCTGTCAGAAACGCAAGTTGCAACGATTCATCACAAAAAAACCGGAGCGATGTTAAAAGCGGCTGCTCTTCTTGGCTGTATTGCTGCCGACGCACCGGAAGAAAAGCGGACTATGGCGTGTTGTTTCGCTGAAAAGATCGGATTGGCATTTCAGATACGGGATGATATTCTGGATGTCGTTGGCGATACCGGGGTGTTGGGAAAAACAACCGGAAAAGATAAAGTAGAGAAAAAAATAACTTTTGTTGATCTTCTTGGGATAGATAAAGCGCAGCGCCTTGTAGAAGAGTATACTGCCGAAGCAAAGCAGGCGCTTGCTTGTTTTTCGCATCCGGAATTTCTTGTTTACATGGCAGACATGCTTTGTTCACGGCAGAAGTAACATATGAGTTAACAAGGATGGTAAAAATGTTTCAAAGATATTCTATCGAATCATATTCTGAATATTGCGGTTCTTTCCTGGTTTTTCGCGCAGATTTTCAAAGGCTTGATTTCTTTGATTGAAACGCATGAATTTTCCTGGGAGCGTTTTACGGGTTCAGGCGGTATGCCGTCTTCGCACAGCGCGATGGTTACTTCCGTTGTAATTTCTTCTTATTATATTTGCGGTTTTTCTTCTCCGGTGTTTGCAATTGCCTGCTGTTTTTCCTTTATTGTCATATATGATGCGACAAACGTGCGGTATCAGGTCGGCAAGCAGGGAGAACTTTTAAATCGTTTCCGGGAATTTTCCGAGGATGCGGCCAATCTTGTGGAAAAAGAATTCAAAGAGCACGTTGGCCATTCAAAGCTGGAAGTTCTTGCGGGGATATTTTTAGGGATTGCCGTAGCATTATTTTATCGAATTCTGTTTCTTCGTGCCTGATTTGTGAATTTTATTTGAAATCCTGTTCTTTCGTCTGGTTTTATCTTGAAAATTGGCTCGGGATATGGTATACTGTAGCAACGATGATACAGTATTCTAGTCGGCAGATTTTGTTACCAGGGTGGGCCTAAAAATCCACCGAAGGGCATACCGATGAAACTTCTGGTGTTTGCTTCTTACGCCCAGTTTGGGGTGGATGCTGGAAGGTAGGATGCCGGGCAAGCATAATGGCATATGTCCCTGTTCCGTCATCCGTGGAGACCTGTTTTCGTAGCGCTTTTTGCGTTACGGCTCAGGATTAAACCTGTATTGCGGTTGGCGGTCGGTTTTCCGATTGCTGGCTGTGTGCAGCAGTAGCCTGTTTTGAGTGGGTATGGCGGATTAACGGTCGGACAGCGGATCTTTGGCCAAAGATCGTTGTCTCTTGCGTTTTGAAATCTTATCTGCAAAAGAAACTAAGAACAAATTTCTGTCGTTGAGGAAAACTCCTAGACTGATGCGTTCAGGGGATTGCAGTACGTTCTCAGTGGCAATCAAGTCATATTTCCGGCGACGGGATATCGTATTCTTTAAAGGGAAACCGCTTTATTGGCGACAAAAAGCAGAATGCGGGGAAACCTACTTGACCTATGGCGTAAGATTTACTTTGAGCGCTTTCATCGTTTCCGTTTTTTTATTATTTTAGATGAGGTAATTTATGAGTTCTGACTCCAGTTCAGATCGATCAGATGCGGTTCTGAAAACGCCGGAAAAACCCGTGAAAAAAAAGTCGGAAACCGGTTGGATTCTCCGTACCGTTATTTTAACTTTTCTGATTTCTTCCTGCCTTTCCTTTATTTCGGAAGGGCTTTCTGAAAATATAAACCTTTTTGTTGCGGTTATCATGCTGCTGTTTTTTATTTTTCTTGGAATTTTTTTCGATATTGTCGGCGTTTCGGTAACTACGGCGGATTCGAAAAATTTTAATTCCATGGCGGCTCGGAAAATGAAGGGCGCAAAAACTGCATTGTGGTTTGTATCCAAAGCGCCGGCAGTCTCCAATTTCTGCAATGATGTAATCGGCGATGTCTCTGGCGTTATCAGCGGTTCTATGGGTGTGGTGATTGCTGATTTTATTTCTTCTCTGCTGGGCTTGCCAAAACTTTTGACAATGGTTTTTGTGACAGGAATTATTTCTTCGCTTACCGTTGGCGGAAAGGCTTTGGGAAAGCAGCTTGCCATGAAAAAGGGGAATTCGGTCGTTTTCTTTGTTTCAAAAACGGTCAGCCTCTTTATTCCGGAACGCTTTTTCGGAAAGAAGTGATAGGTTATGGCGAAAAGACTGGATTGTTTTTTGTTTGAACAGGGAATGGTTAAAAGCCGGTCTTCGGCAAAAGACCTGATTTTGAAGGGAAATGTTCAGGTAAACGGAAAGCGGATTGATAAACCGGCTTTTTCTTTAAGAGAATCGGATGCTGTAATTCTTCTGGAAACTTCAAAATATGTTGGAAGAGGCGGGGAGAAGCTTGCAAAAGCCCTCTCTGTTTTTTCAATTAATCCGTTTGGGATAACCGCGCTGGATATTGGAGCTTCTACCGGTGGCTTTGTTGATTGTCTGCTTCAGGCCGGAGCAAAAAAAGTTTATGCGCTGGATGTCGGACACGGGCAGCTGGTTAAAGAGCTTCGGGACGATCTTCGGGTTTGTAATCTGGAAGGAAAGGATATCCGTGATCTGACTCTTTCGGAACTGGACGATACGATCCCGGATTTAATTACATCCGATGTTTCGTTTATTTCGCTTTCTTTGATTTTTCCGTCTATCTATCAGTTTTCTTCGCCGGATACGGATATTATTTGTCTTGTTAAGCCGCAGTTTGAGATTGGAAAAACTTCAAAAGGCATTGTCCGGAATAAGAAAGATCATCTTGCCGTTCTGAACCGGGTTTCAGCATCTGCTGAAAGGTGTCAGCTGGGATTAGTGAGCGCGGATTTTTCTCCGATCAAAGGCGGAAAAGGAAATATTGAATATTTATTTTACCTGAAAAAAAACGTCGTTTCTCATGCAATCGATTTCCTGTCGATTGTTGAGGCTGCGCACCGGTACAGTATGGGGTGATTGTTTTTGAAAGTCGCAGTAATTCCGAATAAGAGTAAAGATTCTGATTTGATAGTTTCCCGGAATGTTTCGGATATTTTGTCTCAGAATGGCTGTACGGTTTTTTCGACAGAAGAAATGACTCCTTTTTCTTCTGCGGTTTTTTCGGCGGAGGAGGCGATTCAACGGTCGGATATTGCGGTTACGGTAGGCGGTGACGGGACAATTTTGCATGTTGCCCGGATCGCATCGGTTTATGAGACGCCGATTTTGGGGATCAATCTCGGCCGGGTTGGCTTTATGGCTGAAATCGAATCTTCGGAACTTTCTAAACTGAAATCCCTGACAGATAAATCTTATTCTGTGGAAAAACGCATGATGCTTTCCTGCGAGGTCTTTCGGAAGGGGACATCGGTTTTTTCTACTTTTGCTTTAAATGATGCGGTTATTTCAAAAGGCGCTTTATCCCGCATGATTGAATTTGACGTATATAGCGGCG
Organism: uncultured Clostridia bacterium; assembly: GCA_948443805.1. Taxonomy (GTDB): domain Bacteria; phylum Bacillota; class Clostridia; order Oscillospirales; family UBA644; genus CAOJUB01. The sequence goes on along the minus strand of CAOJUB010000004.1, from coordinate 81,235 downwards.
AAGAGTCGGTCCATGCCTATCGTGCCGACGGGATCGTTTTTTCTTCGCCTACCGGTTCTACCGCTTATTCGCTTTCGGCGGGCGGCCCGATTGTTGACCCGGCAATCAATTGTATTATTTTAACCCCTGTCTGCGTTCATTCTTTGTTTGCTGCCAGATCGGTGATTTTTAGCGAAAATACACTTTTACAGATAAAAATGAAAACTTCTGACGATACGCCGGCATTCCTCACAGCCGACGGTATCGACAATTTTCCTCTTGAAAAAGATGATATTGTTGAAATCAGCCGTTCGGCGCATTGTCTGGATTTAATCCGCTTGAAAAACGATTCTTTTTATTCCGTTTTAGCAAAAAAGATTAAATAGAAAAAGAGATGAGGAAAATGAAGCATAAGAACAGAAGGCATAATGTGATATCGGACATTATCAAGTCCTACGAGGTAGAAACGCAGGAAGAGATAACCAGACATCTTCTCAGCCGGGGTATTTCCGTTACGCAGGCAACGGTTTCACGGGACATTAAAGAAATGAATCTTGTGAAGGTTATGCAAAAAAACGGAAAATATAAATATGAGCGGCGGATTGCTACCGCAGAAGGTTCGATGTTGCCTTCCAAAACAATGGGGATTTTCAAGGATGGTATTATCAGTGTTTCTCCCGCTCAGAATTTAGTCGTTATCAAATGCTATTCCGGCATGGCGGGAGCCGTGGCTGCGGCGCTTGACTCTATGCGCCGTTCTGAAATTGTCGGAACCGTTGCCGGTGATGATACAATTTTTATTGCGGCAGGCGATAGCTTTCTTGCCTCCCATCTTGCAGAAGATTTGACAAAAATTATAAAGAATTCTTAAATAGGAGACTCTGAGGGTGCTTGAACATCTGCATATTGAAAATCTTGCTGTTATTGAACGGGCTGATATTAATTTCGGCAATGGATTCAGCGTATTGACCGGGGAAACCGGCGCCGGAAAATCAATATTAATCGATTCAATCAATATTTTGTTGGGGAACCGTGCTTCCAAAGATATTATTCGTTCCGGATGTAATTCGGCTGTGGTTTCCGCATCCTTTTGCGGATTATCGGAACCCCTGAAAGAAATTGTTTCGGAATTTGGTCTGGAATGTGACGAAGATATATTGGTGCTTCAGCGAAATCTTTCTTTAGATGGAAAGTCTGCAGCCAGAGTGAACGGCCGGCAGGTAACAACTTCGGTTTTGCGGGAAATTGGAAAATATCTGATTTCTTTTCACGGCCAGCATGAAAATAATAATTTGCTGGATAAGAATATGCATCTGTCCTATCTGGATAATTTTGCTGCGAATCAGGCATTGCTTGCAGATTATCAGAAAACGTATGCGGTAGTTTCTGCGTTGAGGAGAAAGCAAGAATCGCTTCAGGTGGACGAGCAGGAAAAAGCAAGGAAGATTGAATTGCTCCGCTATCAGATTGATGAAATTGAAAAAGCGGAGTTGCATGCGCCTGATGACAACGGGGAAGATGAAGAGGCGCATTTACTTCAACAGAAATCGCTTTTGCTTCATCGGGAGAAAATTATTTCCGCATTGGATATCTCCCGGTTGTTGATTTCCGAAAATGAAACGAATATTGCCGACCAGCTTTCTTCAGTTGCTTCGGAGTTGTCTCATGTTTCCCGGTATAACGAATCTCTTTCCGATTTCTCGGACAGAGCCTATGAAATTTATGAATCGGTTGTTGCCCTGAATGAAGAGATTCGGGACTATAAAGAAACCTATTACGGCGAAGAAGATTTTTCTTCTTTGGATGAAATAGAAGAGCGGCTGGATTTACTTTATAGACTGAAACGTAAATATGGAAGTAATATTGCGGAAATTCTTGCTTATTATGAAAAATGCAAGGAAGAACTGGAAGCTGTTGAATTTTCTGAAGAGGCGCTTCTGAAAATTTCCGAACAGTTAACAGAAGCTCTTTCTGAACTTCAAAAAAAAGGCGAGAGGCTGTCCCGTTCTCGAAAAAAGGCGGCGGCAGATTTGGAAAAACAGATTGTTTCCGAACTTTCTGATCTGGCGATGCCTTCGGTTCGGTTCGTCTGTGATATTTCAGAGACACAGCCGGGTAAAACAGGGGTTGATTCTGTGGAATTTTTAATGTCTGCTAATCCTGGCGAACCACTTCGACCAATGACGAAAATTGCTTCCGGCGGCGAATTGTCGAGAATTATGTTGAGTATAAAAAAAGTCCTGAGCGGAACAGATTCTTCTGAAACTTTGATTTTTGATGAGATTGATACCGGTGTCAGCGGCCGCGCAGCGCAGAAAATCGCGCTGAAACTCCGGGAGATGTCTGCAGGCCGTCAGGTGATAGTGGTCACCCATCTTGCTCAGATCGCGGCATTGGGAAAGAATCACTATCAAATTGAGAAACATACCGACGGACAGCGTACCTTTACCGAAATTCGTCTTCTTGACGGGAAGGACCGAGTGGAAGAAGTGGCCCGGATTATGGGCGGGATTCAGATTACGGATTCCACACTGAAAACAGCTGAAGAAATGCTTGCACAAGCAGATGTACTGTAGTTTATTTGCCGTTGTTTGCCATTTTGCAAAATAGAATATCAGAAGGCGTGATCTTTTTCAGGCCTTGTTCTTTAGAAAGGAATGTATATGAATATGCCAAAGGAATTGCCAAAAACCTATGATCCGAAACAGGTAGAAGACCGGATTTATGATTTTTGGATCAAAAATAATTATTTTAAAGCGGAACGGGATCCGGATAAAGAACCGTTTACGATAGTGATTCCGCCGCCGAATGTTACCGGACAGCTACATATGGGGCATGCGTTTGATGAGACGCTTCAGGATATTTTGATTCGGTATAAAAGAATGTCCGGGTATTCTGCTCTCTGGCTTCCCGGAACAGACCATGCGGGAATCGCTACACAGATCAAGGTAGAAGAGTCTTTGCGGAAAGAAAAGGGACTGACCCGCCATGATATCGGCAGGGAAGACTTTCTAAAAATTGTTTGGGACTGGAAGAAAAAATACGGCAGCACAATTATTAATCAGTTGAAAAAAATCGGTTCTTCTTGCGATTGGCAGCGGGAGCGTTTCACGATGGATGAAGGCTGTTCAAAAGCGGTAAAAGAAGTTTTTGTCAATTTATATAACAAAGGCTTGATTTATCGGGGAAACCGAATTATCAACTGGTGTCCGCATTGCGTTACCGCGTTGTCTGATGCCGAAGTCGAATATACGGAAAAAGCCGGAAGCCTTTGGCATATCAAATATCCTGTAAAAGACAGCGATGAATTTGTTATTGTGGCTACGACCCGTCCGGAAACAATGCTTGGGGATACCGGCGTTGCTGTGAATCCGGCTGATGAACGGTATGCATCTCTTGTCGGAAAAACTGTTATTTTACCGCTTGTCGGACGCGAGATTCCGATTGTTGCCGATGAGTATGTCGACATGGAATTCGGTACCGGTTGTGTGAAAATGACGCCGGCGCATGATCCGAACGATTTTGAAGTTGGATTGCGTCATAATCTGGAACAGATTCTCGTTTTTGACGGTAATGCAAAAATTAATGAAAACGGCGGTTCGTATCAGGGGCTGGACCGTTATGAAGCACGGGAAAAAATTATAGAAGACCTTCAGGCTGGTGGCTATCTGGTTAAAATTGAAGAGCATATGCACAATGTCGGAACCTGTTACCGTTGTAAGACCGATGTGGAACCGATGACTTCTAAACAATGGTTCGTCAAAATGGTTCCGTTAGCCAAACCGGCAATTGATGCGGTAAAAGAGGGGCGGATTCATTTTATCCCCGATCGGTTTGAGACAAATTATATTCATTGGATGGAAAATATCCGGGATTGGTGTATTTCCCGTCAGTTGTGGTGGGGTCATCGCATTCCTGCCTATTATTGCGATCAATGCGGGGAAATGATGGTTTCCAAAGAAGATATAGATGTTTGTCCGAAATGCGGGGCGAAAGTTCGGCAGGATGAAGATGTCTTGGATACCTGGTTCTCCTCGGCGCTCTGGCCTTTTTCTACGCTTGGATGGCCGGAAAAAACAGAAGATTTAGAGTATTTTTACCCGACTTCGGTATTGGTAACCGGATATGACATTATTCCTTTCTGGGTTTCCCGGATGATTTTTTCGGGACTTGAACATACCGGAAAAGAACCGTTCCACACAGTGTTTATTCATGGTTTGATCCGTGATAGTCAGGGAAGAAAATTTTCTAAATCGCTTGGAAACGGCGTTGATCCTTTGGATATGATTGAAAAATACGGAGCCGATGCGCTTCGGTTCGATCTGATTATGGGAAATGCACCGGGAAACGATATGCGGTTTAATGAAGAGGAAATTAAAGCGTACCGTAATTTTGTCAATAAAATTTGGAATGCTGCCCGTTTCGCTATGACGTATATTACGATTGATCATGCTGACATTCCGGAAAACCTGCAGATTGAAGACCAGTGGATTCTTCATGAGATGAATGAGACCGTAAAAAGTGTCCGGGAAAATCTGGATAAATGCGAACTCGGTGTTGCCGCGCAGAAGCTGTATGATTTTATCTGGGATAAATTCTGCGACTGGTATATCGAGTTGGTAAAACCGCGTCTTTTTGAAACAAATAAAGATGAAGAGACCAGGTTTTCCGCACAGAATGTCTTGGTATATGTTCTTTCAAATACGCTGGCTTTACTGCATCCGTTTATGCCGTTTATTACCGAAGAAATTTGGCAGTCGCTGCCGCATGAAGGCGAGGCATTGGTGGTTGCTTCCTATCCGGCGTTCCGTGAAGACCTGGTTTTCTCTGAATCTGCAAAAGCCATGGAATATGTAATGGAACTGATCAAGCAGATTCGTCAGGTAAGAACATCGATGAATGTTCCGATGTCCAGAAAGACATCGCTTTATATTGAAAGTGAAAATCAGAATCTTTATCGTCAGGGAACCGAATTTTTAAAGCGCCTTGCCGGTGCGGAGAATATTTCTTTCAGTGGTCTTTCGTCTTCCGATAAAATGGCGGCAATCGTAACCGCCGATGCTAAGGCCTTTATTCCGATTGGCGATTTGGTTGATATCGAAAAGGAAAAAGACCGTCTGAAAAAAGAAGAACAGCGTTTGCTTGCTGAAATTTCTCGTGTGGATAAGAAGCTTTCAAATGAAGGTTTTCTTGCGAAAGCGCCGCAGAAAGTAATTGAAGAAGAAAAAGCCAAGCGTGCTGATTATATGAAACAACTTGAAAATGTCAGAAAGGTCTATGCCGATCTTTAATTTATTTTTCCCTTGGACGATGATTCGTTTGGGGGCAGGGGAAAGAATCGATTGCTGATAAACAGCGGTCGATTTCTTTTTCTGTATGAAATTATTAAAAAAATCACAATTTTTTGTTGAAATATTCTATATTATGTGTTATTATAACCTTACAGATAGCAGCGCGGCTGCGCAGCGGAATGGAGATTGTAATGAACGAAGTAAAAAAACCGAAAAGACCGTTGATTTTCTATTATGGTATTGTAGCGCTGGTTATTCTTGCTTTTAATTTTTTGTTTATTCCTTATCTGGAACAACTGCGGGTTAGTGAAGTTGATTACGGAACCTTTATGCAGATGACGGAAGAAAAGGATATTGGAAAAGTTGAAATTCAGAAGAACCAGATTCTTTTTACCAACAAGGATGAAAGCAAAATTTTTAAGACCGGCCCTATGGAGGATATGGGTTTAATTCAGCGGTTGTATGAAGCCAAAGCTGTCTTTTCGAGTGAAATTATCGAGGAAACTTCTCCGATTTTGAGTTTTATTCTGTCCTGGATTTTGCCTATCGCAATTTTTATTGTTTTAGGGCAGTATATGTCTAAAAAAATGATGGAACGTGCCGGCGGCGGAAATTCCATGATGTTCGGAATGGGAAAAAGCAATGCAAAAATTTATGTAAAATCCACCTCGGGAATTAAATTTAAAGATGTGGCCGGAGAAGATGAGGCCAAAGAAAGTTTGGCGGAAATTGTCGATTATCTTCATACGCCTTCGCGGTATACGGAGATCGGGGCTTCTATGCCGAAAGGTCTTTTGCTTGTGGGCCCTCCGGGAACCGGTAAAACCATGCTTGCTAAAGCCGTTGCCGGCGAAGCAAACGTGCCGTTTTTTTCAATATCCGGTTCGGAATTTGTTGAGATGTTCGTCGGTATGGGGGCATCAAAAGTCCGGGATTTGTTTAAGCAGGCAAAGGAGAAAGCGCCCTGCATTGTGTTTATCGATGAGATTGATACGATCGGCAAAAAAAGAGACGGCAATATCGGAGGCAATGATGAGCGTGAACAAACGCTGAATCAGCTTCTTACAGAAATGGATGGGTTTGACGGGAATACCGGCGTTATTATTCTTGCGGCAACAAACCGTCCGGAATCTCTTGATCCGGCTTTAACCCGACCGGGACGCTTTGACCGCAGAATTCCGGTGGAGCTTCCGGATTTGAAGGGCCGGGAAGAAATTCTCCGGGTTCATGCGAAAAAAGTAAAAACGGATAAAAACATCGATTATACGGCGATTGCGCGAATGGCATCCGGTGCGTCCGGCGCTGAGCTGGCGAATATTATCAATGAAGCGGCGCTTTCCGCCGTAAGAAATCATCGGCAAACGGTTTCGCAGTCTGATCTGGAAGAAAGCATTGAAGTTGTTATTGCCGGTTATCAGAAGAAAAACGCAATTTTAACGGATAAAGAAAAAATGATTGTCGCTTATCATGAGATCGGTCATGCGCTTGTGGCGGCGAAACAGACGGATTCTGCTCCGGTTCAGAAAATTACTATTATTCCGAGAACCTCCGGCGCTTTGGGATATACTATGCAGGTTGATGAAGGCAATCATTATTTGATGTCTAAAGAGGAATTAGAAAATAAAATTGCTACGTTGACCGGCGGCCGTGCGGCGGAAGAAGTGATTTTCCATTCGGTTACGACCGGCGCTTCCAACGATATTGAACAGGCAACGAAGATTGCCCGCGCGATGATTACCCGTTACGGTATGAGCGCTGATTTTGATATGGTTGCTATGGAAACGGTAACAAACCAATATCTCGGCGGAGATACGTCTCTTGCCTGTTCTGCACAAACGCAGGCGGATATTGATAAACGGGTAGTGGAAGTCATACGGATTCAGCATGAAAAAGCCGTTGCAATTCTGAATGAAAACCGTAAAAAATTGGATGAACTGGCAAAATTTCTGTATGAAAAGGAAACGATTACCGGCGAAGAATTTCTGAAGATTCTTCATGGAGAATAAAACTTCAGATTTTTGATTTTATCAGATAAAAAAGCGGTACAGTAGAACAACTGTACCGCCTGTTTTTTATTTTAAAGAGTTTTTGCATATTCTTTCAGATAGGCTTTGAAGTCTTCGCCGATTTCGGGGTGCTTCAGCGACATCTCAACCTGTGCCTGCATGACGCTGAGCTTATTTCCGATATCATACCGTTTTCCTTCAAAATCGACCGCAATCATACCGGTTTCATTCGCCATGATTTTCATTGCATCGGTCAGCTGTAGTTCGCCGTTTTCGGCGACAGGAGTCCGGTCAAGAATATCAAAAATGTCGGCGGGGAGAATGATTCTTCCCAGGATGGTAAACAGGGAGATAATCTCTTCTTTTTTGGGCTTTTCGATCATGTCCGTTAAATGGTAGAGATTTTTTTCGATGTGTTCGACTTTCATGGTCGAATAGCGGAGAATGGCTTCTTCGGAAACTTCCTGAACGCCGGCAATCCCTTTTTCATATTTATCATAGGCGTCAATCAGCTGTTTGGTAACAGGGTTTTCTTTGTTGATGATGACATCGTCGCCGTAAAGAACCACAAAAGGTTCGCCTTCCACAAAGCTTCTGGCCACCTGAAGTGCGCCGCCCGTGCCGTTAATTTCCTGCTGACGGGCATAGACAATATTGGCCATTTGTGCAATATGAATGCTTTCTTCCAGCTGTTTTGTTTTCTTTCCGTTAATCAGTCTTGTTTCCAGTTCAGGCGATCTGTCAAAATGTTCTTCGATCAGATCTTTGCCTCTGGAAAGGACGATCATAATATCGGTGATACCGCTGTCGACAAGTTCTTCAACGATATATTGCAGAGCAGGCTTGTCTACAATCGGAAACAGTTCTTTGGGAACGGATTTTGTTGCCGGCAGCATTCTTGTTCCGAGTCCTGCTGCCAGAATAACGGCTTTTCTTACTTTCATTTGATATTCCTCCTAAAAATTATTGAAATATTGACAGATCCGTTTTGTAAAAACGGTTTCTTATAATACGGCAGCTGTTGATTTTGCCAACGTTTTCTTCCAGGGCGGAAACAATAAGCTGCGGATTAATATTTTTTTCGCTTCCGCAGGGAAGGATAACGGTAAAATCAAAAAAATCTCCGTTTTCTGCCAGGGAGACAGTCTGACTTTCTTCTTTTAAGTCAATTTCTTTTTGGGCACGTTTTGTCTTTTTTAAAACAGGAATGCTGTCTCTTTGCCAGAATTTCTCGAATGCGGGCTGCGTATCTTTTGGAAAACTTAGGGTATATTCCGCAAAAGCGATATTTTTGACCGGATCAAATCCTTCATAAATATCTTTTGCCGTAAATCCTTGCGGAAAAGCTTGATTGAAACGACTTTTCATTTCTTCAAAAGGCATTTCCTCCGCCAGCCTAAAATCAATGATCTCGTTTTCTCCTTCAATCCCAACAGAAAGCGGAGAAGCGAAACAAAGATAGGGGTGGGGATTAAAGCCTTCCGAATACCAGACCGGGATACCGGCGCGTCGCAGGGTTCGCTGCATCGTTCGCTGCATATCAAGGTGTGAAATATATTTTGCTAGACCTTTTTTTGAAAAAACCAGTCGAATCATTGCTTTTTCCCTCCCGGACAAACATCCCCAGAACATAATTCTGTAATACCGCACCCGGCACACTGTAATTTGCAGGAAGGCGTTGTTTTTTCCTGATAAGCTTTTTTGTTTTCCCGGATAAAGAATTCTTTTGAGACGCCGATATCTATGATGTCCCAGGGGAGAGGCTCGTCGAACGGCCGTTTTCTTCCGGCGTATTCTTCTACGGAAAGTCCGCAATCGTTGATGGCCTGAATCCAGCGTTCATAAGAAAAATGTTCATCCCAGGCGTCAAGTTTACCGCCGTTTTCAAAAACTTTGAGCAGAACTTTTGAGAGCCGTCTGTCGCCTCGGGCGAGAACCCCCTCAATGACGCTGGTTTTTCCATCGTGGTAATTCAGTTTGATTTTTTTGGAAGTAATCTGGCTTTTCAGATATTTCTGCTTGCGTTCGATTTCTTCCAGAGATATCTGGCTTTCCCATTGGAAAGGAGTAAAGGGTTTGGGAACAAATGTTGCTAAGCTAATGGTAACCTGTATGCTTTTCCCTTTTGGTTTTTCCGGAAGGGAATAGTATAGATCAACAATTTTCTGTGCTGTTTCTGCAATTCCTTTGATATCTTCGTCGGTTTCGGTCGGCAGGCCGATCATAAAATACAGTTTTACACTTGTACAGCCGCCTTCAAAAGCGATCCGGCAGGTATGTTCGATTTCTTCTTCGGTAACATTTTTATTGATCACATCCCGAAGTCTCTGCGTTCCGGCTTCCGGCGCAAAAGTTAGGCCGCTTTTTCTTGTTGCCTGTACTTTTTCCAGGATTTCTTTTGTGAAATTGTCTACGCGAAGCGAGGGAAGCGAGAGGTTGATATGCTGCGGCATACAGTAGACGAGCAGATTGTCGCACAATTCAGGCAGTTTGTCATAATCGCTGGTGGATAGAGAGGTCAGCGATATTTCATCGTAACCGGTTTCCTTGCAGAGTTTGTTTGCCTGTTCGATCAGAATTTCCGGACTTTTCTGACGGAAAGGCCGGTAGAGAAAACCGGCTTGACAGAACCGGCATCCCCGGATGCATCCCCGCATGATTTCGAGCATAACCCGGTCGTGTACGACCTGTGAAAAAGGAACCACGAAACGATCCGGATATTCTACCGAATCCAAATCCTGAATTTTTTGCATTTTTACCGGTTTTTCAGGAGGATATTGGGGAACGTATGTTCCTTCGATTTTTGCCGCTTCCTGCAAAAACTTTGTTCTGTTTTTTCCGCATTTCAAATAAAGATTCATCAGTGTTTTCAGATGTTCTTCCCCTTCGCCGATCGAAAAAAGATCAATAAAGTCGGCAATTGGCTCCGGATTACAGGTGCATGGCCCTCCGGCAATCACAATCGGATCCGTATCGGTTCTGTTTTTGGAGAACATCGGAATTTGCGCCAGTGCAAGCATATTCAGCACATTGGTATAGCTCATTTCGTACTGCAGGGTGAATCCGACAAAATCAAATTCCCGGATCGGATCTTTGCTTTCCAACGCAAAAAGAGGAATATTTTCTTTTTTCATTTCCTCTTCCATATCCAGATTCGGCATAAATACCCGTTCACACCATACATTCGGCATAGTATTTAAACAATGGTATAAGATTTTGATACCCAAATGAGACATACCGATCTCATAAAGATCCGGAAAACAAAATCCAAACCGGATACCAACCTGTGAGAGGTCTTTGACGATGCTTCCATATTCTCCGCCGCTGTACCAGGCGGGTTTTTGTACCCTTGAGAGAATGTTTTCTAATTCCATTTTTCCCCTATCTTATTTCTTAAAAATTCAACGGCAAGCTTGATGTCGGCGGCCGGATCGTCACCGACTTCTCTCTCGATTGTCAAAAATCCGTTGTATCCGATATCTTTGAGCGCCTCTAAATAGGCGTTGTAATCTACGCTGCCCTGACCGAGAGGAACTTCTGCAAAATAATCCCAGACTTTTATGTCACCCTGGCCGGTAGCAAAAAAGCCGTAGACTTCGTGCCGGTCAGAGGGCTTGAATTGGATTCCGTCTTTCGCATGCGTATGGATAATATAGTCCTTCAGCGTATAAACGGCTTTGACGGGATCGTCGCCGGTAATCATAACAAGATTTGCCGGATCAAAGTTTACCCGAACCCCTTTTGATGACAGACCGTCCAGAAATTCTTTGAGCAGGAACGCTTTTTCCGGACCGGTTTCGATGGCGAAATAAGCGCCAACGCTTTCTGCGTATTCAGCAAGCGTATTGCAGGCTTCCTGCATCGTTTTATACGTGTCGTTTTTCTCATCGGGGATAACGCCGATATGCGTAGTGACGATATGGGAATCAAGCGAAAGAGCCAGATCGATGATCCGTTTTGATTTTTCAATTTTCCAACCGTTTTCTTCCGGCAGTTGAAATCCGTGTCCGCCAAGGTCTCCGCAGAGAGCAGAAATAACAAGACCGTTGCTTTTTACAATATCTCTTTTTTCGGCAATCTGCGTTTGATTGAGGTTCTCTGGAGCCATTTCTCCGTAAACCGCATAAACCTGAACGCCTTCGCCGCCCAGTTTTTTGGCTGCTTCAATGCTTTCTTTAAACGGAAGACGAAATGAATTCGCCATAATTCCGATTTTGAAACCAGACATAGTTGTTTCCTTTCGGTGACGGATGTTTTATCCGAGATTTTTCATACTATATTATATAGAATCGAACCGGATAAGTCAAGGACTTTTTTCGAAAATTTTCCTTTTTTTCGGATATCTAAAATTGTCTTACCGATAGGCATCTTGACAAAAAAGAAATCTTGACGTATAATGGTTTTAGAAAAGACAAACAAATTTTTATTTTAGATGAGAAATGGGGGAATAAGCCGGTATGGGAAAAATCAAGCGGATTTTTATTCTGTTGTTGATTCTTGTTTTTTGTTGGCAGGCAACAGGATGTGTACTTCGGAAATTTATTCCGGAACCTTCTCATCCGGAAATCCCGGGGGAAAATGTTTCGTCCGGCGCTTCGGAACCAGAGCCTCCTAAATCGGATTACCGTTATAGTGGAGAAGCCGGCGATCTGGCTTTTTATTCCTATTCTTTATTGAATGAATCGCAAAAAGAGTTATATTCGATACTTTGCAGCAGTATTGAAGCTTATACGGAAGAAATAGACGGACCATTTTTCTTTACGCCGGAGGAATTCGATCTGGTTGTGTATGCTGTTTTTTCCGACCATCCGGAATATTTCTGGGCGGATGAGTGGTGCGGAGAATACTGGGTCACTACGATAAACGGAAAAAAATGTATCCGGTCGTATCAGTTTCATTATTTGATGAAACAGGAGGATGTTGCCGTTTATAAAGAATTGATAGAAACGCAATCGCAGAAAATTCTTGCGGAAGCAGCCAAACAGCCTACCGAGTATCTGAAAGCCAAATATCTGCATGATTATATTATTGAACATGCCTCCTATAATTCTGCCGCTGCGGATAAAATCGATCAGCCAAGCCATTTGAAAGGGAAATATACCGTTCCTAAAGAATATTTTTCCGCTTATTCCATTCTTGGTTTTTTTACCCGGAGTCAGATTGTTTGCAGCGGTTATGCCAAGCTTTTTCAGTATTTGCTTGCCCGCTCGGGGATGTACGCGCTTTATGTAACCGGCGATAGCCGGGAAGAAGGACACGCCTGGAATATTGTACAGATCGACGGCGATTATTATCATTTTGACTTAACCTGGGATGATCCGGTCAGCGAAAGCGAAGAAGCGGATATGCTCCGGTATGATTATTTTGCTGTTACAACAGCAGAAATCGAAAAAGATCATCAGCTTGACAGTTTGCTTGCTTATCCGGATTGTTTGGCAGAAACATATCATTATTACCGTTACAACAATCTGTTTTTGGAAACCTATGATTATGACTGTTTTTATCAGGGGATGCAAACAGCGCTTGCCGAGGGTAATACTGAAGTATCGTTTCAGTTCAGTTCGCCGGAAGTTTCCGAACAGTGCCAGCGGATCCTGTTTGCAGAGGAGGCAATTTTTGATATGCTGGCCGCGCTGCCTTCCTCTTTTTCTTCTCTGGATCGAGAATTGATTTATTCTAATTTTGATCAGGATAAACTGATTTTATCCATAACCTTTGCTTATTTGACTTGATTATTGTTGTGGAAGTTGTGGAAATAGAAAAAAAGGAAAACCGTTGGTTTGCTGGAAATGGGGATGTGTTTATGATGCAACATTTTTGGCAGTTTAAGACTGGAATCAAGCAGATTAACAGCCGCAGGAAATCCGGTTCGCTTCTGCCTGGCGGCGAGGTTCGTATTTTGGGGAGAAAATATCATCTTGTATTAAAAAAGAGACCTTTTTGTCGGATTGAACTGACTGGTGATCAGTTTATTATCTGCACCCACGGCGGAAGCCGGACAAAAGAATATCAGAGAATGTTTGAGCTTTGGCGCGGCCGCATGCTGCGTGATTATTGTTCGGAGATTATCAGCAGGCAGGCGAAGCAATTCCCGGATATGGCATCGATTCCGGAGATACGGGTACGAAAGAAGGTTCGTACTTTTGCCGGTTATGGGAAATTATCCGGGACTATTTTTGTTTCTCCCGAGATATATGGATTTTCGGAAAAAACCATCCGTTATATTCTGGCCTGTCAGTTGATTGCCATGACATACGGAGAAGATCAGCTGGAATCCTGGCTTACCCGTATGTTCGGCGATTTATCTCCTTATTTATTTTCTTATGAAAATGATATTGCGGAATTCCTTTTGGAATCATTTCCCGGTGAGTGATTGCCGGCGCTGATTTGAGAATGCGGAACATAAAATAAGCTTTGTTTTCATATAAATGAATCAAAAGAAGAGTGTACGGAGGATTTTGTATGAAAAACATCTATTCTGATATTTCTCGCCGGACGCAGGGAGATATTTATCTTGGTGTCGTCGGTCCGGTAAGGACGGGAAAATCTACTTTTATTAAGCGTTTTATGGAAGAGCTTGTTATTCCGAAAATCGGGGATGATTACAGCCGGGATCGTGCCGTGGATGAATTGCCTCAGAGCGCCGCCGGTAAAACAATCATGACGACCGAACCTAAATTTATACCGAATGAGGCGGCACAGCTGGTTTTTGATAAAAATGCAAAAGCCAATGTTCGGCTGATCGACTGTGTCGGTTTTATTGTCCCCGGTGCACGTGGGCTCGATGAAAACGAGCAGCCCCGGATGGTCAGCACCCCATGGTCGGAAGAACCCCTGCCTTTTGATACCGCTGCGGAAATCGGCACAAGAAAAGTCATCTGTGAGCACTCGACAATCGGAATTGTTGTGACGACGGACGGGAGCATTGGTGAAATCCCGAGGGAAAACTATGTGGAAGCGGAAGAACGGGTTATTCATGAATTGAAAAATATAAAAAAACCGTTCGTTGTTCTTTTAAATACGGTTTCTCCTGCGGAAGAAAGCGCAAAACAGCTTTCAGCGTCTCTTTCTGAAAAATATGGAGTTCCCGTGATTCCGACCGATTGTTTATCGATGGGAGAACGGGAAATTCATAAGATTATGGAACAGGTTTTGTTCGAATTTCCGATTCGGCAGGTTGGTATATCGCTTCCCGACTGGATGGTGAAACTGCCTCGGAGTCACTGGCTGAAATCTTCGGTTTTTGAGGATATTATGTCCGGTTCGGAAGGGGTAAAAAAAATCCGTCAGGTAGATGACCTGATCGAGACGATTTCCGGAAATGAAAACGTTTCTCTTTGCGATTTGTCGGAAGTTACATTGGGGGAGGGAAAGGTTGATATCGTCATTGAGTCGCCTAAATCTCTTTTCTATAAAATTCTCAGTGAAGAAACAGGGGTTTCTATTGGCGATGATGGGGATTTGATTTCGTTGGTTTCTTCTCTGGCAAAATCCAAGGAAAGTTTCGATAAAATATCTTATGCGCTTTCCGAAGCGGACTGTAAAGGATATGGTATTGTAACGCCTTCAGTTTCCGATCTTTCTCTGGATGAACCGGAGATTGTAAAGCAGGGAAGCCGTTTCGGCGTTAAGCTGAAAGCGGCGGCGCCGTCGTATCATATTATCAAGGCAAGAATTGAGACGGAGGTCAGTCCGGTTGTCGGGTCGGAAAAACAGTCGGAGGATCTGGTCAAATATCTTCTTACGGAGTTTGAGGAAGACCCGAAAAAAATCTGGGACAGTAACCTTTTTGGCAAGACGCTTTACGAGCTGGTCAATGAAGGGCTGCACAGCAAATTGTATCACATGCCGGACGATGCGAGGGAAAAGGTTCGGGAGACGCTTGAAAAAATTATTAATGAGGGAAGCAACGGTTTGATCTGCATTATTCTGTAACGGTTACCCCCGATATTTTCTGAAGAGGAATATCGGGGGTTTTTTTTTGCAGAAATATTTCTTGACAGAATTGCTTTTCTGTGATAAAATGGATAGGAAAAAGAATGGAAAATAAGCGCCGAATTTCGGCGGAATGGAGAAAGATATGAAAAAGTATCAGAATACCTACTGCAACCCCCTGCCTCTTCCGAATTATCCGATCGGACGAAGATGCCGTGAATATGAAATGGAAGATTTTCGGGAAACTGCCGATCCTACGGTGATTTATGAGGGGGGAAAATGGTATATGTATCCTTCCTGCGGCATGGCGTATTACAGTGAGGATTTTGTTTCGTGGAAACATCATAAAATCGAACCGTTTGACGATATCGGTTATGCGCCAACAGTTGTAAAACATAAAAATAAATTTTATCTGACGGCATGCAGCGCTGATTTATGGGTCTCGGATAGTCCGTTAGGGCCTTTTTCTTCACTTGGCGCTTTTACCGGCGTAGACGGGAAAATTTACCGGGTTGACGATCCGATGATTTTTTCGGATGACGACAGTCGGCTGTATCTTTATTGGGGCTGTGGCGGCGAAGGCATTTTCGGCGTGGAACTGGCTTCTGATGAGCCTACTCACTTTATTTCTGAGCCGAAACTGCTTTTTTCCTATAATCCGGATCATGTCTGGGAACGGGTCGGAGACTGGAATGAGGACGCTAGTCATAGCTGGATTGAAGGCGCTTATATGCTGAAGCGGAACGGTACGTATTATCTGACTTATTGCGGACCCGGTACCGAGTGGGTTACTTATGCGATGGGGGCGTATACGGCAAAATCTCCGCTGGGGCCTTTTACGTATATGGAAAGCAGTCCTTTTATCAAAAAAACAGCCGGATTGGTTAAAGGTCCGGGACACGGTTGTGTTGTGGAAGGTCCGGAAAATACGCTGTGGGCTTTTTATACCTGCGTACTTTGTTATTCCTATAAGTTAGAGCGGCGGATCGGTATGGATCCGCTTGGAATCGATGAACACGGAAATCTTTATGTGAAGCACGTCACTGAAACGCCGCAGTTCGCTCCCGGAACCGTAGCTCATCCGGAAGAGGGGAACGACGCCGGTCTGCTGCCTCTGACCTTTCATCATGAAACAGAGGCTTCGTCTTGTCTTCCCGGACGCAATCCGCTGTATGCGGTGGATGAAAGCATGTTGTCTTGGTGGCAGCCTGCTCCCGGGGATAAAAATCCATGGATTCGGGTAAAATTAACAGAGACAGGCTCTGACATTTCTGCGGTTCGGCTGATCTGGCGGGATGTTGGACTGGATATCCGCAACGGAATTCTTCCGGGCGCTTTTCAATACACACTGGAAGCGCGTTCCTTAGATGGGGAATGGTTTCCCGTTCTTGATCGTTCGGATAGCCGTGAGGATTATGTGATAGACTATCAAACGTTCGAGACGGTGACTGCCAGTGAAATCAGGCTTCGGATTACCGGTTCACCTGCCGGAATTGAGCCGGGTTTAATTTGTCTTACAGTTTTCGGACAGTGGCATCAGGAATAGTGAGAGCGCATGGGTTCTCTTTTGGCTTTTGTTGACAAAAAAAGTCAAATATGGTATAATAAAGAACAGCAAGCTGTTCTTGGGAAAAAAGCGTTTCAACCGTTCGGTTGAAAATCCGTTCCGAATCCCCGCTTTTTTCTGGTGCGAAATTTATGGGTAGGAAAAGAACAGCAAGTTGTTCTTGTGAAAAACATTGTTCGGCTATTTAGCCAAGCAGGGCGTTGCGCCGCCGGTGTTTTTCCGAGCAGGCAAATATTTGATTAGGTTAGCAGGCAGGGTAGAAGGGTATTCTCTTCAGGGAGAAGCCATATCCGGGTATTTCAAAATAGAATTTTATAAAATTTCATGGATTTCCCGTTTTTATCGGCAGATTGAATGGAGGATTTTATGCATTGGTTTCGTAGAGGGTTTCTTGTTCTTTTTTCGGTAACTTTTCTTGCCGCATTATTTTTTATGATCACAAATATCGGAAAGCAGTCGAAAAATCCGCCGTCTTTTGAGAAAAATGAGGAAAATATCGTTGTCTCTTTAGAAAATTACCGAGAGGAACTGCTCAGCGGTGTTCGTGCGTTTGATTCAAAGGGAAAGGATATCAGCGAAAAAATATCTATAAAAAGTCTTGCAAAAGCAGAAGGAAAGGAACGCTTTTTAGTTACTTATATTGTGTTTGACGAGAAAGGGATTTCTTCAGAGTATACTGTGGATGCTGTGATAGAAGGCTATCATTCTCCCCGTGTTGATTTAAAATTTCCGCTGCTGTATTCTTTGGACGGAAGCGGTTATATTGTTGATGCGCTGAAAATTACGGACGTTTTTGACGGTGATATTTCCTATAAAGCAAAAATTATAACAACAGACATGGATCATGATGCGCCGGGAATCTATACGCTTTTGATCCAGGTCAAAAATTCCGTTGGGGATATTGTGACTCTTCCGTTAAAATCTATTGTTCGTCACCAGTCAGGAAGTGGGTATGTGATGACTCTGACGAACAATATTGTGTATGTAAAGCGTGGCGATATCGTTGATCCTGAGAGTTATGTAAAAGACTTTCATCGGTATGATACTGTTACGCAGCTGAATCTGCAGGTTCCCTATGAAGAAGTTCAGACATTGTATGTCGGAAACCCGGAATATGATTCGGTTTATCATATTGTTTATTATATTCCGGAGACCTCCAATATCGGATGGGCGACAGACACTTCGGGTCGAAACGAAGTCTTTTCTGATATGACGGGAAAATATGATTATCCGTCTTTTGAAGCCGCATTCAGCGGCAGCGGTTTAAAAGAATTAAAGTTTAAATCGGCGGTCGTTCTGACTGTAGTCGTTGAGGATTAAGAATATGAAAAAAACATTGAAAATTCATTTGCTTAATATTGCGGATGACATCCGGAAAAATTGGTGGGTTCTTCTTCTTTCTGTTCTGCTTGGATTGATGGCTGCCTATATTTATGAAAATAACGGATGGTCACAGTCCAATCGCGGTGAATATTCCGCAACAGTCAGGATTTATGATCGCAATTCTCAGGTTTCTAATATTTGGTCCGCGAATTCTGCCGCCAAAACGGCTTCCGGAAATTTAAAAAGTGTTTTGGAAAACGAGTCTCTCTGGGAGTCATTTGTCCCGGAAATACCGTTTCATTCATTACCGAAAATGACGCTTTCCCTGCAGAAGGAAAGCGGTTTGATTACCATTTCCGCGCAGGGGAGTTCTCCCGAGCAGTCGTATCATGCGATTTCCGCATTGATCGCCGCTTATCCTGATATCTCCAGTTATTTTAATTCGATATCTGCGTTGGAAATTATTCATTTCCCGGACACCCTGGTTCAGAATGGTTCCGGCTCCGGAATTTTGTATCTGATTTTTCCGCTGATATCCTTTTTCCTGATTTTTCTTTTTCTGATTATTTTTTCCGCTTCGGTAAATGCGATTAAAAAACTTTCGGATATTGACGAATTAATTCCGGATTCGGCTGGTTTTCAGGTAAAAATCGATCAGGAGTCCTGTTTGAAATTGAAAAATGGAATACCGCTTTGGCTGGATAATTTTGCTGCTCAAATACAAACAGAGATTTTTTCCGGCAGAAAAATTTTCCTTGTTGCTTCGGCGGAAAAATCTGAAGTTAAGTCTGATGTTGTTTCTTGTTTGGCGCAAACGCTGACTCGGATAGGACTAAAGACCGCAGTTGTTTCTAACGCTACTTTATCAATGAAGCAGACCCCTGTTTTTCAGAAAACGAATATTGATGATCTTGTTTTGAAGAAAGAAAATATCGGCAAGCCGCTGTTCTACTCGCTTTCTTCTGACGGGGAAGAAGCCGAAGCTATGGTCAAAAAAATTGCGGAGTCGGTTGACTGTGTTTTATGGGATTATCCTGCGATTAGCCATATATCCGTCGGCGACCGTCTTCCTGATGTTGCGGAATCTGTTCTGTTTGTTATTGATTCCGATTGCTCTTCGGCAAAACGTTTTTCTTCGGCTGTTGCGTTCACTGCGCTTTCCGATAAAAAAATCATCGGGAATATTCTATGCTGTGTGAGAAATCGGTTTTTGCATGCTGATTGCAAGGAGGTGACAGTAAGATGAAAGAACGATCGGATCGTGATATTACAGCCTTGAACCGCCAGATTTCTTTATATTGGGATTCTTTTAAAAAAATCGGTTGGCTTGGAATATTGATCGGACTTCTTGCTGTAGGCACTTTGTTTTTCATGAAAAAAGCGCACTACAATATGACATATACTTCTGAAATGGTGGTTCAGGTTTCTTTGAAAACTTCCGATGTGGCAACGGTCGGCGGGAATAATCTGGAATTCCTATACGGTCAGGATTCTATGAAGGCCATTATGGAAGTCGTTCAGGAATATCTGGAAAGCGATGCTTTCTATTCTGATGTTTTGGAGATTTCAGAAACCGAAAACCGTCCGAAAATATCGGTGGAAGTTCTTGCGGACAAAACTTCGTTGCGTTTTTCTGTTTCTTCTTCGGAAGCGGAACTGGCGGAACAGTTTTTAAAAGATAGCGTTTCGCTTTTTGAAAAACATGCGGAAAAAATTATCGGCTTTTGCCTGATATCTCCCGGCGATATCAAAAATACCGAATCGAATATTCTTTATTCCACAAAAGTTTTCATTTTGATTCTTTTATTTGGATTTGTATTGTCTGCTGTTATTACCTGGCTGCATGCTTTGTTGCGGGACGGTAATTTTACCGCTTTTCTGGCGTCTTTGGATAAAGACTGTTCCGTGTGCCTGCTTCCGCGGCCAAGGGGCGATGTTTCTTCCGGAAGTTATACAATCCCTCTTATGCAGATGTCTCATGAACTGCTGGATTCCGGAGAAAAATATGTTTTATTGACCGGAATCTGGGGGGAAAGACATTCTCCGAAGAGAATTTTTAAAGATATTGCGTTATTTTTTGCCGGAAAGAAAAAGAAAACGCTTCTGGTGAATCTGACGGATGAAAAATGGAATGAGAAAAAGCTGAAATCTGTTACTCTGACCGAAAAGAAGATTCCTGTTTGGCAATTGGATAATAGTCCTCTGTTTTTGGCCAGTTTTTCCGATATAGCATCGGATGGAAAAATACCGGAGGAAATATTTAGGCTGCTTTCCGAAGAGTTTGATTCTGTTTTTGTCGCCGGTTCGGCGCGAGATGTTGCGGATCATCGGTATATGAAAAAATATACTGAAACCACGGTCTTTTTCTTTGATCAAAACGATTCAACAGTCGAGCAAACACAGGTCGACCTGGCACATTTAAAAAATTACGGATTTCAGGTTCGCCATTTGGTTCATCTGAACCGGTAAAAGAACCTGTCTCAGAGTAAAGATTTCTGAGCCGAACGATTCTAACCGCGGAGTGATATTGTTAATGAAAAACGAAAAATCAGCTACTTTTTTAAATATTGAATCCGGGGGAAGATTAGGAAAAATAAGGGTAGTACTCTATATGATTCTTGACATTCTTCTTCTGAATTTCTCTGTATTTTTTTCTCTTTGGGTTCGTTCCATCGATGAATCCCGGATTTTGGGAGAATATCTGAACAGTTATTTTGCTTATATTCCGTTTTATACGTTAACGGTTATTGCCGTTTTCTGGCTGTTTGGCATTTATAAAAATATGTGGCGGTTTGCCGATGTGCGGGAATGGGGTTTTCTTGTTTTTGCAAACTTTATTCTTTCTATTTTGCATCTTGCCGGCAGCTTGCTATTGGATCATTTTTTTGACTGCCGTCTGCCGCTGAGTTGCTATTTGATTTCGATGATGACGGCTTCCTGCGCTACGGTTGGGATTCGGGTTATTTTGAAAGTAATTGCGCTTTTACAGCTTCGAAAAAAGCATGATCCGGAAGAAATGCCTGATGTCGAAAAGCGTCGCCTTCTTATTATCGGCGCCGGAAAGGCTGGGAATATGCTTCTTCGGGAAATTAATTCTACGGCGCTGCGCAGCACAATGGAAATTGTCGGTTTTATTGATGATGATAAAAATGTGCAGGGACAGGCTATCAACGGCGTTACCGTTCTCGGGACAAGAGACAGTATTTGCAGCGTGGTTGAAAAATATAAAGTCGATGAAATTATCATTGCCATTCCTTCGCTTACTCAAAAAGAAAAGGCGGATTTGCTGGAAATCTGCAATCAGACAGATTGTGAGCTGAAGACCGTTCCCGGTCTTTATCAGCTTATCGACGGCGCCGTTACTATACAGTCGGTAAGAAAAGTTGATATCAACGATCTGTTAGGCCGGGAACCGATTACGACGGAACTTGACAGCGTTATGAAATATGTAAAGAACAAGACGGTTCTTGTTACCGGCGGTGGAGGTTCTATCGGCAGTGAGTTATGTCGGCAGTTGGCGGAGAATTCGCCTAAAAAACTCATTATATTTGATATCTATGAAAATAACGCATATGATATACAGAATGAATTAAAATCGTCTCATCCGGAGTTGGATCTGGCTGTGCTGATCGGCTCGGTACGGGATGCGGACCGTGTCAACCAGGTATTTGCCGCTCACCGTCCGGATATTGTCTATCATGCGGCGGCGCATAAGCATGTTCCCTTAATGGAGGATTCTCCGAAAGAAGCGGTGAAAAACAATGTTTTTGGTACCCTGAACGTAGTCGCTGCGGCCGATTCGTATCAGGTTTCCCGGTTTGTTATGATTTCTACCGATAAAGCGGTAAACCCGACCAATATTATGGGGACGACCAAGCGGATCTGTGAAATGATTGTTCAGACCTATAATAAAAAATCAAAAACAGAATTTGTCGCCGTTCGGTTTGGAAATGTTTTGGGAAGTAACGGGAGTGTGATTCCTCTTTTTAAACGGCAGATCAAAGAAGGCGGTCCGGTTACGGTTACCCATCCGGACATCATCCGTTATTTTATGACGATTCCCGAAGCGGTTTCTCTTGTTTTGCAGGCCGGCGCCTTTGCAAAGGGTGGGGAAATCTTTGTTCTTGATATGGGGAAACCGGTAAAAATTGTTGACCTTGCTGAAAACCTGATCCGGCTTTCCGGTTTTAAACCGTATATCGATATTGATATTCAGTTTACCGGTCTGCGTCCCGGAGAAAAGCTGTATGAAGAAATGCTGATGGACGAAGAGGGGCTGACGAAGACTTCAAACAATCGGATTTTTATCGGTCATCCGATTAAGCTGGATGAAGATGTTTTGATGAACGACCTGAAAACACTGAAGGAACTGGCTTACAGTGACGGCGGAGATATTAAAACAATGTTGAATAAAATCGTTCCCACTTATCATACTGCTTCTCAAAGCGAACAGGAGAGGGTGAAAACTTTTGACGTTGCGTCTTCGGCGGCATCCGGAACTGAAAACGGATCACAGCTTTCAGCAAAATAAAAAAATTTTCATTTTTCTTCTGATTTTTCTTTTTCTTTTGATTCTTGCGTTTGTTTTTGGATGGTATCATTTTTTTGTTCATTCTCAGTCCATGGAAGATTTGGGGATAGAGAGAATCTATTCTTCCTGTGACCGGAACCAGAATGGGATAGATGACTATACGGATATGCTTTACGGGGCAAGGGAAGATGCGGAAAATCATCCGAAATACGATGACCGTTACTGGCCGCAGGGATATCCGCCGAAAGAGATCGGCGTTTGCACCGATGTTGTTTGGCGCGCTTTTCGGCAGGCCGGATATTCTTTACGCGATATGGTCGATCAGGATATCGAAAGATTTCCGGAGGACTATCCTAATGTTTCCGTAAGGGATCGGAACATTGATTTTCGCCGGGTAAAAAACCTGCGGGTGTTTTTTCAGAAATATGCCCAGCCGTTACCCGTTGATCCGGATGATCTTTCCTCCTGGCAGCCGGGTGATATCGTAATCTTCGGCGATGATACCCATATCGGGATTGTTTCGGATCAAAGGAGCCGGGACGGTAAAGCCTATATTATTCATAACGGAGGTCAGCTGAACCGAGAAGAAAATTATTTATCCATAGCGGAACCCACCGGTCATTATCGTTTTAATGCTGCCGAAGTACAGGATTCGGTACTTATATCCTGGGATACGGATGTAATAGTGGAATAAAGACATAACGGAAAGGCGGTTTTATTATGGCAATGTTTACCTGTAACTGTCCATCATATCTTTTAGGGCATGAAACAAGGTTTAATGTCTATTTGCCGGAGTATGCTGAGGACAATGTGAAAACTCTTTATCTGCTGCATGGAATGGGCGATGATTGCACGACCTGGTTTCGCAGAACCAGTGCGGAACGGTATATCAGAAGTCATACTGCGGCGCTGATCTGCCCTGACGGGGAAAATAGTTTTTATACCGATATGGCGGTCGGAAAACCGTATTATTCCTATATTATAAACGAATTGATTCCGCAGACCCGCCGGATGTTCCATTTGTCCGAACGGCCGGAAGATACTTTTGTCGCCGGAATTTCTATGGGCGGTTACGGCGCGTTTATGCTTGCTCTGCGAAATCCGGATATTTTTGGGGCTGCGGCAAGCCTGTCGGGGGTGACCAATATCTGCGCCGCTCTCTCCGATGAAGAGAATGCTGATTTTGCACGTCCGATTTGGGGTGACGATTATTGTAAAACCATGCCAGGTTCGGATGCTGATCTATTTGCCCTTGCCGACCGGCTGATTCAGGCTGGAAAACCGTTTCCCCGTTTGTATCAGATGTGCGGTATCAGCGATCTTTTATTGGAAGATAACCGGAAATTCAGCCGTTATCTTCAGGAGCGGAACATCCCGCTTGAATATCATGAGGTTGAAGGAACACATGAATGGGGACTTTGGGACCGGGTGCTTCCGGATGTCCTGAAATTTGTTTTCAATGATTAAATGAAAAGAATCCGGCTTGGACAAGCCGGATTCTTTCGTTTTTTCGGGGGGGGGCTAGTTCATTGCATAAATTGTAAAATTCAGATATCCTGCAAAAATGAGCCACACAATATAGGGAATTTGAAGATAGGCCGCCGATTGTTCGATCCTCCAGAATTCTGCCGTCATCCAGCAAACAAGAACAAGCAGAAGAACAAGCCAGAAAAAGGCAAAAAGATAATTTTGCGAATTGAAAAAGAGAATGGGCCAGAAAAAATTGACGGCAAGCTGTAGAGCATAGATACTCATACTTCTGTCTTTATGCTTTTTTTGTTTTTTTACCGATAATCTTGATCCGGATATCACATAAGCCGATATTCCCATTAAAATATACAGAACGAACCAGACCAACGGAAAGATCATTGCCGGCGGTGCAATCGCTGATTTATTCAGATACGGATACATCTTCATTCCGTCCATACAAAGAAACCCGGATATTGCGCCGATACAAAGCGGAATTAAGATATTGATGGAAAGATTTTTGATATCAATCTTCTTTTTTCGTTTTTCAAGCATAAAAAATCACACTCCGATTTTTATTATTGATGATCGATGTGTGATTATACTGGTTTTTATTTCAGTTTTATTTTAATTGGAAGAGACTAAAAATCCTTTCGGTAATGTTTCCGAAAAAAAGAATCCGATGTTTCTGCAAAAATTTTTGGTGTCGAAATTTCATTTTGCAGTCCGATTTTGTCCCAGGTCGATATCCAGATTAAATAGGGTTGCAAAGGCAAGACGTCTTTTACTTTTATTGTTCCGCCGTCACGGTAAAGCAGGCCGTTTGCCGCAATTTTTTCCATGTCAAAATAATATCTTGCTCCTGTTTGATAGGGGATATCGTCCTGATAAATCAATTGATGGTTTTGTTTGGAATTCACGACAATTTCACCGGTTATCCCGCTGCCGAAAAGAATATAGTTGCTGAAATCCGGAGGATCGCCCAGAAGAGACCCGATTGGAAATTTTTCTTGAATACCGTTTTCTTTTTTTAGAAGATTCCAGCTTTTTAAGCATCCGCATTTTTGGATTCTGTTGTAATTTTCTTTTGTTGTGCTGTGAACCATAACCGGAGGTTCATAAGGCCGCAGAAAAGGGTCGTTGCAGTGATGCCCGCGGTATTCTTCCATTGCGGCTTCGTAATCTTCTTTTGATGCAACAAGAATGCTATTTTTATTCTCTTTTTCGTTCCAGTTGATAAAATCTCCCAGAGACATTTTCCAGTATTTGTATTGTTTGCTTACTTTTAAGGTATAGGCGCATTGATTTCGGCTGCCGCACATTATAGAATAAGATTCATTGTTTAAAATAAAAATAAGCCAGGAGAAATCGTAAGATGTGCCGGTGACAGGATTGATGGAAGTTTCCTCAAAAGAATCCAGCCTATATATCATACTTTTCTGCTCCTCACTCTCAGCAATACAATAAAATGTCCAGCGGTTTTTCTATCTGCAAAAAAGCAGGATTTCTCCGGGTTTGCCGGGAAAAATCTTCCTGCAAATACCATACGGCCTGTAAAGCCGTCATCCCTAATTTTTCAGCGGTTTCCAATTCTCGGCTTCCGCCGTCGCCTACATAAAGGCATTCTGCTGCATGAACCGAAAGTCTTTTCATACATCGGGTGTAAATTTCTTCTTCCGGTTTCTGAGTTCCTTCTTCATAAGAAAGGCAAACGGCGTCAAAATAGGGGAAAAGGCAGCTTTCACGGATTATGGTTGCTTCTTCGGAAAAACAGTTGCTGATAAGGCCGGTGGCTGTTTTTTGTTTTTTTAGTTTCGAAAGCATAGGAAGAATTTCTGGATGAAGATGACAAAAGCAATTCCGTTTTGTTTCCGTCCGTTTTTGGATGATTTCCTGAAAGAGCGAAAAAGAATACCGATGATTTTCTTTCAGAATCCGTTCCAGGATATCTTCAAATGCTATTTTTCCGATTGTTCTGTCCCGTTCTGATTCATGCCAGAGTTTTTGAAATTTTTCTTCCGGAATTTTAGCATCATGAGCCATTTGCGAACCAAAATAGAGGGGCGTCTGATAATGGGTGATGAGAGTTTCAAACATGTCGAAAATAACAGCCTTCTTCAAAGAGACATCTCCGTTCTTTTATAGTGAGACTTTTTAAATTTTTGAGAATACTTCCCGCAAATTGGAAACGCCGATAATCTCAGCTTGTGAATCAAAACCGGTGATTTTATTCTTCTTCGGAACAATACATCGGGTGTAACCAAGCTTTTCTGCTTCCAGAACCCGTTTTTCCAGTCCGGAAATGGTTCGGACTTCGCCTGCCAGGCCGATTTCGCCAAGCAATATCGTATCAGAAGGAATAATGAAATCTTTCAGACTGGAAGCCAGCGCTGTGGCAACCGCCAGATCCGCTGCCGGTTCGGAAATTCTTAAACCGCCGATGATGTTCAGGTAGGTGTCGGAATTCCCGAAAAAGAAACCGCACCGTTTTTCCAATACGGCGATAATCAGGTTGAGCCGGTTATAGTCAAAACCGGAAGCGATTCTTCGCGGAGAAGGGAAGGGTGTTTGCGTAACGAGCGCCTGGATTTCCGCAATAATCGGCCGGCTTCCTTCCATAACACCAACGGTTGCGATTCCCGATACATTTTCAGGCTTCCCCTGAAGGAATAGTTTTGAGGGATTATCGACCTCAACAAGACCTTTTGACGTCATTTCAAAAACGCCGATTTCATTGGTAGATCCGAAACGGTTTTTTACCGCCCGGAGAATCCGGCAGTCGAGAAACCGTTCCCCTTCAAAATAAAGAACCGCATCCACCATATGTTCCAGAACTTTTGGTCCGGCAATAGACCCCTCTTTATTGACGTGACCGACAATAAAAATCGGGCAGCCTGTGGTCTTTGCCGTTCGCATCAGATCAGATGTGCATTCTTTTACCTGTGTGATACTTCCCGGCGATGAAGTAACTTCCGCTTTTTCCATAGTCTGTATCGAATCGATGATGACCATGTCAGGCGATTCCGTTTCAATTCTTGCCGTAATTTCATGGATATCTGTTTGGGGCAGAATGAGCAGGTTTTCCGAAATGACGCCGAGCCGTTCCGCCCGCATTTTAATCTGACGGGGCGATTCTTCTCCCGACACATATAAAACCGTTCGGTTGCGGCAGATTTGTTCGCAAATCTGCAGAAGAATGGTCGATTTTCCGATTCCCGGTTCTCCACTAACCAAAACCAGCGATCCCTGAACAATGCCTCCGCCAAGAACACGGTCAAATTCGGCGATTCCTGTCAATATCCGGTTTTCTTCTTCCTGTGGAATCTGTGAAATATGAATTGGCTGTGTTGAAAATACAGAAACTTTCGGACTTTTCACTGCTTTTTTCTCTGCGGTCTGAATTTCTTCCTGCAGTGTATTCCATTCACCGCAGGAAGTGCATTTTCCGCTCCATTTCGGTGTGACCGCGCCGCATTCGGTGCAGACGTAAACGGTTTTTGTTTTCATCTTTTTCCCTCGTCAGTCTATTTTTATTTTTTCTTTATCTTCTTTGTTAATAACCATAGATTTGGTAAGCGACATATTCATGTTCCAAACGATATCCCAATTTTTCTGCCAAAGCCAGTGATGCGGGATTGGCCGCATCCCAGCTTGGATACCATCCCCGGTTTAAGCATTCCAGAATCAGTTTTGCACCGCAGGCGGTGGCTAACCCTTGTCGTCGGTATTCTTTCCGTGTTCCGATTTCAATTTCTATTCCGTTCTGAAAGGCGCTGTAGGCGGAAGCACCCGATACGGGAACGCCGTTATGAAGGGCCAATACGCCGACCGCACCGAGACGCTGGTATTCGTTATAATCGGCATATAATGCCACAAAGTCCCGGCTCCAGTCCTGTTGTTTGCATTCGGCAAACCATTCCGGGGTTAGGTGTTGCAGGATGATACCTTCTCTTTTTATTTTGGCAAGATCCATTAATTTTTTATCATCAAATACCGTATCTTTTGCCGTTGCATACCGGATTGTTTTTTTTGCTTTATTATGATAAACCGATTCAATCAGGCTGAACCATTCCGGTGTATTGGCCGTCATGATGATGAAGTCTTTTTTGTAATGTTTCGGTTTATAAGCAACAAGTTCCCGATTCGGTTTTCCGGCGAAGAAACAAAAATCTCCCAGCACAGCCATGCCGGATTCTGGGTATTCCCCGCTGTCGGCATATAATTCACCCATAACGCCCTGCAGACACGACCAAATCATTGTTTCATTCCAGTTCCGGAAAAGTTCCGCGGCTGTTTTTCCTTCAACTTGATATATCATATTCTCTCCTACGTGGGTTCCTGCTTTCAGAAACCGGATTTTCTTCCATAATTATAACATAGTCCTTTGCGAAAATCAACCGGGGAGAGGTAAATTTGAAATCATTGTTAAAAAAATAGAAAACTCTTGCAACAACACTTGAAATATCCTGAAATTACAGGTATAATATGGCTGGTAAATAAAATATAAAATATTTCATATAAGGAGTTAGCAAAATGAACTACAACAAAAAAAGTGTTGAAGACATTGATGTTTCCGGCAAAAAGGTTCTTGTAAGATGTGATTTTAACGTTCCGTTGGATGCGGATCTTAATATTACGGATGAAAACCGGATTAACGGCGCCCTTCCCACAATTCAGTATCTGGTTGATCATCATGCAAAAGTAATTCTCTGTTCTCATCTTGGCCGTCCGAAGAACGGTCCTGAGGCAAAATTTTCGCTGAAGCCTGTGGCAAAAGCCCTTTCTGCAAAACTTGGAAAAGAAGTGCAGATGGCTGATGATGTAATCGGCGCCGATGCAAAAGCCAAAGCGGCAGCATTGAAAGACGGAGATGTTCTGATTATCGAAAACGTCCGGTTCCATAAAGAAGAAGAAAAGAACGATCCGGAATTTGCAAAAGAGCTTGCTTCTCTTGCGGAAATTTATGTAAACGATGCTTTCGGTACCGCACACCGCGCTCATGCGTCTACGGAAGGGGTTTCTCATTATCTGCCTTCTGTTTGCGGTTATCTGATTCAGAAAGAAATTGAAATTATGGGCAAAGCGCTTTCTAATCCTGCCAGACCTTTTGTTGCAATTTTGGGCGGGGCGAAAGTTTCGGATAAAATTGGCGTTATTAACAACCTGATCGACAAAGTCGATACGCTGATTGTCGGCGGCGGTATGGCCTATACCTTTAATAAAGCAAACGGTTATGCCATTGCTGATTCCATTTGTGAAGAAGACAAACTGGAGCTTGCCAAAGAGCTGATGGCGAAAGCCGAGGCGAAAGGTGTGAAATTCCTGTTGCCGGTGGATAACCGTGCCGGTGATAAATATGCGCCTGATTGCCATGATATCCTTGTTGATTCCGATAATATTCCCGATGGTTATATGGGGCTGGATATCGGACCGAAAACAGAAAAGCTGTTTTCCGATGCGATCAAAGGTG
Organism: uncultured Clostridia bacterium; assembly: GCA_948443805.1. Classification (GTDB taxonomy): domain Bacteria; phylum Bacillota; class Clostridia; order Oscillospirales; family UBA644; genus CAOJUB01. The sequence continues at coordinate 51,666 of CAOJUB010000004.1, read as the reverse complement.
CGGGAACGGTTGTCTGGAACGGGCCGATGGGTGTATCTGAATGGGAAAAATTTGCAAATGGTACAAAGGCTGTCGCTACGGCTGTAGCGGAAAGCGGATCGGTTTCGATTATCGGCGGCGGCGATTCGGCGGCGGCGATTGAAAATCTTGGTTTTGCTGACAAAATGACGCATATTTCCACAGGCGGCGGCGCTTCGCTTGAATTCCTGGAAGGGCTGGAACTTCCCGGCATTGCTTGTCTGGAAGACAAATAAATCAAAAATTTGATACGGGGCGCCGAATGGCGCCCCTGTTATAAGTGAGGAGATTAAAAAATGAACAAAGCTGTAAGAAAAACGATTATTGCCGGAAACTGGAAAATGAATAAAACTCCTTCTGAGACTACGGAGTTTCTCGGAGAGTTGAAGAATGCGGTTCAGGATGCAGATTGCGAAGTTGTTGTTTGCGTTCCGTTTGTTGACCTTCAGAATGCCGTTGCTGCAGCAAAAGGCACGAATATTAAGGTCGGTGCAGAAAATCTTCATTTCGAAAAATCGGGCGCATTTACCGGCGAAATTTCTGCTGATATGCTGATTGATCTTGGTGTGGATTATGTCATTATCGGCCACAGTGAAAGAAGACAGTATTTTGCTGAAACCGATGTTACGGTAAATAAAAAAGTTCATGCCGCTTTGGCTGCCGGGCTGAAACCGATTATTTGTGTCGGGGAGCATCTGGAACAGCGGGAACAGGGAATCACTGCCGAAGTCTGTTCGCTTCAGACAAAGGTTGCTTTGAAAGATGTTTCGGCTGAAGATTTGAAAAATATTGTTATTGCCTACGAACCTGTTTGGGCGATCGGCACCGGTAAAACTGCAACTGCCGATCAGGCAGATGAAGTCTGCGGCATTATCCGTCAGACTATTGCCGATTTATATAATCAGGGCGTTGCTGAAGCGACAACGATTCAGTACGGCGGTTCGATGAACGCAAAGAATGCAAAAGAGCTTCTCAGCAAATATCATGTCGACGGCGGCTTGATCGGCGGCGCATCTTTAAAAACAGAAGATTTTGGTATTATTGTTGCCGCTGCAAAATAAATTGAAATCATAAAACAAAAAGCGCCTGCCGGTATCCGAAAGGGAAGAAGCAGGCGCTTTTTATTTTTGCGAACAGGATTTATTTCCAGATTTCAGAAAAAATCGGCGCGGTGATTTTTTTGATATTTTTTTGAATATCGCTATGTTCAATTTCATAATTGGAAAAAACAATATGACAGATATTTTCAAAAGCTGTCAGGAAAAAACATATGGGGATTTGATACCCTTCAGTTTGGGGATCGGTTTTCCTTTCATTGCTATCGTCTTCTTTTGAAAAATTTCCTGTGTGAATCTGTCCAGATGCTGTTTCATAAAGATATCGGAAAATACTGTCATACCAAATACTTTGTTTATGGATAGAACCGAATGAACAGCTGTCGGCTAAATCTCCGATCCACCAATACGGCCGGAAGGCTTGGCCGTTTAATAATTCTGAATATTTCTTTTTATACTGCAGATAACTTTTTTTCCGTTCATGATTCATCTGGCTGATTCCGGAACGGATTTCCGGATTGCTTGTTCCTGTTTCGAGAAAACGGTATAAAGAAATGCTATCTGAAAGCGCTTTGATTTTTCGATCGTCAAAATACCGGAGAATCAATTCATCATCTTCCTTATGTTTTTCAAAAAAACAGAGAAGAATCATATTTTCATAAAGATTTTTAGCTAATGACATGGCGCCATCCGGGAATCCGTTATAAAGCAATGTCAGAATTTCTTTTGCATAAAGCGCCGCGGAGGTAAACTGTTCGTTTAGGATATAGTTATAATCTTGTTCCCTGGAAGGATCTACAACGTCAAAAAAATAATCTTCTGCTGTCTTTATAATTTCTTGGATTTCTTGAAAATGCCATCGCTTTGCGTTGTCAAGAAATATATTTTCGGTATCAGCCATCCTAATTTTCTCCTGTGTAATTATAAAAGTAAGATTTTTTAGGTTTGTTTTTATTATACAGGAAATGGCCTTCAATTGCAAGAAAAAAGAATGCAGTTTGGATTTTTTTTACAAATTGACAATCTTGACATTTCTCTGTTTTTGTGTTAAAATAAACTAAATTCTATCATTTTCGGACCGATGGATTGATCGATGATCAGATAACTCTCCGGTACGGTTGGAGGAATATATATGGAGTATAAAACAAAAATTGCAGGGATCGATTGTTCGCTTCCTCTCTGCAAGTTGGAGGAAGATCTTTATATCGGCGCCTTTATTCTTTTTGGAAATGCGCCGCTGACGGTGGCCTGCGCCAGAGATCTGCTTAAAAAAGCGCCCGCCTATGACTATTTGATCACGGCGGAGGCAAAAGGGATTCCTTTGGCTCATGAGATGGCGAGGCAGAATCAGGACGAAACTTATTTTATTGCACGGAAATATCCGAAGCTTTATATGACCGGGGTTTTTGAGGTAGAGGTTCGTTCGATCACGACAGATAAAATACAAAAGCTCTATCTGGATGTTGCCGAAGCGGAAAAAATGAAGGGAAAGCGGATATTGATTGTCGATGATGTGATTTCAACCGGAGAATCGTTGGTTGCGCTTGAGAAATTAGTGGAAAAAGCCGGCGGCAATATTGTTGGGAAAATGACGGTAATGGCAGAAGGACAGGCAGCCGACCGGGATGATATTCTGTATCTGGAAAAACTACCGCTGTTTGACGCAAACGGTCATATAAAATAAGGAATGCAAAAGAAAACTGCAGAAGTGCATTGTTTAAATCCATAGCTTTCAGATAGGAAACTTTTTATGATTTTGACGGTCAATATCGGAAATACCAATATTTCGGTTGGGCTTTATTCGTTAGATAGCGAAGGAAAATTATTTTTTACCGTAGCCTGCGACCGAAAAAAAAGCGATGATGAATATGTTGTTATCTTAAAAAATCTTTTTGATCTGAATGGATTCCCGTATTCAGAGATTACCGGAAGCATTATCGGTTCTGTTGTTCCGGGGCTTACAGAAGTAATCAGCCGTGCGGTATGGAAACTGACCGCTATTTCCTCTTTGGTTGTGGGGGCAGGGATAAAAACTTCTTTGGATATCAAAACGGATCGGCCGGGAGAGGTCGGCTCCGATATCGTTGCCAATTCCGTTGCGGCAATAAAAATATCTTCTTCGCCTTCGGTTGTCGTTGATTTCGGAACAGCAACGACGATTGTTGGAATCAATAAAAAACAACAGCTTACCGATGTCTTTATTCTTCCAGGCATCGTTTCTTCACTGAATGCCCTGATTCAGGATGCTGCCGAAATTCCGTGCGTTCCTTTGTTCCCGCCGAAATACATCAGCGGAAAAAATACGGGAACCAGCGTCAATACCGGTATTGTTTACGGCAATGCATTTGCTGTAGATGGGTTTATTGATTGGTTCCGAAAAGAATATTCCGTTCCGGAAATAACGGCGGTAGCCACCGGAGGAATGGGGGAACTGATTATTCCGTTTTGCCGGAATCGAATGATTTTCAATTCTCATCTGACAAATGAAGGGCTTTATTCTATTTATTTGAAAAACTGTACAAATTGACGGCGGGCTGTATCTTTTTGAACGGTATCGCAATGTCTTTTGTAAATAAATTTTGCGCTGTATTCCCATTTAAGAGGAAACGGCAGTAAGGAGGCTTGCCTTATGGCAAACACAAAAAGTAAAACAACCAAAATGGCGCAGATGGCGGTTTTATCTGCAATCGTCGTAGTATTGCAGGTTATCAGCTATTCTATCAAAATCGGAACTTTTAACCTTTCTTTGGTTCTGATTCCGATTGTTCTGGCCGGCGTGCTTTTCAGCCCGAAAGAAAGCGCTTTTTTAGGCGGCGTTTTTGGTGCAGTCGTACTTATCGCCTGTATCATCGGCGCGGATGCAGGCGGAAATATTCTTTGGCTGGCAAATCCGTTTTTGACCGCTGTGGTCTGTCTTTTGAAGGGCATTGCCGCAGGATTGATTTCCGGACTTTGTTTTCAGGGATTGAAAAAATGGAATTCGTTAGGCGCGACATTTGCCGCCGCTATTGTTTGTCCTGTGGTTAATACCGGTATTTTTCTTCTTTTCATGTCCACGGTTTTTCGTGATATTCTTTCTGCATGGGCCGGTTCGACAGATATCCTGTCCTATATGATTGTAGGACTTACGGGCATCAATTTTCTGATTGAACTGGGGGTTAATCTTGTTTTTTCCCCGGCAATATCACAGATTATTAAAGCGGTGTCACGCAATAAAGAATAAGAAATAATTGATAAAAACCGGAGTTTTTCAACTCCGGTTTTTTGTATACTCTATTTTAGATTCGCTGGTCGATCGGAATATATTCTTTTTTAGAGGCAATGCTCTGATATGCCGGACGGATAATTTTTCCGGCAGTCAGAAGTTCTTCCATCCGGTGTGCCGCCCAGCCGGCGCTTCTTGCTATTGCAAAAAGCGGGGTGAATAATTCTTTCGGCAGATTAAGCATGTTGTAAACAAAACCGCTGTAAAAATCAATATTTGCGCTGACGCCCTTATAAATATGCCGTTCTTTTGCAATTACTTCCGGCGCCAGTTTTTCAATCAGGGCGCAAAGACGGTATTCTTTTTCCAATCCTTTTTCCTGAGAAAGTTTTTCAACAAATCCCTTGAAAATATTGGCCCGCGGGTCGGAAATAGAATAAACAGCGTGTCCCATGCCGTAGATTAATCCTGCTTTGTCAAACACTTCTCTGTTAAGAATTTTAGAAAGATAGGCTTTGATTTCATCTTCGTCTTCATAATCTGAAAGGTTGTCTTTGATGTTTTCAATCATTTCCACAACCTTCACATTCGCGCCGCCGTGCTTGGGTCCTTTTAGCGAACCCAGAGAAGCTGCTGCGACCGAATAGGAATCCGTACCGGAGGAGGTTACTACATGTGTGGTAAAGGTCGAGTTGTTTCCGCCGCCGTGTTCGGCATGAAGAACAAGCGCCAGATCGAGAATTTTCGCTTCTAACGCTGAATATTTCCCATCGGCGCGGAGAAGCGACAGGATATTTTCTGCGGTTGAAAGGCTTGGTTTCGGTTGCTGAATAAAGAGACTTTTTTTACCGTGATAGTAGGAATAAGCCTGATAGCCGTAAACCGATAGCAGCGGAATCTGAGAAATCAGCTGTAATTCCTGCCGCAGCACATTCGGCAGGGAAACATCATCCGCCTTGTCGTCATAGGCATAAAGAGTCAGCACGCTGCGCTGAAGGATATTCATCATGTCTTTTCCCGGCGCTTTCATGATAATATCGCGTACAAAAGAGGGGGGAAGGCTCCGGTATTTGGCAATCAGTTTTTCAAAGGCTTTTAATTGCTTTTTATTCGGAAGTTTTCCGAATAAAAGAAGATACGTTACTTCCTCAAACCCAAACCGGTCGTCTTTCAGAAAACCGTTGACAATATCTTCAACATTTACGCCCCGATAATATAATTCTCCTTCGCAGGGAACCATTTCATCGCCGACTTTTTCAAACGATTTGATTTCCGATATCTCCGTTAGTCCGGTGACGACCCCTTTTCCATTGATGTCCCGAAGTCCGCGTTTCACATCGTATTTTTTATAAAGTGCAGGATCAATGGTTGTGGTTTCTTTGAAAATTTCAATATATTCGAGAATCTGCGGGGTGATTTCAATCAAGTCTTTTTTTGATTTAGCCATGATTTTCAGCCTCCTTTGCCGATTTTGTTTTTTGAGAGAAAGAGGAAAGTATAAATGTCATTCCTCCGCCGAGAAGAAAGGCCAGAATACAGTAAAAAACCGTTATGCCAGCCGGCGGTTCTGCGGATATATTTTTTATGAAGATATCTACCGACGATGCGATGATAAAGCCAATGATCGTCATAAAAGTCTGTTTGGTGAATTTTTTCATGGCGAGATCCAGCCCTTTTACAACCACAAGAACGCCGATCAGAGAGAATATGCCAATGGGAAGAAGAAATTTCAGATCAAAGTTTTTGACAGCTTCCAGAATCGTCTCATAAATTCCAAGAACCAATAAAATGTGAGAAAGGGAAACGCCGGGAAGAACCAACGCAATCGCGATCAGAATTCCCGAAGCGAACAGCGCAACTGCTTTCATCGGACCGGAGGCTTCCGCATAATTTAAAATTCCTTCCGGAAGCACCGACAACAGCACGACAAAAAGAATACCGGCAACAGTAAACAGAAAATCCGTCCCTTTTAAAACGGAAATACCGGCTTTCTTGACAAGAAATGGAATACTGCACAGAATTGTTCCGATAAAAAATAAATACATCGGTTGTCCGATAGTATTTAAAAGAAATGACATAACGTTAGAGAAAAGGATAAATCCCAAGCCGACAAAACATATGTAAAAAAGCAGCGTCAGGCTGTTCTTTTTCGGATTTTTGAAAAAAGAACCGGTAGCGTCAAGAAGTTTGTCGTAAAATCCCATCAGCAACGCCATGGTTCCGCCGCTGACGCCGGGAACCAGCATGGAGGCGCCTGTTGCGCTGCCTTTTAGTGCTTCCAGTAATAAGTTTTTTATTTTCATAATGAAATCTCCTGAATGAATCATATAAAATGGCTTATTATTATGATTGTTATCTAATGAATTTTTCTATGCACAGCTGGCGAAGTGTTATATGACTCTATGCCGCAGCCGTGCTTTACAAAATTTTCCACATTTATATTATACCATAAAAAAGGAAACAATTGAATAGCTCTTTTTTATAATTCAAAATTTGTTCAATTATTTTGATTGACATTTTTTTCTTGAAGTAGAGACGTTTTTTTGCTGGACTGCCTATCCGTTACCGTACTTTTTGCAAAAGGAACATTGGAGATTGTTCTTTGCATAAATTGAGAATAGGAAATCGTTGCATTTCTGTTTTGAAATAATTCATTTTTTTATATTGACAATGAAAAGAAAATATGCTATGATACATAATAGATGAAAATGAAAATTTCGGAAAATAATTGTTTCTGAGAGAAAGGAATGTTTGTTGAATCATGTATTATATAGGCGTTGATCTCGGAGGTACGAACGTAGCGATCGGCATTGTTACCGAAGAAGGAAAAATCACGGCGAAAAAGTCTTTTAAAACAGCTGCGGAAAGACCGTTTGAAGAGATTATCAAAGATATGGCGAATTGCATAAAACTTCTTTTGGAAGAAAATTCGATTTCTTTGGAGGATGTAAAGTCGATCGGAATCGGTTCTCCGGGGAATATTAATTCGGATTCCGGAACTTTGGTATACGCAAATAATTTTGCGTACGGGAAAAATATTCCTCTGCGGGAGATGATGCAGCGTTATATCGATAAACCTGTTTATGTCGGAAACGACGCCAATGTTGCGGCTCTTGGCGAAGTTCTTGCCGGAGCGGGAAAGGGCTATTCCAATGTGGTTATGATTACGCTTGGAACAGGCGTTGGCGGCGGTATTGTTATTGATAAGAAAATCTATGAAGGTGAATATTCCGCCGGGGCGGAATTGGGGCATATCTGCATTCAGCACGGCGGAGAAAAATGTTCCTGCGGACGAAATGGCTGCTGGGAGGCCTATGCCTCTGCTACGGCGCTGATTCGCCAGACCAGCGCAGCAATGAAAGCGCATCCGGATTCGGAAATGAATCAAATCGCAACTTTGGATAAGGTCAGCGGGAGAACTGCATTTGAAGCAGCGAAAAAAGGAGATAAGGCGGCGCAGGAAGTGGTTGACACCTATATTGAATATATTGCGGAGGGTTTGACTGATATCTGTAATATATTCCGGCCGGAAATTTTGATTATCGGAGGCGGAATTAGTAACGAAGGCGAATCATTGCTAAAACCGTTGCAGGCATTTATTGATCGTTATATTTACGGGGGAGAGAGAAATCCCAAGCAACGGTTAGCCGTTGCATCGCTTGGTAATGATGCCGGAATTATCGGCGCAGCTCTGAATAGACGCTGAATAATGAAAACCGCTCCGATTGATTCGTCTTTAACGGATTTCAGAGCGGTTTTTTAATTTTTAGGGTAAGATAGTTTCAGAAAGAAAAATATATTGTTGAATTGGTCGTTTCGGATCGGTAATCATTCGGCGGGCGGAGGAAAAATGCAGGAAATTATTGTACGGGAAAATGACGCGGGACAGCGTCTTGATAAATTTATGGAAAAACGTTTCCGTTCTATGCCGAAAGCGTTGATTTATAAATATCTGAGAAAAAAGTGCGTCCGCATCAACGGTGTTCGTGTTGACCGGGCAGAACTTCGTCTTTCTGTTGGAGACAAGCTCTCTTTTTATATCAGCGACGAATTTTTTGAAGACCGGAAAACAGATCGTGAAGTTTTGGATCTTCATCCGTCATTTGGTATTGTCTATGAGGATGAAAACATTCTTCTGGCAGAAAAACCTGTCGGACTTCTTTGTCAGAGTGATGAAAAGGAAAACCGGAACACGCTGGTGAATCATATAAAATCATATCTTTATCAGAAAGGCGAATATCGTCCTGCTGAAGAAAATACCTTTTCGCCGGCTCTTTGCAACCGAATTGACAAAAATACGCACGGTATTGTTATTGCTGCTAAAAATGCAGATTCGCTGCGGATACTGAATGAGAAGATTCGGGATCGGGAAATTCAGAAATTTTACCGGTGCCTGGTTTTTGGCCGTATGCCGAAAAAAAGCGATACGGTAACGGCTTATCTGAAAAAAAATGCGAAAGAAAATCATGTTTTTCTGCTTCCGGTACAGGATAAAGAGAAAAAATATAAAAAAATCGTTACTTCCTATAAGGTGCTTCGGGAATTTTCCGGTATTTCTGAACTGGAGATTGAATTGCATACCGGACGAACACATCAGATCCGTGCTCATATGGCTTTTCTCGGACATCCGCTTGTGGGAGACGGGAAATACGGAAAAGAAGAAAATAACCGGTCTATGCCGTTTCGTTATCAGGTTTTGTCTTCTTATAAACTGATTTTTTCCTTTACTTCTCCGGCGGGAAGATTGGAATATCTGAAAGGAAAAACCTTTATGATTGTTCCTTATTATCAGACCGATTTTGTTTAAGATTACCATTTCTTGCCCTTGACTCGGAATAAAATTCGTGTTTGTCGCTATTTTTTTAGTATTTAGAAGAAATAGAGAGAATCTTGAAGAAATTTGACGGAAAGGATTGCTTCGTACAGGGCTAATCCTGAAATATGCAAAAAAAACACAGGAAAATCCTTGACAAAGTAGAAAAAAAAGACTATTATATAGTTGAATTTACAATTGGAAGGGAGATAGATAGATGGCCGAGGTCATTATTCGATTGGAGGATATTTCCATTGCCTTTGACGGAGAAGTGATTCTTGATAAATTAAATTTAGAAATCAAAGATAAGGAATTTGTTACGTTACTGGGGCCGAGCGGCTGCGGAAAGACCACTACGCTGAGGATTATCGGCGGTTTTACGCAGCAGGACAGCGGTAACGTTTTTTTTGCCGGAAAAAAAATTAATAAACTTCCCCCGCATAAAAGAAATGTCAATACGGTTTTTCAAAAATACGCGCTGTTTCCTCATTTAAATGTGTTTGAAAATGTAGCCTTTGGTTTAAGGATCAGCAAAACGCCGAAAAATGAAATCCCAGGTAAAGTGAAAGAAATGCTGAAACTGGTTGACCTGAGCGGTTACGAAAACCGTTCGGTTTCTTCACTTTCCGGCGGGCAGCAGCAGCGGGTTGCGATTGCCCGGGCGTTGATTAATCATCCGAATGTTTTACTTCTGGACGAGCCGCTTGGCGCGCTGGATTTAAAGCTCCGTAAAGATATGCAGCTGGAATTGAAGAATATGCAGCAAAAAACGGGGATTACTTTTATATATGTGACGCACGACCAGGAAGAAGCGCTTACCATGTCCGATACGGTTGTTGTTATGAATAACGGCGTCATTCAGCAGATCGGTTCTCCGCAGGATATTTACAATGAGCCGATCAACGCTTTTGTTGCCGATTTTATCGGAGAAAGCAATATTATTGACGGAAAAATGACGGAAGATTATTCTGTTTCTGTCGGCAGTTTTACCCTGCCTTGTGTAGACCCCCGTCCGGAAGCAAAAAAACATGTGGACGTGGTTGTCCGTCCGGAAGATATTCAAATTGTTTCTAAAGAAGAAGGGAATATTTCCGGTATTGTTGAAAGCAGTCTTTTTAAAGGCGTTCACTATGAAATGACGGTGAATTCTGAAGGAAAAATCTGGTTGATCCATTCCATAGATTCCGCAACGGTGGGGGAAACGATCGGGATGAAAATTGATTCGGAAGATATTCATATCATGAAAAAAATGTATTCCTGGAGTATTTGTGAGCCTCTTGTTGAAAAAAAAGAGTATCATGAAGAAGAGCAGCGGCTGTCTTTTATTTTAGAAGGCAAAGAATATTCTGTTGAGGGCGTTTTGGATCCGGAAACAGATAACGATTCTCGTTTCACTGTTCGGATTCCTCCGGAAGCATTTTCTTTTACTGCGGCGGATGAAGGCGACTTTAACGCTTATGTGGAGAGTGTGATCTGGAAAGCCGATCATTATGAGATCCTTTTCGAAACGGAAGGGCAACAGACCCGTTATCTTGCGTCTTCGCAGATGGACGAACAGGCGGGGACTACCGTAGGGGTAATTCTGGACGCAGCAGCCGTTCGCCTGCCTGTTTCCGAACCGGAGGAAACGAAAAAATGAAATCGAAAAAATTACTCTTTCCTTATACAGTTTGGATGGCTATTTTTGTTGTGATCCCTCTTTTTATGGTTCTCTATTATGCTTTTACCGATAAATCCGGCGCTTTTACCTTAGAGAATCTTCAGTATATTCCTAAACATTTGCCGATTTATTGGGATTCTTTAAAGGTCGCACTGATTTCTACCGCAATTTGTTTGATTTTGGCGTATCCGCTGGCTTTGATCATGGCGAATATGAAAGCTTCCATGCAGCGGATGATGAATATGCTGATTATGCTGCCGATGTGGATGAATTTTATTCTCCGGATTTGCGCATGGGTGATTATTCTTCGTCCAAACGGTATTTTGGACAGTATCCTAGGAGTATTCGGTTTTGGTCCCAATACCATTTACCATACGACAACGGCAATTGTCATCGGTGTTGTTTATAATTATCTTCCGTTTATGGTTCTTCCCATTTACACTTCGGTATCTAAAATCAGCCGTTCGGTTATTGAAGCGGGGGAGGATCTCGGCTGTAATTCATTTAATGTGCTCCGCCGTATTATTCTGCCGATGAGCATACCGGGGATTGTTACCGGTATTACAATGGTTTTTGTTCCGGCGGCAAGCACCTTTGTTATCAGTCTTCGTTTGGGCGGTTACAGTTTGATCGGCGATACCATCGATCAGTATTACAAAGGCGGGTCGTTTAATATGCAGGCCGGCTCAATGCTTTCCCTTGTTCTTATGGTGATTATTTTGATCAGTATGGCAATTATGAACCGTTTTGATAACGGGGAAGATGCGGGAATTGTATAGGAGGAATACTATGAAAAAAACAGTCTCCGGCGTGTATCTAGCCTTGATTTTTTTCTTTCTGTATGCTCCGATTGTTTTGATGATTTTTTTCTCGTTTAATTCAAACGCCACGCAGATTACGAATTTTGAATCGTTTACGCTGAAGCACTATATTGATATTTTTAAGAATGAAAATCTGATGAATGCTTTGAGCAATACTTTGATCATCGCTTTCCTTTCTTCCTTTTTTTCTGCGATCCTCGGAACCTGCGGCGCAATTGGAATTTTTAATTTAAGAAAAAAAGCAAGAACAGCAGTTTTAAATGTTTCCAATCTTCCGATTATCAATCCGGAAATCGTCACCGGTATTTCTTTGATGCTGATATTTATTTTGATTTTCGGAAAAAATCTCGGCTTTTTTACAGTTTTGATCGCTCATATTGTTTTTAACACACCTTATATTGTACTGAATATTCTTCCCAGGCTTCGGCGAATGGATATGAATATGTACGAAGCGGCAATGGATTTGGGCTGCCGGCCGTTTCAGGCCTTTTTTAAAGTCGTTTTGCCGGAAATTTTCCCCGGTGTTTTTGCCGGAATGTTGATTGCGTTTACCTATTCGGTTGACGACTTTGTTATTACCTATTTTACCGGCGGTTCTTTCCAGACCCTGTCAATCTTTATTAATAACAGCTTAAAAAAAGGAGTCAAACCCTGGATGCTCTCTCTTTCGGGATTACTGTTCCTCATTATTCTTTTTGTTTTGATTTTGATGAACATAAGAGAAGTTATTGAAGAAAAACGAGAAAAAAATAAAGTGAAAATATAGAAAAGAGGTATGTTCTATGAAAAAAATAATTTCTTTTTTGCTGGTTCTTTCCTTGTTGTTTGCCGGAACCGGAATTTTTTCTTCCTGTTCTTCGGACGGTGAGAATGCGAAAAACAGAAAACTGGTTATTTGTAATTGGGGCGAGTATATCTGTGATTCAGATGAAGATGGATTTTTTGACGTTATCAAGAAATTTGAAGAAGAAACCGGTATCGAAGTGGAATATCTGACGGCGGAGACAAATGAAACGCTTTATTCCACAATGAAAGCCGGCGGCGTGAATTATGATATTATTTTCCCTTCGGACTATATGGTTCAACGAATGATTAACGAAGATATGATCGCAGAATTGGATTTTGAGAATATCCCCAATTTTTCGAATATTATCGATCGTTTTAAAAATCCCTATTACGATCCGGAAAATAAATATACGGTGCCTTATTTCTGGGGAACGGTCGGAATTATTTACAATACGTCTATGGTGAGCGAAGAAGTCAATAGCTGGGATATCCTTTGGAGTGATCAGTATCCGCCGAATATGATTCTGATGTTCAATAATCCGCGGGACGCTTTTGCCATTGCTCTCAATAAACTCGGTTATTCAATGAATACGGTAAATGAGGAGCAAATAAAAGAGGCTGCCGAAGAATTGAAAAAACAAAAATTCAATTTTGTCATGGATGAATTTTTCGAGCTCATGCCTTCGGGCGGAGCGGCAATCGGTCCTTACTATGCCGGAGATTATCTTGATGTTCTTCAGGATAACGAAGATTTAGCTTTTGTCCGTCCGGAAAGCGGAACGAATATTTTTAACGATGTAATGTGTGTCCCGGCTGCCAGCAAAAATAAAGACCTTGCAGAACAGTTTATCAATTTTATGCTGCGTGCAGACGTTGGTAAATGCAATACGGAATATCTTGGGTATTCTACGCCGAATCAGGCCGTTTATGATATTTTAGATGAAGATCTGAAAAACAGCGAGGTTGCGTATCCGTCTGAAATTCCTGAAACATGGGAATATTTTGAGGTTCTTCCGGATAAAATTAACGATCTGATGAACGAACTTTGGGTTGATATTGTAAGCAAAAATAAATAAATCAGAAATATGTAGGGAGAAAGATCATGGATTATGCAAAAGAATCCCTGAAAAAACATTATGAATGGCAGGGTAAGATTGAAGTGGTCAGCCGAGCCGAAGTTAAGACCAGAGAGGACCTTTCTTTGGCATATACACCCGGCGTTGCCCAGCCTTGTCTGGAAATCAAAGAAGATATTCAAAAAAGTTATATGCTGACCCGGCGAGGAAATCTGATTGCCGTTGTAACTGACGGTACGGCGGTTCTCGGTTTGGGGGATATCGGTCCGGAAGCCGGAATGCCGGTTATGGAAGGAAAATGCGCTCTTTTTAAGGCGTTTGCCGATGTCGATGCCGTTCCGCTTTGCATTCGGAGCAAAGATGTTGATGAGATTGTAAAAACAGTATCGTTGCTTGCTGGCAGTTTTGGTGGAATCAATCTGGAGGATATTGCCGCGCCGAGATGCTTTGAAATTGAAAAAAAATTAAAGGAATGCTGTGATATACCGGTCTTTCATGATGATCAGCACGGAACTGCGATTGTTGTCGCCGCTGCAGTTATGAACGCCGTCAGGGTTGTCAAAAAGGAGCTGAAAGACTGTACCGTTGTTGTGAACGGCGCCGGCGCCGCAGGAATTGCGATTGCCAGACAGATTCTGGGGCTTGGCGTTCGGGATTTGTTGCTTGTTGACCGGCCGGGTATTGTAGCAAAGGGGGAGACATGGCTGAACCCTGTTCAGCATGATATGGCGGAGATCACCAATAAAACCGGCAGAAAAGGTACACTTTCTGATGCCATGAAAGACAGCGATATTTTTGTCGGGGTATCGGCTCCGGGATGCGTGAAACCGGAAATGATTCCTTTGATGGCGAAAAATCCGATTTTGTTTCCGATGGCGAATCCCACGCCTGAAATTATGCCGGATGAGGCGTTAGCCGCCGGCGCTGCTGTTGTCGGGACAGGAAGAAGTGATTTTCCGAATCAGATCAATAATGTTCTGGCCTTTCCCGGGATTTTCAGGGGAGCGCTTGATGTCCTGGCTTCGGATATCAATGAAGAAATGAAAATAGCTGCGACAAAAGCTATTGCCGATTATATTCCGGAAAAAGAGCTGCGGTCGGATTATATTATTCCGGATGCGCTTGACCGGGGAGTCGCTGCCGCCGTGGCCTCTGCTGTGGCCAAAGCTGCGGTAGAAACCGGTGTGGCGAGAAAACAGTAAAAATATTTTTTCATAATATCAAAACAATACGAATAAATTTAAAAAGGAAACTTTTACCGGAGGGAAGAATAATGATTTGCCGAAATTGTCACGAATCAATCGATGAACATGCTACATATTGTCCGTTCTGTGGGGCGCCGGTTCAGCCTACGAGGGAAAACCATACGGGGAACGACCCCTTTGCCGCTTTTTCTAATGTAGAGGATGTTACAGATGAATTTGATGCCAATGATATTCAGCAGAATAAAGGAATCGCATTGCTTTCTTATTTGGGACTTTTGTTTCTGATTCCATTGTTGGCTGCAAAAAATTCGAGATTTGCTCAGTTCCATACAAACCAGGGGTTGGTTCTTTTCCTTACAGAGATTGCGCTTTCAGTTTCTCTGGGAATACTTTCCGCGATTTTTTCGCTGAGCGGAATTTCGGTATTGATATTTTTGTTTCGGTTAATCCGGTATGCGGCAAATGTCGCTTGTTTGATATTTGCAATCATCGGAATTGTTAATGTTTGTCAGGGAAAGGCAAAAAAATTACCGATTATCGGAGAAATTACGATCATAAAATAAGTTCTGAGATTTCAAAAAAAGGTTTCTGTCAAACGCTATCATTTGACAGAAACCTTTTTAAATGGAAGAGGTGAGAAGAAGGGAGGTTAACTCTCCGGCAACAACGGGATAAATTCCTGTCGGAAAGTAGTTTCCCTGAACAAAATATTCATTTCCCTGTTTGCAGCAAAAAAAAGTTACGCCATCTTCGGTAATGCTGGAAACCGAGACATCGCCCTCCTGAAATCCGATTGTTCGGTAGGGTATTTTTTGATTATTCAGCATATTTTTTGCTTTTTGATTTTCGGAAAAAAGAAAAATTTTTCCGATCGGGTTTAAAAGTGATTCTTTCAGCGGAAAGTTTTCGAAACGACTGTTTTTAAAAAGAATCATATCATATCTGAGAGACAAATCAACAAAGTAATGTCCGGTATCATAAATAAACACAGCTTCTTTATCCAGATTCCGCAGCCGAACGCCGGAAGAAGATAGAAAAACATAAGAAGGATGTCGTTGGAGAAATTTGGCAATGAAAAATTCGTCCTGTTCTCCAACGAGCAGTATTTTTTTCACAATACCGAATCTCCTCTCCGATCTGATCGCTGAAATTTTTTCTATTATTCAGATTATGAATCGTTCTGCTGTTTTTTATTTTCTTTTGGAAGAAAACAGCAACCCAACGATAAACGCGAACAGAACTGCGGAAGCAATACCTGCTGCTGCGGCCGTTATTCCACCGGTAAACACACCGAGAAAACCGGTTTCTGTTACCGCTTTCCGGATTCCTTTCGCTAACAGGTGGCCGAATCCGGTTAGGGGAACAGTAGCGCCGGCTCCTGCAAATTCGACAAATTTTTCATATAGTCCAAACGCGGAGAGGATTACGCCGGCAACGACATAGCCGGTCAAAATTCTTGCCGGGGTCAATTTTGTTTTGCTGATCAGGATTTGCCCGACGACGCATAACAGACCGCCGAACAAAAAACTGTTTAAATAGATCATCGTTTCTCTCCTTTACGCCGTTATATGAATCAAATGTGCAATTCCCGGAATACTTTCATTCTGAAGGGTACTAACCGGGCTCATTAGTGCGCCGGTTGCGATAAAAAGAACATTTTTCAGAGTTCCTTTTTTCATTTCCGGCAGAATATATCCAGCCAGAACTGTTGCCGAACAGCCGCAGCCGGAACCTCCGGAATGCGTATCCTGAGAATTCTTATCAAAAATCATCTTTCCGCAGTCATCAAAATTGCTTCCGGCCTGTATATTGTCTTTAGCAAGAAGTTCCACCAAAATGCTGTGTCCGATATGACCAAGATCCCCAGTAACAATCAGGTCGTAATCTTCCGGTGAACTTTTGGTGTCGTCCAGGAATCTTTTGATCGTCAGTTCCGCCGCAGCGGCCATTGCCGCGCCCATATTGTTTTGATCCGAAATGCCCATATCGCAAATGGCGCCGGGACAAATTTCCGTAACTTTCGGACAGCCTGATCCTACTTTGCCGGTTTCAAGAAGCAGACAGCCTGAACCGGTTACGGTCCATTGCGCTGCCGGCGGCCGCTGGCTTCCGTATTCAAGCGGAAAACGGAATTGCCGTTCTGCCGAACAGAAATGTGACGACGTCATAGCTATGCTTCTTTCGGCAAAACCGCCATCGATTGCCATGCAGGCAAGGGTTATCGCTTCCGCCATCGTAGAACAAGCGCCATACAGCCCAAAAAATTGCATGTTAAGATCGCGAATACTGTAATTCGAACCAATGCACTGATTGAGCAGATCGCCTGCAAAGACGAAGTCGATAGGTTTTGGAGAAGCTTTTGATTGTTCGAGAACACGGTTTAAAACCTCCTTTTGCATTCGGCTTTCTGCTTTTTCAAACGTTTCCTCACCGAAATACTCATCTTCTGAATAATTTGTAAAATATTTTCCGAGCGGCCCTTCCTTTTCTATTTTCCCGACAATGGCTTCCTGTGCCGTAATATCGACAGGGTTGGCGAGTCTGTAAGTTCCGCTTCCTATTTTTTTCATTACCTCATCGTACCTTTCTTTAGAATCCGGTTTCTGCTTTAGAAAAAGTTCTGAATAATCAGATATATGATTCCGTAAATTGCCGAGGCTACGGTGCCATATACAATAACAGGCCCTGCAATAATAAACATTTTCGGCGCCATTCCCAGAATAAGTCCTTCTTTTTTGAATTCAATGGCGGGGGAGGCCACGGAATTGGAAAATCCCGTGATCGGGACAAGCGTTCCGGCGCCGCCGTATTTGGCCAGTTTATCGTAAAGCCCGATTCCGGTCAGCAAAGCGCTGAGCCCAATCAAGGTGATTGATGTAAACGCTGCGGCGGAATCTTTTTCTAAATGTAATGTTCCGGTATAAAAACTGTTGATGAATTGCCCCAGAAGACAGATTGCTCCCCCGATTAAAAAAGCGAAAATACAGTCTTTTGCCAGGGGGGAATTTTCTGTTTTCTCTTTGACTAATTTTTTATATTCTTCCTGTTTCAAGAAAAACAACTCCTCTGTTTTTTTCAAATTGTATTATAAACCCGAATAAAAAAAATATTCCCGCAAAGAAAAAGAACTTGTTTTTTTTACAAAAATATTGTATAATAAAAAAAACAATAGTATTTTTTTTTCTTTGAATTTCGGCCAAACCAAACGGTGGGAATTTCTTATTATTCCATACCGATTGAAGAAGGAAATGATATTCCGGAAACACCTCAGGCGGCAAATTGTTTCCATGAAATTGGACTTACTTCGTCTGAAATTCAAATACTGAAAAATAAATGTGCGGAATAAATTTTTATTTGCTTGATCCGGGGATGAAGTAAAAAAAACGTCGCAGAGTTTTTCTCTGCGACAGATTCTGTTTTTATTGTTTGATCATATTTAAAAAATACTGATGCACCGTTTGATTTTCATTCAGCTCGGGATGAAACGAAGTGACAAGCATTCGGTTTTGTCTTGCCGCAACGATTTTACCTTCAACCTCTGATAAAACGGTTACCGTTTTTTCCGCTTTTGAGATATATGGGGCGCGGATGAACGTCATGGGAATGGTTTTCGTTTCGCCGAAAGGTGCTTCCGCATAAAAACTGCCCAATTGCCGTCCGTAAGCATTCCTCTTTGCGGTAATATCCATTGCGGCAAAATGACTTCGACTGTCGTTTTCTATTGTTTTGGCAAGCAGCAGCAGTCCCGCGCAGGTTCCGAATACGGGGAATCCTCCTAAAATTTTTTCCCGGAGCGGTTCAAAAAGGCCAAGTTCCCGCAGCAATTTCCCGATTACGGTGCTTTCTCCTCCCGGAAGAATCAGTCCGTCAAAAGGGATTTCTATATCTTTTTTTTGCCGGATTTCAAAGCTTTCAGTATTTAATAAGGACAGCATTTTTCGGTGTTCAATAAATGCGCCCTGTAATGCTAGTACGCCTATTTTCATTTTCATTTCCGTTCTGCTGCAAATGCTTTAATAACTGCAGCTGATAGTTTTTTATTTTCCTCTTTCCGCCATCAGCAATTCGATTTCCTGCTCATTGATTCCAACCATGGCTTCGCCGAGGTCTTCAGAAAGTTCCGCTAATACTTTTGCATCGTTAAAATTTGTTACGGCTTTTACAATTGCTGCCGCCCGTTTGGCCGGATTGCCGGATTTAAATATACCGCTACCGACAAAAACGCCTTCTGCGCCCAGCTGCATCATCAGTGCAGCGTCTGCCGGGGTTGCTACGCCGCCTGCGGCAAAGTTGACAACCGGAAGTCTTCCATTTTTATGAACCGACAGGACAAGTTCATAAGGAACTTGTAACTGCTTTGCAGCGTCAAACAGTTCGTCCTCCCGCATGGCGGTAAGTTTCCGGATCTCGCTCTGCATCATCCGCATATGGCGGACTGCCTGAACGACGTCGCCGGTACCGGGTTCGCCTTTAGTCCGGATCATAGAGGCTCCCTCATTGATTCTCCGAAGCGCTTCCCCCAGATCTTTGGCGCCGCAGACAAAGGGAACGTCAAATGCTGTTTTGTCAATATGGTATTTATCGTCGGCAGGGGAGAGAACTTCGCTTTCATCGATGTAATCAATTTCAATTGCCTGAAGAATCTGTGCTTCAGCAAAATGGCCGATTCTGCATTTTGCCATAACGGGGATAGAAACGGCCTGCTGAATGCCCTTGATCATTTTCGGATCGCTCATTCTCGAAACGCCTCCGGCAGCCCGGATATCCGCCGGAATTCGTTCCAGAGCCATAACCGCGCACGCGCCGGCTTCTTCTGCAATTTTAGCTTGTTCTGGCGTGGTTACATCCATGATAACGCCGCCTTTCAACATTTGCGCCAGATTTTTGTTCAGTTCAAATCTTTCATTTTTCATTTTCTTTCCGCTCCAATCTTTTGAGTTTTACATATTAATCATATATGTACAATATGGGTTTGTCAAGTTCTGCATTGAAAAATTAGAAAAAATTTAAAAAAATGGGGAATTTCATGCTAAAAAAAATATTTTCCGGAAAACCTGAAAACATCGCGGTTCAATTTTTCCGAAATATGATTGCCGGAATTACCGGAACAATCGTTGATTTTGTTATTCTGATCATTTGTGAAGAATTTTTTTTCTTTGGTGAATTTTATTCTACGATTCTCGGTTTTGTTGCCGGACTGTTCGTCAACTATCTTGTCTGCCGATATTGGGTATTTCCGGAAGCCGTGGAAAAAAATGCATTACTTGATTTCGGTTTTTTTATGGCGATCGGGTTTGCCGGTCTTTTATTGACTCAGATTATTATTGCTCCGTTTTCGGAACACGGTCTTTTCGGAATCGGTTATTTTGTTTCACATATTTCTTTTGGAACTCGTTTTTTTGCTACGGATCAATATTATATTATCGGCAAAGCTATTGCAGTTGTTTTGGTTTATTTCTGGAATTTCTTCACCCGGAAGAAATTTCTTTACAGACAGTTTAAGGGGAAAAAATAACAAACCGTTGGTATTTTCTGGTTTTATTTCAGGTGTCGGGAAATCCAGGAATAAAGATCCGCATATACGGTTTGCCGATCGGTTTCGTTCAGGATTTCGTGCCGGTCGTCCGGATAAAGCTTGATTTCCGTATCAGTCATTCCCAACTTAACAAAGCTTTTTTGTACCTGCCGGACGCTTTTTCCGAAATTGCCGACAGGATCGTCTTCTCCGGCGACAAAGAATACCGGGAGATCGGCCGGCATTTTTCTTAAATTATTTTTTTTGCATAGATCAGATAACAGCGAAAAAAGCGTATGATAAGCATTCAGAGTGAAGATAAATCCGCAGCGCTCGTTATGTAAATAAGCGTCCACCATTTTTTCATCCTTTGTCAGCCAGTCTTTTGCAGTTCGTTCTGGCTGAAATCTTTTATTATAGCCGCCGAAGGCCAGATTGTCAATCCA
Organism: uncultured Clostridia bacterium; assembly: GCA_948443805.1. Lineage (GTDB taxonomy): Bacteria > Bacillota > Clostridia > Oscillospirales > UBA644 > CAOJUB01. Next base: position 31,066 of record CAOJUB010000004.1, on the reverse strand, counting down.
CCGGCTTCGGTATTCCCAGCCTTTAAAAAGCGCAATGAGCGACGTCAGCATTTTTCCCGCTGTTGTTTCCGGCAGACAGTGACGACCCGTTCCCATAATAATTGCGCCGTTAAGCTGAGAACCGTAAGTACAAAGATATTGTCTTGCAAAAAAAGATCCCATGCTGTGTCCCAGCAGAAAATAGGGAAGGGCAGGGTATTTTTCTTTCACGATTGCCGTGAGTTGATAAAGGTCGGAAAGGACAATGTTCTTTCCGTTTTTTTCGGCAAAATATCCATATTTTTCTTTGGAGAGAACCGAACTGCCATGGCCAAGGTGTTCATTACCTACAACAAGAATATTTTTTTCTGCCAAATAGGCTGCAAAATCATCGTATCGGTCGATAAATTCAACCATTCCGTGAGAAATTTGCAGAATTGCTTCCGGTGTTTCTTCCGGTATATGGGCTACGGCACGAATCTGCGTTTTTCCGTCCGCTGAAGGAAAATAAAATTCTTTTTTTGTGCTCATATAAAACTCCTTTTATTATTTTATCATAGTTTTATTTTACCACATCGGGGTTCGGTTTTCAAGTGGATAATCTGAATAAAAAGAACACCGAATTTTTAATTCGGTGTTCTTTTCTTTTTCTTACTGACCGGAAGATCCGTTATTTTCAGTTTTCGGCAGAAGCTGCTTCAGTTCGTCTTCCGTCAAGAATAAAACGGACATGCCTCTGGGATCCAGTTTTTCGATTGTTTTTTCATTAAATTCATGAGGGAAGGCTTCACGCCATTCATTATAAAGATTTTGAATATCATCGGCGGTAATTTCATCGAAGACATCGGTTTTTTTGTCGGCAAAATAATTTTCTTTTTCCGTAGCGGAATATTTTTGTACGATCCAGAAAGAATCGGAAAGTTCCACGAAGGCATATTCGCCCTGCTGCAATTCAAAAATTTTTGAAATCAGTGTCGAATCTAATTTATAGCCGTAATAATCATAAACTTCCTTATTGAAAACCCCGTTTTTGTCTGCAATTACGCCGTCTTCTACCATTTCCGCATTTTGTTGATCCAATTGTTTTTTCTGCGCGTCGGTTGCGTTTTCCGGGTAAGATTTATAGTCTTCTGAATACTGGGGAATCAGGGTTTCAATCGATTCTCCCGCCTGCAATTTTGCATAAGCTTCCTGTGCTTTTGCGTAAACGGCGTTCTGCTGTTCCAATGTATAGGAATTTCCGGAAGTATCCTTTGTGTAGAATACCAAGTATTTAAAACGGGCATAGCTTTCTTCATATTTGGAAAGAAGTTCGCTTTCCGGAACTTCCATCGATCCACCTTCGCCGAAATAATAATCAATCAGTTTTTCCTGCTTATAGGTAACGCTCAGTATTTCTTTAAATTCTTCTTGCGTAATGCCAATGGTATTGCACATTTCCGCAATACGTTCTTCCCCGTAAGCGTCTATATAGTTTTTCTGAAAAGAATCATTGATCGCTGTTTTTTCTTCTTCGCTGAGCGTCAGGCCGAATTCTTCAAACTTTTTGCAGATCAAAAGATAGGAAAGATATTGGTCTTTTGCCTGATTGACTATATAATCGTGCAGTTTTGTTCCGTTTTTATCAACTTCCATGTCTGTATTCTCCGCAAAACCGGAACCTTTATAGGAATAAAGCTGCGCTTCCCAGGTATCTCGGTAATAATGGACATAAAAAGAATAAGGGCCGGCAGGATATTTCGTCCCTTCCGACGTCAGAGCGTAAGAAGTGTCTGCCGTACAGCCGGAAAAAAGCCCTGAAAACAGAGCAAAAATTAAAAGCAATCCCGTGCATTTTATTATTTTTTTCATGATGAATTTCAAACCTTTCCAAACCGGTAAAAAACCCGGATTTCTCTGATGATTTAAGAAAAATTCTAATTATAAAATTATACCATTATTTTTTGTCCGTATCAAAACTTTTTTGTAAATTATTTAAAAATTCTTTCAGCCCTTTCAAGCCTAATGCGGTTGCCAGTGAAAAACAGGGTTTACTGCCCGGACTGTAGAATAATTCCCGCCCTTTATAAGCGGAAGCCGCCCGAGCAATTTGCTCCGGCTGGGGTTCTTTTGTCAGAAAAATTAGATATTTTTCTTCTTTTTCTGTTATTTCCGTAACACCGCATTGACAGGCAGCTCCTCGGATTACGGCAATTTCCAGCAGATTGCATACCGGTTTCGGAGGTTCGGAGAACCGGTCGATCATTTCATCGAGAACTTCACGGTAATCTTCTTCAGAAACAATTCCAGAGATCAGTTTGTACATTTCAATTCTGCTTTCACTATCGAAAATATAGTTATCGGGGATATAAGCATTTAATTTAAGGTCAACTTTGCAGTCTGTTTTTTCTGCTTTTTTCCCGCGTTTTTCACTGACGGCTTCTTCCAGCAGCTGCATGTACATATCAAATCCAACGGTAAGCAGATGGCCGCTTTGTTCTGCGCCGAGAATATCGCCGGCGCCCCGGATTTCCAGATCCCGCATGGCAATTTTCAGTCCGGAGCCGAATTCGGTAAATTCACGGATGGTCATCAGTCTTTTATAAGCATCGGAAGAAAGAACTTTGCCTTTGCCGTAAAGAAAATAGGAATAGGCTTTCCGGTTGGTTCTTCCGACCCTGCCCCGTATTTGATGGAGCTGCGCCAAGCCCAGACGATCCGCGTCTTCAATAATCAAGGTGTTGCAGTTCGGCAGATCGATTCCTGTTTCTATAATCGTTGTACAGACTAAAACATCGATTTTTCCGAGCGTCATATCATCCCAGACATCGGCCAATTCTTCCTTCGACATTTTCCCGTGCGCTATTCCAATTTGAAAACCGGTTTTTTCAAACAGCATGGCGGCTTTCCGGCTGATCGTATCGACCCGGTTGCTTAAATAAAAGCACTGACCGCCGCGCGCTACTTCACGGCGGATCGCGTCAATCACCGTTCCTTCGTCATATTCCGCAACATAAGTCGTTACCGGATACCGGTTATGCGGCGCTTCTTCCAGCATGGAAATGTCTCGGATACCGGAAAGCGACATATTTAACGTCCTGGGAATCGGGGTTGCGGAAAGACTGAGGATATCCGCCGTTTTTGAAAGATTTTTTAAAAATTCTTTGTGTGCGACACCGAAACGCTGTTCCTCATCAATAATGATTAGTCCTAAATCTTTAAATGCAATATTTTTTTGCAGAATTTTATGAGTGCCGATAATAATATCGATTTTTCCGCTTTTTACATTTTTAAAAATTTCTGTCTGCTGCTGCGGTGAGCGGAAACGGGAAAGCATTTCAATGGTTACCGGAAATCCACGGAAACGTTTTATTGCTGTTTGATAATGCTGAAAGGCTAAAATTGTTGTCGGAGCGAGAATCGCAACCTGCCGGCTGTCGGAAACGCATTTGAAGGCAGCGCGTAGCGCCACTTCCGTTTTTCCGAAACCGACATCGCCGCAGAGAAGGCGTTCCATGGGGATCGGACTTTCCATATCTTTTTTAATTTCGCGGATGCATTTCAGCTGATCTTCGGTTTCTTCAAACTCAAATCCGGCTTCAAAATCATGCTGCCATTCCGTATCGGGCGGAAAGGCATGCCCCTTCAGTTTCAGCCGCTGCCCGTAAAGCAGTATCAGCTGGTCGGCAAGATCACGGACGGCGGAACGAACCTTTTGTTTTGTTTTAGACCAGTCGGAACCGCCGAGTTTATTTAGTTTGACTTTGATTTCCGTATCTCCGCCGATATATTTTGATATGGTGTTTAATTGATCGCAGGGGATATATAAAACGTCTGTCCCGGCAAAAAGTATTTTGATAAAATCTTTGGCAATTCCTCGGTTTTCTATTTTGTGAATCCCATCGTAAATACCGATACCAAAATCCGAATGGACGACAAAATCTCCTTTTTTAATATCGGCAAAGGATTTTATTTTTTCCCCTTTTTCAAACCGGTTTTTATGCCGGCGGCGGCGCTCTCCTTTGTTTTTGTAAATGAACAACGCTTTTTTTTGATTATGCAGAAGAAACCCAAAAGGGAAGATATCCTGCGTGTAAAACAGATTCGGCTGTATTCCGAAAACTTCTTTCAGCCGCGCTTCGGAGGAAGAGTCTGGAACCGAAAGAGAGATCTGATAGCCGTTTTTCAAAAGAGAACGAATTTCTTCAATAGCCGCAGGACTCCCGCCCGGTTCCGTATGGGCGATTTTGATATCGGTTAAAGATTCGACGGCAAAATCGGGGATCGAACAGGGCAATCCTTCAAAAATAATCGGTTTTTTTATCTTCTCAAGAATTTCTGGATATTTCAGCGTAAATTTTTTTCCTAAAAAAGGGAGTCCTTCATCTTTCAGACGGTGGATGTCTTCTTTCACCTGATTTTCAAACTGAAGCAGTACTTTTTTTATTTCTTTGTATCCGAAAAGAAAAATAACATCATTTTCCGTAACAAAATCTAAAATTCCGGTTTCCCGTCCGTAATAGACGGAAGCATACCGGTCATGTTTCGGCAGAATTCCTTGCCGAAGAAGTTCCAGATCTTCTTTGACATAGGAATTTTCCGCCTTTTTTTTAAGCTTTTCTATGAGTCTGCCGGCAAGCCTTACCGTAAATTCTTTCGCCGGCAGAATGGTTACGGTATCTTTTTGTTCGGTTCGCCGCTGTGTTTCGATATCAAAAAGACTGATCGTGTCGACTTCATCTCCAAAAAATTCGATCCGGAGAGGAAGTTCTTCACCGGGAGGAAATATATCAAAAATATCACCCCGAATGCTGAACTGACCGGGACCTTCCACTTTTGAAAAAAACTCATATCCCATGCCGATTAATTTTTCGCGAAGATCCGGCAGTTCCATTCCTGGCGTATCGCCTCTTCTCAGGCGAATTTCTTCAAATTCTTCCGGCGGCATAACGAAGGTCAAAAGCGCTTTTGCCGGAATGATGACGCTATGATAATCACCCTGACGAATATGGGAAATGGTCTCGATACGGGCATTGTCGTCATAACGGGAAACGCCCTGAATCTGACGGAACTGATAGTCTTTTGCCGGAAAAAGAAAGGCATTTTTTGTATAGGAACGCAAAAATGTATATGCTTTTTGGGCTTCTTCATCCGAAGGAACAATCAGAAAAAAACGTTTTCCCAAATCTTCCGCCAGCTTTTCCGCATAGTAAATCTGGGTTTCATCCGGTCCGAATACAGCGCAGGTTTTTCCTTCTCTTGCCGCAGTGAAAAGATTTTCATATTCTGTTGTTTGTTTCAGAATATCCAAAACGTCGTTTTTCATTTGGTATTTTCTCCGTTTTCGGTCTATTGTTCAGCAGGCGGTTTTTCTTTGTTATATTGCGCCATGGCTTCTTCGATTTTACCTTCGCAGATCAGCAGCGCAGCTTTATAAATATCATCGAAATTTTCAAGCAATCCCCGTTGTTCCTCTTTGGTAAAGGTCCCGAGAACCCAATCTTTCAGATCGGACTGATCCTTTCTGTCGGCAACGCCGATTTTGATGCGGGGGAAATTTTCTGAACGGAGCAAATAAATAATATTTTTCAAACCGTTGTGGCCGCCGGCGCTGCCTTTTTTGCGAATTCGCAATTTATTGGAAGGAAGTGAAATATCATCGTGAATAACCAGAATATTTTCCGGGGAAATATGATAATAGTCCGCTGCCGCCATGACAGCTTCCCCCGAAGCATTCATATAGGTCTGCGGTTTCAGGAGGATCAGTTTTTTCCCTGCATAAACCGTTTCTGCATAGGTTGCTTTAAATTTTATTTTTTTTATTTTCACCTTCAGTTGTTCCGCTATATAATCAAGAGCCAGCCATCCGGCGTTATGTCTCGTTGCGTAATATTCTTTTCCGGGATTTCCCAGCCCGACGATCAGAAAATTTTCCATATTTGGTCTCCGCTCTTTTTCTTTTCTTTTTAATTTTTCTATTTTATAAGTATAACATAAGGTAAGTTTATTTACAAGTCCGAAGAGCCAATTTTAATAAAATGTTTCATTTGGGGGTTGAAATTTGTCTTTTTTTATGATATAATGCTAAATGATAATGAATGGAGGTTTAAAAGTAATGACAAAAAAGTATGTCTACCTGTTTAAAGAAGGAAACGGCACCATGCGCGAACTCCTTGGCGGTAAAGGTGCCAATCTTGCCGAAATGACCAATCTCGGCATGCCGGTTCCTCAGGGTTTCACCATTACCACGGAGGCCTGCACGCAATATTATGAGGACGGCCGGAAAATCAATGATGAAATTCAGGCACAAATCATGGAATATATTATAAAAATGGAGGAAATTACCGGCAAGAAATTCGGTGATATGGAAAATCCCCTCCTTGTTTCCGTACGTTCTGGAGCAAGAGCTTCTATGCCCGGTATGATGGATACCATTCTGAACCTCGGCCTGAATGAGGACGTTGTTGAAGTTATGGCAAAGAAGTCCGGAAATCCCAGATGGGCATGGGACTGTTACAGAAGATTTATTCAGATGTATTCCGATGTCGTAATGGAAGTCGGAAAAAAATATTTTGAAGAACTGATTGATAAGATGAAAGAGGAGAAGGGCGTTCAGCAGGATGTAGATTTGACTGCGGAAGACCTGAAGGTTCTTGCTTCTCAGTTTAAGGCCGAATATAAAGAAAAATTGGGGAAAGATTTCCCGACCGATCCTAAAGAACAGCTGATGGGCGCAGTAGAAGCGGTATTCCGTTCTTGGGACAACCCCAGAGCAAATGTTTACCGCCGCGATAACGATATTCCGTATTCCTGGGGTACGGCGGTTAACGTTCAGATGATGGCTTTCGGCAATATGGGCGATACTTCCGGTACCGGTGTTGCCTTTACTAGAGATCCGGCGACCGGCGAAAAGAAACTGATGGGCGAGTTCCTGATGAACGCGCAGGGCGAAGACGTTGTTGCGGGTGTTCGCACGCCGTCTCCGATTGCCAAACTGCAGGAAGTTATGCCTGAAGTTTACAATCAGTTCGTTGAAATCTGCAATATTCTGGAAAATCATTACAGAGATATGCAGGATATGGAATTTACCATTGAAGATAAAAAACTTTATATGCTTCAGACAAGAAACGGAAAAAGAACGGCGAAAGCTGCGCTGAAAATCGCCTGCGATCTGATTGACGAAGGCATGATTTCCGAAGAAAAAGCCGTTGCTATGATCGATCCGAGAAATCTGGATACGCTGCTGCATCCGCAGTTTGATACAAAAGCGCTGAAAGCAGCAACCCCTGCCGGAAAAGGCCTTGGTGCTTCTCCCGGAGCAGCCTGCGGTAAAATTGTTTTCTCGGCTGATGATGCGGTTGCATGGAATGATAAGGGAGAAAAAGTAGTTCTGGTACGTTTGGAAACCTCTCCGGAAGATATTACCGGAATGAAAGCCTCTCAGGGTATTCTTACCGTTCGCGGCGGTATGACTTCGCACGCGGCGGTTGTCGCTCGCGGAATGGGCACCTGCTGTGTTTCCGGTTGCGGCGATATCAAAATGGATGAAGAAAATAAAAAATTCGAACTTGCCGGTAAAGTATATCATGAAGGCGATTATATTTCGATTGACGGTTCAACCGGTAACATCTATGATGGCATTATTCCGACGGTTGACGCTGAAATTGCCGGAGAATTCGGCCGGATTATGTCTCTTGCGGACAAGTTCAGAAAACTGAAGGTCCGTACCAATGCCGATACGCCTGCCGATGCAAAAAAAGCCCGTGAACTCGGCGCTGAAGGAATCGGTCTCTGCCGGACTGAGCATATGTTTTTTGAAGAAGAAAGAATTGCGGCTTTCCGTGAAATGATCTGTGCCGATACTGTTGAAGAAAGAGAAGCGGCTCTGGACAAGATTATGCCTTATCAGCAGAACGATTTTGAAGCTCTTTATGAAGCGCTGGAAGGCTGCCCGGTAACCATCCGGTTCCTGGATCCGCCTCTTCATGAATTTGTTCCTACCGAAGAAGAAGATATTCAGATACTTGCTGCCGCGCAGGGAAAATCTGTTGACGAGATCAAAGCAATCATTGCATCTCTCCATGAGTTTAACCCGATGATGGGTCATCGCGGCTGCCGTCTTACGGTTACCTACCCTGAAATTGCAAAAATGCAGACAAAAGCTGTTATCCGTGCAGCGATTAACGTAAAGAAAGCGCATGCAGACTGGAATATTGTTCCTGAAATTATGATACCTCTGATTGGTGATATTAAGGAATTGAAGTTCGTGAAGAATACAGTAGTTGAGACGGCTGACGCTGAAATCGCTGCTGCAGGAATTGATCTGAAGTATGAAGTCGGAACAATGATTGAAATTCCGAGAGCGGCGCTTACAGCGGATGAAATTGCAAAAGAAGCTGAATTCTTCTGCTTTGGTACCAATGACCTGACTCAGATGACCTTTGGTTTCAGCCGTGACGACGCAGGAAAATTCCTGGATTCTTACTACGATAATAAAATTTACGAAAACGATCCCTTTGCAAAACTGGATCAGAAGGGCGTTGGTAAATTAATGGAAGTTGCCGTTGAGCTGGGTAAGAAAGTTCGTCCGTCGATGCATTGTGGAATCTGCGGTGAACATGGCGGCGATCCGACGTCGGTAGAATTCTGCCATAAAATCGGTTTGGACTATGTTTCCTGTTCTCCGTTCCGTGTGCCGATTGCCCGTCTTGCCGCTGCACAGGCTGCAATTAACGAGAAAAAATAAAACTCTTTTCGGAGAGAACAAGAGGGAAGTCCCGAAAGGCTTTTTACCTGAGGGATTTCTCTCTTCTGGTTTATTTTTATCGTAAGAAGAATAAAAGACTGTACTTTTTATAAAAAATCGGTTCTTTAATGTATTTGCCGATTGTTGGGGGATTATTTTATGCGTTTTTCCGAAAAAAAACGCTCGTTATACCAAAACGGTATCAAACGAATTCTGGATGTTATTCTTTCATTCTGTGCGATCCTTGTTTGTTCACCGATTCTTTTGATTTTAGCGTTTCTTATTAAAATTACTTCACCGGGACCAGTATTGTTTAAGCAAAAAAGGATCGGCGCGCATAAAAAATATTTTTATATTTTGAAGTTTCGGACAATGCGGATCGATACGCCAAAGGATATGCCGACACATTTGCTTCAAAATCCGGAACAGTGGATTACACCGATAGGAAAATTTCTCAGAAAAACAAGTTTGGATGAGCTTCCTCAGATTTTTAATATTTTAATCGGACAAATGGCGTTGATCGGGCCTCGGCCGGCGCTTTGGAATCAAGACGATCTGATTGCCGAACGGGACAAATATGGGGCAAATGATGTTCGTCCAGGCTTAACCGGCTGGGCACAGATTAATGGCCGCGATGCGCTGGAAATTCCGGATAAAGCAAGATATGACGGTGAATATGTTCAGCACATTACGTTTGGCTTTGACGTAAAGTGCTTTTTCGGAACAATTGTTTCCGTTATCCAGCATAAAGGCGTAGTAGAAGGCGGAACAGGAGACGGAAAGCAAAAAAACATAACTACAGAAAAAAAAGAAAGCGTATTGGAACGTGAAGAATAAACAAAGGTGGATTATTGCTTTTTTTCTCTTTTTTACAGTCTGTTTTATTTGGGGAAATTCGTCTTTTTCTCAGGCCGATTCCGCAGAGCAGAGCTCCGGGCTTTTAGAATGGATTCGGAATATCTTCATTTCTGTTGGTGCGGAAAATTCTTCAGTTTTCCTGTTTATTGAAAAATATATCCGGAAACTTGCGCATTTTTCGGAATATTTTCTTCTTGGGGGAGAATCCGTTTTATTTTTTTTCATTGATGATTTTCGCTTCTCTCTGCAAAAATTTTGGAACGCCTTTTCTTTTTCAGTGTTGATTGCCGTTACCGATGAATCCATTCAGATTATTTCCGGCAGGGGGCCGATGGTTCAGGATATCTTAATCGATTCTTTGGGCGCATTTTGCGGAATCTTTTGTATGGTTTTAGGAAAAATTTTCTTTACATATTGTTTTCGTAAAAAAACGGAAAAAAACATATCCCCAAATAAATCTTACAGGTGAATATATTGTTTTTGTTTCATTATTATAATCGAGATTTTAAGCCGTTTAAATCTTTAACGGAATTGCCATTTGAAGAAGCGAAACAGATTTTACTGCAGCAAAAGGCAGACGGAAAATTTCGTCATCCGAATATCGATGTTTTTTTGCAAAAGCGTTACGACAGGGATCGGAAACTGCGGAAGATGTTTCTCGCACGCGGCGGCAATCCACAAAGAACAGTGCCAATTTATATGATGTTGGGTGAACACAAACAATGGGCGTCCGCTTATGAAAATCCTGCGGTTATCAAAATACCGCTTACCGAATTTGATCCGCTGACTGTTTCTTTTACTTACGGTGATTCCTTTGCAATTTTGGATCCTGCGTTATTTGGCGAAGAGGAATATTGGAATCAGGTTTATTTTGCAGATGAAATCATTAAAATTATTGACCGTTATGGATTCCCTCCCTATGTGGAATATGATTTCAAACGGGGTATTTATCCTACAGATAAACATATCAATCATCATTTAAAATATGTGGAAGCGCATATTTGGAGTAATGCGGTATTGGATCGATACTGCAAATAAATTTTAACTTGAAAAAGCACATGCTTTGTATGATATTATCGCCTAAGTAGCAGTTCTATTTATCATTGCAGAACTGCTACTTCTTTGCAAATAAAAAAATACAACCTGAAGTAGAGTTCCTGATTGAAAAAACAACCTAATTTATATGGACTACCTGATAAAATGGTGCTATAATAATAAAAAAAGAAAGGTGGAGAAAGGGTATGTTTGATGCTAAAAAAATGGGGAAGAAAATCGCTTTTTTACGGCAAAAAAATAAGTATACGCAAGAAAATTTAGCGGAGAAGCTGGGGATTTCGTCTCAGGCAGTCAGCAAATGGGAAAACGGGAATGCCGTGCCGAACGTTACTTTTTTAGTACAAATGGCAGATTTATTTCATTGCCCCGTAGATGCTATTCTAAATTTTGAATCAAGCGCTTTGTATGCAGCGAACTTTAACTATGAGTTTACCATTTTGTCGAAAGCTCCTGTTGCCGAATATTCTGGATCAAAGTGGCCGAAAAGTATTATGCTCGGTTCTCTCTTTACCGCCATTAAATTATTTTTCGGTTTGGAAGAACGGAGAAACCATCAAAATTGTCAGATGAATGATGATTCTGAATATATTCTTCAGTCTGCGATCAGCAGTATTTGTTTCGGATATTCCTATGCTCCGCCTGAGTGGATCCGGGATAGTTTTTTGATCTATGGGCTAGATTATGAAAATTTATCACAGCAGGATTTTTCAGAAGAAGAGTTTATTGAGGTTGCACGGAAACAAATTGAAAGCGGCTATCCGGTTATTATTATTCCGAAAGAATATCGGGATGTTATCTTTGCTGTGGGATATTCTGATCAGGGACGAGTTTTAAAAGGCCTATGTTTTTTAGATGGTTGTGATGATAAAAATATTAAAATCGACTTTAATCAACTTAATCAATGTACTGGTTGGTATCGGAACAGCTGCGATATGCTGATTTTGAAACCTGCCGGAAAAACTCTGTCGGTTGAACAGGCTTGTATCAAAGCGCTTCACAATGGAATTCGATTGCTATTAAATACAGAACATTCTGGGAAGGATAAAATGCGCGGTTACGGGATGGTAATTTATCAAAATTGGAGTGATTTGCTGAAAGAAGAAAATGTAAAGGAAGCAGATCAGATTCATTGTCTTTATCCGCATGCATTTATTCATTATGAGGATAAATTAAGAATTAAGCAATTTTTGGAAATGAGTATGAATATCATTTCTGGTATCGATAAAGAATACCTGGCGCTGGCGGTTAAACAGTATGATGAAATTATAAGTTTTGCTTATGAGATTATGATGATTGCCGCTCAGCTTAGTACGATTCCGAAAGAGGCTTTGAAAGACAAGAGAAGTCATATTATTGAACGGTTACGCAGAAGCAGGGAACTGGAAGAATATGCATTGATCTATATGCAAAAGGCGCTGGCGAATCTTTCAGATTAAAAATTTTATTTTTTTCGTATAAAGAAACGCAACATGTTTTTATTGGTTAGTTCTATTTCTTTTGCTTTTTCTGTTATCTCTATTCTTTTCTTTTTGTATGAATCTGTTGAATTTTGAACTATTTTTGAAATTTATGTAAAATGACTTGACTATTCCGTTGGGGAAGAGTTTATAATAGATGTATACAAAATTAAAGAACCGAGAGACAAAAAAATTTGCTAAAAGATTGGAAGTAAAAATGGGGAATCTAGTTAAAATCAGAGAACTATCAACCCAATACGACATATCTGCGCGTACGCTGCGTTATTATGAAGATATGGGACTGATCGAAAGTTCCAGAAGCGATGGTTACGCATACCGGATGTATGATGAAAGAGCCGTAAAGCGTCTGGAACAAATTTTGATTCTGCGCCGGTTGAATATCAGTGTTAAAGATATCAAACGTATCTTTAGTACTGAAGGATCAAAAGTGGTTTTGGAAGTTCTGGAAAAGAAAGTGGACGATATTGATGGAGAGGCTAGACTTCTGCATGAATTGAAAAAGATCATCCTTGAATTTATCGATCAGATCAAAAAAATCAATTTTGAAAATCAATCCGATATTAAGCTGTTATATGAAAAAACCAAGATAATTGAAACACAGATTACAAACGTGGATTATAATGGAAATGCTGCTTCTTCAAACCGTTTTATTGAAATTACGGATAAACTGGATCAAAAAATTCCGGAAATTATGATTGTCCGAGTTCCTGCATTCAGAGCGTTAACTTCCGGCGTTGTAACTTATGAAGAATTGTTTGGGAATTTCAACGCTTGGCAGGAGGCTCATAATCATTTAATTGAACCAATCCTTTTTGATGCCGGAGATTTTCTGTTTGACCGGGGCGGAATGGCGGAATGGATTTGGCGAGTCCGGGACGGCGTGACAGAAGCCGATACCGAACCCTATCAGATGATTACCCATCCTGGTGGACTGTATGCGGTCGCAGTCAGTGTCGATGCGGACGATGAAAGCGGATTGAAAGTCCTGCAAAAGATTGAAAAATGGATTGATCAGACAAACTTTGTCATTGATAGCAGCCGGGGGGTTGCAGTCCACATGATTTATGTCGATGAAGAGATCAAGGCGGGACTTGGGTATGATCAATTAAATTTGTATGTTCCCATTAAACTTCAAAAAGACTGAGAAGGAAAAGGAGAATGTATATGATTCAAACAAAAACTTTTCAAAAAAAGATGAAAAAAAAAGGACTTTGGCAAAGTGTAGAACCATTAATCGGGCAATCAAGCGGCGCTGATATTCCTGAGAAAACTTTTGTTGAATTGCTTGACGGCACTCTTTCTCTGAAAGACCGTTTAGCGGTAATGGAGGAATTGGGCTGCGGCAAAACAAATCAAGAAAAGCATAAAGCTTTTTATCAAAAGTATGCAGACAAAACCTTAAAAGAACGTGTGGCTTTGATGGACGAAATCGATTCTCCCCATAAAGCGCCAACTGTTTTGCATGACGATAACACATTAAGCGTGTTTTGGTCTTATGGAGAAACAGATCATTTCACCTGCGTCTGTTCCTGCAAAATGATACAAGATATAAAGAAATCCGATTCTCTGCCTGAATCTTCTACATACTGTGCTTGCTGCGCAGGCAATATAAAAGCTCTTTGGCAAACTGCATTAGGGGTGAAGCTTCAACTAAAAAAGGTTGTTTCGTCAGCTTTGATTTCCGGCGGAAAAAAACGCTGTGAATTTCTTTTTGACGTTACAGTATAAAAATAGAAAGGAAGTAAAAAATGGAATTTGTAAGAATTATGAATATGCCGGCTTGTAAAATGGTATCGTCCGGGGTAGGTTTTTTCGGGGATGAAAAGTTTAATCGTTTTGAAGCCTTTCTTCATGTGCAGCCCAAATCCTTTTTCCCGCAGGATTTTTTGACCGGCAGGGACGGCGGAATGGAATGGCTCTATTTCTTCCGGGAGGGAATGGACACCATGGGGATGGATGTTGTAGATTTCCCCGGTGGTATTTATGCGGTTGTTTGCGGAATTGACGGCGAGTCCAATTCTGAAGAAATGGCTGCAGTGGAAGAATTTCTGATAAATCATAATTTTGAACACGACCATTCCAGGCCTCAGGGGGGAGCGGTAATCGGAGGCGATAAAAAAATAACGGCAGCGTTGGGTTATGAGCAGATGGATTATTATATCCCGATAAAGATAAAGGAGGTCTTATGAAAAAAACAGAGATTTTGTTCGATTCTTTGGAAAATGTAGGACATGTAATAACAAATCTGCAATCTGACGGGCTATATCTGTCTGCCGGATTTCAGAATATTCGTTTTGATCGGTTTGATGACCTGCCTTTGAAATCTTATGTCAAAATTCCCGGAAAATACAAGCTTCCTTTACAGATTGATTTGACTGTTCATGTCGATATTCCCGGATTTTATCTGGGGATAGGGAAGGGACACCTTTCTTTCGGCACCAGGCAGGATAACCGCAGTATCGGAGATATTTGTATTCCGGATGGAAAACCGAGACATTTTCCGAATGGGGTTCCTTTGCAGAAGGATGTCCGTATCTCTGTTATTTATGGATTAAAATATCTGCAGATTGTTGTTGACGGACAAACCTGCTATCTTTCGAAGAGGGAAAAGTATAAAAAAGCGGAAGATTTTCCGGAGAAAAACAAAGACGGTTTTGAATTGTTAATTGCCCCGGATAAACTGGCAAAAATACTGGTAAAAGAAATTACGTTGACCGAGTATGACATCGACCCCGTTGTTCTTCCATACGAACAAATTGTTTTACCGGAAAATTTACTTTGCAAAGCAAAAGTAAAAGCAGAATTCCAGGATTGTATTTCAGGATTATCAATGGAAATACAGAACGAACTTATAAGATTGGACCATGACTTGCTGTCGAATAAAAAATTAAAAATCAAACGCAAAATCGAAGGGAACCGTACCGGCTGTAAGATTACTTATGTCTCACCGATTGGATTCTCCTATGCGCTTCTTATTAGTGAGAATCTGATGCATCATTTTTTCTGGTGGTATATGGTTTCCAATTATAAATACGAAAATAAATATATGGGACGTAAGAACGATTTTATGAATGAAATGCTGCGGCTTGCCGATTCTTTGTCGCCGGAAATCACAGAACGGCTGGTAAGTTATTTTGATCCCTGCGTAAATTGCCGGCAATATTGCAGTGCGCCGACACAGTATGAATACCGGAATAAGAAAATCAAGTCCTGCCACGGAAAGATATGGATGAATATGGATTTGAAAACATTTTCCGATATCCGGTTTCTCTTTGACGTTTTATTTCAGGTTTTAGCGCAGCATAAAATAATTTCTTGAAAGAAGAAATTTTTATAAAAGAAATACCGCGGCAATGGTATAAAGATGATTGCTGCGGTATTTCTTTTTTTATTTGTCTCAGATCCACCATTCCGGCATTATAGCGCCAAGAGGGAGAATCAATTCTTTTTCATAATCGAGCATAATTTCGATCTCCCGGTAACGATTTGGCATAAGCTGTGCCATGAATTCCCGGCAGGCTCCGCAGGGAGCGCCGCATTTTCCGTCTGGCATAATGGCAAGAACTTTTTTTATTTCCGTATCTCCGTTGGTAATCATATTAAAAACAGCGTTTCTTTCCGCACAGATTCCCAGTGTGCAACAGGTATCGATACAAATCCCGGTATAGATTTTTCCTGAGGCTGCCAATACAGCCGCGGCAACTCCGCCTGCATCTATATAATCGGATATTTTTTTCGGGTTTTGCACTGCCTGTGCCGCCCGGAACATTTCATGCCAAATTGCTTCCATTGCTTACTCCTGTTTTTCGGTATCTTTCAGTAATTTCTCTTTTTTTATTTGAACGGATGCCAGCGGATTGCTTTTCATTGCGTCTTGAATCTGTTTGTTTTCAAGATGCGTATAAATCTGGGTCGTTCCCAGGTTCGCGTGTCCGAGAACTTCCTGCAAAACACGGATATCAACTCCATTCTGGTGCATCAGTGTTGCTGCGGTATGGCGAAGTTTATGGGTTGTGTATTTTTCGTTGTTTAAATTTGCTTTTTCTATATAATTTTTTACAAGCGTCTGCACCATCCGGTTGGAAATTCTTTTTTTATTCCGGCTGATAAACAAAGCGTCCCGGTCAGAAGGGGGGAGCCCCTCTTTGGGCCGAATTTTTATGTACTCTGAAACTGCGTCAGTGCAAGCCTGGTTCAAATAGATATCCCGTGTTTTATTGCCTTTTCCCCGAACACGAAGCGTATTTCCGGTAATGTCTTTTAAATTAATTCCCACTAATTCTGAAAGCCGGAGACCGCAATTCAGAAAAAGGGTAATAATGGCAAAATTTCGAACTTTATTTACTCCGTCAATGCTTTCCAGCAAAGACATACATTCGTTTAGGGATAGATAAATCGGTAATTCTTTCGGTTTTTTCGGGGAGTCTAGAAATGTTGTCGGATTCTCATCCAGATAACCTTGTTTACACATAAATTTAAAAAAAGTACGTAAGCTCGATATTTTCCGGTTTCTTGCCGCAATTTTATCCTCGCGTTCTTCATTGACAAAATTTAAATAGGTGTATAGATCAGAAAGCGTTACTGTTTTTAATTCCGCCAAAGAAAAATCAGAAGCATCAATCGAATCAAAATCCTGATCAGGGAAATTATTTTTATAAATTTTAAGAAAACGGAAAAAAATGCGCAAGTCCAAAAAATATTCGTGGACTGTTTTTTCAGACATATTTTTGATATTCCGGCAGTAATATAAAAATTCCTGAGCGTAATCCGGGATTTGCGTAAAAGATTGATATTTTGACATATTCAATTTTTCTCCGATACTTTTTTGGATTCTATACTTTAATAAAGGGAATTAAATAGAAGTGTATTTTTTGGGAGAGCCTTAATTGCACAAAATGAATATTTTGTGCAATTGGGGGTGGCGGAAGAAAAATTTCCTGCTATTTTTCCATATGTCTGTGCGTCTCAACTATATCAATATCATTTAATTGATTAATCGAACAAAACTTCAATTCTTTTGACTCATAGCTGCATTGTAAGGATACAGATCCAGAAATAAAACTTTTGTACAACACAGTAACGCTTCTGATAATATTTCCATCGGGATATTGTATAATTCTGGAAGGTTCATCGCAAACAGCAACAAACTCATAGTGTGATAAATTTAATCCAGTTTCTTCATAAACTTCACGTATCAAACATTGTTCTAGCGACTCGTCAATTTCCAGTCCGCCGCCAATTAATCCCCAGCGATTGGAATCACTTCTTTTTTCAAGAAGAATTTGATTTTTATCATTATAAATAATGACAGCAACGCCGAGATGCGGAGGCTTATTCGGTTTTGGTGCAAGCTTATTTTTATAGAAAAATTTTGTTTCCATAAGAATAAAATTGAATCCTTTTAAATCTATATTTTTTTCGTTTTTATTATGGTGTTACCAATATGGCCTATTCCAAAAATGATAGCAGATAATATCAGAAGCCAATGCTCCAACGTGATTCCGCAAAATAAAAATATCCCGGTCGGAATAGCCGATAATAGAAAAAAAACAAGTTTTTTCGATTTTTTACCGGTGAACCAAACTTTCCAAATAATTAAGTAAGCGATCAGCAAAGCGATATTTCCCAAAAGATAAAGAAAAAAGAATATTTTTGAAGAAAAATCGAACTTCCATATTCCAATCGGTAAAATCAGAAAAATAATCGACACATAGCGACCAATTTGCTCTACTATTTCAAATAACAGATTTCCGGCAGGCAGTTCTTGTTTATATTTTACCGCAAAAAGGATATTTGGCGCAAGTAATATGGCGCAAAAAAGAAGATTGAAAAACGATATCCAGTTCCATTCCATCCGCTTAATTTTTTTCGCATATAACCTTTCCGTTATCATCAAGAAGCGGGAAAAAACCGCCGCACCCATATGTACCGCAAGGATGTATATAATGGACGCCGGTAACGCTGTCAACAAGAATATAAACTTGCTCACCGGGCAAATACTGCTTTTCTTTAATTATGAAGCGATTTGTTTCTGCTGCATTATCTCTTAAAGAATAAACATTTTTTAATTTTTTAAACATAATTGGATTCCTTCCCCTCTTCATAAGTTGTAAGTGCCTGTGTTTTTATTATATCATTTAAATTCTTTCA
Source organism: uncultured Clostridia bacterium (assembly GCA_948443805.1). GTDB lineage: Bacteria > Bacillota > Clostridia > Oscillospirales > UBA644 > CAOJUB01. Next base: position 12,820 of record CAOJUB010000004.1, on the reverse strand, counting down.
AATCAAGCCCTTTTCTTTGTTTTTTTTAGAATTTTTTTGGTTATTATTGACTTTTTTCTCTTTTCGTGGTATGATATATACAATAATAAACAGGATAAATTCTTTCCAAGCCAAATCAAAAATATAAACCGCCTGTCTTTGTTGATTACGGACGATATAAAATGAAAAATATCAGTGACGCAAAGCGGCAGCTCCGGAAAATCTTTGAAAAAACTGCAGTAGAAATACGGTTGATTGGAAGCGGCGGAATCCGTGGATTAAAAACCCGTCCGAAGGCTGATCTGCTTGTTTCAATGAAAAATATAGACGACATTCATGCATTATATCCGGAATTACAGAAAAACGGGTATTTAATCCTCTCAAAAGATGAGAAAACTGTTCGGCTTTCGAAAAAAAATAAAAAAACCGGGCACACGGATTTTGACATTTATGTTGTTTCGCATAAAAGCCCGGAATACATTCAGTATATATCTCTGCATCATTATTTGATTGTGAATGCCTTTAAACGGGCGGAATATCAGCGGTTTAAATTTGCACAGACGAGCCAGACCGACTACGCAGTCAAGAAAAAAGAGTATTTGGATAAACTGAATAAAGAAGCTTACTATTATTATTTTCTTGGGAAACATATACAGCTTTCCGATATTGAAATGATAGAAGCCGGTGATAAAAAAATTTTTCAAGGAACCACAACCAGAATGAAAAACCCCGATGGGCTTTGGAAAAAAGTTTATATTGTCGGAAAAAACAAGCTATCCGGTTCATTTTCCGGCAGAGTGATTGCATTCATTGCGCCGGAGAATGATTATACCAAGGCAATTTTAGTGGCAGCGCCTGAAAACCGGATTCTATATGAACCGCAGATTTTGGATTCTCTGGAAGAACTGATTCCAGCCGGTTATACTTTAACTTGTTTGTATGAAAAGTCATGCGGTGCGATCGTGTATACCATGAAAAATAAAAAACCGCATTATATTTTGATTCAGAATCGTTCTCATAATATCGGCTTTCCCAAAGGCCATATCTGGAAAAATGAGACCGAAAAAGATACTGCTCGTCGGGAAATCCGGGAGGAAACCAATTTATCGGTTCGCTTTCACCCCGATTTTCGGGAAGCATATGATTATACAATCGGCTTTTTTATTAAAAAGTTTGCTGTTTATTATTTAGCGGAAACAGATTCTGATAAAGATATTCAGATTCCTGGCGATGAAATTCTATCTTTCAGCGTTGTTCCGTTTGAAGAAGCAAAAAAAATGCTGACCTACCCTAACGAAAGAAGAATATTAAAAAAAGCACATGAATGGATTACAAATGAAGAATGCAAAAATCACAATGAAAATAGGAAAGGGCGAAGACCTTATAAAGGAAGCCGCAGAGGCGCTTAAAAACGGAGATATTGCCGCAATTCCAACCGAAACGGTATATGGGCTTGCGGCAAATGCGCTTTCAGAAACCGCCGTGGAAAAAATTTTTCAGGCAAAGGGCCGGCCGCAGAACAATCCCTTGATCGTTCATATTTCAGAAATAGAACAAATGGAACTTTATGCCCGGCCGGACAGCAGGGCTTTTTTGCTGGCTGAAAAATTCTGGCCCGGTCCGTTGACGATGATTATGCAAAAACGGGATATCATTCCCGATAAAGTAACGGCAGGGCTGGATTCTGTGGCAATCCGAATGCCTTCCGACGCTATAGCGCGGAAAATCATTTCTCTTGCCGGCGTTCCTCTTGCCGCCCCCTCTGCAAATCTTTCTGGAAAACCGAGTCCCACCAAAGCGGAACATGTCAGAAACGACTATTTAGATAAAACAGATAAGAATGGAACTCCCCTTCTCCGCTGGATTATAGACGGAGGTGAGTGTACCTGCGGCGTGGAATCAACGGTGGTTTCTCTTTTGGATCAAATTCCGGTTTTGCTGCGTCCCGGTTTCATTACGCTGAAACAACTTCAACAATATTTGCCGGATATTTGTATCGCGCCCGGCGTTGTTGAAAAAATCAATACCGATAAACCTCTTTCGCCCGGTTTGGTTCATCGCCACTATGCCGCCGATGCGGATACCGAAGGGGTTGATGGCGAAAGTCTTTTTTCTGCTATTTATATCAATCGGGAAAAAAATCGATATCATAAGCCGGCAGTTATGTGTTTCGATGAAGAAAAGATGCTGTTTGATCCTTCCTTGCGGGTAATTTCTTACGGTAGCTTTCAGAAACCGGAAATTCTTGCCAAAAATCTTTTTGATAAACTCCGGGAATTGGACCAGGAAAAACACGACAAAATTTTCATTCGCATTCCCTCTCCGGACGGTGTCGGACTGGCTGTTTACAATCGGCTTTTACGTTCGTGTGAATTTCATATTACCCGTTGTTTTCCTTTTGAAATCGGTCTGACCGGACAAAGCGGCGCCGGGAAAGGAACACTGGCGAAAGCTTTGGAAAACTACGGATTTTTTCATATTGACGGAGATTTGCTTGTTGAAGCAGCCTATGAAGATGTGACGGAAACATTAGCCGAACAATTTGGTTCGGAAATTTTGCGCAACGGAAAAGTTATTCGGAAAAAGCTTTCGGAAATTGCTTTTTCCAGCCGGGAAAAGACAGAATTGCTCAATACCATAGTTCATGAAGCCATTATGAACCGGGCACTGACAATAGCGGCGGAAAAAGCAAAAAAACAAATCCCTTGCCTCTTTGACGGCGCGGCGCTTTTTGAAGCCAAAGCTGAAAAATATTGCCGGACAGTCGTTACCGTTGTTGCACCGGAAGAAATTCGGATGGAACGGATTCGAAAACGAGATAACCTGACCGAAGAAAAAATATTCCGGCGTTTTGCCTGCCAGAAAGAAGAATCATTCTACTCGCAAAAAGCGGATATAACAGTAATAAATGACGGAAAAACCGAATTGCATGAATTATGCAAGAATATTTTAAAATATCGGGAGGAACAGAAAAATGGATCTTCGTTATAAACGAAAGAATGCATATGATGTGTACAGCGCTGAAGAAATGGAACAGGCATATGCTTACTGTGAAGGCTACAAAAAATTTATCGATGCTTCAAAAACCGAACGTCTTGCGGTAAAAACAGCCATAAAAATAGCTGAAGAACATGGCTTTGATGAATTTGTTCCCGGAAAAAAATATTATGCCGGCGATAAAATTTATCTGAATCAGAAAAAGAAAGCCGCTGTTTTTGCCGTGATCGGAAAGCAATCCCTGCAATCCGGCTTTCTTATGACTGCGGCTCATATTGACAGTCCGCGTCTTGATCTGAAACCGAATCCTTTATATCAGGACGGAAATCTTGCCCTGCTGAAAAGCCACTATTACGGCGGCCTGAGGAAATACCAATGGGTGACCATTCCGCTGGCACTCTGCGGAACGGTTTGTAAGAAAAACGGAGAATCTGTCGATATTGAAATCGGAAACTGCGAAGAAGATCCGGTTTTTTACATTACCGACCTTCTTCCCCACCTCGCTTCAAAACAAGCCGAGAAAAAAATGGCGGAGGCGATTCCGGCTGAAAATCTGAATATCGTAATTGGCTCTGTTCCCGATCCGGATGCAGAAGAAGACCGTTTTAAAATTCATTTTTTGAATTTATTACATAATAAATACGGAATTTCGCAAGAAGATTTCTTTACTGCAGACCTTTCTATTGTTCCGGCAGAAAAGGCGCGGGACGTCGGACTGGACCGAAGTCTGATCGGCGCTTATGGTCATGATGACAGAATCTGCGCTTACCCTGCTTTCTCCGCCCTGCTGGAAACAACAGCTCCGGAAAAAACCTGCATTGCGCTTCTTGCCGACCGGGAAGAAGTCGGAAGCATGGGAATTACCGGTATGCAAAGCCGATTTTTTGATATGTTTATAGAAGATCTTTGCCTTTCGGAAGACGTCAATGTCAACAGGGTATACCGTGCTTCTTCCTGCATTTCTGCCGATGTAGCCGCAGCATTTGATCCGACCTATCAGGATGTTTTTGATGCGAACAGCGCGGCTTATCTCAATTATGGAATTGTACTTTCGAAATATACGGGGGCAAGAGGAAAAAGCGGCGCTTCAGAAGCCTGCCCCGAATATATGGCGAAACTTTGTTCTGTTTTTGACCAAGCGAACGCCATGTATCAATTCCATGAAATGGGCAAAGTCGATGCCGGCGGCGGCGGAACGGTTTCTCAATATATCGCGAACAGAAATATAGATGTTGTGGATATCGGAGTTCCGATGCTTTCTATGCATGCGCCGTATGAATTGGCGGCGAAAGCAGATATTTACAGCATGTATAAGGCAATGAAGGCTTTTTATTCTCTTTAAAGGAGGGATTGGCATGCTTTCTCTGGATTCTGTACCAAAATGGACGAAGAAAATTCTTGGATCGGCTTCTTCCGAATTATTATTCCCGGAAGAGTTAGCAACTTGGAACAGACTCTTCGATTCGGACAAAAAACGGTATTAAAAAAAACTGTTAACCGAACCGATTGTTTTTGAAGATCCTTGGATTATTTATGATTGGTATTTTCGTTCAAAATGGTCGGAAGCTTTTACTGTCATTCATCCGGGTAAAACGATTTCTGTTTTAGAAATTGGCGCCGGAGGCAATGATCTGATTCCGAAAGCCGTTGCCAAAACATACCCTTCCCCCCCTTTCTCAGTATATAACGGCCAATTTAAATAAAGAATTGACCAATATTTTTAAAGCGAAGACAAAAAATCTGCCGATCACTGTTGAAGTAATTGAAGACGATGCACAAAATATAGAGGAAGTTTCCGGAACGGATGCTTTTGATATGGTCGTGTTTGAACACAGCGCAAACGATGTGATAGAAACCATATTAGCAGAAAAAACCGGAATTGATACAATAAATTCCGATTGGATGGAAATTCTTCCCCAAATAACTGAAATTGTAAATCACGAATATCAGAACGGCACACTTGAACAAACGGTAAAAACCGAATTTCTTCACCTGATTTCAAGCTGTCTCAAGGTACTGAAACCGAATGGGAGAATCGCGATCAATCATTATCAGTTTCAGTATAATCTAGATATCGGATTAAACCCGGATTGGAACGAAAATTTGCTGCCGGTCGTCCGGACATGGATAAATGAAGCAAAATTGGGAAAAGAAGTTATTGTCCAAGATTTTGAACCGCAATGGTGGATGTTCCTGAAGAAATGACAATACCCCGCTTACAATGAAATTTGCGAGCGGGGTATTATCTATATATAAAGATAGAAACGAATTGCATTAATAAATCAAGCATTATTTAAATATCGTGGTTAGTTCTAATAAATTATTGACTGTAAAATCGGCTTGGAAATCAGGGGAAACCGGCGACTGATACAAAGCGTCGCCCTGCCTGATCCAGACTGTTTTCATTCCAAGTTTTTTCGCCGGGGCAATATCATTGTCGAGCCGATCACCGATCATCACTGCGTTTTCTGCCTGACATCCGGCCATTTCAAAAGCCTGTTTAAAAATTCGCAGATCCGGTTTTGCAAAACCTAATTCAGCAGAGGCGGCAACAACATCGATATATTGATAGAGTCCCCATTGTTTTAAACGGTCTGAAGTTCCGGGCGATTGGTTGGCAATAACGCCGATCCGGTAGCCCTTCTTCCATAAATAACGGAGAATCGTTTTCGCGTCCGGATAAGGGAACTCTTCTCCTTTCGGCCAGAGTGTTTTTTGCAGTCCGAAAAATTGAGCGGCGGCAGGAAAGCTGTTTTCATTCTGTTTTGCAAAATCGATTCTTTTTTGTTGAAACATTTCAGGCGTGATATCCGTACCGGCCGTCATCTCCCTTATTCGGCGTTCATATGCCCGGCTTTCATCGATTAAAGTCGAGCCGACATCAAAAAAGATCCAGATAGTTTGTTTCTTCATTTTTCGTTCCCTTCCCGGTTTAACCGATCAAGAATTGCCGTCATTTCCTTCCATTCGCAAATATGCAGATAGTTGCCTTCAGGGATTCTTCCCGATGTATCGGCAAAAAAATTTTTCTCACTGTGGTTTTCGTACCATACGGGAAAAATCCCTGTTTGAAGCGCACCTTCAATATCGGCAGTTGGATTATCTCCGCAAAACCAAGTTTCCGAGGCAGAAAGTTCCGCTTTTTTCAGCGCTATATCAAACAGATACCGACAGGGCTTGCGAACGCCATAATCACTGGAAGCAAGAATAAATTCAAACTGATTTCCCGGAAAGAACCGGTTGATTCTTTCCGCAAGCAGCTTTCCGGAAAAACTGATGTTGCTTATCACACCCGTACGGATGGAGAGTTCCTGGAGTGTTTTCAGCATTTGTTCCGCACCGGGCATAATCTTGGGATTTGTTGTATGCTCCCAAAAAATTTTCTCCGCTTCTTCCCATGAAACAGAAAATTCGATTTCCAGATATTCATATAAAAGCCGCATAAAAGAAATTTGACTGAGCTCCAGTTCCTGACGAACAGCCGGCTCGCGCAAATTTTTCCAGAATTGTTGCGCGCAGGCTTGAACTTCTTCCGGCATATGATGGTTTTTATTCTTTTTGATAAAATGAAATAACGCCTTTGTTGCCCGAAGCGTATCATAATCCGGTTCGCAGAGAAGCGTATGACCATAATCAAAAAGAATCATTTTCGGAAACAGCATTTTTGTGTTCCTCCCTGCCTACTTTGTCCGCTTTCTTGCTCTATCGCTATAACGGCTTTCAGAACGCCGGCCCAATCTTCAACTCGGCGGAAGTCCGTTTTGATATCTCTATTTCCTTTGCTATTAAAAACAATCGCAGAAATCCCCTTTTGAGAAACCGCGATACAGTTTACAGGCAAATCATCAACAAGTACAGATATATTTTCCCGTAAACAGGCTTCAGCCTTATCCAGCGTGCAAATCAACTTATCATAAACAATATTTCCGTTTGCCAATTCTTCTTTCGTCGTTTTATAAGGATCCGTATAAAACGACGAAGTACGGCCGGTAATAATAATGATTTTATGGCCGCGTTCCCGTAATTGATTGATTCCCCAGGCAGCGTCTTTTTTGAACGGCGTATCTGCGGCAATTCTGTCATAATAAGTTTTGCAAAAAGCTAACTCATCTTTTTTCCATGATTCGGGAAGATTACTGTATGAAATATTGTTTTTTTTGAGTTCTGATAGTTCCGCCCCGAAATATTCTGCAACAAACGGTTGAAAATAATCAAAAGAATCGGTTAAAGTATCGTCAATGTCAATAGCAATGTTCATTTTTCTATTCTCCTAATCCGGGTTACTTCAAAGAAGGTCTGTTTACAAAATAAACAGACCTTCTTTTTTATATTTTAAATTTTTTCTTCGGGGAATTTACCTTTGTTCCCGCAATATCTTCAATATATTCCAGAGCGCCGCCGGTTCCGATAGCCACGCAGGAAATTGCATCCTCGGCAACATCCACCCGGATTCCGACTTTGGAAGCAATCAATTTATCAAAACCGTAAATTAGTCCGCCGCCTCCGGTCATAACAATACCCGAACTTGAAATATCTCCGATCAGTTCAGGGGGCGTATTCGACAATACATCATGGACCGTTTCGATAATCTGTGCCGCCGTATCGGAAAAGGCAACGATCGTATCATCGGAATTAATGGTGAATTCCTGAGGAAGCCCGGTTGTATAACTGCGTCCGCGCACCGTCATTGAAAGCTTTTCCGGCCGGGGAGACAGAGAACCTATTTTTATTTTGATATCTTCTGCCGTTCTTTCGCCGATTAATATATTAAATTTTTTCTGGACATAACGGACAATCGCTTCGTTAAATTTATCGCCTGCGCTTTTTACAGAAGCAGAAACAACAACATCACCGAGTGAAAGAACCGCAATATCCGCCGTACCGCCTCCGATGTCGATAACCATTGAGCCTCTCGGCCGCATAATATCAATACCGGCGCCGATCGCAGCCGCCATTGGTTCCTCGATAAGTTCCACATGCCGTGCCCCGGCATTAAAGGCAGCGTCCCGAACAGCTCTTTCTTCAACTTCGTTGATTTGCGAAGGGACGCAAACAATAACATTGGGTTTAAAAAGCGTACGCCCATTTACTTTCTTGATAAAATATTTCAGCATTTTTTCGGTCGTTTCATAATCTGAAATAACGCCGTCTTTCATCGGACGGATCGCTTTTATATTACCCGGCGTCCTTCCGAGCATTTCCTGCGCTTCCACCCCGACGCGGAGAACCTTTCCCGTTCCTCGGTCGATAGCAACAACCGAGGGTTCACGGAGAACAATCCCCTTGCCTCGTACATAAATAATAACGGAGGCTGTTCCCAAATCGATCCCAATATCTTTTCCGAACATGAAATACCTTCCTAAAAGAATTTTATTGTGTGTTTATTTAAAATAGAGTATTGTTATCTTATTCTCCAATTTCCGTATCTTGCGAAATATCCTGAATTTTCGATTTTCTGATTTCTGCAACAAGAAATGAAAATCTTTCTATCGAATAGGCAAATGTATAGGTTGCCAAAGCAATGGAGATAACCGGTTCAAAATAGAAATCAACCGCATAGGTAAGAAGAACCGAAATCGCAATCAGAACTGAAATCAAAATATCAAAAGTAATTTTTGCGGTTTCTTCCCCTGAATTTTTTTTATTCATACGAAGAATAACTTTAAAAACAATTGATAAAAAAGCCGCAGGAACAGTGAGCAGACTGGCACAGTCTTTAAAATAATCCAAAACTGAAGCCGTGTCAAAAAAAGAAGAAAGTGCAATCAAAAAAGAAACAGCGATAAAAACAAAGCAGAGAAGATAACCCCAAACCGCTTTTTTTCGTTTCATCTGAAACGGCACATCCACCATAACATTAATGCCATCCGCAAGATAGGCCGACGATTTCAGGAATAGTCCAGCAAAGATCTGAAATACGCCAAGACCGCAGGTAATCAATGTGTTTACCGAAACAGAACTTCGTTGCGGAGGTTCGTTTTTCCCCTCAATCGGGGTACTGTCGTGATCCATACAATACTCCTTTTATCATATTATCAGTTATATTATACACCAAACCGCGTATCTTGTCAAGAAAAAGGAACCGGAAAAGCGATAGTTTGCTATTTTTTTACATCTTTCCTTTTTTTCAGAATTGTTTTATACAAATTCTGCGGTGATTACCGTCAGATCATCTTTTTTATTCAATCCCAGCCGTTTTGCTCGCTCGGTCAGGCCGGAAGAAATATCAAGGGAAGGAACATCGGTTTCCGAACAAGCTTCGGTCAGATAATCCTTAATCCAGCCTGTTCCCCGTTCGACAAATCCATCCGATACCATAACGATGCGGTCTCCGCAGCGAATATTATATTTATTATAAATCAAATCAGTCTCTTCCATCATTCCAATCGGGAGCGAAGCGCCGCCGGTCTCATAGGGAACTCCATCGCGGATCAGGAATGTCGGGGCAGCCCCTGCTTTAAAGGATTCACACAAACCTGACAAAAGATCAATCACGATCAGGTCAATGCCCATAATAATTTCTTTTTTACTGTTGAGCAACATTTCATTGACAATTCGGAGTGCGTCAGCCTTTTCAATGCCGTTATCCATCAGTTTTTTTATAACTGTTGCGCCTTTTGTGCTTTGCTTTGCCGCGGCGACACCTGAACCCATCCCATCGGCAATACACAATACGTAACGATATTGAGAAGCGCAGAAAGCGCCGCCGCAGTCTCCGCAGACCTTCTCCCCTTTTTTGGGTATTGAAATTTTTGAGGTAATAATATTCATGCTTCCTTTACTTGGTTTCTCTTTTCTTACCTCCCGGATCAGATCGGCTGTATACGGACACCGCACCTGAAAATGCGATGGAATATTTCTGCCAGCGCTATTTTTTATTTTCAGAAACATGTCGGCCGTATAGGCATAATCTTTTACCCAGCATGTCAACCGTTTCGAACACCCGGCACAAACGCTTTTGACTAAATTCTCATCCCGCAGTTCATCCCGTTGAAAACGGTATGTTTTCCTGGGATCTCTTTTCCGGAATTTATAGGTTTGTCCGCGGTCAGAAGGGGTAATGAATTTCATGATTTTTCCGATCATACCCGTTGGCATCATCATAAATAAAATACCGGAAAGCCCCGTATTGACAAGAAGTGAAAACGAATCCGCGTCCCCTTCGGAATAAATAACAATCAGCGCTGAGGCAATAACAAAAGCGCCGACAATGGCATACCGGTGTATTTCCTTGAGAAACGAAGACAATAGGCCGCCGATAATCATGGTTACAAGAAAAAGAAGATATTCCGGATTATAGAACCAAAAAGAAATGCCGAGAATCGCAGCCGTTGTGGTGGTATAAAAAAAACCGCACCTTTCCGATATACAAAAAACTGCTGTCAGCGAAAGAATGACCGCCGCATTTTCAAACGCCCCTCCCAACGAGGCGATTCCGAAGAGAAAAACAGCAAAACTCAGGTTGAAAAAAACAAAAAACATCCGCTGCCCGACTAAGGTATCCGAATATTCCGGTCCCTTTTTTAACCGTTGAAAAATATAGCCAATCAGACCGGAAACAATTCCGCAAACAGCAAACGACAAATTTTCAGCAAAAGAATATTTGCCGAGGAATAAACCAAAAATTTCAGCAAGAATAGAGCCCCAGAGTACGGATATAAAAATCTCCGCACCTAAAGGAAGCGAGAACCGCTTCATCACAAAATTTCTGATTAAATAAACGGCGGCAATCCCTGCAACATAGCGAAGCGGGTCATCGGCATGAAAAAGAGATCCGAAAATTGCGCCAAAAAGGCCGGCAGGTGTTGCCGATGCGGCAAAGGCCTGTCCAAAGGGATAAAACCCGAAAACCCTGACTGAAGATACAATAAATCCGATTACCGCTTCCGCCAATATTTTTATGATTTTTTGATGGGATATCCCTTCCCCTATGATAAATTCCTCACGGGTATCGATTTTCAATTTCGACATTCCTTTCTGTTGTGTATAATTGGTGTATAAACAATTATACCTTTTTTCAGATGAAAATATTGTCAATACGCCTCGTCTAACAAAAAAAAGAACGCGCCACGAACTGACAAATATTTTTTTTCAAAAGGGGTTGATTTTGTGACAATTTTTTGATATAATAAAGAAAAGAAAGTATGGAACATATAGATAAATAGAAATAGGATAATATTAATTGGGAGGGCATTATGAAAAACATCGCGATTACAATTGCAAGACAATATGGCAGCGGAGGAAGAGAAATCGGAAAGAAACTGGCGCAAAAACTGAATATCGATTTCTTTGATAAAGAAATTCTTTCGATTACCGCCAAGAAAAACGGGTTAAATGAAAAAATGTTTGAAGAAGTCGATGAAAAGCCGACAAACAGTTTTTTGTATTCTCTTGCTATGGGCGCGTATGCGATGGACGGCCACTACATTTATCAGGGCGATATCACGCCGTCAATCAATGACCGCGTGTATCAGATGCAGTCAGAAATTATCAAGGAATTATCCGATCAGAAATCCTGCATTTTTGTCGGACGCTGTGCCGATTATATTCTGGAAGACCATGCCTGCCTGATAAAAATATTTATCGCCGCCGATATGGAAGACAGAAAAAAAAGAGTGGCTCTCCGCGAACCTGGCCTTTCTGAAAGAAAACTGGAAGATTTGATTGTAAAAACCGATAAGCGAAGAGCAAACTATTATTCTTATCATACCAATTTAAAATGGGGCGTTGCCGATAATTACGATCTCTCGTTAAATACGTCAAGAATTTCTCCTGAAAATGCAGTGGAACTGATTGCGAAATATATTGAACTGAAGTCTGGGGAAAAAATACTTTAAACTTTAGAACAAAAAACGCGAACGGACTTTCAGACAGAAAATCTGTTCGCGTTTTTATAATCATAGAAAGGTCGTTTCGGTTATGATGACTCGAATCAATAAAGTGAGAGAGAAAGTGAATTCCCTTCTTCTCTCCATGTCCGATGAAGAAGAACGCCGCGCGGCATATATCCATTTATACGGCGTATCGCAAATTTCTGCGATGATCGCAATGAAACGTTCTGAAAATATCGAACTTGCAATTCTCTCTGGTATGCTTCACGATCTCTATGCTTATATCATGATGGACAGAATTGATCACGCCCATAAAGGTGCGATAACAGCAGGTAAAGTACTCAGAGAATTAAATCTTTTTACCGAAACAGAAATAAAAAGTATCGAAGATGCTGTTTATAATCATAGTGACAAAAACAGAATTGACACGCCTTTTGATGAGATATTAAAAGATGCCGATATCTTTCAGCATTATTTATGTAATTCGTTTAATACATTTTCCAAATTCAAACAAATGCGGATCAATAAAGTAAAAAAGGAATTCTCATTATAAAACTACTTCAGCAAGGAAAAAACTGTTTTTCCGGTCTTAGATTATGAAACAAACGATCAATCAAAAACTTTCAGCTCTTTATACCGTCTATACGCAAGCTTTTTTAAAAGTTTATCATATTTAGGATTGAGTTCTCCGTTTGCTTTCAATGTTCTCCAATAAGGCGTTTCATCTTCGGAACGCTGATAACTCGCCCATGCAACAATGGAAACAAAAATTCCCGCTGTAATTGGTTCTGTAAAATCAGCACCACTCAATTTTGCAAAGTATTTTCGTATTTCCCCAACGGTAATTACTTTACCATACGGAACTTTTTTCATTACTTTGTCATAGTCGATTGGCGGTGCAAAATACATTTTACTGCCACCATATTTTTCAATACTTTTCTGGTCTGTGATAATTTGAAATTTTGGCATATCCTTATTATCGTGCAACATAGCATTAAAATCTTTTTTATCTT